>NZ_AP026978.1:3715582-4334846 GCF_027924405.1 Nocardia sputorum | reverse complement strand
AACGTCGTGACCGGGCCCGCCACGGCCGGTGCGCCCGGCATCGCGGGAATCGTGGAGGAATTGTTCCCGATCGAAGCGCTCGGCGATCCGCACGCGTTCTACGGCAGCGGCGGTGACGCGGCGGAGCTGGCCCGCCGGATCGACCGGCTGATGGCCAGCGTCGCGACCTTCGGTGGCGATCGGAACCTGGATGTCGTGCCGACCAGCCGGTATCGGCTGCGCTGAGTGGTCAGCGGCCGGGAGAGCGTTCGGCCGATTCGCGCAGCGCCACCCGAGCGGCGCGCACGACGGGATGGTCGCCCGCGCCGCGCCGATAGGCGAGGTGGGTCCGCCGTCGCGTCGGCAGTGCGACGAGCGTGACGCCTCCTGGGCAATCCCGCGTCCCGAATTCCGGGACCAGCGCGACGCCCTGCCCGGCCGCCACGAGCGCGAGGACCGTGCCGAAGTCGTCGGCGTGATGCCGGATCCGGGGTGTGAATCCCGCCGCCTCGCAAGCGCGCACCGTCATCGTGTGGCACAGCGTGCCGGGCGTGCTCGCGATCCAGGGACTTTCGCGGTGCGCGGAGAGCGGGCCGGGGCAGCGCGCGGCGAGATAGACGACCTCCTCGAACAGCGGCTCGCTGTGCAGCGCGGGATCGGCGGGGACCGGCACGTAGTCGTACTCCTGGATCAGCGCGACGTCCAGTGTCTCGGCGCGGAGCGCGTCGGGCGCCAGCGCCGGATCCAGTTCGGTCACGCGCAGTTCCAGCCGTGGATGCGCACTGCTCAGCGCGACGAGTGCGGGGGAGAGGATGGTCCGCACGGCGGTGGGGAACGCTCCGATGCGGAGAGTTCCGGTCAGTTCGGCGCGTGTCGTGGCGAGTTCGGCGGTGGCCTGCTCGAGCACCGCGAGAATGCGCTCGGTGTGCTGGACGAGGGCCACCGCCGCCGGGGTGAGCGTCACCCGCCGGCCGGTTCGCGCGAGCAGCGGCACACCCGCCTCCCGTTCCAGGGCGGTGAGCTGCTGGGAGACCGCCGAAGGGGTGTAGGCGAGGGCTTCCGCGACCGCGGCGATGGTCTCGCGATGGGACAGTTCCCGCAGCAGACGCAGTTTGCGGACATCGAGCATCAGTTCAGCTTATGGTCTGCGACAGAAACGTGAACTGGATCTGATGGTTTTCAGCGATCAGGCTGACTGTCATGACGCTCGCAGGTCTTTTCGTCCCCCTGATCACGCCGTTCACCGCCGACGGCGCACTCGCCGCCGACGCGCTGGAGCGGCTCGCCCACGAGGTACTGGACGACGGTGCCACCGGCCTCGTCGCACTCGGCACCACCGGGGAACCCGCGACCCTGACGGCCCCGGAGCGGGCGGAGGTGGTCGCCGTCTGCGCGCGCGTCTGCCGGGCACACGACGCGCCGTTGATCGTCGGCGTGGGATCGAACTCGACGGCCGCTTCCGTCGAAGCCCTCGAAGGTCTGGACGCGCGGAGCGCCGCGGCCCTCACCGTGGTCCCGTACTACACGCGGCCCTCCGAGGCGGGTGTGCTCGCGCACTTCCGTGAGCTCGCCGCGGCGGCGCCGGTGCCGCTGGTCGTCTACCACATCCCCTACCGGACGGGGCTCTCCCTCGGTACCGGCACCTTGCTCGCCCTCGCCGACCTGCCCAACGTCATCGGTCTCAAGCATGCCGTCGGCGCCGTCGACGAAGCGACCGTCGCGCTGATGAGCGCGTTGCCCGCGGATTTCGCCGTGCTGGCCGGCGACGACTTGTTCGCTCCGGCGCTGCTGGCCCTCGGCGCATCCGGCGCGATCACGGCCTCCGCCGCCGTGCACACCGCGGCGTTCGCGGCTCTGGTCGCCGCGTGGCGCACCGGTCCGGTCGGCGCGGCGCGGTCGCTCGGTCACCGGCTGGCGGTATTGTCGGCCGCGCTGTTCGCCGAACCCAATCCGACGGTGATCAAAGCGGTGCTCGCGGCGCAGGGTCGCATACCGAGTCCGATGGTCCGGTTGCCGCTGCTACCCGCGAGCGAGGCCGCGACGCGGGCCGCGTTGTCGGTGCTCGCGGAATTCCCGGCGACAGGAACCGGTAATGACTGGTATTGCGGCCCCGAAGGTGCCACGCTTAAGCGGTGACACAACCTCCGGATACCCAGGCTGCTGGGCCCGACCCGACGAGCGACAAACTGGACGCGGCCGTCTTCAAGGTCGCCGGCGTGGTCGTGCTGGGCGCGATCATGTCGATTCTCGACATCACCGTCGTCAGCGTCGCCATCCCGACCTTCCAGCGCGAATTCGACACGAGCTACGCCATCGCGGCGTGGACGATGACCGGCTACACGCTCGCGCTGGCCACCGTGATCCCGCTGACCGGCTGGGCGGCCGACCGTTTCGGCACCAAGCGGCTGTACATCATGGCGCTCACCTTCTTCGTGCTCGGCTCCCTGCTGTGCAGCACGGCGTGGAACATCGAATCGCTGATCGCCTTCCGCGTGATCCAGGGCCTGGGTGGCGGCATGCTGATGCCGCTGGGCATGACGATCATGACCCATGCCGCCGGCCCGCAGCGGGTGGGCCGGGTGATGGCGGTGCTGGGCGTGCCGATGCTGCTCGGCCCGATCGGCGGCCCCATCCTGGGCGGCTGGCTGATCGAGAACTTCAGCTGGCATTGGATCTTCCTGATCAACCTGCCGATCGGCGTGGTCGCCCTGGCGCTCGCGTTCATCGTGTTGCCCAGCGACAAGCCGGAGCCGTCGGAGTCGTTCGACTTCATCGGCATGCTGCTGGCCTCGCCCGGCCTGGCCCTGTTCCTGTTCGGCGTCTCCTCCATCCCGGAGCAGGGAACGGTGCTGGCGGCGCGGGTGCTGATCCCGGCCGCCATCGGCGCGCTGCTGATGGTCGCGTTCGTGCTGCACGCGCTGCGCACCGAACACCCGCTCATCGATCTGCATCTGTTCCGCAACCGCGCGCTCACCTTCGCGGTACTCACGATGGTGCTGTTCGCCGTCGCGTTCTTCGGGGCGGGTCTGCTCCTGCCGACGTATCTGCAGCAGGTGCGCGGCGAGTCGGCGCTGCAAGCGGGTCTGCTGATCGCGCCGCAGGGCATCGGCGCGATGCTCAGCATGCCGATCGCGGGGCGTTTCGTGGACAAGATCGGCCCCGGCAAGATCGTGCTCATCGGCATCACGCTGATCTCGATCGGCACCGCCTACTTCGTCCAACTCGACGCGGACAGCTCGTATCTGCCGATGATCGGCGCGCTGGTCGTGATGGGCCTGGGCATGGGCTGCACCATGATGCCGATCATGACCGCGGCGATCCAGACCCTGACCCACCAGCAGGTGGCGCGCGGGTCGACGCTGATGAACATCGTCAACCAGACCGCGGGCTCGATCGGCACGGCGACGATGTCGGTGGTGCTGACCAACCTGCTGAACAACCAACCGCTCGCGCGTCCGGCGATCGCGTCGAACTTCGATCCCCGCCTGGCGGAGCAGCTTCCGCCCGGGGCCGTCGATACCGGTCTGCAGCAGGCCGCCGAAGCGTTCAGCCACACCTATGTGGTGGCGCTGGTGCTGATCGTGCTCACCTTGATCCCGGCGTCCTTCCTGCCGCGCACGAAGCCGAAGGACCCGCAGGCGGCCGACGCGGCGACCGTGATCCACGCGTAGCGGTACATGTCCCGGGATCGCCTGTCCGCCAGGCGATCCCGGGACAGTCCAGCGGGCACGCGCCACGCCGGTCCACCAGGACGTACCGGCGGCGGCAGGTCAGGGCCGCGCCGCGTCGAGAAATGTCCGGACGACCGGGCTCGCCACCGCACGGAACTCGTCGAAGTACGCGTGCCGTGCGCCTTCGACCAGATGCAGTCGCGCACCGGGAATGCGCTCGGCCAGTAAGAGAGCGTTCGCCGCCGGATTGAACCGATCATCGGTGCCGTGCACCACCAGGGTGGGGACGCGGATGTCCGGCAGAACGTCCCACGCGTCGTGCTTGTTGCTGGCGTAGAGATGCCTGCGTTTCGCATAGGCGGGCATGGCCGGATCGCCGAGTGTGTTGTACGGGCCGGCCGTACTCGCCAGCCGGTCGGGGGTGTACATCAGTTCCAGCAGAGCCTGGCGGGCGGCGGCCGGATCGGACTGCGCGAGCGAGCGCCTGACCTCCGGCCCGCGCTCGACGGCATGCTTCCCGCCGGGAGAGGTGCAGCCGAGCACCAGGGTGTGCACCCGATCGGGATGCCGCGCGGCCAACCATTGGGCCACCCGGCCGCCCATGGACGTGCCGTAGACGGCGGCCCGGTCTACGCCCAGGTCGTCGAGTACCGCGACCACGTCGTCGGCGAAACCCGCCGTGCTGTACACCTCGTCGGGTTTGTCGCTGTCGCCGGTGCCACGCCAGTCGAGGGTGATGGTGCGGTGTTGGGTCTCGAAGTCCGCGCGGATGCCGTCCCACCAGTGGTGGGTGTTGGCCTGACCCGCGAGCAGGACCAGCGGGCTACCCGCGCCCGCCACCTGATAGGCGAGGCGAACCCCGTCGGACGCCACTGCGTGAGGCACGTGTCGCAATCCTTCCGGTCACCGACGGCTTCGCAGGCCGTCGAACACGATCTGCAAGGCGCGCCGCCACGACGGCGAGCCCGTGGTCTCGCCGAGCAGCGACAGCGCCCATACCAAGTTGACGACGTCTTCGTCGGTCGCGTCGGCGCGCAGCGCACCGTCTTCCCGCACGCGCGCGAGAATGGCCGACAGCTGCGACATTCCGCGGTGGCAGGCCTGCGCCAGTCGCACCGCGGCGGGATGATCCCCGGTGAACGCCTCGAGCAGACCGCGATCGGCGGTCAGCCGGACCAGCAGGTCTTCGACGAACCCGGTGAACGCCGTCCACGCGTCCGGCTCTGCCGCTGCCCGGGCGGCGATCTCGTCCACCGCCGCCAGCCGGGGCGGTAGGAGTGCGTCGATGAGCGCGTCGCGGGTCGGGAAATGGTTGTAGAGGGTCCCGATGCTGACACCCGCGCGCCGCGCGATTTCTTCCAGGGAGCCTTCCAGTCCCTGCTCGGTGAAGACATCGGCCGCTGCTGCGAGCAATTTCTCGCGATTGCGGGCGGCGTCGCGGCGCAGCGGTTTGGTCACCCGGTCATTCTACAAAATCTGAGGCAGCCCTCGATTTCGTGCTACGGTACGAATTCGAGGGGGGCCTCAGATTCTAGGAGAAGGCATGGCACAGCAGGGAACAGCGGTGATCGTCGGCGTCGGCCCCGGTCTCGGCATGTCGATGGCGCGGCGCTTCGGCCGGGAAGGATTCCGGGTCGCGCTGGTCTCACGGAGCGACGCGCGGCATGCCGCGTATCTGGCGGACCTGGCAAGTCGCGGCATCGACGCCACCGCCCACGTCGCGGACGTCACCGATCGCTCGCGGCTCGGCGCGGTACTCGGTGACATCCGCGGGGGCGGCCCGATCGGCATGGTCTACTACGGGCCGGGGCCGGCGCAGCATCCGGTGCCGATCACCGACGTCGACGCGGCCACGGCACAGTCGGCGTTCGAGTGGGTGTGGCCCGCGATCGACGTGGTGAGCGACGTGCTGCCCGGAATGCTCGAACATGGCGACGGCGCACTGTTTTTCGCCGGGGGGCTCTCCAGTGTCCGCCCCATGCCCATGCTCGGCCACCTCGCTCTCGCGGCCGCCGCGCTGCGCAACTACGCGCTCACCCTCAACGCCGCGCTGGCCGGGCGCAACCTCTACGCGGGCACGCTCACCATCGGCGGCCTCGTCGAACGCGGCGACATCCACGCCATGGTCACCGCCGATCCGGCGCGCTTCGGCAGCCCCGAAGGCCACACCCTCGATCCGGACGACCTGGCCGACACCGCGTGGGACATGTACCGCACCCGCGACCGCGCCGAGGAGATCTTCGACGCCCTCGGCGGGTGACGGTCGAGGTCAGCCGTAGAGGGCGATGAAGCGGTCCAGCGAGCGCTCGATATCGCCTTTGACCGCGCGGGCCACTCCGGAGCCGATCGGGCCGAACAGGGGCGCGCCGCCGAGTTCGATGTCGACGGTGACCTCCGATCCGGAGCCTTTCGGCGCGACGAGCAGTTGCAGTCCCAGTTTCGTGCCGCCTTTGCCCGCGCCGGTCAGTTGCAGGCGACGCGGCGGCTCGGCGGCCCGCACGGTCCAGGTGACCCGGTTGCGCAGGCCCTTCACCGAGGCGATGCCGACCAGCTGGGTGCCGACGGTCAGCTCGGCCGGAACCGCACCGCGCCACGCTTCGTGCATGGTCAGCCATTTGTCGAGTTCGGCGAGGTTGGAGGTGTGCGTCCAGGCCTCCTCGGGCGAGATCGGGACGTCGACCGAGACCTTCAGCTTTGCCATGGGCGCATGGTATCCGGCGCCGGTGGTGCGCCCGGCCGGGAGGGCGGCCGGTCGGGTGGACTTCCGGTTCCAGGCGAACTCGTCTTTGCGAAAACGAATCGCGACACCCGCCAATACATTTGTTGACGCGTCAGTGAATGCCTGTTCTGCCTGCTCGGCCCCTATCGCGGCGGGCGCATCGACCGAAGCGCCGAGACGGCCGTCTCCGGTGCCCGTCCGGCGCGCGGTCCCGTACGCAGGGCAAATGGCCTGCGGGTTGCATGGCAGCCCAACATTATTGCCCAACTATGTCGCGATCTGCGGCACGTATCGTCCCAGCTCCGGGAATCCGGAAAGTGTCGATGGGATCGGCAGAGACTTCGTTGGAATGCTGCTAATGTGCGAATGGTCGGGTTCTGGTTACCGTTCGGACACGATCCGGGCGGTCGGCGATTCACGTGTAATCGCCTGTCCTGCGGGCACTATGCGGTAGGCACTCTGGTGAGTGCCGGTGTCGTCGCGGGGTTTCCGGTACTCCGACGCGGACCCCACCGACCGGTCCGTTCATGGTCGGCAGGCGAGGGAAGGCGAGCGAAGCAGGATGGCAGTGGGCCGATTCCTCGAGACCAGTCAACGACGAAAGAACTGATGAATCAAGATATCGCCGTGGTGCTTTCATGGATCCTCGCCGCCGCTGTGGTGATCGCCGTAGCGGGGGCGTTGTATGCAGTGCAGTATGCCAGGGCTCAGCGGGCCAAGGTCGAGACGCTGATCAGGGAACAACGCGCGACAGAAGACACGCTCGAGCGGTTCGCCGCCACCACGCTACCCGCGGTGGCCGAGTCGATCCGGCGGTTCGAGTCGCAGGTGCCCCCGGTCGAAGTCCAGGCGGGCATGGAGAATTCGCGGCTCGCGCAGATCCTGCGGTGGATCTCCGAGCGGTACGCCGACGATCTGAGCCTGATGCGCTCGGAGACCAGGGACCTGACCAACAACGAAGCGCAGCAGGCGATCAAGGCCGCCGAGGAGACCGCGCGCACCGAGGTCGCCGCCGCGTCGCGGCAGGCGACCAGCGCCGCGGTCCGCTCGTTCGGCACCTCGGTGGTCAGCCTCGGCGCGGACGTCAGCCAGGTGGTGAGCGCCGCGCTGCGTGAGCATCGCGACGACGCGGTGTACGAGACCCTCACCCGCATCGACCACACCGTGCAGCAGATGATCCGTCAGGCGCAGTCCTACGTGATCGTCTGCGGTGGCCTGCCCGGCCGCCGCTGGCCAGCGCAGACACTGACCGACGTGGTCGGCGGCGCCATCGGACGCGTCCGGGAATACCTGCGGGTGCGGCCCAACCAGCTCGACCGCGTCGTGATCAGCCGTGCGGTGGAACCCCTCGTGCACACGCTGGCGACCCTGCTGGACAACGCGTTGCGGTACTCTCCGCCGACCTCCTACGTGGACGTCAACTTCCAGGAGGGTCATCACGGCGTCACCGTCATCATCGATGACGCGGGCGTGCGGATGAACGCCGAGCAGATGGAGGAAGCCCGCCAAGTGCTCGCGCACGAGCGGCCCGTCGACATCCACCAGCTCGGCCCGTCGCCGAAGGTCGGCTTCCCGGGTATCGCCGCGCTGGCCCGCCGTTACGGTTTCACCGTCTACATCGACGGCCCGAACGTCTACGGCGGCATGCGCGCGATGGTCTACATCCCGGAGTCGCTGCTGGTCACCCCGCAGAACGTCCAGGAGGTCGCGCCCGTGACCGAGGCAAAACCGGAGCCGGCCACAGTTCCCGCGAAGGACGCGCCGAGCGAGCAGCCCGTCGAGGACGAGCACTCGCTGACGGTCAGCGAGATCACCAGCGGCGGACTACCCAAGCGACGACGCCGAACGGTCGCGCTCGCCCCGGTCGGGCCGCGCACCGAACCCGGCCTCGCTCGCCCCGAGGTCGCCGCAGCTTGGCATACCGGCTCCAAGAGCGGCCGCGCCGCCGCATCCGATGACACGGAAGGGATGACATCCTGATGGCCACACCCGTGACCGACAGCAGCAACAAACTGGGCTGGCTACTCGAAGATCTCAACATCACGGGTGTGCGGTTCGCGGTGTTGCTTTCCGACGACGGCCTGCGCATCGCCCACTCCGCGGGGATCGCCCGCGACGAGGCGGAACGCTTCGCCGCCGCGGCTTCGGGCCTGCGCTCGCTCGGCAAGGCGCTCGGCGAGTTCTGCGGCGACTCCGCGAACGGGGTGCGGCAGAACATGACCGAGTACGACCAGGGGATGATCCTCATCACCGCGGCGGGGGAGGGCGCGCTGCTCGGCGTCGCGACCACCAACGACATCGACGTGGGCCTCGTCGCCCACCGGATGAACGAGCTGGCCGGCCGGGTCGGGCGCGAGCTCGGCAGTCAGCCGCGCAGGCGCGTAGACGGCAGCGAAATGCCATGATCGAGCGCAGCGAGCGAGTCAAAGGTACTGCGCCGCTGGGCATCACGGAGCCGAGCACGAGCGAGGTGCCGTCATGAGCAAGCCGCGGCGCGACCCGGACCTGGTCCGGGCCTATGTGCGCACCGGAGGGCGTACGCGTCCCACTCGCGAGCTGGACCTGGTTACTTTGGTCCTGACCGCCAAAGATCCACTCCCCGGCGCGTCGCCCGACGCGCGCCGGGTCATGGCCCTGTGCAGCCGTCGAGGTGCGCTGTCGATCGCCGAGATCGCGGCGTACCTCGACCTCCCGCCGTCCGTCGTGAAGATCGTCGCGTCCGATCTCATGGACGGCGGGCACCTGGTCACCCCCACCCCGGCCGAGTCCCTGCCGGAGATCGCTCTGCTGGAGGAGGTACTCAATGGGCTCCGTGCTCTCGCCGTCTGATCGCGCCGTCGACTACGTGCCGGAGACCGTGACCCGCTCGGTGAAACTGCTGGTGGCCGGCAACTTCGGTGTCGGCAAGACCACGTTCGTGAGCAGCGTCTCGGAGATCAAGCCGCTGCGCACCGAGGAGACCATCACCGAAGCCAGCGTCGGTGTGGACGACATGGCGGGGCTGCCCGGCAAATCGCAGACCACGGTCGCGATGGACTTCGGTCGCATCACGCTCAGTCCGAAACTCGCGCTCTACCTGTTCGGCACTCCGGGCCAGCAGCGTTTCGTCCCCTTGTGGGAGGAGCTGGCCCGCGGTGCGCTCGGCGCGCTCGTGCTGGTCGACACCCGCCGCATCGAGAAGTCCGACGAGGTCCTTTCGGTGCTCGAGGAACGCGGCGTCCCGTATTCGGTGGCGGTCAATCAGTTCGAAGGCGCGCGGCCCTACCCGCTGGAAGAGGTGCGCGATGCCCTCGACCTGGAACCGGGCACACCGCTGACGGCACTGGACGCGCGTGATCGGGGCACGTGCCTGCGTTCGCTGATCACGCTCGTCGAATTCTTGTTCCACCGTTTGGAGTCTCGCATTTGACCATGTCTCAGTCCTCGACCTTCCCCACGCACCTAGCCGGCGGCGCCTGCCCGGTCGCGCACGGATCGCCGATCGATACCGACGGTCCCAGGATTCCCCTCTACGCGGAGGGTTTCGCGGCCGACCCGCACGGGGTCTACCGGGAGATGCGCAGGCGCCATGGTTCGCTGGTCCCGATCGAACTGTCGCCCGGTGTGCCCGCCACGCTGGTGATCGGCTATCAGGAAGCCGTCCGGATCCTCAACGATCCCGAGCACTTCCCCGCCGATCCCCGTATCTGGCAGAAGAACATCCCCGAGGACTCGCCCATCCGGCCGATGATGGAGTGGTATCCGAACGCACTGCGCAACAGCGGCGCCGCGCACGCCCGCTACCGGGGCGCCTATACCGCGAGCATCGACGCCATCGACCTGCACGAAGTGCATTCGATGGTCGAGCGTATCGCCATTCCGCTGATCAACAACTTCTGCGAGGTCGGATCCGCCGATCTGGTGACGCAGTACGCGTTCCCGCTCGTCTTCGAAGTGCTCAATCGGATCGTCGGTTGTTCGAGGGAACTGGGGCAGCGGGTCGCCACGGGCATGGCGATGCTGTTCGACACCGTCGAGGCGGCCAAGGGCATGCAGATGTTGTCGGAGGCGTTGATGGAGCTGATCCACGAGCGCCGCGCGGAGCCGGGCGACGACGTGACGTCCCGGTTGGCCCATCACTCGTCCAATCTGAACGACGAGGAGATGCTGTCGAACCTGATCAGCCTCTACGGCGCCGGAATCGAGCCGCAGCAGAACCTGATCACCAACACCCTGCTGCTGATGCTCACCGACGACCGTTTCGGCGGCGACGTCCTCGGCGGTAGCCTGTCCACGCGCGACGCGCTGGACGAGGTGTTGTTCAACGACCCGCCGATGGCGAACTTCTGCATCACCTATCCCCGGCAGCCCATCTTGATCGACAACACCTGGCTGCCCGCGCATCAGCCGGTTCTGGTCAGCCTCGCCGCCTGCAACAACGATCCGGCGATCCGCGGCGGCGACCGCACCGGCAACCGTTCCCACTTGGCGTGGGCGGTCGGGCCGCACGCCTGTCCCGCGAAGTCGGTGGCGTCGGTGGTCGTCCAGGAAGCCATCGACCAGCTCCTGGACGCTCTCCCCGAAATGCAACTGGCCGTGCCCGTGGACCAAGTGGTCTGGCGGCCCGGCCCATTCCACCGGGCGTTGGCGGCCTTGCCGGTCGTCTTCCCCAAGTCCCCTCCGTTGAACATGGTGTAAGGAGAAGCGTCCGATGTCGCAAGAGCCGATAGTCTTGGATCTGACCGGTTCCGATATCCAAGGCGAAGCGGCGCGGCTGCGCGAGCGTGGGCCGGTGGCCCTGGTGGAACTGCCCGGCGGGGTGCCGGCGTGGTCGATCACCGATGCCGTCGTGCTCAAGAGCCTTCTGGCCGACCCGCGCGTGTCGAAGGATCCCAGGCAGCACTGGGCGGCGTTCATGAACGGCGAGATCACCCAGGAGTGGCCGCTGCACCCATGGGTGGCGGTCGACAACATGTTCACCGCCTACGGCGCCGAGCATCGGCGGCTGCGCAAGCTGGTCGCTCCCGCGTTCACGCACCGTCGGACGGTGGCGCTTCGACCGCGCATCGAAGCGATCACCGCCGACCTGCTCGACCAGCTGGCGGCGACCCCGCCCGGCACGGCCGTCGACCTGCGCGAGGGCTACGCCTATCCGGTGCCGATCCAGGTCATCACCGAGCTGATGGGCGTGCCCGAGCACTTGGGCCCCGGCGTGCGGAAATGTGTCGACGGATTCTTCGACACCTCCTTCGGGCCGGAGGAAGCCCAGGCCAACTACCTGGAGATGTACCGGCTCATCAGCGAACTCGTGGCGTATCGGCGGGAGACCCCGGGCGACGACATCACCAGTGTGCTGATCGCCAGCCGGGACGAAGAGGACGGCTCGCAGCTGACCGAGAAGGAACTCGTCGACACCCTGATGCTGGTCATCAACGCGGGGCACGAGACGACGGTGAACCTGCTCGATCAGGCCATCTTCGCGCTGCTCACCCGGGCGGACCAGCGTGCCGACGTGGTGGCGGGCCGGATCCCCTGGTCGGACGTGGTGGAGGAGTCGCTGCGCTTCGAGGCGCCGGTCGCCCATCTGCCGCTGCGTTACGCCGTCGAGGACATCGACATCGCGGGCTTCCGTATCCCCAAGGGGGAGGCGATCCTCGCCTCCTACGTGGCGGCCAACCGCGATCCGAAGGTGCACGGCGTGACGGCGAACGAGTTCGACCCGCGCCGGTCGGTCAAGGATCACCTGGCCTTCGGTTACGGAGCGCATCACTGCCTGGGCGCGCCGCTGGCCCGGCTGGAGGCCGAGATCGCCCTTCCGGCCATCTTCCGGCGCTTCCCGGACATGCGCCTCGCGGCCGACCCGTCCGAGCTGGGCCCGGTGCTCAGCTTCATCTCCAACGGCCACGCCGAGCTGCCCGTCTTCCTGGAGGCCGCGGAGTAGTCCGGTCCGCACGAATATCCCGCGCACACCTGTCCGGTTTCGGGGCTCGGCACACTTGGGTCGGGCCTGGCATCCCGCGTATCCCTCGCGATACGCGGGTACAGGTGTTGGCACCGCAGGCGGCCGCACCGCGCCCGCCCGATCGCGTCGATGTGGCGCACGAGTTATGCTCTGCCCCAGCGCAATTCGGCGTAAGGTCGAATTCGCTACGCTCGCACGGCGATTCGGCTTCCGGAACCCGGACATGTCGTGTACCAACCCTGCTCGTCGAACGTTCCGACTTTGGAGTCACGTTTTGACCCACGCACAGTCCTCGTCCGCGTCCACCTCCGGCGGCTGCCCGGTCCGGCACGGCTCACCGGTCGGTGCAGACGGCCCCCGGGTCGCGCTGTACTCGGACGATTTCGCGGCGGACCCCCATCGTGCCTATCGTGAGATGCGCGGACGGTACGGTTCGCTCGTCCCGGTGGAACTGTCGCCCGGTGTGCCCGCGACGCTCGTGATCGGCTATCACACCGCGGTGCGCATCCTGAACGATCCCGACCACTTCCCGGCCGATTCGCGGACGTGGCAGCAGACCGTGCCCAGTGACTGTCCGGTCCTGCCCTTGCTCGAGTGGCGTCCGGCCGCGATCCGCAATTCCGGTCTCGAGCACGCCCGGTACCGGCAGGCCACGGTCGCGGGCATCGAGGAGATCGACCAGTTCGCCCTGCGTAACACGGTGGAGCGGATCGCCGTTCCCCTGATCAACAGTTTCTGCGGGGACGGTTCGGCGGACCTGATCGCGCAATACGCGTTCCCGCTGTCGTTCGCGGTGATCAACGCCATGCTCGGATGCCCGCCGGACATCGGGCAGCGGGCGGCGATGGGGCTCGCGGCGATGTTCGAGGGCGTGGACGCCGAGCAAGGCAACGCGATGTTCACCGGAGCGATGGCGGATCTGGTGGCGCTCAAGCGATCCCAGCCCGGCGACGACATCGTCTCGCGCATCGTGCGGCACCCCGTCGATTTCGACGACGAGGAGATGGTCCAGCAGGTGCTGATGCTGTACGGCGCGGGCATCGAGCCGCAGCAGAACCTGATCGTCAACACCATGCGGTTGATGCTCACCGACCAGCGGTTCGCCGGCGGCATTCTCGGCGGCAGCCTGTCGACCCGGGACGCGCTGGACGAGGTGCTGTTCACCGACCCGCCGCTGTCGAACTACTGTGTGACTTTCCCCCGCCAGCCGATACTGATCGACGGCGTCTGGCTACCGGCGCACCAGCCGGTGGTCATCAGCATGGCCGGATGCAACAACGACCCGGCGATCAACACGGGGCAGTACACCGACAACCGGTCACATCTCGCGTGGAGTGTCGGGCCGCACACCTGTCCGGCCCGGTCGGTGGCGTATCTGATCGCCCAGGACGCCATCGACCAGCTGCTCGACGCGTTGCCGGAGCTGCGGCTGGCCGTCCCCGCCGAGGAGCTGACCTGGCGGCCGGGGCCGTTCCATCGATCGCTGACGGCCCTGCCGGTCCGCTTCCCGGAATCCCCGCCACTGCCGGTCCTTCAGCCGGAGCGGAATTCGGCGTCGTAGCCGCACTCCGTCCGGCGAACCGACATCGCCGTATGCCGAATCCAGAAGGAGGTTGCCGCTCAGAGGTCGTCGTGCACACAGCTGATGAGGGTGTGCGCCGGCCTGTCACCGATCCCACGCATCACGTCGACTGACGCCGCCGCGGCGCGCACGCGCCCAGGTCGTCGTGTTCGTCGAATTGTTCGTTTCTCTGGAGTCTCGTCTTTGACCACGCCACACTTCCCGCCGTCCACGCCCGCGAACGGATGTCCCGTCCGGCACGGCTCGCCGATCGACACCAGCGGTCCCCGCTACGCGTTGTATTCGCAGGAATACGCCGAGGATCCACACAAGGCGTACCGTGAGATGCGCCGCCGGTTCGGGTCGCTCGTCCCGGTCGAGTTGTCGCCGGGCGTGCCTGCCACCTTGGTGATCGGCTACCACACCGCGCTGCGTATCTTGAACGACCCCGACCACTTTCCGGCCGATCCGCGTATCTGGCAGAGGGACATCCCGGGTGAGTGCCCGGTCCTGCCGATGCTGGAGTGGCGGAAGAACGCGCTGCGCAGTTCGGGCCTGGAACATCTGCGCTACCGGCAGGCGAACGTGGCGAGCATCGCCGGGGTCGATCTGCACGCACTGCACGGAACCGTCGAGCAGATCGCCGTTCCGCTGATCAACGCCTTCTGCGAGGACGGCGCGGCGGATCTCATCAGCCAGTACGCGTTCCCGCTCAGCTTCGCGGTGCTCAACGCCATGCTCGGCTGCCCGGCGGACATCGGCCAGCAGGTCGCGACCGGTATGGCCGCCATCTTCGAAGGCGTCAACGCGGACAAGGGCAACGCGATGCTCACCGACGCGCTGTTCGAGCTCGTGCAGCTGAAGCGCAAGGAGCCCGGCGACGACATCACCTCCAGGCTGTTGCGGCACGAAGCGGGCCTGGACGACGTCGAGATGATCCATCAGCTGATCACGCTGTACGGCGCCGGCATCGAACCGATGCAGAACCTGATCGTCAACACGGTGCTGCTGATGCTCACCGACGAGCGTTTCGCGGGAGACTTCCTCGGCGGCAGCCTGTCGACCCGCGACGCGCTCGACGAGGTGCTGTTCGACGACCCGCCGATGGCGAACTACTGCGTCAGCTACCCGAAACAGCCGATCCTCATCGATGACGTCTGGCTGCCCGCGCACCAGCCGGTCGTGATCAGCATGGCCGGCTGCAACAACGATCCCGCGATCGGCGTCGGCCAGCGCACCGACAGCCGGGCGCACCTGGCGTGGAGCGTGGGGCCGCACGCCTGCCCCGCCCGTTCGGCCGCGTATCTGGTCGTCCAGGACGCCATCGATCAGATCCTCGACGCCTTGCCCGAGATGAGCCTTGCCGTGCCGGCCGAGCGATTGAGCTGGCGGCCGGGCCCGTTCCACCGCGCTCTGGTGTCCCTGCCGGTCGTCTTCCCGAAATCCCCTCCGCTGACCGTCTTCTAAGGAGTCCCGATGGACACACAACCTCTAGTCCTCGACCCCGCGGGCGCCGACATCCAGGGCGAGTCCGCGCGAATTCGCGCGCGCGGGCCGGTGACCCTGGTCGAATTGCCGGGCGGCGTGCGGGCGTGGTCGGTCACCGACGCCGACGTGCTGAAGCGGTTGCTGGCGGACCCCAGGGTGTCGAAAGATGGTAAGCAGCACTGGCCTGCGCTCATCAACGGGGAGATCCCGCAGGACTGGCCGCTGTTGCCGTGGGTCGCGGTGAACAACATGTTCACCGCGTACGGCGCGGACCATCGCCGACTGCGCAAACTCGTCGCGCCCGCGTTCACCCACCGCCGCACCCAGGCGATGCGCTCGATGATCGAGCAGATCACCGCGGACCTCCTGACCGAACTCGCGGCGACGCCGGCGGGGGAAGCGGTGGACCTCAGGGAAGGCTTCGCCTACCCGCTGCCGATTCAGGTCATCAGCGCGCTGATGGGCGTTCCGGAAACCCTGAACGCCGGTCTGCGCACCTGCGTCGACGGCATCTTCGACACGTCGCTCGGGCCGGAGGAGTCGCAAGCGAACTATATGGAGATGTACCGGATCCTCGGTGAACTCGTCGCCTACCGGCGGCAGACGCCCGGGGACGACATGACCAGCCTGCTGATCTCGCACCGCGACGAGGAGGACGGCTCACAGCTGACCGAGCAGGAACTGGTCGACACGCTGCTGCTGGTGATCAGCGCCGGGCACGAGACCACGGTGAACCTGCTCGATCAGGCCGTCTTCGCGCTGCTGACCCACCAGGATCAGCGCGCCGAGGTGACCGAGGGGCGCGCGGCCTGGACGGATCTGATCGAGGAGGCGCTGCGCTACGAGGCGCCGGTGGCGCACCTCCCGCTGCGCTTCGCCGCCGAGGACATCGAGATGGACGGGCTGCGCATCGCCAAGGGCGAGCCGATCCTCGCCTCGTATGCCGGGGCAAACCGCGATCCGAAACTGCACGGCGCCACCGCCGACGAGTTCGACGTACGGCGACCGACCAAGGAGCACCTGGCCTTCGGTTACGGGGCGCATCACTGCCTGGGCGCGCCACTGGCCCGGCTGGAAGCGGAAATCGCGCTGCCCGCGCTGTTCCGGCGCTTCCCGAACCTACGCTTGGCGGCCGGCCCCGCCGACCTCGGCAGCGTGTCCAGCTTCATCTCCAACGGGCACGCCAGGCTTCCGGTGTACCTGGAGCAGGCGGACTAGCGCCGCCCCCCGCGCCTCCCGCCCCGGGGGCGCGGGGAGCTCGCCGCGGGCACTTGACGAAGTGGCCGTGCTGGGCCGAGAGTGCGCTGATGGTTTCCACCTCCGAGGTGGCCGGCACGACGTTGCGCAAGGTCACGATTCGCCTGGTGCCCTTTCTCGGGCTGCTGTATTTCGTCAACTACCTGGACCGGGTCAACATCGGGTTCGCCGGGCCCAGCGGCATGAAGACCGATCTCGGTCTCACCGAGACCGCCTTCGGGTTCGCCTCGGGCATTTTCTTCGTCGGCTACCTGCTGCTCGAGGTGCCGAGCAACCTGGCGCTGCACCGCTTCGGCGCCCGGCGCTGGATCGCCCGCATCATGGTCAGCTGGGGTCTGGTGGCCACGGCGATGGCCTTCGTGCCCGACGCCACCGTGCTGTATGTCCTGCGATTCCTGCTGGGCGTGGTGGAGGCGGGGTTCTTCCCCGGCATCCTGCTGTATCTGACGTACTGGTTCCCGCAAGCGCAACGGGCGCGGATCGTGGCCTTGTTCATGACCGCCGTGCCGATTTCCACCGCCCTGGGCGCGACCGTGTCCAGCCTGATCATTCGATACGGCGACGGGATCTTCGGGCTCAGCGGATGGCGGTTCATGTTCTTGGTCGAGGGCTTGCCCGCCATCGCGCTGGCGGTGGTGACCTGGTTCTACCTGACCGACCGCCCGGAGCGGGCGACCTGGTTGGAACCGGACGAAAGGGACTGGCTCGCAGGTGAAATCGCGGCCGAGCAGTCCGCGTTGCGGCGCGCCGAGCACTGGACGGTGCGCCGGGCGCTGACCCATCCGCGGGTGCTCGGGCTCGCCCTGGTCTACGGCGGCATCGTCTACGGTCTCTACGCGCTGGGCTTCTTCTTGCCGTCGATCATCGACGGCTTCCAGCAGCAGTACGGCGTCCAGTACTCGGTGGTGCAGCGCGGACTGATCAATGCGGTGCCCTATCTCGTCGGGGCGATCGTGATGGTGTGGTGGGGTCGGCACGCCGACCGGACCGGGGAGCGGATATGGCACGTCGCGCTGCCCGCGCTGCTGGGCGGTCTCGCCATTCCGGTGGCTTTGTACCTCGGTGACCCGTTCGCCGCGATGGTCGCGGTCACCGTGTGCGCGGTGGGCGTGCTCGCGGCGCTGCCGACGTTCTGGGCCCTGCCCGGCACCTTCCTGTCCGGCGCCGCCGCGGCGGGCGGTATCGCGCTGATCAACTCGATCGGCAACGTCAGCGGTTTCGTGGCTCCGTACGTCACCGGTGGGTTGACGGACGTGACGGGGAGCCGGCGGGCCGGGCTCTGGGTGGTGGGACTGTGCATGGTCGCCGCCGCCGTGGGTGTGCTGACGCTGCGGGGGCGAGCCCGCGACATGCCCGCGCGCCGGAGCCCGGAGTCGTGACCCGGTCCGCCGAGAGCGCCGCTTACCGCTGAGTCCGGAGCGCGACCGGCACGGCTGGAATGCCTCCATCGGCCGGCGCCACCCTCAGTGCACTGATGTGCTCGCAATGTGGCGACCGCCACCATGCGTTTTCAGTGCAGGCGCGGAAGTCGTTGTGGTGGACTATCATCCACGGGATGTAGACCGGAAAGAGCCGGTCTGCAGGGCCGTCGTACGGGCGCCCCACCCCTGCCGGCGTCGGCGTCTGAGACGACTCGGGCGCCTCGGTTGTAGGGTGAGCGCTGCCCGGTCCGGCATGTTTGCGCGGCGATCGCGCGGGCATCCGGGGAAGACGTCGCATCACGCTGGGAGGACCGATGGCTACCGAAGACCGGACCGCAGTGTTCGACGCGGTGGTCGCGGCGGCGGACTATCCCGTGCTGCTGGTCACCGCGCAGGCGGACGGCCGGCGCGCCGGCTGTCTCGTCGGATTCGCGACGCAGGTCAGCATCGAGCCGCGCCGGTTCTTGATCGGCCTGTCGAAGAAGAACCACACCTATCGGGTCGCGCAGCGCGCCGACCGGCTCGCGGTACATTTGCTCGGCAGCGAACAGCTCTCCCTGGCGCGGCTTTTCGGCGGTGAGACCGGCGACGACATCGACAAGTTCGTGCACTGCGACTGGCACGCGGGCCCGGGCGGCATTCCGGTGCTCAGCACGGTGCCGAGCTGGTTCAGCGCCCGCATCCGCGAGCGCTACGACCTCGGCGATCACGTCGGAATGCTGCTCGAGCCCGAGGACGGCGCCGTGCTGCGACCGGCCGCGGAGACGCTGCATTATCACTCCGTCGCGGATCTGGTTGCGGGCCATACCGTCTGAGGAGGTTACCGGCGCGAACCGCGCCGTGATCGCTACCGCAGTGCGTTCGCAATATCGAAGCGTTCGGCGAAGGCGGACAACTCGTCGCGGGCGCGCTCCGGGTCGCCGGTGCTCGCGCTCACCACGATGCGCGTGACGCCCTGTGCGGCCAGTCCCTCGACCCGCTCGGCCGGCATGTCGATCGATCCCCAGCGGGTGTACTCGAACGCCCCGGGGTCGCGGCCCGCCGCAGCGGCCTCGGCACGGGCGATCTCCAGTTGGGTGGCGCGTTCGGCCGGACCGAGCATGCCGCCGGGGAAATAGCCGTCGCCGCGGGATCCGGCACGGCGCGCCGCGGCGCGGCTCGAACCACCCACGTGAATCGGCAGGGGTCGGCCTTCCGTCGGTTTCGGATAACTGCACAGGTTCTCGAACCGGAAGAACTCGCCGTCGAAACTCACCCCGTCCGCATCGCCGGACCACAGCAGTCGCAGCACGTCGATGGCTTCATCGGCGCGGCGGCCTCGGGTGGCGAACTCGACGCCGAGGGCGTGCGCCTCGCCGGGCAGGGTGCCCAGTCCCACCGTCAGCAGCCGCAGGCGTCCCTTGGACAGCACGTCGATGGTCGCCAGGCGCTTGGCCAGCACCACCGGATGGTGATAGGGCAGCAGCAGCACCGCGGTGCCGAGCAGGATCCGCTCGGTCGCGGCGGCCACGAAGCTCAGCGCGTCCAGCGGGTCGGCGAACGGGACCGTCGGCGTGAATTCCATCGGCCCGACCGCGGCGCCCGGGTACAGCGCGACGTGCTCCGGCAGGTAGATCGCCTCGAAGCCGCATCGTTCGGCATGCTGGGCGTAGCCGAGCAGCCGATCGGGGTCGACGCCGAAGAACGGGGTGCTATAGCTGACCGCGAATTTCACGGCCGCTCCCCGAGCCCGTCGAACTCGCAGGCCGCCGTGATCCGGTCGAACTCGCAGGCCGCCGTCAGCCGGTCGCTCAGCAGGCGGCGGACGTCCGTCAGCCGCTCCAGGTACGAATCGACCTCGGCCAGCTTGCGCCGCAACGTGGAGACCGAGTCCGGGCAGACGTCGCCGGAGCCGTTACCCGCCCGCAGGCACGCGACGAAGGGACGGATGTCGTCGAGGTCGAAGCCCGCGCCGAGCAGTTCGCGGATCTTCGCCACGATCAGCACTTCCGCGTCGTCGTAGGAGCGGTATCCGTTGGCGGCGCGGCGGGGCCGCACCAGGCCGTGCTCCTCGTAGTAGCGCAGGGCGCGCGTGCTGGTGCCGGCCCGCTGCGCCAATTCGCCGATGCGCATCCGTCCTCCTTCGCCTTTCGTCCTCGCCACGCTAAACCTTCTCGTCGGCGTCAAGGCAAACCGCCACTCGCCGAGTAGCCGGGCGACGAGCCCGCCAGGTTCGACGTACGTGTCGTCGATTTCGACCAGCCGAGCCTCATGAGTTCGGCGAGCCTGCGCCCGTCCCGACGCCCACGAGTTCATCCTCGCCGTATCCGCCGCTCTCGAGGGCGCTTTCGTCCTCAGCCGTATGCGCTCGACCGAGCCGTTGCACGCGGCCGGGCTTTGCCCGCCCGGATCGCGGAAATGCCGGCCGGAGCGCACGAATAGCGCACGGGCGAAACCAGACGAAAACGGACGAAAACGGATCCCATTTGCATTGCCGTAGTGGTGGTTTCGGGGCGTTAATGGTTACAGCCGGGCTACCTGAAGGTCGAGCGCTCCCCGGTGCAGGTAATCAATACTGAAAAGGGGAAATGTCATGCCTACTATCACTTCGGTATCGCCGACCACGGGCCCGAGTTCTGGGGGTAACAGCGTGGTTATCACCGGAACCGGATTCGGCGGGCCGACCACGGTCCGATTCGGCGGAACCGCAACCACTTTCACTCTGGATTCCCCCACTCAAATCACGGCGATCGCTCCGCCGGGCACGGGCACTGTGCAGGTCACCGTTTCCAATGCGGACGGTATCAGCAATGGTGTTCCCTACACCTACACCTCTGTGGTGCAGGTTCCCGTGGTGTCCGCGGTTATTCCGAATTCCGGGCCCGCGACCGGCGGTACCGTGGTTCTGATCTTGGGAAGCGGTTTCACCGGAGTTACCTCCGTGAACTTCGGAGCTACCCCGGCCCTGCTCTTCTTCGCGCTTTCCAGCAACTTGATCATCGCGATCGCTCCGCCGGGAACGGGTACCGTGCCGGTCACGGTCACCACTTCGGCCGGCACCAGTGCGGGAGTGCCGTTCACCTATGTGTCCGTGCCGAGTCTGAGCTCGATCACCCCGAACACGGGGCCGGTGACCGGCGGCACCACGGTGACGATCTCCGGCACCGGGTTCACCGGCGCGACCAGCGTGTTCTTCGGTCTCCTTCCGGCAGTGTCGTTCACGGTGGTCTCCGATACGCAGATCACCGCGGTCACTCCGGCGGGGGTCGGTTCCGTGCCGGTGACGGTTACCGGGCCGGGCGGTATCGCTTCCGGCGTCTTCTTCACCTATAGCTGACGCGGCTCCCGCACCTACCCGAGTCCGAGGCAGGTGTGCCGCCCAGGTGAACGAGGTATCAGGAAAACCAGAGGGGCCGACCACGATTGGGGTCGGCCTCTCCGGCCGTGCGCAGGTACAGCCGTCGGCTTCGGTTATCCACCGGCGCCGCGGTGGCAGTCGTCGCCCTTCGTGCGCCGAGCATCCCAGCCGGTGGCCACATCCAGCGGCGGACAGCCGGAGAGCCGGCCCGGCGAACTAGCCGACACCTAGTTCGCGTCCGCCGACCCCGGAAGCGAACTCCCGCCAGCGCCAAGGCCCGCCCGCTTCGCGGGCCAAGGGAGGGGTGTCGGCCCCAGCGCCCGCCCGCAGACCGGACAGCAAGTGCCGGAGGGCGTCGACCGCGGTGTACCGCGGTGTCCAGCCCAGCTCTGCTCGCGCGCGACCGGTGTCCAGGATCGGCAGGCGCAGTACCGCGTCGAACAGATCCGGCGCCGCGGGCAGGGTCCTGGCGTGCCAGCCCAGCGCGAGCGCGGCGCGGACGAGCGCGGGCGGCACGGATACCACCCGGGCATCGAAGAGTTCGGCCAGCCGGTCGCGATCGATCACCGGCTCCGCCGCCAGATTGAACGGTCCGCGGGCGTCGGTCGCGATCGCCAGCGCGTAGGCGCGGCCGACGTCGTCACTGTGCACCGCCTGGAAGCGCAGTCCGCGCGGGATCGGCAGGATCGGCGGGAGCCCCGGCCGGATCAGGCGATTCGGCAGCAGCGGACCGGCGAACAGTCGCCGCTGCTGACTGGCGGTCTCCCGGCGGAAGATGAACGCCGGGCGCATGCGCACCACGCGGCGGTCCGGATTCTCGGCTTCGAACCGATCCAGCAGCCTTTCGACGTAGGCCTTTTCGCGGGTGTACGCGGCAGGTGGCCAGCCGTCGGTCGGCCAGCTCTCCGGCACCGGCTCGTCATCGTGGCAGGGGGAGTAGGCACCGACCGACGAGGCGTAGATCAGAGCCGGGACCTGTGCCGCGGCCACGGCGCGCAGCACGCGTTCCGTACCGCCGACATTCGCGCGCCACGTGACCATAGGCTGGTGGGTGGGCTGGAACAGCCAGGCCAGATGCACCACCACGTCGGCCCCGTGGAAGTGGGCCTCGAGGTCGTCGGTACGCACATCCGCCCGCACCCACTCCACCCCTTCCCGGGGCTCGTCCGGCAGGCGCCGCGCGATCCCGACGATCGAGCCGACCCCCGCTTCGGTCGACAGTGTCTCCAGCAGACTCGTTCCCACGTTTCCGGTGGCACCGACCACGACAACACGCATAGCTGCTCCTCGGCTCGGCGGCAGGATTCGAGGTCGAGGTACCCAGCATCAGGACGACGACACGCGGGCACTCCGCATCAGCTGGATAAAGAGGGGAACAGGCGGGGAGGGCGGCACTGCCGCCCTCCCCGCCTGTTGTACCGAAGATCACATATCGGATTTCGCGAGGCGCTTCGACAAGAGTTCTTTGCCCATCCGACCGCCCTTACGGCTGTCGGCCTGCGCCTTGCGGAAGAATTCCACCAGCTCGCTGTCTCCGTCCCGTTCCGCGTCCTGGATGAACGTATCCAGACGCAGAGCGTTCTCCAGGGAGGCTTCGACGAACCAGATCAGGTTGTAGTCCTTGTCCCTGGTGCCGGTCACGGTGCCGGTTTCCTGCTGCTCGGCCATTTCCACTCCTCTCGGTTCTTCGTCTTCGAGCGGGCTCAGTCCCGTCCGAGCGCGTGCGCCAGCTCCTTCTTCGTCATCTTCGAGCGGCCTTCGACATTGCGTTTCTTGGCCTCGTTGTACAGCTGGTCGCGGGTCGGCCCTTGCGCGCCGCTGTGCGAACGCTGACCGCCGCGCTGCTGCGGCGACTTGTCGTCGGTCGACGTCTTGCTCGCGGTCTTGGACTGCCCGGACTGGGCACGGTTCTTGTTGACCGTGCGAGCGGCCATCTCCTTCGCGCGTCCCGTGCTCGTGCCACGGGACTTCGCCGAATCCTTGATGTGCTCGTACTGGCGTTCTTGCTTGTCTGTCCAAGCCTTCGGCATGTCATCACCTCCTGTGCTTGCGGCTTACCCCGGGAATTCGCGCGCAATCCGGTCGGGAAGAACGCGCGGCGCCGAGCGGCCGCGGATGTCTGCCCGTGTCAGCAGGTGCTGGGCGCGGGCTCGCCGCGAACGCGGCCCTCGAGCCACCCCAGCACCGAGGGGGCGCCGAGCACCGCCGCGGTCAGATGCTCGGCGTCGGGCACGTGCACGGTCTGCAGCGGCACACCGGCCGAGCACCAGTGGTGGATCGTGTTGTCGATCGCGGCGACTGGAATCAGCGGGTCGCTCGGCGAATGCCACTCGAATATCGGCATTGCCGGGGAGCCGGGGTAGAGCTCCACGCTGTTCTCCTCCACCACGGACCACGCGCCCGGCGAGTCGAAGACCGAAGTGTTGTCCACGAGTTCGCGCGCGCTGCCGCCTGCGCCGACGGCGAGGATGTCGTTGGTGCAGCTGTTGGCCATCGCGTCGCGCAGCGCCCGTCCGCGCTCGTTGAGATTCTGGCTGATCGGCACCTGGTCGGGATACTCCCGCTCCAGGCCGATGGCCGTTGCCATGGCCAGGCCGAACGCCGGGTGCGGCTCCAGACCCAGCCCCCGCGCCATCGCCACCAGGTTCATCGGAGCGCCGCCGATGGCCGCGCCGGCGAGCCGCAGCTCGGGTGCGTAGGACGGCTGCAGCGCGGCCGCCCATGCCGTGGCGAGCCCGCCGCCGGAGTAACCGGTCAACGCCGCCGGGCTGTTCTGCAGGCCGAGTTCGGGTAGTCGTTTCGCCGCGCGGACGCCGTCCAAAGTGATCTGGCCGCCCAAACGCCCGGCGCCGAGCGCGAACTGGGGGCCGAGATGATCCGGCAGCGCGACCGTCCAGCCGCGCGCCAGCAGGACGTTCAGCATCGACGACGACGCCGACAGATTCAGATCGTTGCTGTAGAGCAGGTGCGATACCGCGCAATGCGTGCCGAGCGCGTTGATGAAGTGCTGATACGACAGCAGCGGCATCCCGGGCCGTTGTCCGAGGGGGGTGAGGATCGTGGTGGTCGCCGCGATCGGCGCGCCCCGCGAATTGGTGGACCGGAACTCGACCAGCCTGACGGTGGCGCCGGGGAAGAGGGCCAGCGGCGGCAGGACCCGTACGTCCAGCACGTCGCCAGGGTTGTGCGCCGCCAGATCGGCCGGTGCGGCGTAGAACGGGTCTGGATCGGGCTGCGGATAGACCGGTTCCGCAGTGGCCGTCGTCGCCAGCAGGAGGGCGAGTGCCATCCCGCCCAGGGCGCCGAGGACACGGACCGAACCGATGCGTCTGCCGCGGGGGGAACGAAGAAACGGACGAGTCACGACCTTGACCTCCAGGGGTAGTTCGGCGGATTCGCCGACCAGTGGTCTGCCTCCGAGTGCCTCGTTCGGCAAACTACCAGCGACATGTGGAGGTGAGTCAGGATTGCATGAAAAACTTTCTCGCATCAAGAAAATGCGCAGAATCTGCACTGTTTCGGCGAGGTATTGTGACTTCCAGCAATCTGTTAGCCATTGCATGTCCGTGCTGTCATCCGGTAAGGGAAAGCGGCGTACGAGCAGCGCGGTCGCATTCCCCGTCCGGGCGATGCTCGCCGAGCGCGAAAGGGATTCCAGGCGGGGGTTGCGACGCGGCGCGAGCACGGCTTGGCTGGATCACATAACCAGCGACGAGGTTCAGGACGAAGGAAGGAGCGGTCATGTCCAAGACAGCGGCCCAGAAGGTCCGCGAGTCCGGTTCCGAATCACCCGAGCCGGCACGCGCCGTGCCGGACACCGAGACCGAACCGCCGACGAAATCGGATACCCCGGCTACCGCACGCGCCCGGCTGCGGGTCCCGGTTCCGACGGTGGGCATGCGGATGGCCCGAGTTCCGCTGCCGCCCGGGCCGCGCACCGTGGCGACCGGCGTCTCCTCGGCGACCACGGCGGTGCGCAACCGGGTACCGGATCGGGAGTCGTTGCTCTACTTCGGCGGGCTCGGAGCGGCGGCGGTCACCGGGCTGGTGTCGTGGCCGGTCGCGGGGGCGATCGGCGTCGGCGTGTGGGTGGCCGAGCATGCGCGTCGCGGTCCCGGCGCCACAGGAGACGGGGCCCGAGGGTGACCTGATCGCCGGGCTCGCTCATGGCGTGGCTGCCCCTCGCCGCCCGCACCGTGAGTAGCTCCGCGTAGGGGCCCGACCTGTCTTGCCGGCCGGCAATCCGCGGGTCGGCCGATATCGTGCGGGCAGTAAGTCGCCACCTCCTTCGCGCGACTACAGGAGCGAATCGAAACGGCAACATCCGTGTACCGACTCGGATACGGCTGCCGCGGAGCATTCTTTCGTCCGCGTGGGCGCGACAGGATCGCGATATGGCAAAGGCAATGTGGGATGGCGAAATTCTGGCGAGCAGCTCCGATACCGTGATGGTCGAAGGCAACCACTACTTCCCGGCCGAGTCCGTCCGGAAGGAATTCCTCCGGCCTTCCGAGACGCACACGACGTGTCCGTGGAAGGGCGAGGCCAGCTACTACACCCTGGAAGTCCACGGCAACCGTAACGAGGACGCCGCCTGGTACTACCCCGACCCGAAAAGCGCGGCGGAGCAGATCAAAGACCACGTCGCCTTCTGGCGCGGCGTGGAAGTGCTCGACGACGAGATACCGAGCGCCGCGCTCCGCTGACGGCGAGGGCGGCGCGTGTCGAATCGGTGCCCTTTCCGTGTCATGCCGTACTACCCGCACGGTTCGCTGGAGGTACGGATCCGTCCCGGACCACGGGACGCATCGGCCTGATGCTCCGGCCCGCGCCCGGTTCTCGGCGGACTACCAGTCGACGGCGCCGAGTTCGTGGAGTTTGCGGAAGACCAGCATGGAGCCAGGGGCCACATGGTCCATGGCGGCGTACTCGCTCACGGTGAAGTAGCGCAGCTCGGCGATCTCGCTCGCGGGCGTCGGGTCGCCGTCCAGTTCCGCGGTGAAGCAGGTCATGTGCAGCCGGGTGCCGGGGGAGTGCCCGTACGCCTCGGCGTGGAAAACCCCGAGTTCGTCGCAGGAGACCACGCCGACGCCGAGTTCCTCGCGCACCTCGCGGTGCAGCGCGGCCTCGGGCGTCTCGCCGGGGTCGATCTTGCCGCCGGCCATGTAGAAGACGTCCTTGCCCACTGAGCGCGCTTGCAGCAGGCGGCGATTCCGGACATGGGCCAGTGCGGCGGTGCGAATCACCGGCCCACTGTACTGAGCGGCCGGAACAGGTCGCCAACCGGTTTTCGCGCGGATCGCCCCGCTCAGTGCTCGAGCACGGCGCGACGCAGCAGTTCGCCGATGCGCCGGTGGAGCAGCGCGGTGTCGTCCCCGTCGGCGACGAACTCCAGGAACAACGCCGCACCGGCCGCCAGCGCGATGACGGCCCTGGCGTCCAACTCGGAGTGCGCGCCGGGTGTGGTGTCGCCCGCGGCGAAGAGCGCGGCCGCCGGGGCGCTGAATCCGGCCCACAACCGGTGGCGCAAGTGCTGGTCCCGATCGAGTGCGGTCAACAGCCCGGGAACGGCGGCGCGCACCTCGCTGCGGGCGAACAGCTCCCGGCTGCCGCGCAGCACCCACTCGAGCCACCCCTGCCGGTCGGTTCCCTCGAACGGCTCCAGGTCGGGCGTCTCACCCAGCACGGCGTGCAGCACCAATTCGGCCTTCGATGGCCAGCGGCGAGCGATGGATGCCCGGCCGACGCCCGCGCGGGCCGCCACCGCCCGCACGCTCAGCTCGTCCCACCCCACTTCGACCAGCATCTCCCGCACGGTCGCCAGCACTCGCTGCTCGACCGACTCGTCGCGCGGCCGGCCGGCGCCCCGGTTCGCCGAGTGCGGATCCCGCGCCGTTTCCGCCATACCGCTCCTTTCCTCAATTACGATGCCAGTGGCATCGAATTTGTGCCGATGCTTCCGATGTGCGGCCATTGTCGCGTGCGCCGAAGGCGCGGCGCCGGTGGACCGAACGGCGGAATCCATGGTGACGAAGGAACGAAATGGGTGGACCGAAGGACATACCGGCGGATACCGGCACGGCAGCGCGAGAAGCGGACGCCGGCGGGGAACTGCGAGAGATGGGTCTGCGCATCGCCGTCACCGGCGGGACGGGCTATCTCGGCGCGCACACCGTCGCCGCCCTCCTGCGGGCCGGGCACCGCGTCGTGCTGCTGGTCCACCCCAGCGAATCCGTCTCGGCGGTCGTCGGCATGTTCGACACCACGCCCGAAGCGCTCGCGGTGCTGCCGGGCGACATCCGGGACCCGAAGACGGTCGAAGCGTTGCTCGACGGATGCGACGCCGTCCTGCACGCGGCGGGCGTGGTCGGCACCGATGACCGGCGCGAGCGACTGATGTGGGAGGTCAACGTCGACGCGACCGCCACCGTCCTGGCCCGCGCGACCGCGCTCGGCCTGGATCCGATCGTGCACGTCGCCAGCTACAGCGCGCTCTTTCCCAGCCCCGATCCGGTCATCACGCCCGACAGCCCGACCGCGCCGGGGCGCAGTGCCTACGGCCGCACCAAGTCGGCCGCCGACCGGATCGCGCGGGCGTTGCAGGCCGCGGGCGCTCCGGTCGTGATCACCTATCCCTCCAGCGTCGTCGGCCCCGGTCTCGGCGCCCAGGCCGGGATCACCTCCGACGGGTGGGGCGTCATCCTGCGGGCCCGCGTCGCTCCTCGGATCCGCGGTGGCATGCAGATGATCGACGTCCGGGACGTGGCCGCGGTGCACGCCGCCGTGATGCGCCCCGGCCTCGGGCCACGGCGCTATCTGTGCGGCGGCCACATGGTGGCCTTCGACGAGATCGTGGACATCCTGGAAAGCGCTGTGGGACAGCGGATCCGGCGGATTCCGGTGCCGAAGGCCGCGCTGCTCGGGCTCGGACGGCTCACCGACGCCGCCGCCCGAATCCTGCCGATCAGCGCCGGGCTCAGCTACGAGGCGGCGTGGCTGCTCACCACCGCCACGCCGACCGACGACTCCCGCACGCTGGCCGAACTCGATCTGCGCTGGCGGCCCATCCGGGAAGCGATCGTCGACTCCGTGCGTCGCGAAGCCGGTTCGCGGGTCTGACGGTCAGAGCAGCTCCCGGGAGACGGCCGCGACGAGGCCACCGTCGATGACCAGGTCCTGCCCGTTGACGTAGGACGCCTCGGCGGAGGCGAGGAATGCCACGGCGTCGGCCACCTCCTCGGCGGTGCCCAACCGGCGGCTCGCCACCTCGGTGAGCACGGCGGCGTGCGCGTCGGGGCTGACGTTGTCGTGGAACATCGGGGTCTCGATGTACCCGGGACTCACCGAATTGACTCGAATTCCCCTGGGCCCCAGCTCCGCCGCGAGCGTGCGGGCCAGGTTGTGCACGGCCGCCTTGGTGGCCGCGTAGAGCGCGGCGCCGGGCAGGCCGCGGTGCAGCGTCCACGACGCGTTGATGACGACCGACGCGTGCTCCGACAGCAGCGGCAGCACTTTCTGGATGGTGAAGAACACGCCTTTGAAGTTGATGTCCACGACCCGGTCGAACTCGTCCTCGGTGATCTCGGCGCTCGGCTGGAAGGACGCGACCCCGGCGTTGGCGAAGACCACGTCGAGGCGGCCGTGCCGGTCACGGATGGCGGTGGCGAGCGCGTCGAGATCGGCGAGACGACCCGCGTCGGCGCGGATCGCGAGCACTCGCTCGTCGCCGTGCAGCGCTTCGACCGCGGCGTCCAGCCGTGTCTCGTCCCGGCCGGTGATGACCACCTGCGCGCCTTCGGCGAGCAGCCGTCGTGCGGTGGCCAGCCCCATGCCGCTCGAGCCGCCGGTGACCAGCGCGACCTTGCCGTCGAATCGGGAGATGTTGTGCGTCATGGGAATCAGCGTGCCGAAGGCCACCGCGGCCGAACAGTGTCCAGTCGACCTAGGTGTGGCACCACCAGGCTACGGTCACGCCGGGGCGGCGAGCCTGATCCGCATCAGCCCGTCGACCCGCTGCGCTGTGCCGGTGTCCGGCTGCGGGTTGTAGAGCACCAGGAACCATCCGGGACGGTCGGCCACCGCGAGGGTGGTCGTGTCGAACACCAGGTCACCGGCGTCGGGGTGACGCACCGCTTTCACGGCTTGCACGGCGGCGTCCACGTCGTGGCGGGCCCACAAGCGAGCAAATTCGGGACTCGCCGCGCTGAGTTCGCCGACCACCCGGGCGAACGCGGGATCGTCGGGGGCGTGCGCCGCGTCGGCACGGAAAGCGGCCACGACCGCGGGCGCGATCGCGGTCCATTCCACGTGCATACCCCGGTATCGGGGATTGGTGAAGAAGGAGACCAGGCAGTTGTGGTCAGCGTCGCCGAACCCGAAGACCGAGCGCGCGGCATCGTTGACCCCGAGCAGATTCCAACAGCGGTCGCGCAGCACCGCCGGGCGCGCGCCCCACGCGTCGAGCAGTCGGCGCAGTTCGGGGGTGACCTCGGTGTCGCGCGCCCGGCCGGGCGGCGGGTTGAGACCGGCGAGCAGATACAGATGCGTCCGCTCCGGTCCGGACAGGCGCAGTGCCGTGCCGATCGCGTCGAGCACCTCCGCCGACACGGTGATGTCGCGGCCCTGTTCCAGCCACGTGTACCAGGACACGCCCACTCCGGCGAGCAACGCGACCTCCTCGCGCCGCAGGCCGGGTGTGCGCCGCCTGCCTCCCGTCGCCAGACCGACATCCGCCGGTGTGAGCCGCGCTCTGCGGGTACGGAGGAACTCACGCAGTTGGGCGCGCCGGTGGGGCGCCGTTGAGGTTTCGCCGGTCATACGCACGGCAACAACCGGCGCTGCGGATCAGTTCCCGAGATGCATCATCGCCAACCCCGCAGCCGACGACATCAGCTTTTTGGACGGGCCCTCCCATGCAGCCGAAATGCACTGCCACAGGGCACTAATCGTGTCCACCCGACGACCGTTGGTCTCTGAAAGCAAGCAGTGGCTGAACTCCGCTCGTGCCGATGTCGGTCGTATCTGGGGTGAATCGAGTCTCAACGGTCCAGTTGACGTGATCGGGAACGGGAATCGGCTCGGCGTAGATCTCGCGGCCGTCGACGATGGACTCGCCGAGGATATCGATGGTTTCCAGGCTCTCCAGACGCCAGACGACCCGCGCGGAGTCTCCGGGCGCTCCACCCATGTAGTCCTGCTCGCGGGATCTGGCGATCTCCAAGGCTTTGGCGATGGCATCGTCCGGGTCATCCTGAGCCTGGAAGACGAACACCGAGCGATGCATACTCGGTGGGTTAGTGGCGGAATCGCGGTCAAGAATGATCGCGTAGTTTGCCGCGCACGAGTACCAGATCCGAGCCATTGATTCAACTCTCTTCCTGCCATTCCTTGCGACGTGCAACCGGTGCTCCCTGGCCCTCATCCGCCGTTTACGGGTGCCGCCGCACCATCCCCCGCGGGATGGACTTGTCACGAACGCCCAGGCGCAACTGAGCCGCCCATACCCACAGTCCTGCCACCTCGCTACTCACCAGAAATCCCCCCTCTACCTCTACCTGGACTCCCACCCTCGCGCCAGGGAGGTGGTATTCGAAATTTGGCTTATCGGCGTGCCAGGTAGCCGCGGCGGTGAGCGGTGGGCGCGCCCGGGCGGTGTGGCCGGCCCGCCGGACTTCCCGGGCCGGGGGCCGAAACCGAGCCGCTGTCGTCGATCAGAGTTGCGCGGTCTGCTCGCACGGAGGCAGGCCGTCGGCCTGGCGGAGCACTTCGGCGACGGACTCCAGGTACAACAGCGTCCGCAGCGACACGCCGTTCACGGCTTGGCCCAGGCGGCGCAGCGCCGAATTGTCCAGGTGCGCGATTACTTCGGCGTCGTCGGCCCGGTCCGGGCCGGGATCGAAGACGAAATAGCTGGGGTCGAGCCCGAAGACATGAGCCAGCCCGGCGCGGGCCTGCTCCGGCAGCGCGGTGAGCTCTCCGCGCCGGACTTTCGCCAGGTGACCTGGCTCCAAGTCGTACCCGGCCGCGGTCACCCAGGTCTCGACCGTATCGTCGGCGAGCGGGCGTCCGTGCGCACGCTCCCACATTTCGAACGCTAGGTTCAGCCGAGCAGTGATATCGATGTCCACGACCGCCTCCACTTTTTGGCGACATAGCCTCTGACGGGTCACACGTTGACTCGACCGTAGCGTGGGAGTAGTAGATCGCCGTGATTTCACGGCAAATGTCCGGTTGCATAGGGGAGGTAACCGACTGGATCCCCGATTCACGGGGAAGGCGATGCCGAGGAGACGGGTGTGCTGCTGAGTTCCGAGGAGGCCCGCAAACGATTCGCGACCAGTCCGGTCGCGCGGTTGGCGACCGTTTCGGCGCGGCTGCGCCCGCACCTGGTGCCCATCGTGTTCGCCGTGGCCGGCGAGATCGTCTACACCAGTGTCGACGCGAAGCCGAAGACGACCACCGCGCTGCGCCGTCTGGACAACATCGCGGCGAACCCGGCGGTCGCCGTGCTCGTCGACAGCTACGACGACGACTGGACCCGGTTGTGGTGGGCCCGCGCGGACGGCGCGGCTCGTCTCGCCCACGGCGCCGAGGCGGAAGCGGCGATCCGCCGATTGACCGCGCGCTACCCCCAGTACGAGCGACAGCCGCCACCGGGACCGGTGATCGCCATCGAGGTGGCACGCTGGTCGGGATGGTCCGCGAGCTGAGCCGGCCGCGCCGGTTCCGGTACAGTCCGATTCGCCGCTTCCCGCCGCGGGAGACGGCGAGCCGGACCACCCGTCGAGTCGATCGTGAGGATCGCATGCCCTCGAATTTCGCGCTGAAGACCATGAATACGGTGCATCGCGCCCTGCTGAAACTCAGCTTCGGGAAGCTGGGCAACGATTTCTCCGGCATGCCGTCGCTGGAACTCACGACCACCGGCCGCAAGTCCGGGCGACCGCACTCGGTGATGCTCACGGCGCCGATCATCGACGACGACACTTATGTCGTCGTCGCCTCGCGCGGCGGCGACCCCGTGCACCCGGCGTGGTTCCTGAATCTGCGTGACAATCCGGATGTCGTCGTGTCGGTGCGGAGCGGGCCGAAGACGCCGATGACGGCTCGGGTGGCCACGCCGGAGGAGCGGGCGCAACTGTGGCCCCGGGTCACCGCCGCGCAGTCGGTGTACGCCGGGTATCAGACGAAGACCACGCGCGAGATCCCGCTTGTCCTGCTGACGCCGAAGCGGTGATACCAGCGCCCGGGCGGTGACGGTCAGGCTCGATAGTCGCGCAGCACCGGAGCTGCTCCGGAGAGGGGCGCGCGAGATACACGTCATCCCGACCGGCTTCCGCTCCCGCCGAGACGGGGCCCGCGTAGATCTACCCGGCTGGAGGGAGGACCGGGCGAGGCTGCGGACGCACCTGCTCGAGCTGTACGGCGATCGGGAGGATTCTCGTCTCGCCGTTCGTGGGGCCGACCAGCTGAACCGACAAGGGAAGCCCGTCGTCGCCGACACCGGCGGGCACCGAGGCGGCGGGATGGCCGGTGACGTTCCAGATCGCGGTGTAGGCGACCATCGGAACCGAGGCGAGCTGCGCGCGCACCGTGTTCGCCCCGTCGAGCACGCCGAGCAGCGGCGGGCGGATCGCGATGGTGGGCGTCAGCAGCAGGTCGCACTCGGCGAAGATCCGATCGGCTTTGCGCCGCACCGCCTCTCCGCGCCGGATCGCCCATTCGACGACCGGCCTGCGCGCCCAGGAGCCGACCGCGATCGTCTGCTTGGTGCGGCGTTCCAGCAGTTCCGGATGGTCCACCTCGGCCAATTCGGCGCGCACCCCGCCGAAGAACTGCGGAAAGAAAGCATGCGTGGAATCCGGGTAGTGCGGGTCGATCTCCGCCACCGTGTGGCCCAGTTCGGCGAGCAGTATCGCGGTGTCGCGGACGGCGCGCACATGCTGCGGATCCGGTCGCACCGACGGGATCGGCGATTTGACGCTGTAGCCGATGCGCAACGGCCGAGCCGGTCCGCGCGCCGCCGCTTCGAACGAGGTCGCCGGTTCCGGCGCCCGGAATCGGTCGGTGCGGGTGCTGCCGCGGATCACGTCGTAGACGACGGCGGAGTCCAGCACCCCGCGGGTCAGCGGCCCGGCGACACCCAGCGCCCACCACAGGTGCTCGTTCGGGGCAAGCGGCACTCGCCCGCGTTGCGGCTTGAGGCCGAACAATCCGCAGCACGCTGCCGGGATGCGAATCGACCCGCCCCCGTCGCCGCCGAGCGCGGCGGGCACCAGCCCGGCCGCCACCGCGGCGGCGGATCCGCCGCTGGATCCACCCGCGGAGCGGCTCGGGTCCCACGGATTGCGGGCCATGCCGAAGGTGCTGGACTCGGTGAACGGCCACTGCCCGAATTCCGGCATCGAGGTCTTGCCGACGATGACCGCCCCGGCCGCGCGCAGCCTGCGCACCGCCTCGGCGTCCGTCACGGCGGGCGTCGCGTTCGCCCTGGTGCCGAAGCTGGTCACCACGCCGGCGACGTCGAATTCGTCCTTCACCGCGACCGGAACCCCGTGCAACGGGCCCACCGTGCCGCCCGCCGCGCGTTCCCGGTCCCGCTCGACGGCCTCGGCCCTGGCCTCCTCCCGCAGGATGTGGGTGAAGGCGCCGAGGTCAGCGGCGGCATCGATCCCGTCGAGCGTCGCCTCGACCAACTCCTCCGCGGACAGCGCCCCCTGGGCCAGCAGTTCGCGCTGTTCGAGCACACCCGACGAAACGACCTCTCGCAGATCCATCCGCTCGTGCTCCTTCCGGGCTCGACGCCGATGCAGGCATTCCCGACCGTATGCAGTCGAGCAACCATTCCGCAATGGATACCGCTCGCGAACCTGTCCAAGGATGGGCGATCAGAAGGACGCGGGGCCCTCGGCCGCGGCGCGGCGGCCGCGCTCGAGCAGGGAATGGGTGCGCGAGTAGCCGAAGTAGACGACCAGGCCGACCACGAGCCAGATCACGAACCGCGCCCACGTCTCCCAGGGCAGCGACCAGATCAGGTACAGCGAGAACCCGATGCCGATCAGCGGCACGACCGGCATGAACGGCAGGCGGAACTCGCGCGGCTCGTCGGGACGGGTGCGCCGCAGCACGATCACGGCCACGGACACCACGATGAACGCCATCAGGATGCCGATATTGGTCAGCTCGGCGACCACGGTGATGTCCAGCAACCCGGCCATCAGCGCCGAGCCGATGCCGACGATCCAGGTCACCCGGGTAGGCACCTTGCGAACCGGATGGGTCTTGGCGAACCACGCGGGCAACAGCCCGTCGCGGCTCATGGCAAACCAGACCCGGGTGACGCCGAGCATGAAGGTGAGCACCACGGTGACGATGCCGACGATGGCGCCGACCGCGATGATGTTCGCCACGCCCGGTTGCCCGACCGACTCGAAGGCGGTGGAGAACCCGCTGGTCGGACTGATCTCGGTGTACTTCTGCATGCCGGTCAGCACCAGGGTGGCCAGCACGTAGAGCACCATGGCGATGGCCAGCGAATAGATGATCGCCTTCGGCAGGTGCTTCTTGCCGTCGGTGGACTCCTCGGCGGCGGTGCTCATCGCGTCGTAGCCGAACACGGCGAAGAAGACGGTGGCCGCGCCCGTCCACACCGCGCCCGTGCCGAACGGGAAGTACGGGGTGTAGTTCGAGCTGTCGATGTGGAACACGCCGAGCGCGATGATCAGCACGACCAGCGCGACCTTGATGCCGACCGCGACGGTCTCGAACCGGCCGACGCTGCGGATGCCGCGCGAGAGCAGCCACGCCGTGCCGAGGCAGAACAGCACGGCGAACACGTCGACGACGTGACCCTCGCCGGTGCCCGCAGCGCCCAGCATCCAATCCGGCAGCGTGATGTCGACCTGTTCCAGCAGGAACTTGAAGTACCCGGAGACCCCGATGGCGACGACCGCCGCGACCGCGACGTACTCCAGCAGCAGATCCCAGCCGATGAACCAGCCCGCGATCTCGCCGAGCGACACGTACCCGTAGGTGTAGGCGGATCCGGCCTTGGGCACCATCCCGGCGAACTCGGCATAGCACAGCGCGGCCGCGGCGCTGGCCACGCCCGCGATGAGGAACGAGATCAGTACCGAAGGCCCGGTGACCGAGTGCGCCACCGCACCGGCCAGGGTGAAGATGCCCGCGCCGATGATGCCGCCGACGCCGATCGCGGTGAGCTGCCACAATCCGAGCGACCGCGACAGTTGCTCGTCGGCCGCGGCGGCTTCGTCCTCGACCTCGCCGAGCGGCTTGCGGCGCGTCATCTGGGCGCGTAATTGCGCGAGGGACATGCGACTCCTGTGCTTGTTTCCAGCGCCTGCGGCGCTGGGTGTTCGCGGTCCTCTTGTGGCTCGCGTGTGCGCGACCGCCGCTTGCTCCTTCGTCGCCTACGCGACGGCCGCGCAAACGCGAGCCGGGCCACGAACGGCGGATGCTCGGTCTCGCTTCGCTCGAAACCGTATGTTCGCAAGTATGGTCGCGTGGCGTCGCGAGTTGCGGCGAAAGCGTGCCAATGCTGGTGATCCGGTTCCGGTGTGCGACCCCCGGCCGCAAGTCCACCTCCGGCGGCCGATCGCTGGAAGCACGGCCACGTCACCGGCGTCTGTGGTCACTTTGCGACTGGATCCGGTTTTCCCGGACCGGGTAGCGCTCAGCGGTCGCGGCCGAAGGAGCGCAGGAAGAAGGCGATATTGGCCGGGCGTTCGGCCAACCTGCGCATGAAATAGCCGTACCACTGGTCTCCGTAGGGCACGTAGACCCGCAGCGCGTGGCCCGCTGCGGCCAGGCGACGCTGTTCGGCGTCGCGGATGCCGTGCAACATCTGGAACTCGAAATCGCCGGATTTGCGACCGCTTTCCCATACGTGGCGCAGCGCCGCATCGATCAACGCCGGGTCGTGCGTGGCGACCATCGGGTAGCCCTTGCCCTCCATCAGCACCCGCAAGCAGCGCAGATACGACTCGTCCACCGCGGAGCGGCTCTGGTAGGCCACCGACGCGGGTTCGCGATAGGCGCCTTTGCACAACCGGATCCGTGATCCGGGGCCTGCGAAGGTCCGGCAGTCCTCCTCGGTGCGCTTCAGATAGGCCTGCAGGACGGTGCCCAGCCACGGGAAGTCCAGCCGCAGTTCACGCACGATCGACAGCGTCGAGTCGGTGGTGGTGTGGTCCTCGGCGTCCACGGTCACCCAGATCCCGGCCGCCTTCGCCGCCGTGCAGATCTCGTAGGCGTGTTCGCGGGCGATGGCGTACCCGTTCTGCGGAAGCGACTGGCCCAGGGCGGAGAGCTTGAGCGACACCTCCAGCCGCGGCACCGTGGTCTCCTCCGCGGCGCGCAGCTCCGCCAGCGCCGACAGCAGCCGCAAATAATGCGCCACGGTTCCGCGGGCGTGGTCGAGATCGGTGGTGTCCTCGCCGAGGTAGTCGATGGTCACGCAGCGGCTGGAGCCGAGCAATGCCGAGGCCGTGGCGACCGCGTCGCTCTCGGTCTCACCCGCGACGAACCGGTCGACCAGCTTCTTGGTGGTGGCGGCGCGGGTGATCGCGCGCTCCACGCGCGGGGAACGGGAGGCCGCCAGCAGGGCGGGCCGCAGCAGTCCGGAGAAGGCCATCACAACTCCTGGTGCGGGTAGCGGTGGTCGGTCGCGGGAACGAAGGTTTCCTTGATCGTGCGAGCGGAGGTCCAGCGCAGCAGGTTCTGTGCCGAGCCTGCCTTGTCGTTGGTGCCGGACGCGCGCGACCCGCCGAACGGCTGCTGGCCGACGACCGCGCCGGTGGGTTTGTCGTTGACGTAGAGGTTGCCCGCCGCGAAGCGCAACCGGTCGAGGGCCGTGCCGATCGCCGCGCGGTCCCGGGCGATGACCGCGCCGGTCAAGCCGTAGGGCGAGCCCCGGTCGATGAGATCGAGCGTGGCCTCGAACGAGCCCCGGGCGGAATCGTCGTAGACGTGCACGGCCAGGATCGGGCCGAAGTACTCGGTGCGGAATGCCTCGTCACCCGGGTCGTCGCCGAGCAGGACGGTGGGCTCGACGAAGTAGCCGACGCTGTCGTCGGCGTGGCCGCCCGTGGCGATGGTCAAGCCGGGGGTCGCCTTGGCGCGCGTGAGGGCGTCCGCGTTCTTGGCGAAGGCCCGCCGATCGATGAGCGCCCCGCCGAAGTGACCGAAGTCGGTGATATCGCCGTAACTGAGCGCGGCCACCCGGTCGATGAACTCGCGGCCCATCCGGTTCCACACCGACCGGGGGAGGAACGCGCGCGAGGCGGCCGAGCACTTCTGGCCTTGGTAGTCGAACGCGCCGCGGATCAGGGCCGTGGTCAGCACCTCGGGATCGGCGGAGCTGTGCGCCACGACGAAGTCCTTGCCGCCGGTCTCGCCGACCAGGCGCGGGTAGGCGTCGTAGCGGTCGAGATTCGCCGCGACGGTGCGCCAGAGGTGCCGGAAGGTCGCGGTGGAGCCGGTGAAATGGATGCCCGCGAGCCGGTGATCGGCCAGCGCTACTCGCGAGACCTCGGGGCCCGCGCCGTGCACCATGTTGATCACCCCGGGCGGCAGGCCCGCCGCCTCCAGCAGTCGCATCGTCCAGTACGCCGCCACCGACTGGGTGATCGCCGGTTTCCACACGACGGTGTTGCCCATCAGCGCGGGCGCGGTGGGCAGGTTGCCCGCGATGGCGGAGAAGTTGAACGGCGTGATCGCGTAGACGAACCCTTCGAGCGGGCGGTAGTCCATCCGATTCCACACCCCGGGGACCGACAGCGGCTGGTCGGCGAGGATCCGGCGCGCGAAGTGCACGTTGAACCGCCAGAAGTCCACCAGCTCGCACGGGGTGTCGATCTCGGCCTGGTATGCGGTCTTGGATTGCCCCAACATCGTTGCCGCCGCGATGGTTTCGCGCCACGGACCGGCCAGCAGGTCCGCGGCGCGCAAGAAGACCGCGGCGCGCTCGGCGAAGGGCAGCGCCCGCCAGTCCGGCGCCGCGGCGGTCGCCGCCGCGATGGCGTCGTGGACCTCGCCCGGTCCGGCCGTGGTGAGCGTGCCGAGCACGGCGGCGTGCCGGTGCGGCTGCACCACCGCGACGCGCTCGCCCGAACCGTGGCGGTGCGCACCGCCGATGACGTGGGCGACGTCGGTCGGCGTCGCGGCGAGTTCGGCCAGCTTCACCCGTAGGCGCGCACGTTCCGCCGTGCCCGGCGCGAAGCTGCCCACCGGTTCGTTGACCGGCGGGGGCGGGGCCACGACCGCGTCCATGAGACCTCCTGGCATTAGATGATTTTTCGGTAGATGGAAGTCAACACCGGAAAACTGCCCGGAGAATGAGTCGATCGGACAAAGATGGGGCAAGTGCGTTGTCGAGTTGGCCGAAGGGCGGGAACGTGGGCGGGGATGCTGATCAGGGTGCCGCGGAGCTCGACCTGTTCGCGCTGGCACAGATGATCGCGGACGACGCGGACGGGATGGTGTCGATCGAGGACCCGTTGTCACATGTGCTCGCGTACTCGGCGTCCGACGAGAACGCCGACGAGTTGCGCGTGCGCTCGATTCTCGGCCGGGAGGGCCCGCGCGAATATCTGAGTCTGCTGCGGCAGTGGGGCGTGTTCGATCGGCTGCGTAACACCGACGAAGTCGTCGACGTGCCCGCGCACGTCGAGCTGAACATCAAGCGCAGGTTGGTGATCGGCATCCGCCGTCCCGCGGACGCGCAGGCGGCCGGCCCGCAGCTGCTCGGCGCGATCTGGCTGCAGCAGGGCGATCGGCCGTTCGCCCCGGACGCGGCCGAGATCCTGCGCGGCGCGGCGGCCATCGCGGCACGGCTGATCTCCCGGAGCCTTGACGCGCCCACCACCGAGACGCTGCTGATCCGGCGGCTGTTCGGCGCGGGCGGGCCCGCGATCGACGCCGCGGCGGTCGCGAACGCGCTGCGCCTACCGTCGACCGGTCCGGCGGCGGTGATCGGGTTCGCGCTCGCGGCGGGCGAGCGGGCGGCGGGCGCCGAGGCGGCTGCCATAGGCGGCGTTCTGCGATTGCGGGCGGGCGCTTTTCGCGGTGACTCCGTGACCACCACGATCGGTGACCGCGTCTACGTGCTGCTGCCCGGTTACCGCTCCGCGCAGGCGGTGACGGCGTGGACGCGCCAGCTGATCGACCAGTTCGAAGCCCAGCGCTCGCTGTCGCTGCGGGCGGCGATCGCCTGTCCGGTAACCGATCTCGGCCGGGTGGCCGACGCGCGCGCGGAAGTCGATCGGGTCCTGGACGGCAGCGGCGCGGCCACGCCCGCGAGCCGGGTGACCACCCTGGCCGAGGCGCGGACCGCCGTGCTGCTCGGTGAGGTGCTCGATCTCGTCGGATCGCGGGCGGAGCTGCACGATCCGCGGCTGCGCGCGCTGTTCGACTACGACCGCAAGCATTCCGCGAGCCTGCGCGACAGTGTCGAGACCTATCTGCGCGAACACGGCGACGTGCGCGCCGCCGCCGTGGCACTGTGCGTGCATCCGAACACGCTGCGCTACCGGCTTCGCCGCGTCGAGGACATCCTCGGCATGGACCTCGACGACCCCGCCGACCGCCTGCTGCTGGAGATCCAGCTCGCCCTGCACCGCCGCACACCCAAGGACCCCCCGACGTGACGGCAGCCGACCATCAGGCGTGCCGCACACACCGATGCGGACGATCTACCTATCGGCCCACGATCGAGGCGTGGCCGCCTCATGGGGGCGCACCATCGCCGGTGCCGAAAGAAATCGGGGATGCCGCCGTGACTTCGGCACGGGTAGCGTGACCGGATCGGAGTCGGCCCGTCACCTGACCCGCATCGACGTGGCCGCACAGGTTGTCCGGCAGTTCCGGACTACGCTGAGTCGCGATGTGGCTGGGCGGAGGCCTGAGTGAGGAAGAACCGCGGGGTTCGGGGACAGCGCTGGCGGGAGCAGTGATGGATCGTTCGGAGTCGGGAACCGTCAGGCAGGGTGACTGGTTCGTCCTGACGTCACCGGCGTGGGAGCCGAACGAGTCGGAGCAATCGCCCCCGCCTCGGACGATCGTCGGACGCTGGAAGATAGGCGCCGACGGACGGGTAGGACCGTTCGAACCGAACCCCGCGTATCTGCCGCCCGACGAACAGTCGCCGACCGATCCGCTGGACGCGTTGCTTCATCTGATCCATGCCGGGGACGCGGACGCCGGCGCCGAACTCGTGCCGACCTTGCGGCAGTCGGTGGTGGAGATCGGTTGCGACGAACACGGCCGGCCGGTCATCGACAAGGCACCGGACGATGTGCCCTGTGTCCTCGTCGTTACTGCGCACGCGCAGAAGTTCGGCCCGCCGGTGCAGCGGTGGCTCCGGCTGGTGGGGGATGAGTTGCCTGCCGTCATACCGCCGGGCGTCGACATCCTTCTCAATGCCAACGGTCGTGCGGCGTTCCGGCTGCGGGCCGAAGCTCTGCACCGCGACGGGTCGGCAACGCGGGATTAGCGATGCTGTCCGCTAAATGGAAGTGGGTGGCGGAGCGGCTCGCCCTGCAATTGCGGCACGCGGGCGAGGGCCTGTCCAGGCGGGTCCCGGGAGATGAGCTGCGCGAAGCGGTCAGTCGCTACGTGGAGACCGATTCCGCCGAGGCGTTACGGTTCCATCCGTTCTTCCAGACGATTGATCCCGCGACGATCGACCCGAAAGACGTGGAGTCCGTTCGCCTGATCGGCCGCATGGGATCGTTCCAGGACGAATTCCGGACGATTGTCGACCTAGGAGTTGCGTTCCCCCTGTCGAAAGAGGACGCCAGGAGGTACAAGGCATGGGCGGGAGCGGACTCCATGGATATGTTCCGGTCTTTCTACTACGAGCTCGGCGAGTACAAGGAGAATTACGGTGTGACGTCCGGGTCGCAGCCTCGAGTGCCCTGGGCTGTGCCGTTCCGTGACAAGCCGCCAGTCCTGGCCATCAACGCCAGTCTTGCGTCACCGCGGCTCGACGACATCGACGCAGCGCCGGTCGACAATGTCCTCCTGCAAGTGCGCGCGGGCCGCAAGCGGGAGACCGTCGCCGTCGGTGAAGCCGACTACGCCCGCATCCTGGCTGGAAACAAGTATTTCCAACGGGCTGTCGAGCAGAACGGCGGGACGGTGGCCTTGCTGTCTCACGCGCCGCTCTCCGATGTGGGCGCCCGCGCGGCCAAGATTCTGCATTCCGAGGCCGGAGTGACCGAAGTCCACGCCAACACCGGCTACCTGGAACTAGGGCAAAGCGGGGAGGGTATGGGCCCCGGTACGGCCAGGTCCGCCGATTTGAAGGTGCACAGTTCGGACGGACAGTCGCCGTGGGCACTGCACAAACCGGGGGCACCACCCTGACGTTCGGTAATGATCGAGGATGTTCGCCCGGTGGCAGCGGAGCCGCCATGGCTCGAATCCCGGGGAATACCGGCACTCGCCTCCGGTCGTCGCGGTGCCCGCCTATCGGGAAGGCGGGCGACGAGGGCGGCACCCGTTGCGGGTGGTCTGAAGACGCGTGAAAGACGCCTCTTGGCACCGCGGCGCCGTTCGGCTGCGACCGCGCCGACAGGCCAGGGACCTGCGCCGACGCGAATCGGCGGTTGACCGGCCCGCTGCGCGATACGCCTGCCGAAGGGATCGCCGCGGCCTACAGTTGAGCGCAGAACCCGGGTCACGGCCCCGGGAAGGCGTTCGGCTCGGTCCGCGCCGGACACCCTCCGGGTCCCCGTCACGGAGGACGAGATGACGACGCGACGTCAGACGCTCGAGGTGGGGTCGCGATTCGGGCCGTACCGCCTGGATCGCCTGATCGGTCGTGGCGGCATGGGGGAAGTGTTCGAGGCCTACGACACCGTCAAGGACCGCACCATCGCCCTGAAGGTGCTGCCCGAGCGGCTGCACGACGATCCGGTGTTCCGGGAACGGTTCCGGCGCGAATCGCATGTCGCGGCGCGTTTGCAGGAACCGCACATCATCCCGATCCACGATTACGGCGAGATCGACGGCCGGCTCTTCATCGATATGCGCCTGGTCGGTGGCGACAGCCTGCGCGCGCTGCTGACCGAGCGGGCGCCGCTGGAGCCGGAGCGGGCGGTCGCGATCATCCGGCAGGTCGCCGCGGCACTGGACGCCGCACACGCCGACGGTTTGGTGCACCGCGACATCAAGCCGGACAACATCCTGCTCACCGCGGACGGCTTCGCCTACCTGGTGGACTTCGGGATCGCGCAGTCGGCCACGGGGCAGAGCCTCACCAGCACCGGTTCGGCGATCGGATCGTTCCACTACATGGCACCGGAGCGGTTCCACTCCCGCGCCGTGACCCCCGCCGCCGACGTCTATGCCCTGACCTGCGTGCTGTACGAATGCCTCACCGGTTCGCGGCCGTTCCCGAAGGACACCGAAGCCCAGATCATCTCCGCGCACCTGTTCGAGCCGCCGCCGCGCCCGCACGAGTGCCGTCCCGGACTGCCCGCCCGATTGGACGAGGTGATCGCGCGCGGCATGGCCAAGGATCCGCAGGCCCGGTACGCCACGGCAGGAGAGCTCGGCGCGGCCGCGCAGGCGGCGGTCGCCTCGAGCCGCTCACCGGAGACGCCGACGGAGCCGGAGGACAAAGGTCCGCCGACCACAGCGGGCCCGCCAGGGGACCGATCGGGCGCGACGACCGGCCCGCGCAGCCGGGACGGCGGCCGACCCCGCCGCCGACGGGTGCTTCGCGTGCTCGCCTTGCTGGGCGTCGTCCTTCTGGCCGCCGCGCTCGGCTTGCTCGGCTGGGAGTCGACCCGGCCCACCACCGGCGCCGCGGTTCCCGACGCGAGCGCGCCCGACGGCCCGGACATCGACCTGCTGTCCCTGGTGGGCCCGTCTGGTTACAAACGCGCCAACTGTGTGCACGAGAACCCCGCTTCGCCGACCGTCGCCGTGGTGTTCTGCGCCGCGAATCCGGCCGCGAGCGATCCCGCCGCGCGGTTCCTACGGTTTCGCACCGTCGACCAGTTGCGCGGCTACATCTCCTCCTTGCTGACCGGTCTGCAGGGACGAAATTGCCCCGGAGATCCGCCGGGGCAGGATGGACCGATGCTGCGCGACGGCGCGGAAGTCGGCCGCAAATCGTGTTTCCTGAGCAAGGTGGACGATCCCGCCGCGCCGCGCCCGGCGCTGCTGGTGACGGACGAGCAGGCGTTGGCCGCCGCGGTGTACCTCTGGGATCCGGCCGACCAGCGGTACCGCGATTATGTGGCCGCACGCAACGGTTTCGGGTTTCGTACTCCCGACACCGCCCGGGATCCGGACTATTTCACCCAGGCCGATCGTGCGGTGCTGAACCACCTGGCCGGTGATTTCGGTCCGGCCAATTGCCGCCACGCCGATCCGCCGCCCGGCCCGGTGGACGCGATGCTGGCCTGCGGCACGAAGGCCGGGTTCCCAGCGGCGGAATTCTTCGGCTTCCCGGACCAGGAGTCCGCGATGTACCTGTACGAGGCGAACCGCGGCCAGTTCTCGGGGCATGTGTGCGGCAGCGGCGACCCGGGTGACGACGCCTGGCGACAGAACGGCAACGTCCTCGGCCGCTTCTTCTGCTACCCGAACACCGATCCCGCACTGGGACCCAGTTGCCTGTTCGTGGTCCACCAGAAGTTCGCTATCGCCGGGCATTTCTGCACGTTGCGCGCCGATCATCCGGATCAGGGACCGAAGAACGAAGCCGACCTGACGGCGTGGTTCCACCGGTACTTCGGCTAGTGCGTCGACCATGACTGTTCGCAGCGAACGCCGCAACGCTGGGGCCGGTCACGAATCCGCACGACCGCCGCCTGACCGGCAAAAGTTCGTGGTCAACGCACTCACCCGCGGATGGACCAGTCCCTACCGGTCGCGTGCGGCGTCGGCTTCGGTCTCTTTCGGGATCGTCCGCCACATGGGCGCCGGACGCGCGCCCTGCCGGTGCAGTTCCAGCAGGCGCGGCCGGGCACGGGCCCAGAACAGGCGGACGATCCTGCCTTGTGCCTCGGCTGCTCCGACCACCGGGCGTGTCGATTCGGCGCTCGTCACCAGAAGCTCACCCAGCCGTTGCTTTCGCACGTCCGAGGGCGGATGGGAACCGAGTTGACGAGCCTCCTCCGCGCCGGTCTCCAGCAGCGACAACGCGCGATCCATCACGTCCACGACATCGAAGTACAAGCCGATACCCAGGAAGGCGCCTACCAGGTCGACGTTGTCGGCATCGCCGAAACCGGCTGTCGCGAGAATGCCCAAGCTGATCTCGTCGGCCAGCAGCTCCTGTTGCCAGGAGTGCGTGAGTGATTCGACATCGGGGACCGGCAGCATTTCCGCGCGCGGCGTCGCTGCACGGGCGTGCACCAGAAGGTGCGCGTACGCGTGCCCCAGGACGAAACGGAGGAGGGAATCACGCAGGTCCGCGGCGAAGTCGAGCTGACCACCCGGCAGCCCGCCGAGTGCGTGGCCGACGACGCTGCCGGTCATGGCGTAAGCGCTGACGATCTCGGCGAAGCGCGCGGCGAGCATCGGCTCGGCATCCAGTCGCTCGGCCGCTGCGGACTCGTCGAAGACGAAGCTGGTTCTGCCGTTCTCATCCGCGCGCCGCTGCGGCAGAGCCGACAGGACCGCTTCGCCGAACTTGAACGCGAACAGCGCCAACTCGTCTTCGATGAGCATCAGGCAGGTGCCCCGAGCGTCCCAATGGCCCGGCACGGGTGCGAGCACCGCGTCGAGCCGACCCGTCCGGAGGTGGCCGACGAGCGGGCGGGGGAATTCGGCCACCTCGGCCCGCAACGCGCTCTCGGTCCAGTCCAGCACCTCGGAGAACAGGTCGCCCATGTCCCGCGGATCGCGACCCAGATGCACCGTCGCCGCGCGCGGATCGTCGGCTCGCTCGACGCGGAGAAAGCGATCCAGTTCGGTTCCCAGAGCGGCCGGGTCGACTCGAGCGCGGGCGCCGAGCAGGGCGTCGGTCCGCGCCAGCAGATTTCGGTAGTAGTGCGACGCGGCCTCATCGGGGTGTAGCGACCCCGGATCGAGCGGGGGCTCGGTTGCCGGCACTTCTTTCGGGATGGTTCGCCAGGTACGGGCCGGTCGCACGCCACGCTCGCGGAGGTCGAGCAGGCGCGGTCGCGTGCGCTCCCACAGCAGGCGCACGACGTCCGCTTGCACCTCGGCGTTTCTCAGCGCCGCCCGAAACCGTTCGGCCTTCTCCCGCTCGTCCGTGCCGTCGGCGCGAGCCAGCTGCTCGAGCGACTCCCGCAATCGTCGCCTGCGCAGATAGGACGGTGGGTGCGAGCCCAGCTGGCGGACGTTCTCGTCGCCGGTTTCCAGGAGGGACACCGCGCGATCCATGACGTCCAGGGCATCGAAGAACAGGCTGATGCCCAGAAAACTCAACTCGACCGGATATTCGCCGGTGCAGTTGAGCGCCAGGCCCATGCCGATGAAGTCGGCTTCGAGCTCCTGCTTCCACGAGTAGGTCAGCGTGCCGACATCGTCGATCGGCAGGACGCCTCGGCTCGACGCCGTCTTGTGCAGATGGCCGAGCAGGATGTGCCCGTATTCGTGGCCGATCACGAAGTTTTCCAGGGACTGTCCCAACATGTTCGCGAAGTTGAGGTAGCCCGGCGGCAGCATGGGATAGGACTCGGTCCGATCGAACCGGCCGGTCACGGCGTAACCGGTGACGGCGTCGACGAAACGAGCGAGGACATCCGGATCGGACTCGATCCGCTCGGTCACGGCGGACACGCCGAGCCGATAGTCGTGCAGATGTCCGTCGTGCACGGGGCCGCGCGGGATCGCCCAGGCGACCGCCGCGCTCAGCTTGTGCCAGAACTGCTCCATCTGGTCCTCGACGAGCACCAGGTAGGCATCCGAACGGCCCGGCGTCAGCGTGCAGACGGCATTGAGCTGCCCGGTTCGCAGCGGACGCACCAACGGGCGCCCGCCGACCCGGGCCAAGCCGTCCGGGAACATGGTCGGTATGGCCGCTTCGATCCGGTCCTGGATTCTGCTCAGCTGCTCGACTTCGATCTCGTCGCGGCCCGCGCGACCGCGCATGAACTGGGCGACCACCCGCTCCGCCTCGGCCCGTATTTCCGGGGTGACCTCGGGGGCCGCGTAGTCCCGCAGGATCCGTTCGAGGAGTTCCGTAGCCAGGGCCTGGAATTCGGCCAGGTCGGCTCCGGCGAGATCGCCGGGCTCGGGCTCCTCCAGTGCCGCCCGCAGCTGCTCGTAATACCGCTGTGCTGCTCGCTGGGCGTCACCGTGCACCTATGCGCCGCCCTCGGGAGCCGGATCGCCATCAATCGTCTCGACCGCGATGTCCGCCGTCTCTATAGCGATGTCCGCGCCGAACCTCTCGGTCACCGTTCGAGTGACCTCCTCCGCGCTGCCGCCGCTGGAAAGCAACTGCGGCAGGGTCGATACCACTTTGCCGAACATGCCTTCCGGCTCCCTGACCTCCACGGTCACCTTGCCGTCGACGGTGACGATCACGACGGTGCCGTACACGACATCCGGGGTGCGGTAGAACGCTTTCGGGGCGCCCGGCCGCAGGTCGATCACCTGACCGCCTTTGCGCTGCTCCAAGATGTGCAAGACCGCGCCGACGGCGGCCGCCGCACCGATCAGCAGCAGGGTCACGGTCGTGACCGGCTCGATCCCGCGGCGCGGGAACTCCTGCACCTCGACGCCGTGGGCCGCTGCCAGCGCGCGAGCCGACGGCACATCCCACGGGTCCAGGACGACGGCCTGCGTCCGCGACGGCTCGTTCACCGAAATTCCCCCTGCGCGAAAAGAATCGAGTCGAATTATCAGCGTGCCATATCTCGGTGTTCTGCGCGACCTCGCCGCACGTCGAGTTCACCGAGCACTTCGAGCTGATCGCCGAACTCACCCCTGGCACAGGTGCTTCGGCGCGGAGTAGTCGCCGTCTTCGGGATTTCCGGGCCAACGCTCGTCTCCGAGCCGAACGCTCGGGTCGTGCTCGCATGTAGACAATAAATACGGTCGAACGTATAGTTAAGTCATGGGCGGTGGTTGGATGATGGACCTGGCGACGGAACTCGCGGTGGTCAAAAGCAGGCAGGACGTCACTGCGGCGTTGCGGCTCATGCACGACGAAATGGTCTTGGAAGCACCGGCGTTCGGGACGGTGGCGCGCGGGCTGGACGCGAACGAGGCGGCGTTACGAACCTTCTTCGCCTCGTTTCCGGACTACGACGTCCAGCTGGGCGGGAACGCAGCCGACGGGGAGACGCTGGCCTGCTGGGGCACGGTGCGAATGACCATGACGGGCAACAGATTCGGCGTCGAGCCGAACGGCCGGCGGGCGGAGCTACCGGTGTTCCTTCGCTTCGCGTTCGCCGACGGGCTGATCGCAGGAGAGTACTTCCATTTCGACCTGTCGGAGCTGTGCGCCCAATCGGGCGTCTCCACCGACGCGGTACGGCAGAAGCTGTTCGGAGGGAGATGACATGGACGCACGGGTCGAGGACATCGCCGGGATCGAGACCAGGCAGCTGTTCGACGTCGTGGTGGATCTGGCGCCGCCGCTGAACATCGGACGGGGCCGGGTACTGTTCGGTGCGGTAGGCGGGTCCTTCGAAGGTCCGAAGCTACGCGGCGCGGTGTTGCCGGGCGGCGGCGATTGGGCGACGTTCCGGCAGGACGGGAGCATGACGCTCGATGTCCGGCTGACCTTGCGCACCGACGACGACGCCCTGGTGCAGATGACCTACGGTGGACGGTGGACCATTCCGGAATCGGTGCGCGACCGGATGGGGAATCCGGCCACGCGACATCTCGTCGATCCCGGAAGCTACTACTTCCGCACCACCCCGGTGTTCGAAACCGGCGCTCGAGACTATCGGTGGCTCAACGATGTCGTGTGCGTCGGCTCGGGATATCCGGTCGAGGGCGGCATCGCCTATCGAGTCTTCGAGGTCGTCTGAACGGGCACCCGCCGTCCTCTGCACGCCGGATCGCACGGCGGTGCACCGGTGCGCGCACCTTCGCTTGACATTGTCGCGACGACAACGTTTTCACTGATGCCATGCGGATCAGAGAACTCGCCGACACGGTCGGCATCACCACCCGCGCCGTGCGGCACTACCACCGCATCGGACTGCTTCCGGAACCCCCGCGCCAACCCAACGGCTACCGTCGGTACTCCCTGCGCGACGCGGTCGAGCTCGCCCGCATCCGCAGGCTCACCGAGCTGGGATTGAGCCTGGACGAGGTCCGCGACGTCCTGGCCGAGGACGCGGGCAAGGACTTGGTGGAGGTGCTCGTCGAACTGGACGCCGACCTGGCGCGCCAAGAGGCGTCCCTCCGGCAGCGGCGCGCCCGCTTGGCGCAGCTGCTGCGGCAGGCGGAGGAGGGCGGCGGGCTGTCCGCCGACGCGCCGGTCTCCCCGGCGCTCGCCGCGCTGTTCGACGACATGGCCCGTGCCTGCGCCGGGCGTCCCGGGCCGGAGCCCGCGATGGCGGTCAAGGAACGTGAACTGTTGGCGCTGCTGGAGACCAGCGCACCGATCGGTGACGGTTGGCTCGACGGGATGGTGCGCGCGCTGAGGTCCGATCCGGCGGCCATGACGCGCGCGTACGAGATCTATGCCCAGCTCGACGAGCTGTCGGGAGTACCCGAGGACGATCCTCGGGTGGAGGAGGCAGCCCGGGCCGTTGTCGGCAGCATGCCGGACGGGATGCTGGAGGCGCTGCGTGTTCCTGGCGATCAGCAGCCGGAGACGACAGGCGGAAATGGTTTCGCGGAAGCGTTTTTCGCGGACTTCGCACCGGCGCAGGCGGCGGCGATGCGTCGCGTCATCGCATTGCTGCAGGAGCGGGGACGATGAAGGAGTTGCGGGCCCTGCGCCGGGCCGTGCGGTGGTCGTTCGCGGCGGTGCTGCCCGGCGAATCGGCGCTTGTCGTTTGCCTGGTGTCGGGGATCTCCCTCGCACCGCCCGTGCGGGTGGCCGTGGAGCTGTCGGTGTTCGCCGTGCTGACGGCCGCGGCCGCGCTGCTGGTCCTGGACTCCTACCGGCACCGCCGCGCCGCACTGACCTGGCGTCAGGCGGTCTCGGCTGCCGTCGCGGATCTGGTTCCCGCGGTCGTACGCAAGCTCATCGCGCACGAGTTCGCTCTCGTCACCAGCTTTCTGCGCTGGGTGATTCGTCGCGGGCCCCACGGTGTGCGCGACGGCGACGTGGCGGTGCCGTACGCCTCTGGGCAGGCGGCCGTCATGTACGGCTTCCTCGTCGTCTGTGTCGTGGAGACAGCGGCTCTCGCGTACGTCATCCCTTGGCCGCCGGTGCACGCGATCGTCCTCGTCGTCGACGTATGGGGCGTCTTCTTCGTCGTCGCGTTGCATGCCTCCTGTGTCGTGCGCCCGCACGTCGTCGGCGCCGACGGCTCGCTGCGGCTGCGTTACGGAGCGCTTCTCGACATCCACATCCCCGCTGAGCGCATCGCGTCCGTCCGCGTCCACCGCCGCTACCCCGACACCCGGCTGGCGGCCGTGGACGGCGACGCGGCGGATCTCGCCGTGTCCGGCCAGACAACGGTCACCGTGTCACTGACCGAACCGGTCACCTTCAGCCGGCCGTTGGGCAAGCCGGCGCAGGCTCGCACCTTCCGCTACTTCGCCGAGGACCCGGAATCCGCTGTCGCGCACCTCCGCGCCCGCGCGTCCCTCGACAGAACATGAACCGGAGTCTCCCCGCCTCGGCGCGGCTCCCGATAGGCGCTGCCGAGTCCTGTCCGGGGCGGCCGAACCTGTCCGGTGCGCCGGATGGCGAGCCGCTGATCGGAGCCTAGGGCGAGCGGACGCGAACGGCCGCCACTGCCGCGGCGTAGTTCGGCATGCAACCTCGAATCCGCACCTCGGCCAGCTCAGTCTCGAAGTCGCTGCCTGGCGAGGAGGAAAGCGACGAATTCGCGTACCTGACGGAAGTTTTCGGGGTTCAACTGTCGGAGTTCATCCTCCAGATCGGCCAGGTCGCTACTCGCGGGTTGGCGGGGTAACGACTCGGGCTCGGCGCTGTCGACGAAGTAAGCGGCCGGCACCCCGAGCGCCGCTGCGATCGCGCGCACAGCGGCCAGCGATGGGTTCTTACGACGGCCGTCCAGAAGCTGATACAGATACGGCTCCGACACGGGAGCGCCTGCCGCTCTCGTGCGTCGCGACAGTTCCTTCACGGTGATCCGCGCCTCGGGGTCGGTGGCCGACTGATCGAGGAGCACTCTCAGTCGCTCGGCGAAACCGGGTCTCTCTGTCGGATGTTCGTTGACCGGCATGTCATGTCCATTCTTGCGCAGGGCCTGTGATTCCCGAGACGTGGGCGCATCGGTCGGAGTTCGACAGCGGAAGCGTTCGCCGCGGTCGAATCCTAGGCGAGTGACCGCATGGGTGCCCGAAGTGATGTCCGGTCCTGCATCGCCGGGGGTTCCCAATCGGCGCTCTATGCTATAGCATATGAAATGTCATGCTATCGAATAGCAGCGGGGGCGGCAGAAGATCTGCAGCATGACGTAGCCAATGCCCACTCACGGCCCTGCCGTGTGTCACCGCTGCGGTAGACGCAAGAGGGGGTGAAATCATGCCCGCACACAACAACCTCAGCCGCCTGTCCGCCGATGTCGATCTCCTCGACGAGCTTCAGGTGGAGACCCTGACCAGCGACGCCGCGCCGCACGGCAGCCAGCCGGTCGCCTCGGTCGATGGAAACACCGGTGGCGGCTGCAGCTCGTAAGAGCAGCCGAGATCGAAGCCCGGTCCCGCTCGCGAAGCGGGACCGGGTCTGCCGACTTGCTACTTCTTCGTCACGGCACCGAGTACGAATTCCATCTGAGCGATGAGGACGGGGCGATCATGTCTTTCCAGGTGCGCGAACAACCTTCGAGGTCCACTCGAGGCGGAACCGCGACGCTTCGCCCACTGGCGATCGCCAGGATCGCGGCATTGCCTGCCGAGGCGCTCACCGGCCTCCGCTCGAACGCCACCTACGCTGCGCTCGCACAGATTCACGGCTTGCAAAGGGCGCTCACCGGCCGAGGTGTAGTGCTGGGCGACCAGCTGTACGAGGTCATAGGCGTGCTGCCCCCGAGCGACATTCGTCGTCGCCGACTCATCGGCCTGAGACGGTCGATTCACAATCAGCGACGACTCAGCGGGGACGAATGGAATCCGGAGCTTCGGACTGCGATTCCGGCGCGACTCGTGGCCGAGGTCGAGCTCTGGCAGCAAACGCTCGGTGAGCTGCATGATGCCCTCTCGAAACTGGAAAACACCGTCGCGGCGGAGCGGGAGCGGCTGAGCACGGTGCTTGCTCGACTGGCCGGCTACGACTGTGTTCGCCGCGGTATCGCGGCCAGCAGCGAGCCCCTTGCCGCCGAGGTCGAACTCTGGCTTGCCAGAGGCATAGCGCCCAAACGCCGTAAACTGGAACGCGTTTGCAAATTCGTCGTCCGTGCGGCGACGAAAACAACACTCTACAGTGGTTTCACCATTGCGGCGGAGGTCGATTGGACCGGCGACGCCACAGCATCTCCAGTCCAAAACCTCGCACCGGCTTTCGTCGTCGACCTGGAAGCCCGGCTGATCGGCTCGATCGCGGCAAGAGTAGCGGATCACCCGCGGGTCAGGCCGCACCTGACTGTGCGGGTCAACCCCACAGCGACCCGGGTCGGCGAGCACATCCTCCTTGTCACACAGCGGGAGGCGGTCGTCTCCGTTCGGGTGACTCCGCTGGTGGACGCCGTGGTATCCGAACTCGGTGCGACGCGCCCCGCACGTCCGCTCGACGCGGCAGTGCGGGATATGTCGAACCATCTCGGCATCGACCGCTCCAGCGCAGCCGCGCTCTTCGGCAAGCTCATCGATGCCGATGTGCTGATACTGGACGGCCCGGCAGCCGATACCACAGTGGACCCGGTCACGGCTCTGTCGTCGTGGTTGTCGGTACATCATCCCACTTGGGATTTGACCGCTGAGTTGCAAGCGCTGGCGCGGCTGCTCGCCAGTCCACCGGCCTCGGGTGACGTAATCGGTCATCGGCGATGGTCATACCGGACCGCCCAGTGTGTGGAAGCAATCCGCAACCGATTACACCTGCCGCCGATCGAGCCGGTGCTCACCTCGTCCCCGGTGCACGAAACAGCGGTGCTCGCAACGGCCGTACCGGCGTCGTCAGCGGAGTGGGACGAACCGTTGCACGATCTCCTAGCGGTGAACCGCGTTGTCACCGCTCTTGATCCGCTGACTGTCACCCGGGTCTGCGTACATGAGCTGTTGTGCGATGCCTTCGGTGATGATCGCAGTGTTCCCTTCGTCGAAGCGCACCTGCACCTGCAACAGATCCTGCAGCGAGGTGACATCGACAGTGCCGCCGAGGCGGACCTCCGGCTGATGGTCACAGCGCCGTCGATACGCAGTCAGGTCGACCTGCTGCTCCGCCCCGATACACCCTGGCAGCATCCGAGGCTGCGTCATATGCATTCAGTGCGCCAGCAGATGCTCGCCGCACTGCGCGCCGGGCAGACTCCCGGCGGCATCGAACTCTCGCCGGAGACGGTGTACGCCTCCGCGTCCCAATGGCCTGAAGAGATGGCTGGATCGGCGTCAGTGGCCTACTACGTCCAGCCGGACCACACGGGAGGCAAGTGCCGATTCGTGCTGAACGCAATCCACCCCGGGTGGGGGCGGAACCGCTCGCGTATCCACCACCTCCGTGAGCGCGCCGGGCACCATCCGCGGCCGCTGGTCAGCCCCGAGAACCCGGACGGCGTCGTCTTCGCGGAAATCGAAGGAATATTCGGAGCAGCATTCAATCAGTGCACTCCAGCGGCTCCGTACGCGATCGCCTACCCCGGCGTGACGCCGCGCCGCAGTGCCGAGCAGTGCATCCCGATGTCCGATCTGCAGATTCGGTTGGACGCCCGCCGGTTGACCCTGCACTCCGCTGCGCTGCGCACTCAGGTGCTTCCGGTCCACAACGGCATGATGGACACGCGGCTGCTGCCGTCCGCAGCGCGGACATTGTGTTTGTGGTTCGGCGCCTTCCACTCCTTTCGGGCATCCGTCGTCACGCCGTTCGCTCCCTTCGGCCGGGAGATCGCTCCCGGCGTGCGCCGGCATCCTCGAGTCAGCATCGGATCAGTGGTCCTTTGCCGGCAGGCGTGGGTCATCGATACCGGCCTCGTGCCGCGCCCCCACCGCACCGAAACCGACGCGCAATTCCTGCTCCGTCTGTCCGGTTGGCTGCACGAACTGGCGCTTCCCGAGCGGTTCTTCGTACGGGCATATCTCACGACCGAGCAGGTATTCGACAAGCGCCGCAAACCGTTGTACATCGACGTCCGCAATATCATCGCCGCCCTCGACGCCTTCCGGAATCTTCCCGATTCGCCGCAGATCGTTCTCGAGGAAGCCCTTCCAGATCCCCTGCCCCTGGCGAACTCTCAACTGCGGCACGTCATGGAGTACGTCATCGAACTCCCTACCGCTGGGCCCCGGCCATGACAAGCCGACTGTTCTCGGCAGATCGAACCGCGGCGTCATCGTGGGTCAGTGCGCACATCTTCTATCACGGCTCGTTGACCACGGTTCTCACCGATCTCGTCGCTCCACTCACCCAGGAGCTTTCGAGCGGTGGCTCGATCAGGGATTGGTTCTATCTCCGCTACTGGGATGGCGGTCCGCATGTGCGCTTGCGGCTGTTGCCTGCCCACGGCGTCGCTGCCGGCCCGATACGCCGCGGCGTTCTCTCCGCTGCGACTACCTTCTTCGAAGTCAACCCGTCGCGCACTCACTTGTCCCAGCGCGACTACCGCTCGTACGCGCACCGGCTCGCGGCCCGTGAAGGCGCGCAAACCTTCTCGGACACACTGTTTCCCAATCAATCGGTGCGGTTCATCGAGTACGCACGAGAACACGACAGGTACGGCACCGGACGAGCCATCGTCGCGGTCGAGCAGCATTTCGGCCGATCCAGCCGAATCGCGACAGCAATCGTGAGCGCCGCTCCGTCCGATGGGCAGCTCAACGCGGTCGCCTTGGTCGCGATTCTGCAGTCGTGGCTCGCCGCGACCCGCGACGCCACCAGCCTGCACGCATGGGCGGTGAACCATCCGTGGGATAGCTTCCGCCCTGTCGCCGCCGACTATGACGCACTGCTCCACGAACGGTACACCGGACAGCGGGGCAGGCTCATCGAGGTGGTTCGCGACGTCATCGCTGCCCCCGGCTCCACCCTTCCTCGCTGGTGGGACACCGTCACCGAACTCGCCGCCGACCTGACCGCGATAGAAGCCGCTGCACCACTGGAACTTCCGGTGTCCGCGACCACGTCATGCGCAGCCTTGCCGATCCTCGATGTCTGCGCGCACCTGTTTTGCAACCGCATCGGCGTGGCACCCCACGAGGAACATTATCTGCGACATCTGGTCCAGCGGTTGCTCGGCGAATTGGTGGGAGTTCGCTCGTGACGGCACCTTCTCCGGGATGGACAGCCACCGACCGCCCGTTCGCCGCTGAGCTCCGTGAGCGCTACTGCTTGCGCCCCGGGTTGTCCGCCGGCAACAAGAGCGGAGATATTGTTGCGCTGATCGCGTGGCCACGAATCCACCCACTTCCGCTTGGGGTCCGCGCACGAACCGAAGTGCTGCGCACCCTCGCCCATGGCGCGCACACAGTGGACGAACTCACCCGCATGCACGGTGCGGAGGTCCGAGCAGTCCTCCGGTCGTTTTGGGCACGAGGGCTTCTCGCCGTCACCGTCGACTGGGAGGGTGCACCGCTGTACACCATGGTGCCGTTCGATCGGCCCTCCGCATTCCGGCCCCGGGCCGAAGAACTCGAGCTGTCGAAATACACCATCGTGCGACGCCACCATGAGCATCTGGTCTCGGAGAATCCGACGTCCTGGTGCGATATCCGACTACACGATGTACGGATCGCGGCACTGCTGCTCCTTCCGTCGCGGGCAGGGATCCCGGCTCCGGTCGCCGATCATGTCCGCGCCGACCTCGCCTGGTCGAAGCATCTCCGTCCGCGGCTATCAGAGGCGGACGCGTCCTCGGACGAGCCCCCGTGGAGCGCTCACGAACTGTGGTTCCATCACCGCAGTTCCTTGAGCGGGCGTGGTTGGCATGCCGAAGCATTCGCCGCGACCACGTCGGCACGCGAGGAGCCGGTTCGGCCACCGCCCGCCACGGATAAGTCGATCAAGCTGCACGAACCGGATCTACGGTCCTTGCGAGAGCTCGATATGACGCTGACCGAAGCACTCGAGGATCGCCGATCGTGCCGCCGATTCGATGACGCGCACCCGGTCACGGTGACCCAGCTCGGCGAACTACTGTTTCGAGCTGCAGGAGCCCGCGACCGCACGCGGACGGCTCAGCTCAGCCGCCCCTACCCGTCCGGCGGCGCGGCTTACGAGATCGAGATCTACCTGGTGGCGCGTGCGGTCACCGGTATTGAGCAAGGCATCTATCACTACCGTCCGGTCGATCACACATTGTGTCCGGTCACAACGGGCGAGCACCCTGCGCTCGCGCAGTTTCTCCGGCCGATCGGCCCCACGATCGGTGGGGCCACGCCGCAGGCGCTGCTGATCGTCGCCGCAGAGGATTCCGTACTGCGCAAATACGCGCAGATCGGCTACTCCCTGATGCTCCGCAATGCCGGTGTTCTGACACAGAACCTGTATCTCGTAGCGACAGCGCTCGGGCTGGGGGCCTTGGCATGGGGTCCGGTCGACATCGCTGCGCTCGCCGAAGCCACGCGCCGCGCTCCATGGCAGTTGTGCGGCATCGGTTCCATGGTCGTCGGCACCGCACAACGATCTCGGGAGAATTCGACATGAAGAACCCTGTTACCACGGAAAATTCACCGCTCGTAGCGGAGGTCCGCGGCGACGGGGTGCTCGCCGATGCGGTCCGCGCAGAGCTCGCCGATTTGATGAACGTCGCATCGCCCTCGGTCTTGTTCACAGTCAGCGACAAATGGGCGAGCACACACCTCGACGCTGCCGGCGACCGACCCCAACTCGGGGTTCACACCGAACTCGGCCGGGTCATCATCGGCCCAATGAAGCTGCCCGGTGAACCGGGGTGTCCGCGTTGTGCGGACGTGCGCCGGACCGAAGCCAGGGTCGAGCGCGATATCTATGCGCGTCTGATCCGGGAACACCGAGCCGCGCTGGAAGACCAGCCCTCGCGATGGCTGACGCGGCAAGCAGGCAAGCTCGTGGCGGTCCTCGTGGCAGACGAGTACCAACGCTGCGCGACCGGGCGACAGCCGAGAACCGTCCGTGCCTTGCTCATCATCGATTTGGCCGACCTCACGGTCTCCCGCCACCCGTTCCTGCCGGTGCCCGGCTGCGCATGCCATCCGCTTCCTGTCGACACCCCAGAGGTGACACAAATAACCGCGCGATCGGAGCCCTTCGTCGGGCTTGGCGCTTTCCGGACGCGCAACATCATGACTGACAGGGAGCGATTGAAGTCCACCTACGTCGACAGCGAGACCGGTCTCATAGCTGTACTACGCCGCACCTACACCGACGTGCTGCCTCGCACCAGCGCACAGTTCCGCCGCCCCAACGGAGCCTTGGAGTCTGCTGCCGGTCGCGGCAGGCGATTCCCGGATACCGAAGTAGTCGCCATTCTCGAGGCCCTCGAGCGGTACGCCAACCTGTGTCCGCGCGGCAGGCGCACCACCGTTCGCGGCAGCTACGCCGAGCTGGCGTCAGTGGCTCTCGACCCCCGCAGCACCGGCCTTCCCGCGCAGGCCGCGTACGACGCCGACGACAAGCTGCAGCCCTTCACGCCGGACACCCCTTGTACTTGGGTCTGGGGATTCTCGATGATCCAGCGTCGGCCGATTCTGGTCCCCGAGACTCTTGTCTACTTCGGCTTACCACCGGCGACGCACACCCGTTTCGTCCACGAAACGTCCAATGGCACCGCGCTCGGAGCCAGCAAAGAAGAAGCCGCGCTGCACGCCTTGCTCGAAGTGATCGAACGCGACGCGTTCCTGATCACGTGGTACGGCTCCTTACCCGTGCCGGAACTGGATGTCGACACGTTTTCCACCGATGCACGCCTGATCGTCGCCGGCTTGCGAGAGCGCGGCTTCGACGCCCGGGTATTCGACACCACCATGGAGCACGGCGTACCGAGCGTCTGCGCACTCGGCGTCAACGTCGAGACAGACTGGCCCAAGGCCGCGGTCGCCGCCGCGGCACATCCTGTGCCTGGTACGGCCGTACTAGCCGCACTAGCCGAAGTCAGTGCGATGCTCGCGCACAACTCAGAATCGAGCGAGCAGCCCGAGTACCGGCAGCGGTGCGCAGATCTGGCTGCAAACCCCTCTTCGGTGCGTCTGCTGATCGATCACGCCAACATGTACTTCGCGCCTGAAGCGTTCGACCGGCTGCGCTTCCTGACCGAAACTCGCGCCGCGCTACGCCGTGTGCCGGAAACGCCCGCACGGTTCGACGCCATCACCGACATCAGCGAAGCGCTCACCACCATCGTGTCGATGCTCGGGGATAGTGGGATGGAATCAGTCATCGTCGATCTCACCGGGCCGGAGCACACCGCCGCCGACCTGTGCTGTGTGCGAGCCGTCGTCACCGGTGCCGTCCCCCTCGCGTTCGGCCACGCCAATCGACGAGTCGAGGGCATCCCGCGGCTTCTTTCGGTCCCGCATCGCCTCGGGTACACCGCACGCCCCCTCACGACGGCCGAACTTAACCAGGACCCGCACCCGTTCGCATGACAGAAGGACCGCGATGTATTTCATGTTTCTCGGCTGGAAGCTGCACAAACTCGACCACACCGTCACTTTCGATGAACTCCGAAAGTGGGTGGCGGACAAAGCGCGGAGTGACTTCACCGGATTCCCAGGCGTTCGCTTGAAGACGTGGGTGTCTTACGAGAGCACCGGTGTGTGGGGGGCAATCTATATCGTTGACGACCCAGAAGCCGTAAGCATGGACAAGTTGCCGCGACTTCCGAACGGCAAAACCGGCCCGATCGGGGTGCCGCCGCACTTCTCCACCGGCTGGCTCGACGTCGAGACCACGGTGTTCGGCGGTAACGATCCGACGGAGTTGCCGCTGTTGGGGTTGGTGCCGCGCACAACGGCCCCATCAGTCTTGAAGAGTGACGATTGACGTTTCAAGCAGCCGCTTTACGGAACGTGTGCGTTCCCCACCACAACGCGGCGGCCATGATCACCACGGCGAACGTGCCCCCTCGGGCGATCACTGCGAGATCGAAGGACCCGTCGAAACAGGTACGGACGGCATCGACTATGTGCCTGGTGGGCACGAAGTCGGAGATCACCTGCAGCCAGGTCGGAGCGATCGTCATCGGCAGGAAGATGCCGGACAGAAGCAGGAGAACCATATTGAGGCCCTGGGTGATCGGGGACATCGCGTTGGCGTCCTTCATCGTGAGCCCGAGAGCGCAGGAGGCCGCGGTGAGCGCTCCAGCCAGCAACAGCACCAGGGTGAGCCCCGCGAGGACACCACCGAAGGCCGGTCGCATACCCATCACATAGCCGATCGCGATCAGCGCCAACGCTTGGGCAGCCACCAGTGTGACTACCCGCAGTATCCGTCCGACCAGCAGAGCCGTACGGCTGGCAGGCGTCACCCGTTCGGCCTCGATGACACCGTCATGCAATTCCGTTATCACGAGGAAGCCTGCGAAGGTAGCGCCGAACAGCGCTTGCATGACAAGCATCCCGGGCACGAAGAACGCGTTTGTGTCGGTTGTCCCGATCCGATCGGCCAATGGTGACAGCAACGGCCCGTACGCAACGAGGTACAACGCGGGATTGCTCATGGTGACCAACAGCCACCCTGGATAGCGCAACATGATCCGCATCTGCCGCCGGTAGACGATGAAGCATTCACGCGCGAACCTCATACCGCACCACTTCCGCTACGGTCCTCCCGCAGGGAGCGGCCGGTGAGCTCGAGGAAGACGTTATCCAAGGACGGCGAGTGGATCGAGACCGACCGCAACTCGACTTCGGCGCGCTCCAATTGCCGCATCAGCTGCTGCATATTCGTTTTGCCGTGACCGACACTGGCCCGCACCCGACACCCGTCGACCCGGATGTCATCGCCGGATTCGGTGAGTATGCGTATCTCCCCGACGGTGCTCGCAACCATCGCCACGTCGGTCACCTCCATGTCCAACGTCTCTTCCCCATAGCGGGCCTTCAGCGATTCCGGTGTGTCATCAGCGATGATTCGACCATCGTCGATGACGATCACGCGATCACTGAGTGCGTCCGCCTCGTCCAAGTAATGGGTTGTCAACAACACGGTGGCTTGGCGATCAGCGCGCAGCCGGCGGATGTGGTCCCACAGGTTGGCACGCGATTGCGGGTCGAGCCCGACCGACGGTTCATCGAGAATCAGCAACCGGGGATCGTGCACCATCCCGATGGCGAGGTCGAGCCGACGGCGCTGCCCGCCGGACATGCTCTTGCACTGCCGTCTCTCCAGCCCCATCAGGTCCAGTTGCTCGAACAAAATCCCTGCGCGGTGGCGCGCCTCCTTCTTCGAAAGCCCGTACAGCATCCCGTGATCGGTGACCTCGTCGAGCGCCGTCGCCGCGGCGTTTGTCGATCCGGCTTGGGATACGTACCCGATGTTGCGGCGGACCTGCCGGGAATCGGTCGCGATATCGAATCCGGCGACGAGCGCCTCCCCCGATGTCGGCGGCAGCAGCGTGGTCAGCATCCGCAACGTCGTCGTCTTCCCGGCGCCGTTCGGGCCGAGACAGGACACGATCTCCCCCTCCGCAACATCGAAGGTGACCCCTTTCACCGCGTGCACCCGCTCAGCGGTACGCCCGCGACGCCGTCGAGAATGGAAGATCTGTTCGAGTTCACGTGCCTTGATCATCGCTGTGGGTCATCCTCCGATTGCCGGTTCGTGCGTGCTCGAGTTCTCGAAGACGATCCGCGACAGCGCCAGCCGCCACGCCGACCTGATCGCGGCGATGTCGTTCTCGGAGATTACATTTCGGTCGATCGTCCAACGCGCGGTCATCTCCTGGACCCGGCTGTTCATCGTCACGCTCAAGTCGATGACGGGGGCGGGTTTTTCCGCGTGGCCGCCTTTGTCCGCCGCATTCCGTGCGCGCTCGTGCGGCACCTGCTTGTGCTGGTACGTGTACGACACCGGGGGCTCCGGCAACGATCGCAGGATCGGACCCGTCGCGGTATCGGCATCCCGCAATCGCCGGTACCGAGCGCCCGCGGCTGGAACCTTGTCGAGTTGGCGGTCGACCTCGTCGATCACCGAGCGGACCGCATGCAGGCGACCTCGGAAGGCCGCGGCGACATCCAGACCTTCCAAGACCAGGTTCGCCGGAAACGTGGTGACATCGCCGAACCGAGCGGCCGTATCGGCGGTGCGGAGGTCGTCCGCAGTCGGGATGTTCAGCACGATGGATGCCTCCGCGGGCCCTTCCCCTCCACGCGCAGGCCGAGCTCGCACGATCGCCATCGTCAACGCCGTCAACGGTGCTCGCCACCCCGGCGTGTCCTGTTCACGAGGCGACCACACGAACGTATCGACGTACTCAGCCGGATCCGGTTCGGATGATCGGACCAACCAGGCCGGGGCGCACAAGGCGTACTGCAGCAATATCGCTGCCCAGTAAGCCGACTCGTCGCAAAGGGCAGGTTCCTCGGCTCGATCCGCCCTCTTCACGAACGCTTCCTTACGATGACGCGAACCACATGAGGCATGATCGCGCTGATCCACGGATCATCATCGAGCAACACGAACGACGACGTATAGCCCCGCGCATGCAAAGACCGAACCAATTCTCCCTGCCGCACGGCTGCCCTCGGGGGTTCGCCACGAGTTCCACGTACGCTGGTGGGAAGTTCGGGCACCGGGGCAGGACGGTAGTCCGGTTCGTCGTGGTACAGCGACTGCTGGCACACGGTCGCGGTGATGATTCCGTCCTCGACCGCACCCGCGAGGTCGACCCCGCACCCGTAGGCCAGGGTGACCCCGTCGACCAAGACAGCAACGACCGGTGCGCCCAGAACCTCGGTGAGGGCGAACAGCTGCACCGTGACACGCATCGCCTCCAGCGCCGACAGACAGTAACGGCCGAGCGCGCCGACGAATGCCGCAGCATCGATCTCCGGGAACAGGTACCCGGCTCGACCTCGCACCGTCGAGACGGTGATCGAACGACAATGATCGAGCAGGCCGGCCAGGACCGCCTGGTCGAGGCTGTCACCGTAGGCGGTGCCGACCGGCAGCCCATACGTAGTTTTCATCGCTGCTATCTCGAAAGCAGTGGCCGCGCTCATCGCGACTGGCGTGCGATCATCGAGGCTGTAGCCGAACACGGATCCGTCGCGTGGAGCCGCGAGCGCCGCGGATGTGCGCAACGCGGCACGCGCCGCGGACAGCCGTGCAGAGGCGGTGTTCTTGCCGACCCCGAAGGCCCGGATCTTCGTTTGGATTTCGCCGGCCGGATCGGCAACCACCGACTCGGCGACGCGTAGCGGCAGCTGCGCGTATGGTCCCTCGCTGACCGTGCTGATGACGCCCACTCGGTCATCCGTGATTCCGACGGCTCGGCGAGCAAAGTCTGCATCTTGCAACGAAGCCGTCGATCGTGCGGTAGCCAGACGCCGCAGAAATGATTCCGGATCAGGTGGTCGCGGCGTTCGCCGGAAGGGTAGGTAACGATGTGTGGTCGTCGCCAAGGTTTCGGTGTCTATGCGCGCAAGTCGTCGATCGGTACTGCCGTCATCGATCGTGGTCGCGCACTGGATCAAGGTTCGGGCCAGATAGGCGGCAACCGCCGCAAGGGCAGCGGCCGCGTAATCGGCCAAAGGAGCTGCCGAGTCGATGGCATCCAAGCGTGGACGCACTTCGGTGAAGGTGACGCCCGGCGGCGCGATCCACACGGACGACTGCCCGAGTGCCGCCAGCACCAAGGGCGCGTTTCTGCGTAGACACCACTGCTCGACCGCGGCGATGCGGCCGACATCGGTGATCGCCAGGCACGCGACCGCGTTGCAGGCCGAGAATTGGACCGTTTCCAGGGCGGCGGGGTCGATGCATGTCGTCTCGATATCGGAGTCCCGAAGGGCCGCAGCGGCTGCCTCGGCCAGCGGGCTGGTGCCGATGACGACCGTCGGCGCGCCCCGTAGCACAGCGAGCGCGGCAGTTGGGTCCGCGACGGAGTAGCCGATGAGATCGGCTTCCGGGTCATCCGGGTAGGGATCGTCGGCCGACTTCTGCTGAACCACGCCCAGATCGACCAACAGGGATATCAGCTTCTCCGCGAAACATCGATGCTGCTGCGGGAACGGCTGAGTGATATCACGCAAGGTGTTGTGCCCGTCCAGCAGTGGGGCGAGAAGGGTCATCCACCCTTCGGCATCGGGAACGGTTCTCGTGACGAATCCGCGGTGCGACAGAACCGCGAGCCGGTCATCGGCAGCTGTGTAGAAAGCGTTCCTCCGAAGCCGCAACACCGGTTCGTCGGCGTTCCTTCGAGACCGGCGATTCACCGCATCCGCCGCTGGCGCGCGCACATCGACTAGCCCCGGTCGAGCATGGTCGGTAACCAATTGAGTACCCCCCACAATCAAGACTCCCCTTGCCGCATAAGCTATCACGCCTTGTCGGTGCAGCAGCCCGAATTTCTCATCCGCCCAGGCCACCATCGATATTCCGCCGACCGTTTACCTGTACCGCGCCGGTCGGACGCCCGGAAGAGGCCATCGGCGGCCAGGGTGGAGGGCCGCGTCATCCGATCGCCGTCGCAACGGCCGTGGTCGGTTCGGAATCGATTCCTCGCCGTTGTCGGCGGCGTCGCTGTCCATCCGGCGCCGATTCGTGCTATCGAGAACGGATGACGCCGACGCGCTCCTTCTACGATGTCGTGATCGTCGGCGGCGGGCACAACGGTTTGGTGGCCGCCGCGTATCTGGCGCGGGCCGGGCGGTCGGTGCTGGTGCTGGAGCGGCAACCGCATGTCGGTGGTGCGGCGGTGTCCGAGCGGGTGTTCGCGGGCGTCGACGCCCGGTTGTCGCGGTACTCGTATCTGGTGAGCCTGTTGCCGCGGTCGATCGTGACGGATCTGGGCTTACGGTTCGAGACGCGGCGGCGGGCGGTCTCGTCCTACACACCGGTCGGGGCAGGGGGTTTGCTGGTCTCGTCGGCGCCCGCGCGGACGGAGGCGAGTTTCGCGCGGGCGACCGGCTCGGAGAGCGAATACCGGGCATGGCGGCGGTTCTACGCGTCCACTGGGCAGCTGGCCCGGCGGGTCTTCCCGACGCTGACCCTGCCGCTTCCGTCGAAAGAGGCGTTGCGGCACATCGTGGACGATGCGGCCACCTGGGAGGCGCTGTTCGAGCGGCCGCTCGGCGAGACGATCGAGTCGACCTTCGCCGACGACACGGTGCGCGGCGTGGTGCTCACCGATGCGCTGATCGGCACGTTCACCCACGCGCACGATCCGTCGCTGCGGCAGAATCGCTGCTTCCTGTATCACGTGATCGGCGGCGGGACCGGCGACTGGGATGTGCCGATCGGCGGCATGGGCGCGCTCACCGACGCGCTGGCCGAGGCCGCGCGCGCGGCAGGCGCGGAGATCGTCACCGGGCGCGAGGTGACGAGCATCGAAACCGACGGCGGGACAGCGGAAGTCGGTTACGCGGACGGCAAGATCGGAGCGCGGTACGTCCTGGCGAATGTGGCACCGTACACCCTTGCCGGGTTGCTCGGCGAGTCCCCGCCGCCGAAGCCCGAGGGCGCGCAGGTGAAGATCAATATGCTGCTGCGCCGCCTCCCACGATTGCGCGACGCCGAAGTCGATCCCCGGGAAGCATTCGCCGGGACTTTCCACATCGGCGAGTCGTACGCCCAGCTCGACCGAGCCTACGGCGAGGCCGCGATCGGCCGGATCCCGTCCGCGCCGCCGGCCGAGATCTATTGCCACACGCTGACCGATCCGACGATCCTGTCACCGGATCTGGCTGCGCAGGGTGCGCACACCCTCACCCTGTTCGGCCTGCATGCTCGCGCGAAGCTTTTCGCCGCCGACCACGCGTCGGTCAAAGCCGAGTTCGTGAAAGCCACCCTGGCCCAATTGGACTCGGTACTAGCCGAGCCGATCGCCGACTGCTTGGCGAAAGACGAGAACGGCGCGCCCTGCCTGGAGGCGAAGACGCCGATCGAACTCGAGCGCGAGGTCGGCCTGCCCGGTGGACACATCTTCCACCGGGATCTGGCCTTCCCCTACCTCCCGGAGGACGCCGACCCGGCCGACCCCGCCGTCCGGTGGGGCGTGGCGACCGGCCACCGCAACGTGTTCCTGTGCGGCGCGGGCGCCATCCGGGGCGGCGGCGTCAGTGGGATTCCCGGGCACAACGCCGCGATGGCCGTGCTCGCCGCCGGTCAGGCGGGCTGAGCCCGCAGCGCGATCTTCGCGGCGCGCCCCGGCGTCTCGGTGGCGACAGCGGCGTCGGCCGCGGCCTCGAGGGGGTAGGCGGCTTCGATGTCGAGCCGCAGCTCGCCGCGGGCCGCGAGATCGATCAGTTCGCCGATGAGCCGTCCGCGCTGGTCGGCGCCGATCTCCTCGATCCGCTTGGCGCCCCAGAAGCCCTTCACCGCGACTTGGCCGAAGATGAGACTGCCCGCGTCGAGCGACAGCGGCTTACCCGAGAGCGCGCCGAAGGAGATCAGCTGCCCGCCCGGCGCGAGCAACGCCAATTCGTCGGCCGCGGCGCGCCCGCCGACCTGATCGACGGCCCGGACGATGGGCGCACCCGAGGTGGCGGCTTCGACCTGCTCGCGCCAGCCCTCGCTCTCGGTATCGAGCACCGGCTCGTAGCCGAGTTCGCGCAGTGCCGCCACGGAGCCGGGACCGCGAACCAGATTCAGCACGTGCAGCCCGCGTTGCCGGGCGAAGACGTTCACCAGCCTGCCGACAGCGCCGTTGGCGGCATTGATCGCCAGCCACTCGCCGGGCCGCAGCCCGAGGTCGTCGATGAGCATCAGCGCGCTCAACGGCATGGCCAGCAACTGGGCCGCGGTCTCGTCGGAGACCGTGTCGGGCAGCGGGATGACCTGACGGGCCGGGACCACGAAGTACTCCGCCCACACGTTGATCGCACCGGACACCGTCACGCGCCGTCCGACCGACATCTCGGTGACTCCGGGACCCACGGCGTCGACACGCGCGACCGCTTCGCTGCCCGGAATGGCGGGCAACTCGGGCCGGTAGCCGTACACGCCGCGCACGATGGCCAGATCATGGTTGTGGATCGGCGACAGGATCAGCGCGAGCCGCACCTCACCCGGCCCCGGTTCCGGGATCGGGCGGTCGGCCGTGGCCAGCACGTCCTTCGGTTCACCGAATCGTTCGATGACTACGGCACGCATATCCGCTCCTTCTCGATCAGTCGTCGGCGACAAGGACCTGGACGTCGATGTTGCCGCGGGTCGCGTTGGAATACGGGCACACCTGGTGTGCTTTGTCGGCGAGCGCCTGCGCGTCCTCCCTGGACAGGTGGGGGAGCGACACCTCCAGGGTAACCGCAAGGCCGAAGCCGCCCGCGCCGTTCGGCCCGATGCCGACTTTGGCTCCGACCGCGGAGTCGTCGATGTTCGCCTCGGCCTGCTTGCCGACCAGGCGCAGCGCCGAATGGAAGCACGCCGCGTAGCCGGCCGCGAACAGCTGCTCGGGGTTGGTGCCCTCGCCGTTGCCGCCCAACTCCTTGGGCGCCGACAGGTCGACGTCGATCTTGCCGTCGGTACTGCGCGCGCGGCCGTTGCGTCCGTCGCCGGTGGCCAGGGCCTCGGCGGTGTAGAGGATCTGCATGTCTACTCTCCTTCGTTCAGCTGTGACTTCAGTGCGTCGGTCAGTCGGTGCAGGATGTCGCGCAACGCGGTGACGTCGTCCATGGACAGGCCGCTGGCCTCGGCCATCTGGGCCGGGATGTCGCCCGCTTCGGCGCGCAGGGCGCGTCCGCGGTCGGTGAGCCGGATATCGACGCGGCGTTCGTCGGCGGCCGATCTCCGCCGCTCGAGCAGGCCCGCCGCCTCCAGCCGCTTGAGCAGCGGGGAGAGCGTGCCGGAATCCAGATCGAGCGCCTGGCAGACGTCGCCGACGCTGCGTTCGTCGCGTTCCCACAGCGCCAGCATCACCAGGTACTGCGGGTAGGTGAGCCCGAGTCGTTCCAGCTTCGGGCGGTAGACCGCGGTCATCGCCCGGGACGCCGCGTAGAGCGGGAAGCAGAGCTGCTCGTCGAGGGTGAGGTGATCGGTCATGAGCAACAATGTAGTGGGCAATTTGGTTGTGCACAACATAAACGTGTGGTCGTGCTCGTCACAGTGTCGGGAGGCGGCGATGCCGACCGGCCGCAGGGGTTCGGCCGGGCTAGCGAACCGGGAAACGCAGGACGCGGTCATCGCCGCCACGGGGGTCGCCGCGGCCGTCGGTGTTGGAGGTGGTGAGCCACAACGCCCCGTCCGGCGCGACCTCCACGGTGCGCAAGCGGCCGTACCGGTCGCGCAATTCGGCGCGCGGCGCCCCCACGCGGCCGTCTTCGAGTGGCACCGTCCACAGCCGCTCGCCGCGCAGCGCCGCGACGTACAAGGTGTCCCCGGCGATGGCGATGCCCGACGGTGAGGCTTCCGCGGTGGTCCAGGTCAGTAGCGGATCGGTGAAGCCGCGGCCGGCGCCGCCCGTGCCCTCGACGCCGGGCCAGCCGTAGTTGCGGCCGGGTTCGATCAGATTGATCTCGTCGAACCGGTTCTGCCCGAACTCCGCCGCGAACAGGCGACCGGCCCGATCCCACGCCAGTCCCTGCACGTTGCGGTGGCCGAGACTGTAGACCGGTGAGCCGGGAAACGGATTGCCCGGAGCCGCATGGCCTTCCGGGGTCAACCGGAGGATCTTTCCATTGCGGCTCGCCGGATCCTGCGATCGTCCGGATTCCCCGGCGTCACCGGTTCCGGCGTACAGCATGCCGTCCGGCCCGAACGCGATCCGTCCGCCGTTGTGGTTGCCTGCCTCGGCGATTCCGCTGACCAGCACCTCCGGCGGACCGTCGAGCCGGAACCGGACGATGCGATTGTCCGTCTCCGAGGTGAAATAGGCGTAGACGTAGCCACTTTCGGCGTAGTCCGGCGCGACGGCGAGCCCGAGGAGTCCGCCTTCGCCCCGCGCGGCGACGCCGGGCACCTGATACACCTGTTCCTGCGCACCGCCCGCGCCGACTCGCAGAATCCGTCCGGAGTCGCGCTCGGCGACCAGTGCCGCGCCGTCGGGCAGGAAGGCCAGCCCCCACGGCACGTCGAGATCCTCGGCCACGCCCTCGGCGGCATCGAGGTCGGGCCGACCGGCGGGATCGCTCGGTGCGACGGTGCCCGCCGCCGGAGGTGTGCTATCCGGCCCGGTCGAGTTCTCGGCTCCGCAGGCTGTCAGCACCACCGCGAGCAGGAACGCCGCGATCGCCGAGCGCTGCCCGTGCGACCGAGTCGATTCCCCGCGCCCGACCTCGCGAGTGCGTGGACGTCGAACGGCCGATCGGGACCGCCGGTCGGAATCCGAGCCCCGGGGAGGCTTCCGGATTCCGCTGCGACGGCAGGATTCGGTCGGCATCAGCCGAGATACGTTCCATACCAGTCGGTTACGCGACGCCACGCCTCGGTGGCCGCCGTCGCGTTGTACCGCTGACCGGTGTCGTTGAAGAAAGCGTGGTCCGCATCGGGAGCGGTGAAGATCTGATGCGGATTGCCCGAGCGCGCCAGTGCCGCTTCCGCGGCGGGCCGGGAGGCGTTCACCCGGGCGTCGGCCGCCGCGTAGACGCCGAGCACCGCGGCTTTCGACGCGGACAGATCGCCGTTGTCCGGGAACGGCCCGTAGAAGGGCGTCGCGGCGGCCAGCGGCGACGGGCCGGAGGCCAGTAGCAGCCAGGTGAGGCCGCCGCCGAAGCAGAAACCGGTGGCACCGAGCTTCTTTCCCGGCACTCGACGCTGCAGTTCGTCGAGCCCGGCGCGCAAATCGGCGACGAGTTGTTCCGGTGGAATGCGGCTCAGCTCGGCGGTCGCCGCGGCCGGATCGGTGAACGCGCTGGTGCCGCCATGCGCGGACAGCAGGTCGACCGCGAGCGCGGAGTAGCCCGCGCCCGCGAAACGTCCCGCGACCGAACGGATGTGATCGGTGAGGCCCTTGTTCTCGTGCACGACCAGCACCCCTCCCCGTGGCTGCGGCGCCGCGGCCCACGCCGCTTGCAGCGGCGCCCCGCCGGGACTGTCGAAGGTGACGGCGGTGGTCGGAAGGGCGGCCGCGGAACCCGGTGGCGTCGAGGGCGCCGTGGGCGACGGCGCGGAATCCGAGCTTTCGGTGCCCGTGCTCGCGCAAGCGGCCAGCAACGTAGCGGCGGCGGTGGCGCCGAGCCCGAGCAGGCCCAGCCTGCGCAGCGCCTCCCGCCGGGTGAGCAGGCCGTCGGCGTGATCCGCCGCGATCTCCTCGGCGATGTAGCGCTGCAACGGCGTCATGAGCCCCACGATAAGCCGGATCGTCGGCGGGCGCGCGGCGTTCACCGCCTGTTCGCCCGCGACAAACCGGCCCGACCGCACCTCCCACGACGTTCGCCGGACGATTGCTACGTTGGCGCTCAATCGGGCGATCGATGGTCGGTCCGCACACCGGTCGAGGGAGCGAGATGGCAGCGGGGCGTGGCGTGAGACGAACGACGATCAGGGCGATCCGGATGGCCACCTTGGTCGCGGTACTGGCGGCGACGGGATTCGTGTCGGCGCCGGCGGCCGCGGAGCCGTCGGTGGACGCGCACAGCGTGCGATGGACCGCGTTGCACGACGGTCCCCAGCCGTACGCCGACGTGCACATCGACTGGGACGTCCCGATCCGGATGAGCGATGGCGTCGTCCTGAAGGCCAACGTCTACCGGCCGGTGAAGCAGGGCGGCGAGGTGGAGCAGCAGCCGCTGCCGACCGTCGTGAACCTCACGCCCTACACCAAGCTCATGACCAATCTCATCGATACGGCGCTCGCGGTGCCCGGCTTGCAGCCGTTGACCGTGCGCCTGGTCAACCGCGTGAATCTGGCCCGCACGCCGGTCAGCGGTTTCGGTGATCTGCTGCACGCCGTGGACGGCGGCACCATGCAGACCGTGCTCGGGCTCGATCGCAACCTGATCCGGGCCGGCTACACGCAAGTCATCGCCGACGTGCGCGGCACCGGTTTCTCCCAGGGCGCCTGGGACACCCTCGGCGAGCGGGAACAACTCGACACCCGCGAGGTGATCGAGTGGGCGGCCGCGCAGCCGTGGTCGAACGGCCGGATCGGCATGAGCGGCGGCTCGTATTCGGGCATCAACCAGTTGCGCGCCGCCGAGAACGCTCCGGCGCCGTTGCAGGCGATCTTCCCGGTGGAACCGGGCAGCGATCTCATGCGTGACGTCGTCGCGCCGGGCGGCGGCGTGGGGACGACGTTCCTTCCGCTGTGGCTCAGCACGGTCAACCAGCTGAAGCTGATTCCCGACGTGCAGTCGATGTTGCGGGGCACCTTCGACTGGGCGTGGCTGCAGGAACGGATGTCCGATCCGGCCAGCAACGTCGATCTGCTGGCCCAGGCGCTGCTCACGCCCTCGCTCGACCACGTGCCGCCCGCGCTGGCCGACGCGCTGGACGAGGACAGCTATTTCCGGCGCGGCATCGAAGGTCATCCGGAGCGCATCACCGTCCCCACCTTCGTCTACGGCGGCTGGCACGACATCTTCGCCAACAGCGCGACCAAGCTGTACAACGCGATCCCGCTGCCGGCGGGCCGCAAGCAGTTGATCGTCGGCGACACCTACCACGCGAATCCCGGTGCCGGGACCGGGATTCCGGGCGCACCGCCGCGACTGGACGTGTTGCAGCGCGTGTGGTTCGACAAGTGGTTGAAGGACGTCGATCACGGCTTGGGCGATTTCGGCCCGATCACGGTGTGGGAACAGGGCGGCGGCTGGATCACCCTCGGGCAGTTCCCGCAGCAGGACCTCAACCATCGCCGCGTGTATCTGTCGGCCGAACCGAGCGGCACCGCCGGGAAGGCTGTGTACGACGGGTCGCTGACGATGGTCGTCCCCGGCGAGCGGCAGACCTTGACCGTGGCCCCCGGCCTCGCCGCGGCGTGCTCCCGCGACACCGCGCAGGGCTCGGCCGGGATGGCCGCGGTGGTGGACGTGTGCGCGAAGGACTCACGCATCGCCGAGCGCAACGCTTTGACCTTCACCAGTGCCCCGACTACCGAGTCCACTGTCATCTCGGGGCCGGTGAACGTGCACCTGAACACGGTGCACGACGCCACCGACGGCTACTGGAGCGTCACGCTGAACGACGTCGCGCCCGACGGGTCCTCGAAGGTGCTGACCACCGGGCAGCTGACCGCCTCGCTGCGCGCCGTCGACGAGCAGAAGAGCAGCCGCACCCCGGCCGGCGACCTGACCGAACCGTTCAATCCGCTCACCCTGGACAGTGTGCAGCCGGTCGTGCCCGGGGAGCCGGTGGCGCTGGACATCGCGGTCATTCCCACCCAGGCGGTGCTGCGACCCGGCCACCGGCTGCGGATCGACGTCTTCGCGGGCAACTCGCCGAAGGCGCTGGCCTTCCGGCCCATGCTCAACAACACCCAACTGAAGCCGCAGCACCTGAAGCTGGATCCGTCGGCGCCGAGCTTCGCCATCGTGCCGACCAACCGCCCGCTGGGCTGAACCCTGACGTGGGTCGCCGGACAGGCGACCCACACGAGTTCACAGTTGCGACTGCACCTGCGCGGAGATCAGCTCCAGATGGGCGAGATCGCTCAGGTCCAGCACCTGCAAGTAGACGCGGCCGGTGCCGATCTCGGCGTACCGGCCGATCTTGTCCACCACCTCGGCCGGCGAACCGGCCAGGCCGTTGGCCTTCAGCTCGTCCACTTCGCGTCCGATCGCCGCGGCGCGGCGCGCCACCTCGGCGTCGTTCGCGCCGACGCAGACCACCAGCGCGTTGGAGTAGACCAGGTCGTCGGCGGCGCGGCCATATGCCTCCGCGGCGGCGCGCACCCGGTCGAACTGCCGCGCGCTGTCCTCGAGCGAGGAGAACGGCATGTTGAATTCGCTCGCGTACTGCGCGGCCAGCCGCGGGGTGCGGGTGGCGCCCTGCCCGCCGATCAGCACCGGGATCGGGTCCTGCACCGGTTTGGGCAGCGCGGGGGAGTCGGTGAGCTGATAGTGCTTGCCGTCGTAGCTGAAGGTGTCGCCGGGTTTGGTGGCCCACAGCCCGGTGATCACGGCCAGCTGTTCCTCCAGCCGGGCGAACTTGTCGGCGGGGAACGGGATGCCGTACGCGGCGTGCTCCTCGGCGAACCATCCACTGCCCAAGCCGAATTCGACCCGGCCGCCGGACATCTGGTCCACCTGCGCCACCTGGATCGCCAGCGGTCCTGGCAGCCGGAAGGTGGCGGCGGTGACCAGGGTGCCCAGGCGGATGCGCTTGGTCTCCCTGGCCAGTCCGGCGAGGGTGATCCAGGCGTCGGTGGGGCCGGGCAGTCCGTCGGCGCCGCCCATGCTCAGGTAGTGGTCGGAGCGGAAGAACGCGTCGAATCCCAAGTCCTCGGTGGCCTTGGCAACGGTGAGCAGGGTGTCGTAGCTGGCACCCTGCTGCGGCTCGGTGAAGATGCGTAGTTCCATGTCGACGACCCTAGCCGGTGGGCCGGGCCTCACGCGCGGTGCGGAGATCGGCGCTCGTCCGGCGGCGCTTGGGGCTCCGGCCGCGTGTAGGTCCGCGCGATGAGCGCGGCCCGCAACCGGTAGAGCGCGTGCGGAGCGGCGGTGTCCAGGCCGGTGAGGCGGCCGATGCGCTCGAGCCGATGGTCGACAGGCAGTGCGCGACGGTGGCGCGGATCTCCTCCCGCAGCAGGTTCCCGCGCTCGACGTGCCGCCGGGGGATGATGCCGAGCAGGTGGCGCACGATGTGCTCGGTGGCCGGGACGAGTTCGCCGGAGGCGGGGGCGGCGCTCCGTGTGCGGGGCATGCCGCTGCTCAGATTCCGCGCCCGGCCGCGCCTGGGGCGTGCCCGCGGTCGCGGTCCGGATGTCGGACCAGGTCCGTGTCTGGCGTCGTCGCAAACATTCGGTAATTCCTGTCCAGTCGTCCGTGCTATCTCGAAACACTTGTCGCAGAATATTTTTGGAGTTCTGCGAGATCGCACTGTCTCGGCATTCGAAATCTGTCGGGCGGGTGCGGCGATCGTCACCGCACGGGTGGACGAAGTGGCCTGCGGGTAGGTTGTCGCCGGGGACAAGTCCACGCGCAGAACTGATCCGCCGCCGTACGGGAAGGAGGTTCCAGTGCACGAGGTGCCGGTGATCGTCGTGATGGGCGTGACGGGTTCGGGAAAGACGACGGTCGGCACCGCCTTGGCCGAGGCGCTCGGGGTCGAGTACGCCGAGGGCGACGATTTCCACTCGCCCGCGAACGTCGCGAAGATGGCGGCGGGGATCCCGTTGGACGACGCCGACCGGGAACCCTGGCTCGACGCGCTGGCCGCGTGGATGGCCGAGCGATCCGGACAGGGAGGCGTCGTCGCTTGCTCCGCCCTCAAACGGGCCTATCGCGACCGGCTGCGCGCGTCCGCTTCCTACGCGTTCTTCCTGCACCTGGACGTGCCCCGGGACGAACTCCAGCGTCGCGTGGCCGCGCGCCGGGGACATTTTATGCCGCCGGGCCTGCTCGCTTCGCAACTGGCCACCCTGGAGCCGCTGGATCCCGACGAGTACGGCCGCACCGTCGATGCGACCCGACCGCACCGGGAAGTGATCCGGCAAGCCGTGGCGGCGCTGCACGAGTGAGCGCTGCCTCCGGAGGCGTTCGCTAGAGCGCGCCGATATCCGAAAGGGCTTGGAAAGCCGGATCGAGTGCGCGCCACAACGCGTCGATCTCGGCGACGGCGGCGGGCGCCGCGGCTGGATCCTGTAGCGCCAAGCCGTTGGCGAAGATGACGACGTTGGCGCCCGCGTCGGCCAGCCGGAGCAACGGACCGGTCGCCACGCCCCGGCCCAGCAGCAGGTCCAAGCCCTCGCCGACGAAGTAGAAGCGCCACAGCGGCCCGAGGTCGCCGCCGTAGACGGCTTTGGTCGCCTCGACGATCAGCGCGCCGTGCTGGGCGATCGCGTCGACGATGCGGTAATAGTCGCGCGCGTTGGCGGTCGTGCTGCCTACCGCGGCGACCGAGTAGGACAGGTCGACGGTCAGATGCGCGTTGTAACCGGCCATCGCGACGCGCGCGGGGGACAGTTCGCAGCGACGGGTCAGTGCGAAGTAGTGCGCCCAGTGCGGGTCGGCGGGCGCCCCGGTGAATTCGGCATGCACCGTGTGCAGGAAGCGCGAGAGCAGCTCGAGGCTGATCCGGTGCGCCCATTCCGGGTCGTCGAACGACGCGGGATCGCGTTGCAGCGGCAGCACGGCGGCATGCTCGACCGCGTCGAGGCCGAGGGCGAACACACCGCGCAGGTCGCGGTGGGCGACCAGGATCTCGGTGATTCGCCGGTGCCGGTCGACTGCCTGCTCTAGTTGTGTCAGCGAGGAACCGGTCAGCGTCCCGGTGTCGGACAGTTCCGTGATCGTGGCCGTCTCGGCCGGAGTCAACGGTGTGCCGCAGGCCGTGCCAGCCGGTGCGGCGAAGGCGGTCGGGGAGAGCGTTATTGCGGCGAGCAGCACTGCGACGGCCGACGTCAATGCCGAAAAACTGTGCCGGGCAAGGGCATGCGATGGGCGCGCGAGAATGTCCGCCATGCTGGCTCCGAAGGTCGTGAATCGCGATCTGGTGTCGGGATAGCCGATAGGGGTGAGCTCGGCGATGCGCCGCGGCCGCGGGTGAGGCGATGGCGCAGGTCGGGATCGAAGCCTAACCGAGCCGATCCGGCGGTGCGGCGGTCAGCGTGCCTCGAAGCAGGAGCCGGAGGGCGTGCCGGGCAGGCAGACCTCGGCGATGGCGGAGACGAGCAGCCACGCGCCGAGTAGCAGTGAACCCACGGCGACGGCGCCGAACACGAGAACCCAGAGCAGGCCGGGCAGCCGGGTGAGCCGGGCGAGCTGATCGGCGTCGGAATCGACCTCCTGATAGCGGGCACGTTGCTGCCGGGAGCGGCTGCGCTGCAGCTCGAGCACCGGCCGCGCCCCGGCGAACAGCAGGAACCAGGCGCCCAGATACGCGAATCCCGCTTGCAGCGTGTCCGTGCCGAACCAGGAGACGACGAAGACCACCGCGCCCAGGCCGAGCACCGTGATGCCGCCGTAGACATTCCTGATCTTGATCAACAGCGCGGCGAGCAGGGCGATGGCGGTCCACAGCATCAGCGTGATCCGGCTCGCGCCCAGCAGCGCGGCGAAGCCGAGACCGAGCAGCGGCGGGGCGGGATAGCCCGCCATCGTGGTGAGGATCATCCCGAGCCCGTACGGTTTTCCGCTCGACACCGTGAGACCCGAGGTGTCCGAATGCAAGCGAATGCTGTTGAGCTTCCGGCCGGTCAGCAACGCGACCAGGGCGTGCCCGCCTTCGTGCGCGATGGTGACGATATTGCGGGTCAGCCGCCAGACGGGTGTGTAACCCACCAGCGCGAGCGCCACCACGGCGGCCGCCACCACCAGCCACCACGGCGGTTGCGCTTGCGTCGTCGTCAGACGATCGGCGATGGAGGCGCCGCGCTCGAAGAATTCCGCTCTGTCCACCGCCGCACCTTAACCGCCCGCCGCCGACCGCGCTCGGGCGTGCGTTCCCGCGCACGGCACCCGGCGCGACGCCGGCGTCCGGCCTTCAGCTCTTGTGCAGGACCCCTTCGATGTTGCCGAGAACGCCGGAAAGGCGGTAGGCCACCGAGCCGTCCGGTTGCAATCTGACCGTCGACGTGGAGCCGTTGTCGAAGCAGGTGGGCGAGCCGCCGGAGAGGCGCGCGACGAAAGACAGCTCGTTGTCGGTGGCGCCGGTGAGAGTCTCCGTGCGCTCGCAGCGCTCGCCCCCCAGTTTGCCGGTGTTCGACGACTGCGCGACTTCCTCGCCGACCGTGCCGTCTCTGATGGTCAGCACGATGTCGAAGGACGCGAGCACGTCACGGGCCACGCCTTTCCATTCGCCGACAAACGCCTTCGGAACACTTGTGCCGGAGGGACCGCTGGTGGTGGTGATCGCGTCACCGGCCTGCGTGGCGGTAGCCGTCGAAGGAGCGCTGTCGATTCGGGTGGTCTGGGCGATCGAACGGTCCGCGTCGTCGTTCCGTAACTGTGCGCCGACCACGAACGCCGCTACGGCGACGGCGACGGCGACGACCAGGGCGCCCACGACGAGCAGGGCGCGGCCGGGGCGGGGCGCGGGAGGTGGAGCGGCGACCGCGCCGAGCCGGGGCGAACTCTGATGCGCGGGCGGGTACGTCTGGTGTCCCACGAAGGTGGGAGACGACTGCGGCGAGCCCAGGTACTGCATCCGCGTGGGCACCGATCGCCCGGGGTCGCTGTGCGTGTTCGGATAGGCGGCGGGGCCGACCATCGTGTCGGCGGTGCGCGCCGGATCGGCCGGTGCGGGCCGAGTCACGTGGTCGAACGCGCCGGAATCCAGGTTCAGCAGCTCCACCGCGCGGCGGCTGACCTCCTCGAGCACCGGGGCGGGCAGCCAGCCGCCGCGGTCGGGGATGCCGAGGGCGGTGAGCTGGGTGAGCAGTTGGTCGGCGGTCGGACGTGCGGCGGCGTCCTTGGTCAGGCAGGCCGCCACCAGCGGGCGCAGCCGTTCGGGCACGCCGTCGAGCTGCGGCTCCTCGTACACCACCCGCCACAGCATCTGCATCGTCTCGCCCACGCCGAACGGTCCGTGGCCGGTCGCGGCGAACACGAGGACGCCACCGAGGGCGAAGACGTCGGCGGGTGGGCCGACCGGATCGCCGGTCACCTGCTCCGGGCACATGAATCCCGGGGAGCCGATGACTTTTCCGGTGGTGGTGAGCCGGCTGTCGTCGGCGGCGCGGGCGATGCCGAAATCGATCACCTTCGGGCCGTCCAGGGCCAGCAGGACATTGGACGGTTTCAGGTCGCGATGCACCACCCCGGCCCGGTGGACCGCGGTCAACGCCTCGATAAGTCCGTGCGCCAGCACGAGCAGCGCGTTCTCGGTGAGCGGCCCGTACCGGTCGACCGCGTCGGCCAGCGCGAATCCGGCCACGTACCCGGTGGCCAGCCACGGCGGATCGGCGTCCACGTCGGCGTCGATGACCGGCGCGGTGAACTGTCCGCCGACCCGGCGCGCCGCGGCGACCTCGCGCCGGAAGCGCTGACGGAACTCGGCATCGATCATGTCGGGCCGGATGACCTTGACCGCGACGGTGCGCCCGCCCGCGTTCCGGCCGAGGTAGACCCGGCCCATGCCGCCCGCACCGAGCACGCCGAGCAGACGGTAGTCCCCGATCCGGGCCGGATCGTTCGTGCCGAGCGGTTGCATCGCGCAGCTGGCTCCCTTCGAATCAGGTCGATCCTCCGAGAGGCTACTCATCGCCCGGCGTCCCTGTCCGCGCAGCTCACTGCCCCGCTAACCCGCGACGCTCGGCTCGGCCTCGGGCTGCTCCCGCCGCGCCCGCCTGGCCAGCAGATACGCCGCGATCGCGGCCGGGATGTTCATCAGGACCCCGTACACCGCGCCCGGCACGGCCATGGTCTCGTTGTCCAGCACCGAAGCGGCGACCGCGATCGCGAGCGCCGCGTTGTGCACGCCGATCTCCATGGCCGAGGCGATCGCCTGATCGGCTTCCACGCGCAAGACCCTGGGCACGAAATAGCCGACCGCGAGGCTGATCACGGCGAAGGACAAGCAGATCGCGGACAGTTCGCCGATGTGCTCCGACAGCGTGTCCAGGTTCGAGCCCACCCCGGCCGCGACCACCAGCGCCAGCACTACGACGGAGAGGATCTTCACCGCGCCGCGCATCCGGCGCGACCACTCCGCGAACCGCCGGTGCACCACCATGCCGATCGCGACGGGCACGAGCACGATGGCGAAGACCTGCGCGAATTTCTCCGGCCGCAGTCCGACCGAGCCCTCGCTGTCAAGGAACAAGGCGTAGGACAGCGCCACCACCACCGGCATGGTGAACACGGCTAGCACCGAATTGATCGCGGTGAGCGTGATGTTCAGCGCCACATTGCCTCCGGCGATGTGACTGAACAGGTTCGCCGACGCTCCGCCCGGGGACGCGGCGAGCAGCAGCATGCCCGCGGCGAGGGCGCCTTCCAAGCCGAACAGGTAGATCAGGCCCAGGCACAGGGCAGGAAGCACGACCATCTGGCACACCAGCGCGATCATCGCGGCTTTCGGATACCGCAGTACGCGGGCGAAATCCTCGGTGGTCAGGGTCAATCCGAGCCCGAACATCACCAAGGCCAGCGCCAGCGGCAGCAGTACCGCGAAAACCGTTGCACCCATTCGGGTCTCCTCTCCGCCGAGCGACCGGACCGGCCGATCCCGGGCTCCGACGTTATCGAGTCGCGGCGGAGGTGGCCAGCCCCGGGTCAGGCGGTGACGGTCACACCGCGGGCCGCCGACTCTCGCGCTTTCGTCAGCAGGCGCAGGGTGGTGACGGCATCGCGCGGGTCGACCGGCACGGGTGCGCCGTCGAGCAGCGCCGCGGCCATCGCCGCGTAGAACGCGGGATACGCGCCGGGCAGGGTCGGCACAGGGGCGAATCCGGGCTCCGCGCCCAGCATGCCCCAGCGGTCGGAATCAACGGTGCCCCAAGCTGAATCGCCCGGACGGCGGCCGGACCGGAGCGCGTCTTCCTGCGGGTCCAGTCCGTAGGTGACGTACCCGGCTTCCGACCCGAGCACCCGGAAGCGCGGTCCGAGCTGCGGCGCGACGGCGCTCATCCACAGATGGGAGCGGACGCCGCCGGTGTGGGTGAGCGCGACGAACGCGTCGTCGTCGGTGGTGATCCCCGCGCGCCGCCGGTCCAGTTCGCAATAGACCGAGGCCACCGGGCCGAACAGGGTGACGGCTTGGTCGACCAGGTGGCTGCCGAGATCCAGCAGGATCCCCGCGCCTTCCTCGTCGGTGCCGATCTCCCGCCAGCCGCCCTTCGGCACCGGACGCCACCGTTCGAACCGCGACTCGAAACGCCGCACCTGCCCCAGCTTCCCGGTCTCGACGAGTTCGCGCACGGTCCGGAAGTCGCCGTCCCAGCGCCGGTTCTGGAAGACCGACAACGCCAGGCCGGTCCGTTCCGAACGTGCGACGAGGTCTTCGGCGTCGTCCACCGCGACCGCGAACGGCTTGTCGACCACCACCGGCAGCCCGGCCGCGAGCGCCTGCCCGGCCAGCGGCGCGTGCGTGCGGTTCGGCGTCGCGATCACGACCAGATCGATGCCGTCCGGCGCGGCGAACAGTTCCTCGGCTCGCGGTACCACGCGCACGCCGGGGTGTTCGGCGCGCGCCTGGCCCGCGCGTTCTTCCGAGGAGGTGACCACGGCCGCGACCCGCATCCGAGGCTCGGCCGCGATCAGCGGAGCGTGGAAGACCGACCCGGCCAGGCCGTACCCGAGAACGGCGACCTCGACGATGCTCATGCCCCGACGCTACCGCCCGGCGACCGCGGCAGGCATCGCCACGTTCGTAGTGGTCCGCGCTGGAATAGTCAGGCCCCCGGTGGGACCGCGTACCGCGGGTGCAGGAGGGTCGGCCTGCCGACGCCGGGCGCAGACTCGTCACCTCGCCGGGACTGCACGCCGCCGGGCGTGGCAGGCAGCTTGCTGGGTCTGTGTACCGCCGGCTGGGGAGGGGCAGCCGCTGGGACTGTGGACTGTGCATCGCCGAGTGCGGGAGGAGGAGACCGCCAGGGCCGCATGCTGCCGGGCGCGGAAGGGCATGCCGCCGGGGCTGCATACCGGTCAGCGCGATCGAAAGGGGTCACTTCGCCAGGGCCGCATCCCGGCGGGCGCGGGATAGCCTGCCCGTCGAGATCGCACGCCGCCGAGCGCGGAATAGCCGGCTCGCCGAGGCGGCATACTGGCGAGCTCGGTCGGAGGCGTCAGCTCGCCGAGGCGGCATATTATCGCGCGCGGAAGGGGCGGCCCGGTAGTCGCAAGAGGCAGCGCGGGCGGGGCCACATCCCGGCGCGCGCGGAGGTGCCGCGCGGGGGCCGCATCCCGCCGGGCGCGGTCGGCACCGCCTGCTCAGCGTTGCGGTCCGGCGGAGTACTCCTGTTCCGGCCGTCCCGTGGTGCCGTAGCGCAGGCTCATGCGCACCGTGCCGCTCGCCACGAGCCCGGCCAGGTAGCGCTGGGCGGTGGCGCGCGAGACGCCGATGGCGCTCGCCACCTCGCCCGCGGACAGCGGCGCACCCGCATCGATGATCGCTTGCAGGACAGCCTCTTTGGTCGGGGAGGACACCGTCGCCGCCGGGCTCGCGGTGACCGCGGGACGCAGCGCGTGCAGCGCTGCGGACACCCGGGCGTTGTCGACCTGCGGCACCGCGAGAATGCGCCGGTAGCGGGCGTAGGCGGCCAGCCGGGCGGCCAGTTCGGTGTGCGGGAACGGCTTGACGAGGTAGGCCAGCGCACCCGCCGCGACGGCGGCTCGCACGGCGTCGCTCTCCGTCGACGCGGTGAGCATCATCGCGTCGCAGCGGATCTCGCGGAGGAAGTCGATGCCGGATCCATCCGGGAGGTAGACGTCCACCAACGCCAAGTCGATCGGCGCCGCCGCGACGAGTTCCCGCGCGGCCGCGAGGGTGTTGGCGGTACCCGCCACCGTGAAACCCGGGATGGCCTGCACGATCCCGGCGTGCAGGTTCGCCACCCGGAAGTCGTCGTCGACGACCAGGACGGTCAAGGTCGGCGTGGCCACGACACCTCGCTTTCCATGAGCACCCCCGGGATGCGGGCGATGAACTCCGCGCCGGTGAGCGGCGGACGGCCGCCGCCGGGACTCGACAGGCGCACATCGCCGCCATGGGCGCGGGCGATCTGGCGGATCAAGGCCAAGCCCACCCCGCGCCCGCCGGGGACACCGCGATCGTCGCGGGTCGAGACACCTTCGGCGAACAGTGTGTCGACCAGGTCGGGGGCGACGCCGTCGCCGCTGTCGGCGACGGTGATGTGCAGTGTCGAATCTTCCTGCACCAGTTCGACTTCCACCTGGCGCACCGGCCGGTCCCGGTCGCGGACCGCCTCCATGGCATTGTCCAGGAGGTTGCCGAGCACGGTGGTCACGTCCACCGGATCGGTGAGGTCGCCCTCGACCCAGGTGTTGGGCCCGAGCGCGAGTTCGACCCCGTTCTCCCTGGCGTGCGCGGCCTTGGCGGCCAGGAAGGCTTGCAGGTACGCGTCGTGGATGGCGTCGATGCCCGGCGTCGCGGGACCGAGCGGGCCCGCCCCGACCAGTTCGTCGACCGAGCGCGCCGCCTCCTCGACGCGCCCGCTGTGCAGCAGCCCGCTGACCAGGTGCATCTTGTTGGAGAACTCGTGGCGCTGCGCGCGCAGCACCGTGCTCATCGACTGCACCGCGTCCAGCTGCCGGGTCAGCGATTCCACGTCGGTGCGGTCGCGCACCGTGAGCACCGCGCCGAGATCGTGCCCGTCGCGACTCACCCGCCGCGCCGAGACGATGACGATGTTCGCGCCGACCGTCGCCGAGGCGGGCGGTTGGTCGGGTTCGCGCAATACCTCCAGCACCCGCGGCGTCAGGCCGATCTCGTCCACCGGGCGACCGATGTCGGGGGCGATGCCGAGCAACCGGCGCGCCTCGTCGTTGACGAACGTCGTGCGCCCCGAGGCGTCGACCGCGAGCACGCCGCCGCCGATGCCGTGCAGCACCGCCGCCTGGCCGCGCACCAGCTCGGCCAGTTCGTCCGGTTCCAGCCCGAGCGTCAGCCCGCGCCACCGGCGGGCGAGCAGGATCGATCCGGCGATGCCGACCGCGAGCGCCACCGCGACCAGCCCGCCCGCGGTGCGCAGATCGCCGAGCAGTTGCTCGTGCACCGCGTCGGTGGCGATGCCGACGCTGACCGCGCCGACCACACGATCGGCGCCGGGCGCGAGCACCGGCACTTTCGCGCGCACCGAGTCGCCGAGCGTGCCGCGTTCCTCGGTGATCGACTCGCGGCCCGCCAGCGCCTCGGACGGATCGGTGCTGACGTGTTCGGCGAGCCGTCCGGCGTCCGGGTGTGCGAGGCGGATGCCCGCGTCGTCGGTGATGACGACGAACAACGCGCCGTTGTGCTGCGTGGCGTCCACCGCGAGCCGTTCCAGGGGACCCGCGGCGAGGTCGCGGCGCACGCCGGGATCGTCGGCGACCGCGCCCGGCGCGTATCTGGCCACCTCGGCGCGCACCACCGGGTCGGCCGCGACGGTGCGCGCGATGGCCAGCGCCCGCTGGCCGTAGGCGTCGCGCAGCCGCTGATCGCTGAGGTAGCCGAACACCGCGAACGCCACACCGAGCGTCAGCGCGACGACCAGGATCTGCGACAGCAGAACCTGGGTCCGCAACCGCACGGCCCGCGCGCCCTCAGTGGCCATGGCCGCAGCATAGGCGTAGACCACCGCGCACGGTGCATGAGCAGAATGCGCAAAACCTGCGAATCCCGCGTTTGTGGCGGTTGTGCGCACAAGCTCCGGCATGTGACCGGCGCCACGTACGTTCGCCCTACCCGATCTCGCAGGAGTAGGAAGCAATGACGCAATCACTCATCGAGCTGCGGAGCGCGACCAAGCGCTTCCCCGGCACCGGCGGCGGCATCCACACCGCCGTGCGCAATCTGAACCTCACGGTGGCCCCCGGCGAATTCGTCGCCGTCGTCGGCCCGACCGGATGCGGCAAGTCGACCACGTTGTCGCTGGTGTCCGGTCTGGAACCGGCGTCGGCCGGGCGGACGCTGGTGCGCGGGAAAGATGTCGACGGCATCCCGGACGGCATCGGCTACATGTTCCAGCAGGACGCCGTGCTGCCGTGGAAGAGCGTGCTGGACAACGTCGCGCTCGGCCCGCGCCTGCGCGGCGCGTCGAAAGCCGAGGCGCGCGCGCAGGCGTCGGGCTGGGTGCGCAAGGTCGGTCTGGCCGGGTTCGAGAAGTACTACCCGCACCAGCTGTCCGGCGGCATGCGCAAGCGCGTGGCGCTGGCGCAGACGCTGGTCAACGAGCCGGAGATCCTGCTGATGGACGAGCCGTTCAGCGCGCTGGACGTGCAGACCCGCCAGCTCATGCAGGACGAACTGCTGCGGGTCTGGGCGGGCACCAACGCGGCGGTCATCTTCGTCACCCACGATCTGGAGGAGGCGATCGTGCTCGCCGACCGGGTGGTCGTCATGACCGCGAGCCCGGCCACCGTCTGCGGGGACTTCCCCGTCGGCTTGGCGCGGCCGCGCAGTGTCGAGGAAGTGCGGTTGACCGCCGAGTTCCGCGACATCTACCAGGAGATCTGGGAGACGCTGCGCGACCAGGTCGAGGCGGCGCGCGCGAAGGGAGTCTCCCGTGTCGCATGACGTGCTGGTGCCCGACGCCGCCGCGCCCGTGGTGGAGAACGAGACCGAAGAGCAGATCCTGGCCAGAGTGCGCACCACCGCGCGGCGCGCACGGATCCGCACCTGGGGCCTGCGCGCCGCTCTGGTGGCGCTGTGGCTGGGCGCGTGGGAACTCACCGCCACGGTCTGGATCGACCCGTTCTTCTACTCCAAGCCGTCGCTGATCTGGGCTCGGCTGATCGAATGGTTCACGGACGGCACGCAGTTCGGCTCCATCTGGCTGCAGATCTACACCACCGTGCAGGAGGCCGTGCTCGGCTTCGTGATCGGCACGGTGGCCGGCGTCGTGCTGGGCGTGCTGCTGGGTCGCAGCCGGTACTGGGCCGAGGTGCTCGCGCCGTTCATCAAGGCGCTCAACGCCGTGCCGCGCATCGTGCTGGCCTCGCTGTTCATCATCTGGTTCGGACTCGGGCTGAGCTCCAAGGTCGCGACCGTGGTGGTGCTGGTGTTCTTCGCGGTGTTCTTCAACGCGTTCACCGGCGCGCGCGAGGTGGACGGCAATGTGATCAACAACGCCCGCATCCTCGGCGCGAGCCGTGGGCAGGTGCTGGTGTCGATCGTGCTGCCGAGCGCGACCACCTGGATCCTGTCCAGCCTGCACACCGCCTTCGGCTTCGCGCTGATCGGCGCGGTCGTGGGCGAATACGCGGGAGCGAGTAAAGGTTTGGGGTTGTTGATCAGCAACGCGCAAGGCACCTTCGACTCGGCGGGCATTTACGCGGGCATGATCGTCATCACCGTGATCGCGCTGATCGCCGAATGGGGGATCGGCATGGCGGAGAACCGGTTGCTGAAGTGGCGGCCCTCGCAAGCGTCGTCGAACCACGGGATCTGATCATGAGGTATCGCAAGCACTTGGCGCTCGTCGCCGTCGCGATCGCGGCGCTGCTGACGGCCACCGGATGCCGGGATTCGCGCACCATTCCGATGGCCGACGGCAGGCCGCAGATCACCATCATGGTGGGCGGGCTGGAAAAGGTGATCTATCTGCCTGCCATGCTCACGCAGCAACTCGGATTCTTCGAGCGCAACGACATCGATGTGAAACTGCTGGGCGAGCAGTCCGGCGCCACCGCCGAGACCGCGTTGCTCACCGGCGACGTGCAGGGCGTGGTCGGGTTCTACGACCACACCATCGACCTGCAGGCCAAGGATCAGTGCATCCGTTCGGTGGTGCAGATGTCCGACGTGCCCGGTGAGGTGGAACTGGTGTCGAGGGCGGACCCGGACATCACCTCGGTCGCCGATCTGCGCGGCAGGAAACTGGGCGTGACCTCGCTCGGTTCCTCCACCGACTTCCTCACCCAGGCGCTCACCGGCCAGGTCGGCATGAGCACCGCCGACTACACCCGGGTGAAAGTCGGTGCGGGACAGACGTTCATCGCGGGCATGAACCACGACGGCATCGACGCGGGCATGACCACCGACCCCACCGTGGCCCAGATGGTGAACTCCGGCGATGCGCGGATTCTGGTCGACCTGCGCACCGAGGCGGGCACCCGGGCCGCGCTCGGCGGGCTGTATCCGGCGACGTCGCTGTACATGAGTTGCGCGACGATCGACGCCCACCCGGAGATCGTGCGCAAACTCGCCGCCGCGTTCGTGCAGACGCTGCAGTGGATCCAGACGCACACGCCCGAGGAGATCGCCGCGAAGATGCCGCCGCAGTACGCGAGCGCGGGCAAGGACCTCTACGTCCAGTCGATCCGCGACTCCATCGGCATGTTCAACGGCGACGGCCTGATGAAACCCGAAGGCGCGCAGAACGTGCTGGACATTCTCGGCAAGTACTCGAGGAACGTGCGTCCCGTGCGCGATCGCATCGATCTGTCGAAGACCTACACCACGCAGTTCGTCGAGGAGGTGTTGCGCGCGCCGCGCCAGTAGCAGTGCCCGGTACCCGTTACGCGCCGCCCGGAAGCCACGACGCTTCCGGGCGGCGCGGCGTCTCCCGGTCAGTGTTCGAAGACGCTCACGTCACCGGGTTCCGTTTCCAGCGCCTGCCGGTCGAAGGTCAGCACGGCGAGGAAGAACAGCCCGCCCACGAGCAGCAAACCGGCCACGATCACGACGGGAACCGTCGCGTCCGCGGGCGTGACCAGCACGAACAGTGCGACGGCCGACCACACCAGCGCTGCGACGGCGATCGGCAACTCGAAGCGCCCGAGATCGAACGCGCCTTTCCTGCGGTCCAACCGCCTGCGCACCGCCAGGTAGAGAACGATCGTCGCGCCGTAGATGAGGGCGGGCAGGATGGTCGAGGCCGTGATCAGTTCCAGCAGAGCGTCACCTGGTAGCGCGACCATCAGGACGACGCCGAGCAGCAAGATCAGGATCGTCGCCGGCACCGGGGTGCGCGTGCGCGGGTCGACCCGCCGCATCAGCTTGTGGGCGGGGAAGCGCGCGTCGCGCGACATCGCGAAAACCAGCCGCGAGCAGGCGGCCAGCACCACCATCCCCGCGCCGAAGAACGCGAACGTGATCGCCGCGAGCAGGACCCTTTCCATCACAGGGCCGAGTTGGTCGCGCATGATCGCCGCGACCGGCGAGCCGCTGGCGCTGACCCCGGGGATGTCATCGATCGCCACGGTGAGCGCGATCAGGAACAGCAACCCCAGCACGCCGGCCGCCACGACCGATCCCACGATCGCGCGAGGGACGCTGCGATGCGGGTCCTTCGCCTCCTCGGCCAGGTTGGCCGCCGCGTCGAAGCCGACCAGCGTGCCGAGGCCCATGATCATCGCCAGCATCAACCCACCGCCGACGGCGAAATAGCCGGAGGCGTTCTCGGTGATACCGCGCGAGGTGAGATTGCCGGTCGCCCCACGGCCGGTGATCACCACGGCGACGACGAGCGCGATCGCCAGCACCACGACGAGCGCCAGTTCCAGTCCCACCGCGGCGGTGTTGATCATGCTGACGATGCGCGTCGAGGCGATGGCCAGCACGGCTTGGACGAACAGCACCACGAGCGTGATGACCCGGGCGGTCTCCTCGTCCCGCTCGAGGCCCGCGAGCGGCATGAACGCCTGGCTCGCGAGCGCGTTGTCGACCGCCACCACCGCGATCGCCAGATAGCAGAAAGTCACCCAGCCGAACCACCAACCGATCTTGGGGTTCGCCAGTCGTGAGGCCCACTGGTAGGCGGAGCCGCTGAGCGGGATGCGCGCCGCGAACTGCGCCACCACCAGCGCCACCAGGGCCTGGCCCACCGCCGCGAGGATCCACAGCCAGATACCGACCGGACCCGCGTTGCGCAGCACGTCGTCGTAGGTCGCGAAGATGCCGACCGCCACCGAGATGAACGCGAACGAGATCGCGAACACCTGGAAGGAGCCGAGCGTTCGTTTCAGCTCCTGCCGGTAGCCGCCGATTTCGACGGAATCCTCGTCGGCCTGGTCTGCCGAAGCTCGCGCCACCGCCGCCACCTCACCTTCGATTCGGAGGGGTGCGCCGACCCCGGGGTCGATCGGGAAGGTCATCAGGATGAGATTGTGGCGACCGGTCTGCACACCGATCATTCCTTGTCACCTGCGCGATGTCACTGCTTCTTCGCGTACCTAAGTTCCGGAGCCGCCGTCGATCTTCTCAACTCTGGAGACACCGCACCATAAACCGACATGAGAGGTGCTCCCACAAGCCGATGCACGCCGCCGCAGCCGAGGTGCGCGTGCACTATCTGATCGGGTTCCTCGGGCTGGTGTGCTTTTTGCTGCTGGCATGGTTGCCCAGTACCGACCGCCGCGCCGCCGCCGCCCGGCTGCCGCGCATAGGCATATTGCTGATCCTGCAGGTGGCGCTCGGTTTCCTGCTGCTGAAGACCGGGATCGGGCGCACCGTGATCGGGGGGATCAGCGACACCTTCGAACACATCCTCGGCTACGCCGCCCAGGGGACGGCGTTCGTGTTCGGCGACCTGCCCCGAGTCGGCAGCAGCGGGCCCGCCTTCCTCTTCGCGGTGCTGATGCCGATCGTGCTCGTCTCCGCCTTGATCGGCATCTTGCAGCACCTGCGGGTGTTGCCCTGGATCATCAAATATCTCGGCCTGCTGCTGGCGTGGGTGAGCGGCTTCGGCAAGATCGAATCGTTCAACGCGGTCGCCTCCGCCATCCTCGGCCAGTCCGAGGTGTTCATCTCGCTGCGCGCCATGCTCGACGACATCCCGGCACAGCGGATGTACACCTTGGCGGCCTCGGCGATGTCGACGGTCTCGGCGGGCATCCTCGGCGCCTACATGCAGCTCATCGACCCGAAGTACGTGATCGCGGCCATCATGCTGAACATGCTGGGCGCCTTCGTGGTGTGCTCGCTGATCAACCCGTACGCGGTCACCGCCGCCGACGACGCCCGGCTGCTCGGCGAGGAGATCGCCGACAGCCGCAAGCCGCAATCGTTCTTCGAGATGCTCACCGAGTACATCCTGGTCGGCTTCAAAGTCGCCTTCACCGTCGCGGCCATGCTGATCGGATTCATCGCCCTGCTGGCCATGGTCAACGGAATCTTCGCCGCGCTGTTCCACGGCACCACGTTCCAGGATGTGATGGGGCACATCTTCGCCCCCGCCGCCTGGCTCACCGGCATCCCGTGGGACGAGGCGGCGGCCGCGGGCCGATTCATGGGCACCAAGCTGGTGTCCAACGAAGTGGTCGCCATGCAGGAGCTGAACCGGCAGCACGGCGGACTGTCCGACCGCACCGTCGCGATCGTGTCCACCTATCTGGTGTCGTTCGCGAACTTCTCCACCATCGCCATCGTCACCGGCGCGGTCCGCAGCCTCAGCGAGAAGCAAGGAACAGTGATCGCGCGCAACGGCCTTCGCCTGCTCTACGGCGCCACCTTGGTCAGCTTCCTGTCCGCCACCATCGTCGGTCTCCTGAGCTAGGACGACCCGCTCGTCAAGACCCAGGGCGGGACCCGGTACTTCCCGCTGAATCGCTTCCGGCGCGGTCGCCGACATGGCTGCCCGTATTTCCGCCCGCCCGGCTCGCCGCACCCGGGCCGCAGCGGCTGCCGGTGCTCGCGTCGGAATCGGTTTTCGTGCCGTCCCCGGTCCGGTTCGCTGCGTCAGCGTGGGGGCCGCGTGCTGTGCTCCCGGTGGGCCGGTTCGATGTTCCTGCGCGGGAGTCGCTTGCTGTGCTGCCGCTGGTTCGGCTCGATGCCCGTGCGGCGGAGTCGTTTCCCGTGCTCGGCCCGGATCGGCGCGATGCGCTCACGGCGGGGTGGCTCCAGGCCCCCGCCCCGGCAGTGCTCGATGCGCTCACGGGTTCACCAACCCCGATCCGACCGGACGGGTTCGTCGTGGAATCGATCGATGCCCCTGTGCCGCTCATCGTTCCGTAGTCGAACGTGTTGGGTGCATCTGGTGGACGAAGACTCCCGGCCGTCGGTACGGCGAGGTCGGAGGGGAGTGCAACGGCTTCACCGGTTCTCGGTCGCGATCCCCCGGATCCCGATGTGTCCACCCGCTGGACCGGCATCCGCGGTGGATGAGAAGGGGATGATTCCACGATGGTCGTGCCCGGCATCGAATGCGGCGGTCCGAGCGTCGCGTCCGCTCGTGGAGAGGCTGCGACATCCGCCGCAAAGAGTGTCGAATTCCGATCTCCGCCAGGATGATCGGTGGTGCTCCAGCGCGCGGCATGCGGCTGGGGCGAGCCGGGGCGGTCCGCATGCTCACTTCCTTCTTCCGCGCGGTTGGGAAGGAGCGGTCCGAGCGGGGCCACAGTTCCCACACCCGGCGCCTGCGCCTGCGTCGCGGGCTGTTCGCCGAGGTCCCCGTACATCGCCGACACGCCCACCGCCGCCAGAACGGCAGCGGCTCCGGCCAGCGCCGCGATGCGCTTTGCCGGATGTCCGGTCCGTGGTGGCGGCATCACGAACTCGGCCCCGCCGAGGCCGCGCGCGGCCAGGGCCGCGGCGCCGATGGCGACGCAGTGTGCTGGATGGGGCGCGGTGACGACCGGGCAGCGGAGTTCGTCCGTGAGCACCTGGGCGACCTCCGCCGGCCGGGACGCCCCGCCTACCAGCAGGATTCGGTCGATATCCGCAGCGGTCAGTCCCGCGGCCCGGATGCACTCGTGCAGCAGCGGTACCGATGACCGGACGAATCCGGCCCGTAACCCGGCCACCTCCGCGTCCGGAAGCGCCCCGGGCAGGCCGGGTGAGGTGGTGTCGGCGGTCAGATCGTGGGTGTAGTGGGCCAGCAGCGCGCTGAATGCCCGTCCGCCGAACGCCGACGAGCGCACCGGACGGCCGACGATCCGGGCGCCGCCATCGGATCCAGACCGGAGCACCGTGACGTCGAGACCGCCGCCACCCAGGTCGTAGACCAGGATAGAAGCGGATTTCGCCGACTCGCAGTGCATTTCGAGCCAAGCCGCAGCGGCGACCGGTTCCGGTGTCAACGCGATTCGCGCCAACCCGGCGGCATCGAGCAGCTCCCGCAGCCCGGATAATTCCTGAACGGAATATATTGCAGGACAGGCCAATACGATATCGGCGTCCGAATCCATCGCATCGGTCAAATAACTCGTCATCGTCGCGATGACTTCGGCGTCGGGCAGGATGGGCGGCCCGGCTATCGGCTGCGCACTGCTTTCAGCAGCGGAATCATGGATGCTGGCCGTGAACGGCAAATTATCGTCGGTGCCGGGTGGCGCGGACCGGGTGCGGCAAATTCGTATCCTCTGCTCGACTCCGCCGGATACAACGGCCGCCACCGAGTTCACCGTGCCGACGCTCAAACCAACACCACATGACATAACCCATTCCCATCGTGTTCAGGTCGTGCCGTCCCTCATCCGGCACGACCTTTACCGACCCGACAAGATAGTTTAGCCTGACCTAACTTATTTATTCGCATCACGTTGTTCGGAGGAATCCGTGACCGGTATCCCGCTCGCCGACGCTCCCGGCCCCATGGCCGTCGCGCCCGTCATCGTGGTGCTGCCGGGTCCGCGTGCCGATACCGTGCGGTGGGGCGAGCACCATCCCGGCGGATGGTCGGTCCGCGGTAGCAGGCGGTGGCCGGTGGCGGAACCCGAAAAGCCCCTGCGCGTGCACGATTCGTGGTGGACCGTCGCCGCCGCCGGCGTGCTGGCGGCGGCGGCACTGGCGGTGGCCGTCTGGATCTCCGGCCACCTGGCCGTCCATCCGGTCCTGCACACCGCCGGGCTGTTCGTGCACCTGTCCGCGCTGGTAATCGGCTTCGGCGGTGTGCTGATGGCGGACTATCTGGCGCTGCGCTGGCTCGTGGGACGTAGTACCTTCGCGGAAGCGCTGGACGGCGCCGACCGGCTGCACGCGCCGATCTGGGCCGGGCTGGTGGGGCTGATCGTCAGCGGCTGCGTCCTGGAACCAAATCTCGCATCGACGCTGACCCGAACCAAACTGGTCTTGGTTCTCGTCCTCACAGTCAACGGAATCCAAGCCATGATGCTGAGTAAACGACTCGGTCGCCGCCCTTCTGCCCAGCTGTCCACGGGGGTGCTGGTCTGGGCGGCCGCTACCGGCGTGATCTCCCAGATCTGCTGGTGGGGAGCTGTCTTCATCGGCTTCTGGAACGCCGAGCATTGACGGTGGGGCGCGCCGGCTGGACCGCCCGAGCGTGTCCGGTTCTGTGGGTTACGTGTCCTTGCGGACCCGTCGCGCCGGCTCGAGACTGGGTGCATGCGGGCAAGCGGTGACGTCGTGGTGGCGGTGGCGGACGGAGTGCTGATGCTCGACGTCGCCGGACCCGCGCAGGTGCTGCACTGGGCCGGGCGCCGCATTCGATTCGCCTCGCCGGACGGCGCCCCGGTCCGCACCGATGTGGGCGTCCCCCTGGGTGTCGACGGGACGCTGAGCGAGCTGAGCGCAACGGTGGATACGCTCTTGGTTCCCGGCTACCCCCCGGAAGATCGCGTGCCCGGCGAGCTCGTGGACGCGGTGCGGGTGGCCGGTGGCGCGGCGCGGCGGGTGGCCTCGGTGTGCACCGGCGCGTTCGTGCTGGCCGAGGCCGGTTTGCTGGACGGGCGGCGCGCCACCACGCATTGGCTGGCGTGTTCCGTTCTGGCTCAACGCTTTCCGAGCATCCGCGTCGAAGCCGACGCCATCTATCTGCGCGACGGCCCGATCATCACCTCCGCTGGAGTCACCGCGGGCATCGACATGGCCTTGGCGCTGGTGGAAGAGGAGCACGGCGCGGATCTCGCGCGCTCACTGGCCAAACACCTCGTCGTGTTCTTGCACCGGCCCGGCGGCCAGTCGCAGTTCAGCCTGCGCACGAGCATTCCGGCGCCGCGCACCGCCGGTCTGCGGCACGCCGTGGACGCGGTGATCGCCGACCTGTGCGCCGATCACAGCCTGGCGGCCATGGCCGCCCGTGCCGCGCTGAGCGAACGCCACTTCAGTCGCTTGTTCCGGCAGGAGATCGGGATGACGCCGGGACGTTACGTCAAACAGGCGCGACTGGAAGCTGCGCAAGCGCTGCTCGAATCCGGCGACGAACCGATGTCGGCGATCGCCCGCCGCAGCGGCTTCGGCTCCGAGGAGACGATGCGGCGGACCTTTCTCGAACTGCTCGGCGTCTCGCCGAGCGACTACCGCAGGCGCTTCCGCGCGCCCGCGCGCTGATCACACCTCGCACACTCACCAGGAGTTCGACCATGTCGCTGTCTCGTCGTGCCGCGCTGAGCGCGGGGATCGCCGCGAGCGTATTCGCTGTCGCATCGAAAACTGCCGGGGCGCAGCAATTTTCACTACAACACCCGCAGACCTTGTTGACCGGCAAAGCAGACGAACTCATCGCCGCCGAACTCTCGCCCATGCTGCGCAACCACAGCGTGCGGGGCTTCCTCTTCGGACGCGCGGTCGCCGAGCGGCAAGGTCTGCGGCCCGGCTCCGACTACGACGAGGAGACGATGTACCTCATCTGCGCGCTGCACGACCTCGGTCTGGCCGACGGCGCGACCGGTGACCAGAAGTTCGAGATCGACGGCGCCGATCGTGCCGCGCGATTCCTCGAGGACAACGGCGTCACCGACGCCAGGGTGGACGCGATCTGGGACGCCATCGCCGCGCACACCGCGGGATACACCGACTCGCCGGTCTGGCGCCGCCGCAGGCCGCCGGAGACGTGGATCGCCGTGGACGGCATCGGCGTCGACGTGGGCGGCGCGCCGACCGACCTGCCGCCCGGCTTCGCCGCCCTGGTGCACACCGCCTATCCGCGGCTGGGCGGCAGCCGCGCGCTCGGTGCGGCGATCGAAGCCCAAGCGGCGGCGAACCCGCGGAAGGCGCCACCCGCGAGCTTGGCCGGCGCCATCCTGCAGCAGCGTCACCCCGAATACCCGACGCTCACCTGGGACGCGATCGTGGCGATGAGCGGGTGGGGTGATTGACGGTCAGGCATTGGCCTCCTCGGTCGCCCGCAGTTCGGCCTTCCATTGCCGGAAGCCTTCCTCGGTGCGGCCGCGACGCCAGTACCCGGAGATCGATGCGGCCCACTCGGCGGAGACACCGCGATCCTTACGGATGTAGCGGCGCAGATCCTTCATGACCGCATCGGCTTCCCCGTGAATGAAGACCTGCACCTGCCCCGGCGACCACGGCGCGGAGCGGACGGTCTCGGCGAGCACCTCGCCCGGGGACCGGACGCCCCGGTGCAGCCAGGTCAGCTCGATGCCGTCGGGTTTCCGCACCGGCAGTTCGTCGTCCGGACCGGTGACCTCCACGAACGCCAGCCCGGTCGCGTCGGCGGGCAGCGCCTCGAGCGCGGCGGCGATGGCGGGTAGCGCCGCCTCGTCACCGGCCAGCAGATGCCAATCGGCATCCGCGCGCGGCGAGTAGGCGCCGCCGGGACCGTACACGTCGATGGTCGCGCCGGGCTCGACCGCGGCCGCCCACGGTCCCGCGATGCCCTCCGCTCCGTGGTAGACGAAGTCCACCGCGATCTCTCCGGCGACTGGGTCGACCGAACGGACGGTGTAGGTCCGCAGCACCTCGTTCCCGTCCTGCGCGAAGATGAACTTCACATACGAGTCGGTGAACTCGCTGGGCCGGAACGCGGTGAAGCCGGGACCACCGAGGTGCACGCGGATCAGGTGCGGGGTGAGCCATTCGGTGCGCTGCACCGTGAGGGTGGTGCGGGGACGTGCCAAGGGAACCTCCGATAAATGTTATTAGGATTGCCTTACTTACCCTACCCGTGTTCGGCTCAGCCTGCGGTCAACCGCTGACGGCGCGCCGGGCGGCCGAGAGGATGATGTCCATGACGCAGTCCGTGCCGACACCGACCCACGCCGTGCAACAGCGCTACCGCGACCCTCGACCGGTCGAGCCCGCGCAGTGGAACCAGGTCCTGCAGGTGCTGCACGAGCATCGCTCGGTGCGCCGCTACCTGTCCGACCCGGTACCCGACGCCACCCTGCGCCTGCTGATCTCGGCGGCGCAGTCCGCGCCCACCTCGTCGAACCTGCAGGTCTGGAGCGTCATCGCGGTGCGCGACCCGCAGCGCAAAGCCCGCTTGGCCGCGCTCGCGGGCGACCAGGCCCACATCGTGCAGGCACCGGTGCTGCTGGTCTGGACGGCCGACTTCGCGCGTCTGCGCCAGCTCGCCGACGACCGGAGCGCGCCGCTGGAAGGCGCGGACTATCTCGAATCCAGCTACGTCGGCTTCATCGACGCCGCGCTCGCGGCGCAGAACGCGGTCGTGGCGGCGGAATCGCTCGGGCTCGGCACCGTCTACATCGGCGCGTTGCGCAACAAGCCGGAGAAAGTCGCCGCCGAACTCGGCCTGCCGCCGCAGGTCTTCGCCGTATTCGGCTTGGTGGTCGGCCACCCCGACCCCGCCGAGGACGCGCGAGTGAAGCCGCGCCTGCCGCAGGACGCCGTCCTGCACCGGGAGACCTACGATCTGGACGCGCAGCGGGCGCATGTGGCCGCGTACGAGACCCGCATCGCCGAATTCTATGCCGAGCAACAGCTTTCGCATTCCTGGACCGAACGTGTCCTGGCCCGGCTGGCCTCGGCGGCAGCGCTCGACGGTCGGCATCGGCTGCGTGAATCGCTGACCAACCACGGCTTCCGGTTGCACTGATCCGCCGCCTCAGGCCGCGACCTTCTCGGTGAGCAGTTCGAACGATCGGGCACGGTCGTCGATGTCGTAGACCAGCGTGTTGATCATCAGCTCGTCGGCACGGGTGCGCTCGAGCAGGTCCGCGAGCTGCCCGCGCACCGTCTCCGGCGAGCCGAGCAACTGCCCGGCGCGGCGCTGCCGGATGAACGCGCGTTCCTGCTCCGACGGACGGAACGCGGCCGCCTCCTCCGGGGTGGCCAGCGCCTGCGGCGTGCCGCGCACCAGGTTCAGGAAGGCCAGGTCGCGCGGACCGGCGAGGACCTCGGCGCGCTCGTCGGTGTCCGCGCAGATCGCCGCGACCGCCACCATCGCGTGCGGACGCTCCAGGCGCGGCGAAGGCCGGAAGTGCTCGCGGTAGAGCGCGAGCGCGGGCTCGGTGTTGTCGGGGCTGATGTGGTGGGCGAACGCGAACGGAAGCCCGAGCACCGCGGCCACCTGGGCGCTGTAGCCGCTGGACCCCAGCAGCCAGATGTCCGGCTCCTCGCCGCGGCCCGGCGTCGCGGCGATGCCGCCGGGATCGCTGCCCCGGAAGTAGCCCAGCAGAGCGGCGAGTTCCTGGGGGAACGATTCCGCCGACAGTCCGTCCGCGGTCCGCCGCAGCGCGCGGGCGGTCGCTTGGTCGGTGCCCGGCGCGCGCCCGATGCCCAGGTCGATCCGTCCGGGATGCAGCGCGTGCAGGGTGCCGAACTGCTCGGCGACCACCAGCGGCGCGTGATTGGGCAGCATCACCCCGCCGGAGCCGACCCGGATGGTCGAGGTGGCGGCCGCCAGATGCGCCAGCAGCACGCTCGGCGCCGAGCTGGCGATGCCGGGCATGTTGTGGTGTTCGGCCACCCAGAACCGGTGATAGCCCAAAGCCTCGGTGCGCCTGGCCAATTCGGTGGTCGCCTCCAGCCCCTCGCCGACGGTGCGGCCGGACTGCACCGGCGCCAGATCCAGGACGGACAGCGGGACGTCGATCATGGGTCTCCTCCACAGTGGCGATCTCCACTGCCAACGCCACGCGTGCCCGCGGTATTTCGCGACCGGCTCAGCCGCGCGCGATCGCCCGGAACACCTCGATGGTGTCCTGCTCGTCCTGGGTGGTGCCGTGGTCACTGAGTTTGACGATGACGGTGCCGCTGGGCGGGTCGACGTAGACGTACTGGCCGTAGACGCCGACGGCGGTGAGGTCCGCGCCGTCGCCACCGGTCGGATGCCACCATTGCGCCCCGTAGGGCCACTCGCCCACCCGGTGCGGGGCCGGGGTGCGGATGCGATCGATCCAGGTCGGTGGCACGATCTGCGCCTCGCCCACGCGTCCGCCGTCCAGCACCAGCTCGCCGATCTTGGCGAAGTCGCGGGCGGTCGCGTTCAGGCAGCAGAAACCCTTCTCCTGGCCACCGGCGCGATCCAGATTCCACAGCGCCTCGTCCTCGGCGCCGATCGGCGCCCAGAGTTCACGCTCCAGCAGTTGGGCCAGCGGCAGGCCCTCGACCCGCGCCAGGGCCATCCCCAGCAATTGGGTGTCCACGCTGCGGTACTCGCCCGCGCTGCCCGGCGGGAACCGCAGGCCGCGGTGCGCCCGGACGAATCCGTCGAGGTCCTCGGTGAGGTACATGCGGGCCGTGCCGGTCAGCGGCAGGTACTTGTTGTAGTTCTCCGCGACGTCGACGCCGGAGGCCATGTCGAGCAGGTCGCGGATGGTGACGGTGTCGTACGCGCCGCCGGTGGCCAGCTCGGGCAGGATCCGCACCAGGCGGTCGTCCTCGGCGAGTTTCCCCGCGGCGACGGCTCGGCCGGTCAGCAGCGACACGATGGACTTCACCACCGACCAGGAGGACTGCCGGGTGGTCGCGGTGAAGCCGTCGCGATACCACTCGTGGGTCAGGGCGCCGCCGCGCAGGACGAGGAACGAATTGGTGTGCGTGGTGTCGAGGAACTCGGCGATCGACACGGTCGAGCCCTTCCACGGCACCTGGCCGGGCAGCGGCCGCGGCGTCCTCGGCAGGGGGCGCGGGACAGGGGAGGCGGCCACCGTCCGGCTCTCGAACAGCGCGCCCTGCGCCGACGGCGGATCGGTCAGCAGCCGCAGCAGCGTCGGCGGCCCGGGGATGTGCAAGACCGCCGTCGTCGCGAACGCCGCGCCGACCAGGACGGCGACGACCGCGAGCAGGACCACGAGAGCGCGCAGCGCGGCACGTGCGGGTCGTCTGCGGCGGGGGGAGAGTTCGGTCATGACGCAAGCCGATCGGTAGGGGTTCCGATGATGGCATGCCCGGCGCCGGACCGGTAGCCGGGATCGGCCCGGAGACGACGCGCGTGCGGGCGGGGCGGTAGCGTGACGCCCTGAGCCGGGCGGCCGTGCGACGATCCGACATCGTGTGCACGGCGCACCGGCGGGCGACCGGCGCCGCTGCCCAGCGAGGGAAGGACCGCAGTATGACAGCCTCTGATCGGCACCTGCAGGACGCGGAACCGTCGGCTCCGGCGGACGGCGGGGACTCGGAGGGATACGCCCGGGGCCTCAGCCCGCGCACCATCCAGATGATCGCCATCGGCGGAGCGATCGGCACGGGCCTGTTCTACGGTGCGGGCGGCGCGATCGAGCAGGCGGGCCCCGGTCTCATCCTCGCCTACCTGGCGGCGGGCCTGGCCATCTTCGTGATCATGCGCGCGCTCGGCGAACTGCTGACCTACCGGCCGATCTCCGGCAGCTTCGCCGAGTACGCGCACGAGTTCCTCGGTCGCTTCGCCGGATTCGCGACCGGCTGGTCGTATTGGGCGGTATGGGTGGCCACCTGCATGGCCGAGATCACCGTGGCGGGCAAGTACGTGGAGTACTGGTTCGACATCGCGCCGTGGGTCACCGCGCTGGTGGTGCTCGCGGTGATGTTCGGCGCCAACCTGATCTCGGTGCGGCTGTTCGGCGAGGGCGAGTTCTGGTTCTCCACCATCAAGGTGACCGCGATCGTCGGCATGATCCTGCTCGGCATCGGCGTGCTGCTGTTCGGATTCGGTCACGCGCCCGATCCCACCGTCACCAATCTGTGGGCCGACGGCGGCGTGTTCCCCAACGGCATCGGCCAGTCGCTGCTGGTGCTGCAGATCGTGCTGTTCGCCTACGTCGGCGTCGAATTGGTCGGCGTCACGGCCGGGGAGGCGCGCGAACCCCGCACGACCCTGCGCAAGGCGATCAACACGTTGCCGTTCCGGATCGGCCTGTTCTACGTCGGCGCGCTCGTGGTGATCATGGCGGTGTCCAGCTGGCGCAACTTCCACGCGGGCAAGAGCCCGTTCGTGGAGGTCTTCGAGCAGATCGGCATCCCCGGCGCGGCGGGCATCGTCAACTTCGTGCTGCTCACCGCGGCACTGTCGTCGTGCAACTCGGGGATCTACTCGACCGGCCGGATGCTGCGCACGCTGTCGCTGCGCGGTGAGGCGCCCGCCCGGCTGAACAAGCTGAGCGCGAACGCGGTGCCCTACACCGGGATCACCGCGTCGGCGGCGGCGATGGTGATCGGCGTGGTGGTCAACATCATCTCGCCGGACAAGGCCTTCGCCTACATCACCTCGGTGTCGACCATCGGCATCATCTTCGTCTGGGGCGTCATCCTCGTCTGCCACCTGATCTACCGGGCCAAGGTCGCCCGCGGTGAGCTCCCCGCGAGCGACTACCGGCTGCCCGCCGCTCCCTACACCACCGTGCTGGCGCTCGCGTTCCTGGGATTGGTGGTCGTGCTGCTGCTGTTCACCGACAGCGGGCGCACCGCGATCGTCGTCGGCGTGGTGTGGGCGGCGCTGGTGTCGGCCGGGTACTTCGCGCTGCGCAAACTCGGCGCGGCGTCCGGCACCGTGCACACCAGCTGACAAGCGCTTTCCGCTAAGCGGCGAGGACGAGCGCGGCGGCGCCGGCGACCTCGACCGCGCCGTAGAACCAGGTGGGATAGAAAGCCGCTCGCTCGTCGAGCACGGCCGACACCACCCGTCCGAACGCCATACCCGCCAGGGCCGCGCCGACCGCGACCATGATTCCGCCGCGAAGGGATCCGAGGTCCAGCGCGGCCACCGTGAGCACGGCCGCCATCGCCAGCCCGAATCCGCCGTAGACGGCGCGCACTTCGTATCGGGCGCTCGCTTCGGTGAGCCGGATGCCGAACGGCCGGATCAGGGCTGTGGGTGCGGCGAGGGCGTACACACCCATAGCCAGGAAGAAAACGCCGACGATCCCGCATACGGCCTGTGCCATTGCGACCTCCATATTCCGGTTCGGTTGGGAAGCCCAGCTTGTGGCACGTCCGGTACCGGACGCTTCCGAAAACCCGCTGCATCGCGTCGTCGTCCGGACCGCCTCGGGCGTCAGCGAGCCGCGCCGGGCACCGGGTGTTCGAGCGTCGCTGTGTCCGCCGGGACAGCCTCGCACCGGCGGCTGAACACTCACCGGAAGCCCGCCGGTGTGGCTGGTTCGTGCGCCGCCGCGAACTCCGCCTGGCAGGAGGGTCAGTCGGTGGCCGCCCGCCGCGGCATCATGGCCGCGGCGACGACCATGGCCGCGGCCATCGCGGCGATGGCGACGAAGACCAGATGCACCGCCGAGGCCAGGGTGGTGGGCAACGGGTGATCGGTGTGCCCGACCCGTGCGTTGACGATCGCGCCGAACACCGCGACGCCCACCGCGCTGCCGATCGAGCGCGCGAACATATTGGCCGAGGTGACCACACCCCGCTCGGACCATTCGGCGCTGGTCTGCGCGGCGATCAGGGTCGGTGTGGCGACCAGGCCCATGCCGGTGCCGATCACGAAGCAGGACGCGGCGATCTGCCACAGCGCCGAGTGCTGCGTGATCAGCAGGGTGCTCGCGGCGCCGGCCGTCGCCAGACCGCTACCGAGCAGAGCCGTCGCGCGAAAACCGAACCGCAGATACACCTTTCCGGCTTGGGAGGCGGCCAGCGGCCAGCCCAGCGTCAGCGCGCCGACCGTCAGGCCCGCGACGAGCGCGCCGGTGCCGAGTACACCCTGGGTAAAGGTCGGCACGTAGGAGGTCGCGCCCAGCACGACCGCGCCGATCAGGACCGACACCAGGCTGCTGGCGATCACCACGCGCCGGCCGAACACCCACAGCGGCAGGATCGGATTCCGTACCCGGCGTTCCACCAGGCCGAACAGCACGAGCAGGACGACGCCGCCCGCGAAGATGCCGATGCTCACCGGCGAGGACCAGGCCCACGCCTGGCCGCCTTCGAGCAGCCCGAGGATCAACGCGCCCGCGCCGACCGTCAGCAGGGCCGCGCCCAGGTAGTCGACGCGCTGCCTGCGCCGGGGCGCGCTCTCGGTGAAATGGCGCACCAGCATCCAGCCGGCCAGCGCGGCGAGCGGAAGATTGATCAGGAAGATCCAGCGCCAGCTGACGTACTCGGCGAACAGGCCGCCCAGCAGCGGGCCCGCCACACTCGACATGGCCCACACGCTGGCCAGATAGCCCTGGACCCTGGCACGCTCCGACAGCGTGTACAAGTCGCCCGCGATCGTCATCGTCATCGGCTGGATCGCTCCCGCGCCGATGCCCTGCACGGCGCGGAAGATGATCAAGCCGAGCATGTTGGTCGCCACGCCGCACAGCAGCGAACCCAGCGCGAACATCGCGATTCCGAATAGGATCACGGGTTTGCGCCCCACGGTGTCGGCGAGCTTGCCGTAGATCGGCACCGTCACCGCCTGCGCCAGCAGATAGATGGAGAACAGCCAGGGGAACTGCGCGAAGCCGCCGAGACTGCCGGTGATGGTGAGCACCGCCGTGGCGATGACCGTCGAATCGAGCGCGACCAGCGCGGTGGCCAGCATCAGCGAGCCGAGGATGGCGCCGCGCTCGGAGCGGAATCCAACGGACGCCGGCACAGTCTCGGTCGCCACCGCGGCCCCTCTCGTTCGCCTGTCTAACCACCTCGAACGACCGTATCCGCCGCGCAGCTATTCCCGCATGGAATTTTTTTCGTCACCGAATCGGGAAAGGGCTGCGCACCGGTGCTCCGGTGCGCAGCCCATGCTCCGGGTCAGTGGGACAGCTCCGCCCCCGTGGGTGGCGGTTCGGCATCGAGGACGGCGAGTTCCTGGTCGGTGAGCAGTCGCGACCGGATCAGGAACCGCACTCCTTCGGGCGCTTCCAGAGAGAATCCGCTGCCCCGGCCCGGCACCACGTCGACGGTGAGGTGGGTGTGGCGCCAGTACTCGTATTGGTCGGCGCTCATCCAGAACGGCGTGTCCGCCGCGGGATGCCCCAGCAGCACGTCCGAGGCGCCCACCCGGAATTCGCCGCGCGGATAACACATCGGCGAGCTGCCGTCGCAGCAGCCACCGGACTGATGGAACATGACCGGACCGTGCTGTTCGATCAGCCTGCGCAGCAGTTCTTCCGCGGGCCCGGTGAACTCGACGCGCTGGACCGGATCCGGCATCAGAAGAATCCGAGCTTGTCCGGCGAGTAGCTGACGAGCAGGTTCTTCGTCTGCTGGTAGTGGTCGAGCATCATGCGGTGGTTCTCGCGTCCGATGCCGGACTTCTTGTAGCCGCCGAAGGCCGCGTGCGCGGGGTAGGCGTGGTAGCAGTTGGTCCACACCCGCCCCGCCTTGATCTGGCGGCCCAGGCGATAGGCGGCGTTGATGTCGCGGGTCCACACGCCGGCGCCGAGCCCGTAGAGGGTGTCGTTGGCGATCTTCAGCGCCTCGTCGACGGAGTCGAACGTGGTCACCGACACCACCGGTCCGAAGATCTCCTCCTGGAAGATGCGCATGTCGTTGCGGCCGGAGAAGATCGTCGGCTCGACGTAGAAGCCGCCGGGGAACTCGTCGACCTTGCGCGGGCCGCCGCCGGTGAGCACCTCGGCGCCTTCCTGGCGGCCGATATCGATGTAGGACAGGATTTTCTCGAACTGGTCGTTGCTGGCCTGCGCGCCGATCATGGTGGCCTCGTCGAGCGGGTTGCCGCTGCGGATGGCTTTGGTCCGTTCGACGCACCGGGCGATGAACTCGTCGTAGATGGAGGAATGGATCAACGCGCGGGACGGACAGGTGCACACCTCGCCCTGGTTGAGCGCGAACATCACGAAGCCCTCCACCGCCTTGTCGAGGAAGGCGTCGTCGGCGGCCATCACGTCGGGCAGGAAGATGTTCGGGCTCTTGCCGCCCAGCTCGAGCGTCACCGGGATGATGTTCTCGCTGGCGTACTGCATGATCAGCCTGCCGGTGGTGGTCTCGCCGGTGAAGGCGACCTTGGCCACGCGCGGGCTGGCCGCCAGCGGCTTGCCCGCCTCGACGCCGAAGCCGTTGACCACGTTGAGCACACCCGCGGGCAGCAGATCGGCGATGAGTTCGACGACCTTCAGGATCGAGGCCGGGGTCTGCTCGGCGGGCTTGAGCACCACCGCGTTTCCCGCGGCGAGGGCGGGCGCGAGCTTCCATGCGGCCATCAGGATCGGGAAGTTCCAGGGGATGATCTGCCCGACGACGCCGAGTGGTTCGTGGAAGTGATAGGCGATGGTGTCGGCATCGATCTCGCTGATGCCGCCTTCCTGGGCGCGGACCGCCCCGGCGAAATAGCGGAAGTGATCGACGGCCAGCGGCAGGTCGGCGGCCAGCGTCTCGCGGACCGGCTTGCCGTTCTCCCAGGTCTCGGCCACCGCCAGTGCCTCGAGGTTGTCCTCGATCCGGTCGGCGATCTTGTTGAGGATGTTGGCGCGCTCGGTGGTCGATGTGGCGCCCCACGCGTCGGCCGCCCGGTGCGCGGCGTCCAAGGCCAGCTCGATGTCGGCGGCGGAGGACCGCGCCACCTCGCAGAAGGTCTGGCCGTCCACCGGGGAGGGATTCTCGAAATAGCGGCCTTCGACCGGGGCGGTCCACGCACCGCCGATGAAGTTGTCGTAGCGCGTGGCGAATTCGACGACGCTGCCCTCGGTTCCCGGCTTCGCGTAGCTCATGGCGGGTGACTCCTCGCTGGTTGCGGACCTGATGCACACGGCGCGACGGCCGTGATGCGGGTCACTATGCCGGGCGAGGGTTGACGAAACGTTGAGGCGCGCGCGCTCAGTCACGCAGCGCGGCGTGCAGCCGCGCGGCCGCGAGCGCACGCCGACCGTCGCCCGCGGGGAGCAGGCCCAGCGCGTGTTCGTGCACCTCGACGTCGTGCGGCGCACGCTCGCCGTAGCGCAGCGCGTGCTCGACGTTCCCGCCGGCCAGCACCGCGGTGCGCACGCCGACCTCCAGATACTCGCGCCATTGCACGATCCCCGGCGTATCCGAGTCCGGCAGCAGTGGCCCGCGATACAACTCGACGGCCGTGGCGGTGTCGCCCGCTTCGAGCGCCGCGAGCACGTCCACGGCGTCGCAGGACAGCGGGCTCACCAGCTGATAGACCCGGCTGGTGATGTCGCCGCCGGTGGCGCGCCGCAGGTAGGACATCTCCGATTTGAGCGTGCTCGCGCCGACCGGCCGGTCGCCGTACACCGCGAAATGCAGGCGTTCGTGGGTGAATCCCTCGGGCTCGAGTGCCAGCAGCGTCAGGATCTCGAGTTGTCTGGGGCGCAGCCGCACGGGCGCGCCGTCGCGGACGAGGCGGGCGGCGCCGAGGCAGGTCAGCCGGACTCCCGGCGCGGTCATGCGGTGCTGCAGCTTGGTTTCGATGGCGGTGACCAGCGTGCGTGCGGTGGACATGGCCAGCGGGTGCGCGCGGTCCCAGGTGGTGGACAGGTCGAGCACGCCCAGTTGGCGGCCGTTCGCGGCGCGGATCGGGGCGCAGTAACAGACCCAGCCGTGCAGAGCCGCGACCAAGTGTTCGGCGGAGAACACGGTGTGCGGCCGTTCGGTGCGCAACGCCAGCGACAGCGCGTTGGTGCCCATGTGCGCCTCGTCCCAGCGGCCGCCCGGCGCGAAGTTCACCTGTTCGGCGCGGCGCCGCATGACCGGACCGCCGTGCGACCACAGGATGGTGCCGGTCTCGTCGGTGATCGCCGCGACGTAGCCCGCGCCTTCGGTGATGTCGCGCAATTGATCGGTCAGCTCTGAAACCGGGGTGCGCAAGGGGGATTCGGCCCAGCGGGCGGCCACGTCGGCTTCGGCGAGAGGCGCGTGCTCGCAGGCCGGGTCGACGGTGCGCAGCGACCGCAGCCACGATTGCGCCACCTCGCTGCGCAGCGCGGAATCACCCTGCGGTGTCCCGGCGGGTATCCATCGGGACCACTCTTGTTCCAGTGCAGCGCGTCGCTGCGAGAGGGAACTACGCTGTGCCATCTCGCGGATCCTGTGTCTTCGCTCCGATCGTCTTCGTGCCCTCTCATCATGCCCCAGCGCACGGCCGGGCATTCCGTTTCGGCGTGCGCGCTACGGGCCTGGACGAATCGGCCGAAGACGGTCGGATCGCCGCGTCCGTCGCGGCCGCGAGGCGTAGGAAGCGTGTACCTGCCCGGAAGCAACGGCCGTGCGACCGGCGAGCGGTGTGCGGTCGTCTCGCGGCGGCCGCACACCGCCCCGGCCGATTACGGCGTGGAGAACCCGATCAGCGCCCCGATGCCCGCGCCGATCGGAATGGTGACCAGCGCGCCGACCCCGCCGAGGAAGAAGCCGATCACGGCGCCGATCCCCGCGCCGATGAGCGCGCCGATACCGGCGTTGTACTGCTTGCGCGCGAGCGTGTCGTCCTCGCCGACGAACTGGTTCAGGCGCTCGGTCGCGGCGGGCGAGCCCACCGGCGTCACCGTGAGGGTGCGTCCGGAATCGGAGATGGCCGGCGCCAGCCCGTGCGCCGCGCCGGAGGCCTGGAACGCCAGGGGCAGGGTCGCGACGACCTGTCCCGCTTCGTTGCGCAGCTCGACCGCCGTCGCGTCGGTCGTCAACGCGAAGCTGCCCGCGTCCAGGGTGGTGACCACCCCGGTGCCGTCGGCGGCGGGAGCCGAGGTGAAACCGAGTCCCTGCTCGACGCCGTGCACGCTGACCTGCGCGGGTGCCGCGGGCTGGGCGTGCGCGACGCCCGTCGCTATTCCGGTGGCCCCGACCGCGAGCAGGGCGGTTGCGGCGAATCTGTTGACTCTCATCGTATTTCCCCACTTAGTCGTGTCGGCCACGAGTGCCGACGGATCCCCAAGATGCCGGTTGTCGGCCCCACCCATTCTGGCCGCAGCGCTTTCTCGAAGCAATCGTTCTGCGAATTTCACGGAAAATAGCGCTGCGGACATGGCTGAATTGCGCACTCGCAGCGGTAGTTTCGTTGTCCGATTCCAGCGGATTGCGGAATGTGTGCTGAATTGCGTTAGCTGATCCCGGAATTAGACCGGCAGTGCGCACGGAATTATCCAAATTGCCAGGACGGCGGTACGAATCGGCGCGTCTTCGATAGACCAGCGCTGTGGGGACGCTGAGAGCGCCCCGGCTCGATTCGGGCGGAGGGCGCTCGGCTCTCCTGCTGGGGGTCGCTTTGCGCGGGAAGGTGATCAGCGACCGCTGTGGGGTTGCGGCACTCGTGACGGGGGTCGGTTCCGGTTCCTACCTCGGTACCGGAACCCGCCAGAAGCCAGGTGATTCCGGGATCGCCCCGCGTGTGGGCGCAACCGCGATCGCGTGCCGGAACGATCGCGCGGAGCCGGAGATCACCTGGCGGACTGTGCGAGAACCTTTCTGGTCAGAACGCGCTTCCGGTGCCGGGCAGCAGCCAGGCGATGCCCGGCCAGGCGCCGAACGGGCCGCCCCAGTAGCCGAACGGACTACCCCAGTAGCCGTAGCCGCCCCAGCCGCCGTAGCCGCCCCAGCCGCCGTAACCGTGGCGGCCCCACCCGCCGTGGCGGTGCCAGCCGCCGTGGATCTCCTCTGCCTGGCTCGTCTGAGTGACGGCAGGCTGCTGGGCCACCGCAGGAGCGGCGACCGCGGGCGCGGCGACCGCGGCGACGGGCGTCAGTGCGAGTGCGGCGATCATCGCCAGGCGGACAACCGCCTGCCGGGCGCGGCCGGTGTCGGCGTCGTGCATCATCGGTACTTCCTCACTTCGGTACGTCTTCGTCCGGTCGGTGACCGATTCGATGGCCATCGACCAATCTCACCGATGCATATCGTACCGTTGAATAACGGCACATTCAATGTGGTTCGATCGTGCGAGATTTCTCCGGTCGGCACGTCGCCGCTCGTGCCGGGCAGGCGTGCTCGGTAGCGTCTGGGCAGCGGACCATTCGAAAAGGAGTCGACCGATGGCTACCAGTGCCGATGTGCTGACCGACGCCTACGAGCGGATCAAGGAGGTGGTGCACGAAGCCGTCGACGGGCTGGGGGAGGACGCCCTCGCCCACCGGGTCGATCCGGGCGCCAACTCGATCGCCTGGCTGATCTGGCACTTGACCCGCGTGCAGGACGATCACATCGCGGATGTGGCCGGCCTCGAGCAGGTCTGGACCGCGCAGGGCTGGTACGAGCGCTTCGGCCTGCCGCTCGACAAAGGGGCGACCGGTTACGGTGACCGCCCCGCCGATGTGGCGGTCGTCCAGGCCTCGGCCGAGTTGCTCGCGGGGTACTACGACGCGGTGCACGACCAGACGCTGCGCTTCGTCCGGGCACTGCGGGACGGCGACCTGGACCGCGTCGTCGACACCCGATGGGACCCACCGGTGACGCTGGGTGTGCGGCTGGTCAGCGTGATCTCCGACGATCTGCAGCACGCGGGTCAAGCCGCGTTTCTGCGCGGCGTGCTGGAACGGACGGAATAACCGGCCGCGGGAAGTCCGTATCCCGTGCGCGGCCTGCGCCGTGACGTAAGTTGATGCGGCGCAAGCCGAATGTTCACAGAGAGTGCCGCGTGGTCGTGAAAATTGTTTTGATCGGTGTCGCCGTGCTCGTTCTCGTGGGAGTCGTCGTGCTCACGGTGGTCGGCGCCCACTGGTATGTCTGGCGGCGACTCGTGCGGGACACGACCGCGGCGGGAACACGCGCGCGACGGGTCGGCACCGCCACCATGCTGGCGGGTCCGTTGCTGCTGTTGGGGACGACGGTGGCGGAGCTGGCGTCGGCGCCGTTCGCGGTGGTCCGGATCATCGCCTGGCCCGGCTATCTGTGGGGCGCGCTGTTCGTGTACCTCCTGCTGGCGCTGGCGATCGGCGAGCCGATCCGGATCCTGGCGCTGCGCAGGTCGGTTCGGGGCCGAGCGGTACGGCAGCCGGACTCTCGTGCGGATATCGGTTTCCCCTCGGAGTCTGCCCTCGAAAGTGCTGTCGTCCAGGAGTCTCGCGTGGGAAGCGGTTCCGGGGCGGAGCCTGCCGTCGAAAGCGAGGGCGTGCAGGAGGCCCCCAGAGGAGACAGGTCCGGGCCGGAGTCGCCGGCGGGAGGCGGTTCCGCGGCGGAGTCCCGGGCGGGGACCGGGTTCACACCCGAGAGCTCGCCGGATACGGCCGCGTCCTCGCCCGCTCGGCTACCGCGTCGCGTCTTCGTCTCGCGGGTGATCGGCGGCGCGGCTGTCGCCGCCGCGGCGACTACCGTCGGCGTCGGCGCTCACGGAGTCCTGAACGGACCCAGTGTCAAGCGCGTCGCGGTGCCGCTGGCGAAGCTGCCGCGCGGGGCCGACGGATTCCGTATCGCGGTGGTCAGCGACGTGCATCTCGGCCCGATCCTGGGACGCGGTTTCGCGGAGCGCGTGGTGGCGACCGTCAACGACACCGGGCCAGACCTCATCGCGGTCGTCGGTGATCTGGTGGACGGCAGCGTGGAGCATCTCCGCTCGGCCGTCGAGCCGCTGGCCGGGCTGCGCGCCCGCTACGGCGCGTTCTTCGTGACCGGCAACCACGAGTACTTCTCCGGCGCCGAGCAGTGGGTGCAGCACGTCCAGGAACTCGGCATGCACCTACTCGCGAACGCGCGCACCGAACTGCCCGGATTCGATCTCGCGGGCGTCAACGACGTGCAGGGCGAACGAACCGGGCAGGGCCCGGACTTCGGCAAGGCGCTCGGTGACCGCGACCGCGCCCGCGCCGCCGTGCTGCTGGCGCACCAGCCCGTGCTGATCGATGACGCGGTCGCGCACGGCGTCGACCTGCAGCTGTCCGGCCACACCCACGGCGGCCAGCTCTGGCCCGGCAATTACCTTGCGGGCCTGGCGAATCCGACCGTCGCCGGGTTGGAGCGGTACGGCGACACCCAGTTGTACGTCTCCCGGGGGGCCGGGGCGTGGGGTCCGCCGGTGCGGGTGGGCGCACCGTCGGACATCACCGTCGTGGAACTCGTCTCGCTCCAGGCGTGACCGCGCCGGTCGCCGTCACCTCACCCGAACAAACCGCCCAGCACGCCACCGCTCTGGCCGGCTTCCTGTCCGCCGCCGGTGCCTCCGACGAACCCGCCGGGCGGCAGCTCCGACGGCTGCACGATGACGAAACCGCGTCCGGAGAACGACAGCGTCATGCCCTCGCCGGTGCTGCGGCCCATCAGCCGGCCGAGTCCGAACGAATCGTTGCGCTTGATGCCGGTCTGCAGGCTCGACGACCACGCGACCGCCGCCTGCGGGTCGGCATAGGTGGGCTGGTCGACATTGAGTACCACCGGCGTGCCGTGCGTGGTGATGGCGATGCGGCCGCGGCCGGTGAAGACGCAGTTGAACAATCCGGCGTTGCTGGCGAAGCCGGCGGCTCCCTGCACCATCCGGATGTCGTAACGCAAGGTGGAATCGAAGGCCAGTACGTTGGCGCCGTTGATGGTGAGGCCGTCGGTGCCGTCCAAGTCGATCGTGTGCACGTCGGCGGCGCCGTTGGCGACGAACAGGTCGCCGTGCCCGGACACCTTCATCAGCGGCACGCCCTCGCCGGTCAACCGCTGCTGGATCGCCCGGCCGATCCCGCCCGCACCGAGCGCCTGGAAATGCAGATCGCCCTGGTAGGCGACCATCGATCCGGCGCGGGCCATGACCTCGCCGCTGACGGCCACCTTGATCATCTTGCCGCCCTGCTTCTGGATGCCCGCGCCGGTGACTTCGGCGTGGCTGGGGGCGAACAGATCGCTCTGCATCGGCAGTGCTCCTTGCTGAGGTGAGGGCATCGGTGGTGGCGGCACCGCGGCGGGCTGCGCGGAATAGGCCGGTTGCGGTGGGTAGGAAGGCGGGGGCGCGGACTGGTACGCCGGTGGCGGAGCCGATGGGTACGCCTGGGGTGGTTGATGTGCCGGCGGGGGAGCTGGTGGGTACGCCGGAGGCGGTTGATGTGCCGGTGGCGGAGCCGGAGCGGGCGGCGGGGACGGCTCGTCATCGATGTTCACGCCGAAAGCCGTTGCGATGCCGGCCAGTCCGTTGTCGTACCCCTGACCGACCGCACGCACCTTCCATCCGCCGCCGCGACGGTAGATCTCCACGCACACCACGGCGGTCTCGGTGCTCAGGCCCGTCATCGGGAAGGCCAGCGTGCCGGAGGATGCGGCGATGGTCGCGCGCAGCGAACCCGCGGCCGCGAAGGTGGGCGGGCCGTTGCCGTCCAGGCTCGCGGTGACGACGACGCGGTCCACGTCGCCCGGCAGCGCCGTGGTCTGGATGTCCACCACATCGCCCGCGCCCTGGCCGTGCCGGTAGGTGACGCCGGGGGCGACCGGTTGATTGAAGAAGACGAAGTCGGCGTCGGAGCGCACCCGCCCCGCCGCGTTCAGCAACAGCGCCGATACGTCGACGGGAGCCGAGCAGGTGACGGTCACCGTCAGCCGATCGCCGGGCGCGGGGCGGTTCTCACCGCGGGCGAGGTCGGTCACGGCAGGCCGTCCGATCCGCGGCGGCGTCGTCGGGTTGACATGCGATTCACGGGCTCCAGTGTGTCGTGTGCCCGCAACCCGCGCCACAGGCGTACCGGGTCCACGCAGTCACCAGGGGCTTCGTGCCGTGATCGCCGGGCTGGGAGGCGCATCATCCCCATACCCGATCACGTCGGTGACGGTGCCTCTGTCGCGGCAGGCGCCGCCGGTCCGATACCGCGACTCTGCCGCTCCTCGGCGATGCCGGCGACGAACTGGCGATGCGGCGCGGCGGCCTCGCATCCGTCCGGGGCGGCGAGGCACCACAACGCGGGTGAGCCCGGCCGGGTCGACCGGGCTTTCGTCGCGGATCCGGATCAGAGCACTTCGGCGTACATGGTGCCGTCGAGGATGCCGAATTCGACCTGCCCGGGGAACAGCGGCAGGGCGCCGGTGGCGTGCTTGCTGTGATTGAGCGCGATGGTTTCGGTGGCCCATCGGTGCAACGGCTCGGGTAGCCGCAGGATCCGATGGTCGGTGCAGCGAACGTACGGGTAGGTGATCTCGCCCGGCTGGGCGAGCGGGTTGTGGATGTCGAGCGCGGCGATGTCCAGGACCAGTCCGGTCTGCTTGGCGGAGGCGACGGTCGGTGGCTGCAGTTCGATGTCGTCCATGACCGAAGACGGTAGCTCGAAGGATGCCGGATGCGGGTGATTCCGCGCGAATGTCCCTACGATTTCACCGGAAATGGGGGACGGCGAGGTTCATCGAATCGGGTGAACCCCACCGCTACCACCAGCGATCGCGGTCGGCTTGGGCATGCCGGTGCCGCGCTGGAAGTCCCGGAGCCACCGGGACGGTGCTGAGCCTATGCGACGCTGAGGGTTCGCGGGGGAGTTTCCGTCGAATCGGTCGGCGCTGCCGCCGGGGCCGGATCCGATGCCGACCCGTCGGTAACCCGCGCCGGGATGTCCGATTTCCAGTGCCGCGCCGTACTATGCCTGCGGCGTGAAAGAAGCTGTGCGCGTTGAGTATCCGGCACGGCTGTGTGCTGTTCGGTTTTTTCCTTCAGGAGGGTGGAAGTCGTTGCTCTATGTAGTCATCGCGGCCATTGTCATCGCACTGCTGGCCCTGTCGGCCGTGGCGATGGTGTGGGATCCGCGCCGTCGTACCGAGTTGGACGAGTACGACTACGAGTACGGCATGGACGGAGATGACGCCGCGCCGGACGAGTACGCGCGCTCGCGCAGCGTCGAGTGGCCGCGCAAGGAGAGCGTCTGACCGGCGCGAACCGGCCGCCCGCGGGCGGTGAACGAACCGGATGCCCAGCCGAATGCGGCTGGGCATCGGTGTTTTCGACGGCTTTCGCCGCGCTCGGTCACACCACGGTGAAGTTGCGCCACGCCGCGTGCAGGCCCTGCCCGCGCAGCGACGTGCTGCGCCCGTCTTCGATCGGATGCAGGGTGATGATGCCGAAACCGATCTGCACCGTCTCCGGCAGTTGTGGCGCACTGGTGGTGTATACCGGTGCGTCGTCGACGTACCAGCCCGCGGTGCCCGCGGCCCGGTCGATGGTGACGCTGTAACGGTGGAACTCGCCCGGCTTGATGCCCACCCCGGCCAGCGGCGCGTGCACCACGTGCGTGAACGCCTCCGCCGCGGGGACGACGCCCGGCACGAACAACCGTTCGTGGATCGCGTACGCGTGCTTACTCGTCGCGATCAGGTCGAAGACCTGCGCGCTGCTCATGTCGAGGACGTTGAACGCGGCGAAGCCGTCCCGGTAGTCCTCGCCGGTGGCGCCGATGTTCTCCGCCGCCATCTCCACCGCGAAAGTCCGTGGCCCACCGGTGAGATCGAACGTCTCGGTCGACACCAGCAGATGCTTCGGGTTGTCCAGGATCTGGACCTCGGCGTGCGACCGGGTGAAGGCGTCGATCCGGACCGACACGGCGCCCTCGCCGACCTCGGTGCGGGCGGCCGGGTCGGCGTAGCGCCAGGTCTGGTCCGGGCCGAGCGGGACTTCCAGGAAGCGCCACCGATCTGCGCGCAGATCGGGGCCGTTCAGGTCGTCGTAGGTCATCGCGGGAGTCACCTTTCAGCCGTGTCGCGCACGGCGGATTCCGGGAGGCCGGGCTCGGTCGCCCGGCGGCGCAGGGGGGTCACGACGCCGTTCGACGATCCGGACTTGTAGCCGACGCCGCCGAGCAGCAGGCGCTCCTCGGTCAGCCGCGGACGGAGCGCGGGCCCCATCGGCCACCAGTCGTCGAGTTCGACCAGCCCCGGCTCGATCAGGTCCAGATCACCGAAGTACGAGGCGATCTGCTCGCGAGTGCGGTACCAGCCCGAACCCAGACCCATCTCGGTGAAACGCCGTTGCAGCTCGATGGCCATCTCGTGCGCCTCGCCGCCGTCGGCGGGATCGTAGAAATGCGTGATCGCGACGTAGGACCCGGCCGGGAGCGCATCGATGTACCGGCGCATGATCCCGGCCGGATCGAGGTCGTCGTCGACGTGGTGCAGGATGCCGCACAGGATCAGCGCCAGCGGGCGGGTGAGATCGAGGTGCGGGGTGACCTCCGAGTGAGCCAGCAGAGTGTCGGGCTCGGTCAGGTCCGCGGGCACGAAATGCGTGTACGCGTTGCGCTCGAGCAGGACGCGGCCGTGGATGTTGCACACCGGGTCGTTGTCGACGTACACCACGCGCGCGTGGGGATTCTGCTGTTGCGCGATCTCGTGGGTGTTGCCGACGGTCGGCAGTCCGGCGCCGATATCGAGGAACTGGTCGATGCCGGCGGTACCGGCCAGGTAGCGCACCACGCGATGCAGCCAGCGGCGATTCATCCGGGCCACATCACTCTGCCGCGGCGCGACTTCGGCGACCTTGTCGCGCACGTAGCGATCGACCTCGTAATTGTCCTTGCCACCGAGGGTGGCGTCGTAGACTCGGGCGATGCTCGCGCGTGTCGTGTCCACGCCTACCGGCGCGCGGACACCGGTCTGGGGAGCGGGATCGGACATGGAGACCTCTCTCTAGTTTCCGTCGCCTGGCTCACCAGCCTAGAGACCGCCGAATCGGCGAGCAATCCGTGCGGATGCGTTCGGCCAGTGCTGTTTTCGTGGATCCAGCGCGGGTGTGCTCGGCCAGGGCCGAGCATGGGGACCGGGCGGTGTTCACGGGGGGATCACGGGCGTCTCGGATGTCCTGATCGGTGATCTGCACTTCGTTCGAGGTCATGTCGGGCTCCGTGGTGGAAGAGGTCTCATGCTTTGCGGCCGACGCCGCCGAGGATGAGACGTTCGTCGGGCCACGGCGTGCGCAGCGCGGGGCCGCCGGGCCACCATTCGTGCAGCTCGACCAATCCCGGTGGAACCATGTCCAGCCCGTCGAAGAACGATTGGATCTCCGCGCGGGTGCGCCACCGCCCGGTGCCGAGGCCCTCGTCGTGCAGTGCCCGCTCGGCCAGTCTGGCCAGCGCGTGCAGGTGTTCGTTCTCGTCGGCCGGATCGTAGAAGTGGCTGATCATCACGTAGGACCCCGGCGCGAGCCGGTCGATGTACCGCCGCATGATGCCCGCGGGGTCCTGCTCGTCGTCGACGTGATGCAAGGTGCCGCACTGCATCAGCAACACCGGCCGGGTCAGATCGAGATAGTGGTTGACGGCGGGGTCGTCCAGCACCTCGGCGGGCCGGGTGAGGTCCAGGTCGAGGAAGTGGGTGCGTTCGTTGGCTTCGAGCAGTTCCCGTCCGCGTGCGACGCACACCGGGTCGTTGTCCACGTACACCACCGCGACCTCGGCGCCGAGTTCCTGGGCGATCTCGTGGGTGTTCTTCCGCGTGGGCAGGCCGCTGCCCAGATCGAGGACCTGGTCGACGCCCGCCGACCGGGTGACGTACCGGACCGCGCGCTCGAGCCAGCGCCGGTTTGCGGCGCCGACGTCGTCCTGATGCGGCACCGCCTTCTTCAGGTGCTGGTACACCTGCCGGTCGGACTCGAACCAGTCCGTCCCGCCGAGGGCATAGTCGTACACGCGTGCGATGCTGGGTACGTCCGGATCCACACCCGCTAGTCGGGTCGATGCCTCTGCCGACGTCATGGCGCTCCTCCTCCGCATGGCCACCGTCGGGGGCGACTCTACGCACAGCCGCCCGGCCGCGCTCGGGAATGCGGTCGAGATATTGCGTTGGCGCTCTTGCGAATCCATACTTGCGCGCGCGATTCGCGGCACGCGTCCGCGTCGGGGCCGGTGTCGAGGTACGGCCGAGTAGGATCTTCAGCCGACGTTTCAGACAGCTGTGATGGTGGAGGCACTGGGCCCCGCGGTCTCACCCCCGATCGGCCGGAGGCAGGCATGACCAACGACGAGGACAGTGGCGACAACGCGGAATTCCCTGCGGCGGAACGCGGTCCGACCGTCCTGCGGATCGCGCTGGGCAGCCGGTTGCGTCAGCTGCGCGAGGGCTGCGGGATCAGCAGGGAGGCCGCGGGCGACGCCATTCGGGGATCGCACGCCAAGATCAGCCGGTTGGAACTGGGCCGGACCGGGTTCAAGGAACGCGATCTGCACGACCTGCTGAATCTCTATAGCGTTGTCGACCCCGCTGAACGGGAAACGTACTTCGAATTGGCTCGCCGGGCCAACGACCCGGGCTGGTGGCAGCACTACAGCGATCTGCTTCCGGCATGGTTCGAGACCTACATCGGTCTCGAGCAGGCGGCCACCACCATCCGCACCTACGAGGCGCAGTTCGTCCCTGGTCTGCTGCAGACCGCCGATTACGCGCGCGCGGTGATCCAGCTGGGCAACACCGACGAGACCGAACGCCGCGTCGCCATCCGGATGCGCCGCCAGCGGATCCTCTACCGTGCCGCCGCTCCTACGCTGTGGGCGGTCATCGATGAGAACGCGCTGCGCAGACCGGTCGGCGGGATGGTGGTCCTGCGCGAGCAGATCGAGCATCTGGCGGCGATGGCCGACCGGCCCAGCATCAGGATCCAAGTCCTGCCGTACGCGGCGGGCGGGCACTCCGCCGCGGGCGGCCCGTTCAGCATCCTTCGTTTCCCGGAACCCGAGCTGCCCGACATCGTCTACACCGAACAGCTCGCCAGCTCGCTGTACTTCGACAAGCAGCGCGATGTCGAGCTGTACATGTCGGTCATGAACCGGCTCAGCGTGGAGGCGCTGTCGCCGGCCGACAGCGTGGATTTCCTGCACGATCTACTCACCGAGATGCACCCGGGAGAATAGGACGCGTCCGGGCGGCGAAGTGCGGTGCCCGTACTCGACGGGCGTGCCCATCTTTCCGTGCGAAGAGTTTGCCGAACAGGTGGCACGCCACCGTATCGGCGGTGTCGCCCGCTGCGGGGGCGGACCTGCCGCGGAGCGGGCGGGAACCGGACGGCCGGCTCGATCGAGGTCCGGCTCGAAGCCTGCGAATCGAATCTGCTTTGCGAGTCGTGAAAGTCGTTGGCAGCACGAATAACTCGGCAAAACGCACGGCCCATTAGGTAACAGTTCTATATCGCAGAGCAGTGGCCGATGCGCATTTGTTACCAACTGGCGCTCGGTCACCTCGATTTTCGAGGTTTTCACGACCGGTGGCGCCAATGCACATGCACACGCGCATGTACGTACCGATGGACGATCACCGATGCGACGGGGCGGCTGTGATGTGGCAGGATCCCTGTCGAGGTCGGGGTCTGAGGATCGACTCGGGCACAGGCTGGTTCGGCCGCGGCGGCCCCAACGCGAGTTGGGGTCGCCGGCGGAGCCGTCACACACCGCGACGATATCCGGATTGCCGAAAGTTCACGGTGTCGGTCGATTCGGGTGCAGCGCGTGCGGCGGCGATCGGTGGTCCGGCTACGGGGACCAGGTGATGCGGCCCCCCTCGAAGTCCTGGGCTTTGCCGTTCTCGAAGTCGTATTCGTCGCTGGTGGGATAGCCGTAGCGTCCGGCTTCGCCCGCCGCGGCTTCCCAGGACTCCCGGATGGAGCCCCAGACGACGTGGGCGCCGGTGCGCGAAGACCAGTAGATGGCTCCGCCGCCGAAGAGGTTGTAACGCCCGTTGCCCGCGCGGCCCGCCGATTCGTCGGTGATGGGGAACCCCAGCGGGCTGCTCTCCCAGCCGTAGGAGCCCCACTTGTCGCGGATCACGCCACTGATCTGATGCGCGGCGGTGCCGACGGACCAGTAGATCGAACCGTTCTGGAAGACGCTGTAGCTGCCCGGTTTCGACGGTGTCGCCCCTTCCCGCGCCACGGGGTAGCCGAGTGCGCCGCCCTCGTAACCGAGGTCGCCCCATTTGTCGCGGATCGCGCCGCCGACTTGGTGGGCGCCGGTGTCGGGGTGCCAGTAGATGGAGGAGCCGCGCTCGAACGCTTGGTAGCGGCCACCGCGGGCGGCGGGGGACTCGGGCGTGACGGGGTCGCCGAAGAACCCCGGTCCACCGGCCTGGTCGTACTCGGCTTCGATCTGCCCGCCGACGTCGTAGGGGCCGATCGGGCGTGCGGCCGCATCGGGTCCGATGCCGGTGAGCAGGGTGCCGAGTGCGGCCGCGATGGCGAATGCCCCGCGGGTGCGCGAGCGGTTCGGGCGACGGTGCCGTGCCAAAGTGAACTCCTGTGCATCTCGGGTGGGTGCGGGATGGAGCTGAAGCTGTGGTCGGCCTGCGAAGATCAAATTACCTCCCCTCGTCCCGATGCGGAGGGATACGAGGTACCCGGATGTCCTGATGTCGTGCGATGCGCTGTCCGCGGACAGCGCCCGGGGCCATCGTCGGCGCACGGGTCGGTATGGGCCGAAGCATCTTCGCGGGACTGCACCGCGCCTTCGCAGTCTCGGAGCCGAATCGTTCGGCAACGCGCGGCAGCGAATCGCCGCGTCGGATGCGCCGCGTGAGACGGGTTGCGGAGAGTGGCCCATCCAACTCGCTCGATGCTCCGAACAAACAGGCGGTGCTACCGTGCCCACGGTCGCACCTTCTCGGATACGGCGCCGCCGGGTCAGGGTGCTCACACCACTGGCCCGGCGGAGTCACGAACCGGAATGTGCTGCGGCGCAAGGCGCCTCGTGTTCAGCGCAGCACGTCCGCCGCCTCGGCCGCGATGGTGGCGGCGACGGCGCCGAGGGCGGGGGAGTCCAGCCGCCACTGCTGCCAGTACAGCGGGACGTCGATGACGGCGCGGGGATCGATGCAGACCAAACGGCCGGTCGCTTGGTCCTCGCGGGTCTGTAGGTCGGGCAGCATGCCCCAGCCGAGCCCCAGCCGGACCGCCTCGGCGAATCCCGTGGAGGACGGTACGTAATGGCGCGGCGGATCCAGCGGTTTCCGACTGCGTCTGCGCAACAGGCGATCCTGTAGGTCGTCCTTGCGGTCGAACAGCACGACCGGAGCGGCGGCGTAGGCTTTCGCGGTCGCGCCGTCGGCGAACCAGGTGGCGGCGAACTCCGGACTGGCCATCGGCCGGTAGCGGATCGCGCCGAGCCGCTCGACCTTGCAGCCCTGCACCGGTTGCGCGGTCGAGGTGATCGCCGCCATCACGGTGCCGTCGCGCAGCAGGCGCGTGGTGTGTTCCTCGTCCTCGCGGTGGATCTCGAAGCACACGCCGCGCGGCGCGCGGCCGAGAGCGGGCAGCACCCACGTCTCCAGCGAGTCGGCGTTGACCGCGATCGGCACCCGGATCGGACCGTAGGCGGCCTCGCCGCCGAGTTCGCGCGCGGCGTCCCCCGACAGCAGCTGGATCTGCCTGGCCAAACGGAGCACGGCCAGCCCGGATTCGGTGGCGCGCACCGGCTTCGTACGTTGCACGAGGATCCGGCCCGCGGCGTCTTCCAGCGCCTTGATGCGCTGGCTGACCGCCGACGCCGTCACGCTCAAGCGCCGCGCCGCGGCGTCGAAAGTGCCCTCGGTGATCACGGCGTCGAGTGCGCGAAGCTGGTCGAGTTGCAGATCCATATCAAGAAACTCTAATGATACTTAAGAATCTTTAGCTTGCCTGGGTATGATCCGCGCCCTTAGCGTCGCTGGACGTGAGCGTTTCCTCCGCGGCGCTGGCCGCCGCCTCGGGTTTGGGCTTCGGTTTGTCGCTGATCGTGGCGATCGGCGCGCAGAACGCGTTCGTGCTGCGTCAAGGGATCAGCGGCAGGCATGTGCCCGCGGTCGTGGCGGTGTGCGCGGTGTCCGACATCGTGCTGATCGCGGCCGGGGTCGGCGGCTTCGGCGTGGTTGTCGAGTCGGCTCCCGCGGTGCTCGTGGTGGCCCGCTACGCGGGCGCGGCATTTCTGATCGGCTACGCGGTCCTGGCGGTCCGGCGGGCGTTCGGCGCCGCGGCGCTGCGCACCGAAGCGGGGCGGGCAACCGCGGCGCTCGGCGCGACGGTGGCAACCTCCCTGGCATTGACCTGGCTCAATCCGCACGTCTACCTGGACACCGTGGTGTTGCTGGGTTCCTTCGCCAGCACCTATGCGAGCCCGGATCGCTGGTTTCTCGGCGCGGGGGCGATGCTGGCCAGCGTGCTCTGGTTCACCGTTCTCGGCTTCGGTGCGCGCCTGCTCGGTCCGCTGTTCACCCGTCCACGGGCTTGGCGGGTGCTGGATTCGGCGATCGCGGCGGTGCTGCTCGGCCTCGGAGTGGGACTGTTGTGCGGCGGATGAGCACCGCGATCAGAGCTGCGCCTTGATCTTCGCGGCGAACTCGTAGCCCGCCTCCCACTGCGGCCCGGATGGGGCGAGGACGACGCGCGCCGCGCCGGCCTCGGCGTAGGCGGCCAGCTGCTCGGCCGCCTGGCCGGGATCGGCCGCCAGCGCGGGCGCCACGACCGTCACGGTGAGCGGCGGTCGTCCGTATTCCTCGGCGAGCGAAGCCAATTCGTCCACCCTGGCGCCGATCCGGTGCGGCTCGAGTCCGATGGCGACCCAGCCGTCGGCGAAGGCGGCGGCACGGCGCCGCGCCCGTTCGCCGTCGCCCGCGACCAGCACTGGCGGCATGGTCGCACCGGGTGCCAGGGTGACCTCGGTGCCGTCCGCGAGGGTGGCGGGCCGCCCGGTGACCAGGTCCGGCAGTACGCGCAGCGCCTCGTCCGTGCGACGGCCGCGCTCGGCGAAAGACGCACCGGCCGCGCGCCAACCGACATCCCCGTGTGCGGGGTTGCCGGTGCCGACACCGAGGATCAGCCGGTCGCCGGAGACGTACTGCAGTGTGGCGATCTGCTTCGCGGCCAAGGCGACCGGCCGCAACGCCAGCAGCAGCACGCCGTACCCGATGCGGATCCGGTCGGTCGCGGCGGCGGCGGTGGCCAGCACCACGGTGCTGTCCAGGATCGGCGCGCTGGCGACGAGATGGTCGGTGGACCACACCGAGTCGAGACCGCTCTGCTCGGCGAGGCGGGCGGCGGCGCGCACGTCACCCAGGATGGGCTGCGCGGGATCGGGCGTCGAAGTGGGCAGGATGATGCCGATGTCCAAGGTCATGGTTCCGACGCTACGAATCCGCGGCGTCCGCGCCAATGTCCCGCTCGCTCGAGTCGATGTTCCGTACGCTCGTCGCGAAGGTGTTCTCGGATAGCGGTTTCCGTCACTCGGCACGAATGGCCGACGGTCGGCGCCGAATCGCGCGCGACCGCGGCGTGTAGTTCCACCGGCGGTCGCCTGCGCGCGGGCGTGGCAAGCGTGTCGCGGGATCAGGCCGGCTGGCGGGGCAGCAGTGCCTCGACCAGCGAGCGGGCCCGAGCGGCCGGGCCGGTCGGGCCGAACGCCTGTGTCGTCGCGTAGACGCCTTCCATCACCAGCATCAGCTGGTCGGCGAGTGCCTGCGGATCATCCATCGGCGCGGTGGCCGCGAACTCATCGGCCAGTGCGCCGAGCTGCGCCCGCACCCAGTGCTTCATCGCGACAGCGCGCCGGTGACCGAGCGCGTCGTGGTCGGGCAATTCCCCGAGTGCGATGAGGAAGGGGCAGCCGCGGCAGGAGTCGGGGCGCACCTGTTCGGCCAGCGCGTCGAACAGGGCGAGGATGCGCTCGCGTGACCCGTTCCCGGCCGCCGCCGCGCGGAACCACTCCCGGTACCGGTGGTCCTCTCGCTCGAGATACGCGGCGACCAGATCGTCCTTGGAGCCGAAGATGCGGTAGAGGGTGGGCGGTGCGACGTTCGCCTCGGCGGCGACGCGGTCCACGCCGGTCGCGCGGATTCCGTGCTGATAGAACAGCTCCCGCGCGACGGCGAGGATGTGCTCCTTGGTGTCCGCGGCGGCGCGGCGTTTCGATCCCACGGGAATACCGTAGCGCGCTCCAGCGATGTTAGGGAACGTTACATAACAACAATGCGGGAGTACAGAATGACCGACTTGAACGGAAAGACCGCCCTGGTGACCGGCGCCTCGCGGGGGATAGGCCGGGCCATCGCCGAGCGTTTGGCCGCCGACGGCGCCGAAGTCGCCGTGCATTACGGCACGAACGTGGAGGCGGCGGAAGCCACGGTGTCGGCGATCCGGCGCGCGGGCGGCCGGGCGTTTCCGGTGCGCGCCGAACTGGGCGTCGACGGGGACGTCGACCAACTGTTCGGCGAACTCACCGCAGGACTCGGTGACCGGCCGCTGGACATCCTGGTCAACAACGCCGCGATCATCGCCTACGACGCAACGGTCGAGCAGGCCACGCCCGAGCACTTCGACCGGTTGTTCGCGGTCAACGTGCGGGCGCCGTTGTTCATCGTCCAGCGGGCGTTGCCGTTGCTGCGCGACGGCGGACGCATCGTTAACATCTCCTCCGGCGTCACCTGGTTCGCCACGCCGGAGGTCGTCTACGGCATGACCAAGGGCGCGCTCAACGTGCTCGGCCGATCACTGGCCAACACCCTGGGACCGCGCGGGATCACGGTGAACACGGTCTCGCCCGGCATCACCGACACCGACATGAATTCCTGGCTGCACACCAACGACGGCGCGATCTCCGGTGTGGCGGACATGACCGCGCTCGAGCGCGTCGGCCGCGGCTCGGATATCGCCGACGCGGTGGCCTTCTTCGCCTCCGAGGACGGACGCTGGGTCACCGGTCAGACCCTGGAGGTGAACGGCGGCCTGTTCCTCGGGCCGAAATCGCCGTCCTGGTGATCGCCGGACACGGGCGGGTGCGGGCGTCCGGCGCCCGCACCCGCGGCTAGGGTGGGCGCATGGTCGAGTCGACGCGAATCGTGCTTGCTTCCCGGCCGGTGGGTGCTCCCACCCCCGACAATTTCCGGACCGAGACCGCGGAACTCCCCGCTCCGGCCGAGGGCGACGTGCTGTTGCGCACCCTGTACCTGTCGCTGGACCCGTACATGCGCGGCCGGATGAGCACGGCCGAGTCCTACGCCGATCCGGTGGAGATCGGCGGGGTGATGGTCGGCGGCACCGTCGCCGAGGTGCTCGAATCCCGGGACCCGTCGGTCGCGAAAGGCGATGTGGTCCTGGCCTATTCGGGGTGGCAGACCCATGACGTCACCCCGGCGCGCGGGGTCCGCAAGCTCGACACGGGCAATGCTCCGGTCTCCACCGCGCTGGGGGTGCTCGGCATGCCCGGTTTCACCGCCTACGCGGGACTGCGCAAGATCGGCAAACCGCAGCCGGGCGAGACGCTGGTGGTCGCCGCGGCCACCGGGCCGGTCGGCTCGGCCGTCGGCCAGATCGCGAAGATCGGCGGCACGCGCACGGTGGGCATCGCGGGCGGCCCGCGCAAGGTCGCCTATCTGAACGAACTCGGCTTCGACGTCGCGCTCGACCACCGCGCCCCCGATTTCGCCGACCAGCTGGCGGCGGCGGTTCCCGACGGCATCGACGTCTACTTCGAGAACGTCGGCGGCGCGGTGGCCGACGCGGTCTTCCCGCTGCTGAACTCCTACGCGCGCGTGCCCGTCTGCGGGCTGATCGCCAACTACAACGCGACCGGCGCCCCGGACGGCCCCGACCGGCTGCCCGCCTTCTACGGCCGCATCCTGACCAAGAGCCTCACCGTGCGCGGCTTCATCCAGACCGAATTCGTCCGCGAGCTCTACCCGGAGTTCCTGCGCGAGATGGGGGAGTGGGTCGCCGACGGTCGGGTGCGCTATCTCGAGGACGTCGTGTCCGGCTTGGCCGCCGCGCCCGAGGCGTTCATCGGCATGTTGGAGGGCCGCAATTTCGGCAAGGTGGTCGTGCGGGTCGCCGACTGATCAACCGGCGGCCGCGCCGCCGCCGATGCCCAGGTAGATGACCATCAGGACGAACAGGAACCAGCCTGCGCCCTGCCAGATGGGCCAGGTCCGGCCCCGGCGCCACTGCACGTAGGTCTCGACGAAGGCGCCGATGCCGCCGATCAGCAGCACCACCGCCGGACCGAGCACCACGGCGAGCTGCGCGGCGCTGTCGCACAGCAACCGGTCCGCGTCCGCGCACTCCCGCTGCGCGGCCCACAGCACGCTCAGCAGGAAGACCAGCCCGGCGGTGGCGAGCACGGAGGCGACGTAGGTCGCCGCGCGGCGGAATCCACGCGGATCGCGCCAGCGCTTCTCGACGTCTTCGACCATGTGTCCACCACCTCGCCGTCCGCCGGTTCCCCAACGTGATTGCCGAACGACGTCGGCTCAAACGCCCCTCAGGGTTTGCGCCCGACGCCGGCCCAGTACCAGGCGGAGCGTTCCTGGGCCGGGGTCGCGTCCGCGTCCGGACGCCAAGCGTCGACCGGAACGACACCCGGCTCGACGAGTTCGGTTCCGGCGAAGAAGGATTCGGTCTCCGCACGGCTGCGGGCGCGGAACGCGATCCCGGCCTGCCGGGCGGCGGCCACCGCGCGCGCCGTGGCCCGGGCGTCGAAATCTTCCGTGAAATGGGTGAGCACCAGATAACTGCCGGACGGCGCCGCGTCCAGCAGCCGGCCGATGACACCTCGCGGATCCTCGCTGTCGTCGAAGAACATCATGACCGCGACCAGCAGGATCGCGATGGGCTGTTGCGGGTCGAAGGTGTCGGCCAGTGCCGGCGCGTCCAGGATGGCGTGCGGATCCCGCAGATCGGCGTCGAGGAAGTCGATTCTGCCCTGCGGGGTGCTCGCCATCAGGGCCCGGGCATGGGCGAGCACGAGCGGGTCGTTGTCGACGTAGACCACGCGCGCGGCCGGATCGATCCGCTGGGCCACTTCGTGCGTGTTGCCCGCGGCGGGGAGGCCGGTGCCGATGTCGAGGAACTGGACGATGCCCGCGTCGCGGGCGAGATGCCGCACCGCCCGGCCGAGGAACGCGCGATTGGCGCGGGCCATGTCGCGGATGGCGGGGATGTGCATGGCGACGGTGTCGCCGAGCGCGCGATCGGCGGGGTAGTTGTCCTTGCCGCCGAGCCAGTAGTCGTAGACCCGCGCTTCGTGCGCGAGGCTGGTGTCGAGCTTGCTGGAGACCCCGGCGCGCGCCCGCGCCTGACCGTTCGGCATGCGACTCCCTTCCCCGGTAACGCCGGCCGTCACCGGCGTGGGCTGCTGTCGCCCCCGAATGAGGACCCGCCCTGTGCATTACGCGTCAAGAATAGGGTGGCGTATTCGCGCCTGGGGCCTTTCGACCGGATCGTCCCTTTTCCGGACAGCTACTCCGCAGCGGCGAACCTGGCCGCGATCTCCTGCGCGGTGACCTTCGCGAGTTCGACGAAGAACGGCACGCGTTCGGGGATCATCAGCGTCGTGGGGCCGCGCAGGCCGAGCGCGAACCGGCACCGGCCTGCCGGATCCAGGATGGGCAGGCCGATGGTGCGGAAACCGGGATCGAGTTCCTCGTCGTTGTAGGCGTATCCGCGCTCGCGCGTGATCACCAGTTCGGTGCGCAGCTCGCCGGGCCCGGACACCGAGCGCTCGGTGCCCTCGTCGTAGGGGAGTTCGCGCAGCTGCTCATCGGTGGTCTCGGACCAGGCGAGCAGGGCCTTGCCGAGCGCGCTGGCGTGCAACGGCAGTCGCACGCCCTGCAGTGCGTGCCCGTCGGTCTCCCGCCACCGGCTGGTGCCGAGCAGGACGGCGTGGATGCCGTGGCGGGTGGCGACCGAGCAGCTGGCCCCGGTGGTGCCCGCGAGCTGTTCCAGACAAGGCTCGGCGAGGTAGATCCGGTGCTGGCGGTAGGCGATCTGCCCCCACTCCGCCAATGCCCCGCCCATGCTGTACCGGCTGGATTCGGCGTTCTTCTCCAGGAACCCCGCCTGCACGAGCGTGGCCAGCAGCCGGTGGGTGGTGCTGACCGCGAGACCCTGCTGTCGCGCCACCTCCGAGACGCCGCGCTCCCGGCCGTCGCGGAAGCAGTCCAAGACCGACAGGGCGCGGGTGACGGTCTGCACGCCGGAGGGTTCCACGACTGTGACGGTAACACAGCGGTGTGGGCCATAAGGTTTGGACTTTCCAATATGCGGAAAATGATGCGGACAGTGACTTTGTCCTTCAAGGCTGGAGGCTGTTGATCGCGCATCGAAGTCGCACAGTACGGCGAACTCGATATGTCAAGCTTTCCGATCTACGGAAAGCATTACCTCGTGACGCCGCGCCGCCGTCCCTACTCTCCGAGGGCATTGATCGACAACGGACAAGGAGTCCTCACGATGTGGCGGCAAGCCCTCATGCGCATCGCGCTAGCGATCGTTCCCCTCGTCGCACTCGTCGCCGCGTGTGGTTCGGACACCGGCGGCGACACCGGCGCGGGCGCCTCCTTCGTGCTGAAGGTCGCCGACCCGGGGAACTCCGGTCCGCTGGCGGTCGGCAAGCGCGACGGCACCTTCGACGCGGCGCTGGCGCCGCTCGGCGCGAAGATCGAGTGGGTCACCATCACCCCCGGCTTCAGCTCCAACCTGAAGTTGTTCAACACCAAGGAACTCGACGTCTCCGGCGCGGCGTTCAGCCCCGTGGTAGGCGCGCTGTCCAAGGACGTCGGTGTGCGGATCGTCGCGGTGCAGGATCCGGCGGGCAAGGATCAGAGCGGCATCATCGTCACCCCGGAATCGGGCGTGCACTCGGTGGCCGACCTGGCCGGTAAGCGCGTCGCGGTGAATCCCGCCGCCAAGGGCGAGTACATCCTGCTGAAAGCGCTGGCGCAGGCGGGCGTCCCGGCCGACAAGGTGACCCGGGTGCCGCTCCAGCAGAAGGACGCCGCCTCGGCGTTCGCCACCGGCAAGGTGGACGGCTGGGCGTCGTTCCTGGTGCCCTACCAGGAGGCGAAGGCCAACGGCGGCGTCGAGATCGCCACCGAGAAGAGCATCGGCTCCAACGACAACACGGTCGTCGTGTTCCGCACCGAGGTGCTCGAAAAGCGCCCGGACGTGGCGGCGAAGTACCTCGACGTGCTGCAGGATCTCACGGCGAAGCAGCGCGCCGACCCCACCGACTTCGAGAACGTCTTCGAGAAGACCGGCCCGCGCGCACTGTCGGGCGCGCGACTCGCCGACGCCTACCGGGTGGGCGGCGAGGCCACGGTGCCGCACCTGCCGAACGAGGCGGACGCCACCGCCCTGGCCGACGTGGTGAACACCTTCTTCGACAACGGCGTCATCACCCGCAAGATCACCGCCGCCGACATCTTCTACGACTTGAAGTCCCGGCTGACGCCCGAGCAGCTGGCCTCGCTCCAGGCGGGCAGCTGAGATGGCGGTGATCCCCGCGGCGGGGCCCACGGAACTCGCCCCGCCCCGTAGTCGCGCCGGAAAGCGCAGGTCCACTTGGTTTTCGGTGCCGCTGCGGTTCCTGCTTCCCGCCCTGATCGTCGCGGGCTGGTGGGTGGGCTCGGCGACCGGAGCGCTCTCCGAACGCGTGCTGGCGGGCCCGCCCGCGGTGTGGACGGCGTTCACCGAACTGCTCGGCACCGGCCAGTTGCTCGACTTCGCGGTCGCGTCGTTCGCGCGCGCCGCCTTCGGCGTCGGCATCGGTGTGGCCATCGGGTTGACGCTCGGCCTCCTGTCGGGGCTGTCGAGTCTCGGTGAGGAACTGGTCGATTCGACGATGCAGATTTTGCGCGCGGTGCCGTTCCTGGCGCTGGTGCCGCTGTTCATCGCCTGGTTCGGCATCGACGAGCTGTACAAGGTGCTGCTCATCGCCGTCGCGACGGTGGCGCCGATGTACGCCTACACCTATCTCGGCGTGCGCAACGTCGATCGCAAGATGGTCGAGGCCGCGCGCAGTTTCGGGCTCACCGGCCCGCGGCTGGTGCTGGAGGTCATCCTGCCCTCGGCCCTGCCCGGCGTGCTGATGGCGCTGCGGGTGTGCCTGTCGATCAGCATCACCGGTCTCATCGCGGCCGAGCAGGTCGGCACCAGGGAAGGCGTGGGCTACCTGGTCACGCTGGCCCAGGAGTACAACCGCACCGACTACATGGTGCTGTGCGTCGTGTTGTACGCGCTGCTCGGATTGGTCTTCGACGGACTGGTGCGGGTTGCGGAGCGGTTCGCGATGCCCTGGCGCGGGCAGGTGGCGATCCGATGACCGCCGTCACCGAACCCGGAGCCGAGGTGACCACCGCGCCGGCGACGGAGCAACCGGTCGCCGTCTCGATCTCGGGCCTGCGCAAGTCGTTCGGCGCGAAGACGGTGCTCGACGGCGTGGACCTGACCATCCGGCGCGGCGAGTTCGTCGTCCTGCTCGGGCCGAGCGGCACCGGCAAGACCACCTTGCTTCGCCTGCTCACCGGCCTCGAAGCGCCGGACGCGGGGCGGATCCTCGTGCCCGGCCGTCGCACCACCGTCTACCAGGAACCGCGGCTGATTCCCTCGAAACGGGTGCTGGCGAACGTCATCGTGGGGCAGCGCCGTTCCCGGCAGCACCGCGAAGCCGGGTTGCGCGCGCTGGCCGAGGTCAACCTCGACGGCAAAGCCCGGCAATGGCCCGCCACGCTCTCCGGTGGCGAGGCGCAGCGCGCGGCGCTGGCCCGCGCCCTCGTCCGGGAACCCGAATTACTGCTGCTGGACGAGCCTTTCGCGGCGCTAGACGCACTGACCCGCCTGCAGATGCAGGATCTGGTCGGCGACCTGGTCGCCCGGCATCGTCCGGCGGTGCTCATGGTGACCCACGACGTCGACGAGGCGATCCGCCTGGCCGACCGCGTGCTGATCCTGGACCACGGGCGCTTCGCCGTGGACGTCGCCATCGACGTGGCCCGCCCGCGCGACCGCGCCGACCCCGAAACCTTGCGCTTTCAGTCCCTTTTCCTCACCCAGCTCGGCGTGGACCGCACCACGCCCGCTCCAAGGAGTGCCTCATGACCGACACCCTCTGGTACACCCGCTGCCCGGTGCCCACCGCGAGCGGGCTCGCGCACAGCCTCGGCTGGCTCGGCGACGCCGCGGCGCGAGCCGGGCTGGAGTTCGGCGTCCTCCAGGACGCGGGGCCGGAGCTGGCCGGCCACCACTTCCTGCACGATCTGTCCGGACTGATCCGGGAGGGCGGCAACGTCCCGGCCCTGGCGGCGCGCGCCCAGGGCTCGCCGACCCGGTTGATCGGATTGACCTGGGTCGATGAGGCGCAGGCCATCCTGGTGGGTCCGCATTCCTCCGTCGGCGGCCCCGCCGAGCTGGCCGGGCTGCGCGTCGGCGTGCCGGCGTGGGCGCAGGACCAGGCGCGCAGCTTCCCCCGCGCGATGGCCCTGCACGGTTTCGCGAACGCCCTGCGGCTCGGTGGCCACACGCTCGCCGACGTGCGCGTGGTCGAGATCGGTGTGGAGCGCGATCCGCAGGTGCGCACGGAGGTCCAGGTGAACCGCCGCGTCGTTACCTGGGGTGTCGAGGAACTGCTGCGCGGCGAGGTGGACGCCATCTATGTCAAAGGCGCTCGGGCCCAAGAGGTCGCGCGGGAACACGGCCTGCGCGTCGCGGTGGACCTGGATACCACCGAAGCAAAACGCTTCCGGGTCAACAACGGCACGCCGCGACCGATCACCGTGCACTCCGAGCTCTTGGAGTCGCGCCCCGAGCTGGTCGTCGAATTCCTCGCGCAGAGCCTGCGCGCCGCCGACTGGGCCGCGGGCAACCTGGCCGGTGTCCGCGACGTGCTCCAGCGGGAGACATTGTCCGGCCCGGAGGGCGTGGTCGCGGCGTACGGCGAGAACTTCCACCGCGATCTGCATCCGTCGTTGTCGGAGGAGCGGATCGAGCTGCTCGGCGTGCAGAAGCAATTCCTCTACACGCACGGTTTCCTCGCCGCCGACTTCGACCTGGCCTCGTGGGTCACGCACGAGCCGCTGGCCCGGGCCAGGGAGCTCGTCGAGTCGGGAAAGGTCCCCGCATGACGGAGTTCCTGTGGCGCTTGCCTTCCCGTGGTGACGGCCGTCATGCCCCTGCTGGACGACGCAATCGCGGCGGATTCGGCGGACCCGCGCCGCTGACGCCGGCGACCGACCTGCGGCCGGGACACTTCGGTCCGTTCGACGACCTCGCTCAGATCATCGATGCCGCCGAGCTGGCCGGGCTGGACGGGGTGCTCGCCCCCTACGACCCGCAGGGTGAGGAATCGTGGATCGTGGCGGGCGGCGCGCTGCGCGGCACCCGGCACTCCCGCGTCGTCGTCGAATTCCAGCCCGCGTTCGGCACCCCCGTCTACGCGGCGAAGATCTCCGCCACCCTGCAACGCATCTCGGGCGGACGCCTGGCCTGGCAACTGGCCGTGGACACCGATCCCGCCGACGCGCGGGCACGCGGCGATCGCGTCACCGGAGACGACCGCTACGCCAGGGCCGCGGAGTTCCTCACCGTCGCCCGGGGCGTATGGAACGAGGCCCCGGTGCCCTCGGCGGGATTCGCCGGCACGGGGTTCCACTACGAAGGCGCGCACTACGACGTGATCGACGGCGGCTTCCGCGGCATCCTGTCCGGGCTGCCGTTCCCGGCGGTCTACCTGACCGGCGATTCCGCCGCCGCGCTCGAACTGTCGGCCGCACACGGCGACGTCCACGTGTTCACCGAGACCGCGGCGGGCGTCGGCGCCGCGATCGCCGCCTTGCGGGAACGCGCGACGGCGGTGGGACGGACGGTACGCGCCGGGCTGGAACTGCCGGTGATCGCGCGGGAAACCGAGGAGGAGGCCTGGGCCCGCGTCGATCGGCAGTGGCGCGAGGTGCACCCGGACGGCCCGGACGCACGCGAGCACGATCTGGGCGACGGCCGCTGGGCTGGATTCGCCGACCTCGGCTACGCCGCAGCCATCGGCCTCGTCGGCAGCTACGCACAAGTGGCGCAGCAGCTTTCGCGTTATGCCGAAGCGGGCATCGACAGCGTGGTGCTGTCCGGACACCCGCACATCGAGGAATTGCACCGCGCGGGCGAGCACCTCTTGTTCCTCGCCGACCCGGTCGGCCGCACCATGACCGCGCAGGAGGCAACCGCATGACCATCGACATCTACTGGCGCATCGGCATGGAGGGCGACCACGCGTCGCTGCGCACGCCACGCCGTTACAACCGCGGCCACGCCAACGGCTACGGACCGGGCAATATCGCCCCCGCCATCCGTGGCGGCGCCCTCGACGGCTACGGCTACATCGACCACATGGCGGCGGTGGCGAGGGCCTCCGAATCAGCCGGTTTCCTCGGCGGTCTGCTGCCGTCGTTCCCGGTGACCGACGACCCGTGGGCGGTCGCGGCGGCGCTGGCCAGGGAGACCACCACCTACCGTTTCATGGTCGCCTTCCAGCCCGGCTTCCTGCACCCGGTACAGGCGGCGCGGATGTCGGCGAGCCTGCAGCGGGCGACCGGCGGCAGGCTGGTCTACAACATCATCAGCGGCGGCGGCGGGCCCGCCCAGCTCTGGTGGGGCGACAAGGTCGCGCACGACGATCGCTACGCCCGCACCAGCGAGTTCCTCGACGTGCTGCGCGGCGTGTGGGACGGCGACCCCTACGACCACGACGGCCGGTTCTTCCGGACCGAGGGCGCCGCGCTCGCCCCGGGCATCGCCGGCCAGCCGTTTCCCGAGGTGTACTTCTCCGGGTCCTCGGCCGCCGCGGTGCGGGCGGCGGGCAGGCACGCCGACTACTACCTGTCCTGGCTGGAGCCGTTCGCCGACCTGCGCGCCAAGTTCGACGGCGTCCGCGCCCACGCCGGAACGATCGGCCGCACACCGAAGTTCGCCGTCCGCATCGACATCCTGGCCCGGCACACCGAGGAGGCGGCCTGGGCGGAGATCGAGAAGGGCTGGGCCTTCGTCGACCGCGGCGCCGCCGAGCGGGCCGCCAAGGGCGACTCGGTCGGCGCCGCCCGCATCCAGGGGTGGGTGCCGGAGACCATCACCGGCTACCGCGACCTGGAAGTCCAGCCCAACGTCTGGTGCGGCTTCAGCCTGATCCGCGGCGGCCCGGCATTCGGCCTGGTCGGCAGCTACGAGCAGGTCGCGCAGCGGCTCGACGAGCTGATCGACCTCGGTGTCGACGCGTTCATCCTCGCGGGCAACCCGCATCTGGAGGAGGCGTACCGCGTCGGCGAAGAAGTGCTCCCGCTGCTGGGCCGATCCCGGCTCACCGCCTCCACTCCCGCCGCATCCCTTTCCCCCGCACGCTGATTCAGGAGAGACCATGACCACCACCGAGACCCGGTTGCCGGAGTCCGTCACCGCGTTCGTGGCCGCCGCGACCCGCGACGCCGAGAAAGCCTTCCGAGTGTTCCGGGAGACCGGCACCGTCTCCGGCAACGGCACCGTCAACTTCGTCGAACGCGTGCCCGGCGAGGAGATCGCCGTCGCCCTGAACGAGCCGGGGCCGTGGGCCGACGACCGCACCATCGCGCCGGTGGTCGCCACCTTCGACGGCGAGGTGCTGTCCGGGACGGGCTCCGCCGGATTCGTCACCGGTTACGCGAAGGTGTTCCGCGCGCATCCGGAGATCACTTCCGTGGTGCACATCCACACCCCGTGGCTGGGCGGGTGGGCGCAAACCCATCGCACGCTCCCGATCCGCTACGCGGCCGCGCAGCGGCTCACCCTGTCCCGGGCGGTCCCGCCGCACATCGACCGCAGCGTCGGCGCGGGCGATTTCATCCTGTCCCAGCTGGTCGAGGACCCGGACCTGGTCGCGATCTTCGAGGCCAACGGTGGTGCGAACGTCATCGGGCGGGCTGGGCTGTTGGAGCTGGCAAAGTTCGTCGTGCTGCTCGAGGAGGGCGCGCAGTATCAGGCGATCGCCGAAACGCTCGGCGGCTCGGTCGATTTCGATCCGTCCAACCTCGCGGTGCAGTGGAGCCGCACCGGCCTCGCCGACGAGGCCCGCCGCCGCGGCCTGATCTGACCGGCGCCGCACATCCGAATCGAGGAGCGATCATGACCATTCGTGTCGGCTACTTCCCGCACAACAATTCCCTGTTCGTCCTGCGCCACCGCGGCATCCTGGAGAACCTGCTGCCCGACGTGGAATGGGTCGACCTGCGCGACCTGCCACGCCCCGCGCCGGTCGACCCGCGGTCGGGACTTCCGTCGCTGCATTCCGATCATCTGTTCGACGGCGGTTACGACTTCATCGGCACGGGCTTCACGCCGCCGCTGACCGCGCTCGCGAACGGACGCGACATCGTCTACGTCGGCATCTCCGGGCCGCGGGTGGAGAACGGCCGCCTGGTCACCAGGGCCGATTCCGGCATCGAGACGGTGCTGGATCTGAAGGGCAAGCGGGTCGGCATCGCGCACGGTTCCTGGCAGACCACCCTCGCCCTGCTCGCACTGGACCGCGCGGGCCTGGCGTGGAAGGACGTCGAGCCGGTGGACACCGACGTGCACGACGGCGGCGCGGCGCTGCTGCGCGGCGATCTGGACGCCTGGGTCGGCGCCTATCCGGGTCTGGCCGCGATCGAGGCGGCCGCCGACCTGCGGACGCTCGTGGACACCGAGTCGCTGTTCAGCCACCCCTCGCTGTGGTTCACCCGCCGGGACTTCGCCGAAGGCGATCCCGCGGCGCTCACGGCGATCATCACCGCTTTGCAGCAGTCGGACGCGTGGATCAAGGACAACCCGCGCGCGGCCGCCAGGTACTTCGTCGACGACGTGACAGCTCGCGGCGGGACCGCGAGCCTGGACGCGTGGGAGGCCGCGCTGCGCGGCAGGCCCTTCGGCGTCGAACCCGTCTCCGCGGAATTCCTCGACGAACAGCAGCACGCGGCCGATCTGCTGGCCGCCAATGGCCTGCTGCCGCGGACGGTGCGGGTGCGGGACGCGGTGCTGCCGTGGATCGGCGAGACGGTCACCGCGAAATCCGGCGTAACGGTCTGATCGGACGAACGGCGGGCCGGGGTGCCGCGGGATACCCGGCCCGTTCGGCGTGTTCGAGGAAACGTCAGCGCGGCGAAATATTCGGCCGGCCGCCGTGCCTTTCGGTGGAGCGCAGCTCGCACCAATAGGCGGCGACAGCGGTGGCGTAACCGGCCACGACGGCCGTCGCGGTGACGATCAACAGCGTGATGAGCAGTGGAATCAAGAAAGCGGTGTGCATTGTGCCCTCCCCGCGGTCACGGTGATCTCAGCGGAAGGTTCGGCGCCGCACTGCACCGACATGTCGGTCCCGCACCTAGTGAAATCGTAGTCGTCGCAGCCTCCTCCGGCAGGGCAGTCGGCTGTGAGTTCGATCATGCGTGGCGCGGTGTGTCGCGGGGAATACATTCGCGCCGTGCGGTCTAATTGATCTTGTCTCCACTTTCCCGGCAGGAAAGCAGGACACGACACGGGACCGCCGAATCGGCGGCCGTGGGCGTCGCAGTGCCCGTCGCGCGCCGGACTTCTTCGGTGGCGCGGTTCTTTCGCTCGAATCTGTCTCCGGCATCACCTCGGCATGCGAAAAGGAGCACGAACGTGAGCATGATTCTCGCCGCGCTGCACGACACCGTGATCGCGCAGTTCGAAAATCCGACCGCGGAAGAGCCGCCGCTCGCGGACAAACTGATGCAGATGGGCCGTTACTTCACCTGGTTGGTCCAGTTGTCCGGAATCACGGCGATCACCTACGGGGGCGGCAGGTTCGCGTGGGAGAAATGGAACGGCGGCACTCTCCAGTCGCCGAAGATGGTCGCCAGCGCGATGGCCGGCGGCGCGGTGGCGACGAGTGCGGGCACGATCATGAACGCGATCATCGGCTGACCCACGGCGCGGATTCGTGACGCACCGGCTCGACGCTCACCGTCGGGCCGGTGTTCTTCTGTCCGCGCCGACTGCGCCGCCGGACAGCGGCGCTCCACGTGTGCGTCAGGTGGCGGCGATGCTCAGTACGGCCTCGGCCGCAGGATCGCGCGGGATCGCTCGGCGAACAGCCGCGCGGCCGTGCGCGCGTGCCGTTCCAGTGCCGGAAAGAGAGCTCGCCACGGGCGGTCACGCCGCCGCTCATACCGCACGTTTTCGGCGAACTGAACGCCGTGCCCATCCGGCGTACCGTGACCATCACCAAGGCCCGGCAGCGCTTCGCGAGCGACGGAAGCTGGCCACCCAGCTCTTGTGGTGGGCGTGCGCCTTGCGCGCGGAACGGGCCGAATCGCCGTTCGTGCGGTAGAAAGCAACCGCGAACCGAGTCGGTGCGCCGGTGACGGACCGACCGTAAACAAATCGTATGGCGGTGCCAGCAGAGTCGTTCTCGACACCGAGACCGGCCGCACCCGGCGACCGCCGCACGTGAAAGGAAACCGATGGGCACCATCGCAGTGCACGAATTCATCGCCCTCGACGGGGTGTACGAGGATCCGTCCTGGACCTTCGAATACGGGTTCGACCCGAAGATGGGGGAGACCCTGGGCGCGATCACCTCGGCGTCGAAGGCGATCCTGCTGGGCCGCACCACGTTCGAGATGTTCGCCCCGGCCTGGTCGACCCGCACCGCCGAGGACGACCCGGGCGCGCCGTTCTTCAACGACACGATCAAGTATGTGGTGGGTGCGCGGGAGCCGCAGGTGGAATGGGCCAACAGCACCCGTCTGGGCGCTTACGACCCGGATGTCATCCGCAAGCTGAAGGACGAGGTCGACGGCGTCATCTATGTCAGTGGCAGCGGCACGCTGGTGCGGGCGCTGCTCGCGGACGGCTTGGTCGACGACCTGCACCTGTTCGTGTACCCGATAGCGCTCGGCAAGGGCAAGCGGCTGTGGGGCGACGGCGTCGAGGCGACCAAGCTCGCGCTCAAAGAGCAGGAGGTCTACGCCAACGGCGTCGTCCACTTGGACTACGGTCCCGCCGAGGTCTGATGCCACGCGGAAGGGCGGCCCGTTCGGGCCGCCCGAGCGATCCCGGCTCGCCGCGGGGAGGGCGAGTGGGCCGGAATCAGCGCCCGCCGGTGCAGTAACCCTCCGGGGTGTACTGGCACGGACGCTCGTTGCGTCCACGGTATCCGCCGTGGTTGCTGCTCCTGGACCGCTCGCCGACACCGGAACCGCGCTTGTCGGCGGGGTTGTGCGAGTACCGGTCCGCTGTGGTGGTGACAAAAGGTTCGGGCGAAGCGACCGCCGCCGCCGTGAAGACCGACCCACCGATCAGCGCCGAGGCCACCACTCGACGCACTGTCACGCGCTTCCTCGTGTTGTGCATTAGTTTCATCCCGTCGATTAACGTGCCGTCATATAACGATACATTGATCAGTGAGTCGTTGGCACTGATTTTTCCCACTCATGGGAACAAAGGCGCTCTACCTGCGTCAATCGAGTACTACATGGCTGCGCGCTCGATCTTGACCTGTGCAACGTGCCGTTGTTCAGGTAACCGGAGAGTGTGCGCCTCAAACCATGCGGAGCGCATCCGGTCCGCGTGCCACGCATGCGAAGAGGGCGACCGGCCTGTTGGATTGGCGACGCGCGACCGTCGAGGCCGCATCGTTCACCCGGCTGAGCCGGTTACCGTCGCGTCTCGGCTGGGCCGCGCGACCCGCGTTCGCGCTGCCAGCGGTCCGGGTCGGCCTCCAACGCGGCGCGGTCCCAGTGGCCGAGTTCGGCGGCGGCCGCATACGTCGTGTCGAGGAACTCGAGCAGTGCGCGCTCAGGCGCCGCGGACGTGCGAACCGCCTCGTAGGGCAGGAGGAATTGGCCGTTCTCCCGGCTGTAGAAGGCGTCCGGCGGACCGACCGGGTACTCGGCGAATCCCTCGGGCTCCGGATACGCGTAGGCGTAGAAGGCGCCTTCCGCTCCGCCGCCAGGCCAGAAGCCGCAACTGCTCAGTTCGTGCGAGTAGCCCTCGACCATGACCCAGTCGCCGCAGTTGGGTGCGCCCCCTGGGTGCCGAGGAGCTGCTCGCCCGGAGAATCTGGTGCACGCCAAATCCATCGCTCCCCAGAAGAAGTGCACCGGGCTCACTTTGCCGATGAAGCGCGAACGGAACTCGTGCATGACGCGATCGGCGGCGAGCAGTTGCCGCCAGAACAACGTGGCGGCCGCCGCGTCATAGGAGCGATGCTCGTAGTCCTCGGCGAACGGGATGGCGGGTTCGACCTCGTTGGGCCTGGCCTGGATGTGCACCGGCACGCCGAGTTCGCCGAGCGCCTCGACGGTTTCGGCGTAGAAGGCCGCGACCGGCTTGGGTTCGAGCGCGACCTGCCGGTTCCGGCCGTCGCTGGACCGGATGTGCAGTCGATGATCGAGGAAGTCGAATTCGATGTCGAAGCACCCGGTGGGGTGCGGGATGGCGGAGGTGGTCAGTCCCCTCGGGCTGACGTAGAAGGTGACCTGCCACCAATGGTTGACCAGCGGAGCGTGCGAGAGCCGGATTTTGCCGACGATCTGCGTCCACATGTGCAGCGTCTCTCGCGTGGGCGTCCAGTCGTCCACCCGCAACGCCGGCCACGGCCCGGTCGTGGCTTCTGTCACTGCCGCGCCTCCGTCTCGTTCGGGGTACTCGGTGCCGCGCGCAGGTGCTCGCGAATGACCAGCGCAGTGCTCGTATCCCGCACCGTACCTGGTGCACATGCCCTCGGAAGCCTGACATGCGACAGAATTGGCAACTGTCCGGCAACATTGCCTGGCTCCGCTGCGGGCCGCTCAACTGGCCGGACCCGGCGGAAAGGCATGCCCGGGGTCGGCCGACGATGTCTCAGGGCCTGCGCGGCCACCTGTCGCCCGCTGACGGCATGCTCGTCAACGGCAGGGCGACGCCCTTGCGGGTTGCCCGGGCTCTGCGGCGGGAATCCGGATCCCACACCATGGCCGCGGCCGCACCGCCGAGCAGAACCACGACGATGCCGACGATCGCCACCCACAGCAATACCACCGATATTTCTCCAGTCATTCCCGTCCGCTCCATATGGCACGTTATCCCCAGGCGGACAATTACTTTCGCGATTGCGAGCATTCTTCACACGCCGTGCGGCCCGCGCGAATCGACGCGCGGATTCTGTGCTGGGCCAGCACCACTGGCTCCTGCGTTTGGGATACGTCTGGTAACGCATAGTGTCGCGAACGGAGGGGCGGCAAGGCTCGGATGTCGATGCGCGAAAGCGAGGATGTGGTCGAGGGATCAGTGCGGGCGCACGGATCGGGCCGCGACCACCGCCTACGCGAACGTCGTGAAGGCGGGCATGCGCGCCTTGGCGCCGCGCGCGCGTTCGGGGCCCGCGGCACGCGCTCGAGGTGACCGTTTTCGTTTCCGAGAACCTGCCGCCCGCCCCGAGATAGGGCCAGCGCATTGACCTCGGCGGCGCTAGGAGTCATTATGAACGCATGTTCATGAACGTGTGTTCATAATGTTCGAGGAGGTTCGATGACCGAGATCGTCAACATCGCGCAGGCGCAGGCGTGGAACGGTTACGAAGGCGCGCACTGGGCCGAGCACGACGGCCGATACGACGCGGTCAACAGTGGGTTCAACGAGCCGCTGCTGGCCGCCGCGGACATCCGGGACGGCGATCGGGTGCTGGACATCGGTTGCGGGAACGGCCAATTGACGCGATTGGCCGCCGCACGGGCAGGCTCCGGATCGGCGACCGGTCTCGACCTGTCCGGTCCGATGCTCGCCCGCGCCCGCGACCGCGCGCGGGCAGAGGGCATCGCGAATGTGTCGTTCCGGCAAGGCGACGCGCAGGTGCACCCGTTCCCCGCCGCCGCGTTCGACGTGGTGATGAGCCGGTTCGGGATCATGTTCTTCGCCGACCCGATCGCCGCCTTCACCAACATCGCCCGCGCGCTGCGACCCGGGGGCCGCCTCGCGTTCGTGGCCATGACCGCACTGGGCGGAACGGATCTCGGCACCGTATTCGGTGCGCTCGCCACGCATTTCCCGTACGCCGGGCCGGAGGACGGCCACGGCCCCACCTCGTTCTCCGATCCGGGGCGGGTTCGCGAGGTGCTGTCGGCCGCGGGGTTCGACGACATCGGCTGCGCGCGCGTCGAGGCGGACGGCATCTGGGGCCGCGACATCGCGGACGCGGCCGAGTTCCTCTTGGGCTGGGGCCCGATCCGTCATCAGCTGAGCCTCGTGGACCCCACGGTCGAGGCGGATGCCCGGCGTACGTTGCGCGAGGCATTGCGGCCGTTCGACCGACCCGATGGCGTCCGGCTGCGCGGCACCGCCTGGCTGGTCACGGCGTCGGCGCCGCTACTGTAGGCCGAATGGCACCGAGAAAGGCCGCAGCCCTCAGCGATCGCGACGACGACCGCGATCTACGCGCTCATCTGATCGCGACCGCTGAGCGGATGATGGTGGAGCAGGGTTCGGCCGGTCTCACCGTCCGTGCCATCGCGCGGGCGGCCGGGGTCGCCACCGGGGTTCTCTACAACCATTTCGCCGACAAGGAGGAACTGCTCGCCGCCGCGCTGCGCGCGCACGTCGACGAGGTGCAACGCGGACTCGGTCTGCTGCCGCAGGCAGGAACCGGTGCGGTAGCAGCGAATTTGCGCGTCTACCTCGACCGAGGGCTGGCCCTGCACCGGGCGATCGTGCCGGTGATCGCCGGACTGCTCGCCCAACCCGCGGCACTCGCCCGCTTCGCCGAATCGGATGCCCGGCGAGACTGGCGGCATCGGCTGGCCGGCTATCTGCACGCCGAACGCGATCTCGGCCGCCTCGCGCCGGACGCCCGGGTCGACGCCGCGGTCGCCGTGCTGGCGGGCATCTGCCACGACCAGGTCTTGTCCGCCCTGCTGGCGGCGCGGCCCGTCGCGGACCCGCCATCGCTGGATTCGGTGGTCGCGCTTGTGCTCGACGGCATTCGCGCGCCGTCCTGAGTCGCTCCGGATCGGCGGTGGCGGTGCCTGATCGCCCGGCGTGCCGAACGATCAGCCGGCCTCGAACGCGGCGGCCACGATCGGGCGCACCTGTTCCATGGTGGCCGCCCCGGTCTCGCGGGCCACGGAGGTCATGTCGACGTCGGGAAGCCCGCAGGCGACGGCCCAGTGCCACGGTTCGAGGTCGCCGTTCACGTTGAGCGCGAAGCCGTGACTGGTGATCCCGCGGCTCTGGCGCATCCCGATGGAGACGATTTTGCGGGCGGTGCGGGTGGTCCACACCCCGGTGAGCAGTTCCGAGCCCGGTGGGGTGTCGCGGCGTTCCGCAGGGACGTTCAGTCGGCCGAGTGCCTCGATCAGGCGGAACTCGACCTCCCGGATGTAGTCGACAACCCCTTCGCCGGAGTCGAGCCGGACGATGAGATAGCCGACCAGCTGGCCGGGGCCGTGATAGGTGAGCTGGCCCCCACGAGTGGTTTCCACGACCGGGATGTGGTGAGCCGGATCGGGCAGGTGCTCCAGCGGCGTCCTGCGCCCGACGGTGTAGACCGGCGGATGGCTCAGCAGCCACAGCGTATCCGGCCGCGCGCCGCTATGGCGTTCGTCGACCAGCTCGCCCATGCGCTCCATGGCCTTGTCGTAGTCGATGAGGTCGTCCTGGATCAAAGTCAGCGGCCGGGATCGCATGCTCCGACCATATCGCCCTCTGCCGTACCGGCGAACCCGCCCCGCGATGGCCGGGCTCGGCGCCGCCCGCACGGGGACTACGACGTGGTGCGCAATCCCGGCCGTGGGTCGGTCGCCGCGGCGCGGCGCTTGGCGGCGAACGGCAGTGCCAGCATGTACAGCCCGGAGAACAGCAGCACGGCGAGCGGTAGAAGCGGCAGGTATGACACCCAGACGACCGGATCCTCCGGTGCCAAGGCGACGAATGTGGCGAGCACGGTCAAGAGGAAAACGATGCCCGACCAACGGTGCAGCCGCCGGACTCGCGGTGCGGGTCCGGGGACCTGTGCTGCCACGCCCTGCCGGGGTGCGGTGTTCGCGGCTGCTCGGTCGCGCCGCCTCGCGGTGTACCACAACACGAGTAGGCCGAGACCGGAGAACAGAAGCAGGGCGAGCGGGGGCAGTGGCACGTAGGACAACCAGACCGGGCCCTGCAACGCCAAGGCGGCGACCGTGACGAGCAAAGTCACCGTGAAGATGACGGCCAGCCACCGGTGGGTCTGCCGGATCCGCTTGTTCCAATCCATGAGTCCTCCTCTACGTATGAGCACCCCCGGTGATCGCCGGGTGGACGTCGGTGGTGAAGACGCTAGCGAGGTCCGGTCACCAGTACTTCTCGATTCCTGATCGTTCCGAAGGGGCGCCACCGGAGGTGCGTTCGACGTCGAGCGGCGGCAGTGCGGATCTGCTGTGCCGGTTGTACGACCGCGCCTGCTGCGCTCGATCCGCGGTGTGTCCGGTGGGTCAGGCCGAGAGAGATGTGCAGGGCTGTGACATATGGGCACGCAGCCCAGGAACGGCCGAATCCGGCGCGCGGCGAACTCACGCCGTTTCCGGCCGCGGATCCGGAGGGCCGTACCAGTGGCAGATCAGCAGGGCGAGTTCGACGTCGAGCCGATCGTCGGCGATGGGCCTGCCGCGTCGCGAAATAGCGCGCCCGACACGGTATTTGACCGAGTTGGCGTGCAAGTCCAGTTCCTCGGCGGCCGCTTTGTAACTCGATCCGGTGCGCAGGAACACCTGGAGTGTCTCGCGCAGGCGGGCGTCGTTACCGGTGTCGGAGGCCAGGTCGCCGAGCACCTCGCCGACCCATTCCCGGACTTCGGTCCCGTGTCCGCCGAGCAGGGCCGCCACCGGTAGCCCGGGATCGTCGGCCGCGACGACTCGGTCCCCGGCGTCTCCTCGCGCCAGCGCGACCGATCGCGCGCTCCGGGCCAGGCGATGCGACCGGCGAAATCCCGCGACGCCGGGGGCCATCGCGCCGATCGCCACCCGCGGCGCGTCGCTCAGCGCGGCCGTGAAACCGCGGAGGCCCGCGATCGCGTCGGGCCGCGCCGAGCGGTACGGGAGCCAGGCCCAGCCGCTCAGTTGATCGTCGGCGACGAACAGGGGAGTCGCGTCGGCTCGTGCGGGCTCCGCCGAGCCGCGGACGAACCGCTGCAGCCGGCCCAGTGCGTCGCCGTGCGTGCCGGAATCCGGATACCAGACGATGAGCGCCAGATGGTGCCACCGCAGCGGATAACGAATCTTCTCGGTGGTGGCGTCGACATCGACGGCGCTCTTGCCCTCCAGAATCTCGCGCACGCCCAGCGCGCGGACACTGTTGCGCGTTTCCAGCCACTGCTCGCGCTCGCCTTCGTACACCGCGACGACTTGCTGGATCATCCGGTCGAGGTACCCGAACAGCCGGGTGGCGATGGTCCGGGCCACGAGGAAACGATCCGCCGGTGCGAGGTCGGCGACCGCCAGTTCGGCGAAGAATCGTTCGGTCGCCAGCCGCTGGCCGACATGATAGGCCCGCACCAGGGCGTTGAGCGGGACACCGTGCTGGGCCAGCCGCCTGGTGTACTCGCTGGCCGCGGCGGGGAGGTGGATGCGCGCGGCGGGAATGTCGTGGCGCAGTGCGTGCAGCACGGTATCGACATTGCCCTGCACACTGGCCCCGAGCAGGTCGACGGTATGGACATCCGCGCGTAATTCGGCTATTTCCTCCTCGAGGCCGCGATGGATGCTCGCGCTGATATCCGTCACCTGCTCGTTCATGCGGGCGGCGATTTTCCCGACAAAACGCTCTATCTCGACAGCGTGGTCGCGACGAGAATTCGTCACCAGCCGATCGTAGTTGCCTGGCCTGCGCGATCGCGGCCGATCGCGAGGTCGATATTGTCCTCGGGCGACAAAACGGGTGAAGAAATTGAGCGTTGAACGACGGTGTGCAGCCCAGCCACGCTTTCTACCGTTGTCATCGAATCCCAACGCCGTTGCCGAGGAGATCGCAATGACGCTTTCGACCCTCCCGGACCGCCGCGCCGAAGCCGCCCCGCACGCACCCGCCCTTGCCGATGACGGCACCGAACTGAACAACAGCGAATTCCTGGCCGCCGTCCAGCGGACCGCCTCCGGTCTGCAGGCCGTGGGCGTCACGACCGGCGACGTGGTCGCGATCATGCTGCCCAGCGCCGTCGAACTCGTGGTGTCGCTGTTCGCGACGTGGCGTCTGGGGGCCGCGGCCGCCGTGATCGACCCGATGGTGAACGACGCGGAAGCGGGCCGACGGATATCCGACTCCGGTTCGACAGTCATCATCGCCGCCGCCCGCCCCGCGGGGGCCGGCCTTTCGGTTCCGGTCGTCACGCTCACCGCGGCGGAACGCGAAGTCGTCGATCCGGCGCGGCCCGGTGCGGAGGAATTGGCGCTGATCACCTACTGCGGCGGTGACCGGGCGATGCTCGACCACCGCCACCTCGGGGCCATGTGCCAATTGGTGATCAAGGTGCTCGCCCTCACCGATGCCGACCACAGTCTGTCGACCTTGCCGATGCGGCAGATCAGCGGCATTTTGCTGGGCGCCTTGTCGCCGCTGGCCGTGGGGGGCCGCGCCACCATGGCGAGCCACCTCGGCCCGCGGTCGTTCCTGGATCGGATCGAGCGAATCCGGCCGACCTATTTCTCCGCGGTCCCCGGTCTGTACGCGGCGCTGTCCGAGCTGCCCGGCCGGATGCGGACGGACGCCTCGTCGGTACGCTTCGCCCTCTGCTGCGTGGCCCCTGCCCGCATCGAACTGCGCAGCAGGTTCCAGCACCGTTACGGGATACCCGTCATCAACGGGTACGGGCTGCGCGAGGTCATCGCGCGAGCGCACGCGATCCGTTCACCGGCAGCGACAGAGCAGCAACCGAGCAGCAGATAGTCCCGGCCCCGGTCGGCGTCGCAGCTGGACGGAGCGTGCCCCGTGATCACCAGGGCAGGACGCCTTCGGCGTCGAAGAAGCCTCCGGTAGGGCCGTCGGGCCCCACCTGCGCCATTCGCACGATGATTTCGGCGCCTTGCTCCACGGTTTGCCTGCCGCTGTTCCCGTTCAGGTCGGTCCGGGTGAATCCGGGCTCCACCGCGTTGATCCGCATGGCCGGAAACGCCTTCGCGTACTGCACGGTCAGCACGTTCACCGCCGTTTTCGACGCCGGATAGGCGACGCCCGGGTAGGCATGCGCCGGGGTGCCCGGGTCGGCGATCCGGGCCAATGAGGCGAGCCCGCTGCTGACGTTGACCACGACCGGAGCGGCGGAACGCCGCAGCAGCGGAAGGAACGCGTGTAGGACCCGCACCATGCCGAAGACATTCGTCTCGAATGTCCGGCGCATCAGCTCGGCGGTCAGGTCCGCGGCACCGATCACAGCGTCGGCGACACCCCACTCCGGCGCGATACCGGCGTTGTTGACCAGTACGTCCAGCCCGCCGTCCGCCTCGATGGCCTCGACCGCGGCCGCCACGGAGTTGTCGTCGGTGACGTCGAGCTGGACCGGCCGCGCGCCGAGTTCCGTCGCGGCCCGGCGACCGCGGTCGGCGTCCCGGCTTCCGAGGTAGACGGTGTGGCCCGCGGCGACGAGTCGGCGAGCGGATTCGAAGCCGAGACCCTTGTTCGCACCGGTGATCAATGTTGCTGTCATGACGACGGACGCTAAGACCTGGAGCGCGCTCGAAGTCAACCGGAGCGGATCCGGTCCCTCCCGTCGTGTGAGCCGCGCCGAAAAGCGTTGGGGGACAGCGCTAGTGATCGAGCTGGGACAGGGCGAACGCGGTGAGGAAACCGGACACCGTGATCAACCCCACCCACAGATGGGCGTTCTCGAACGCCTCCGGGATCATCGTGTCGGTGATCATGGCCAGGATCGCGCCGGCGGCCAAGGCGGTGATGGCGGCCAGTACGGCGGGCGCGGCGTCACCGAGCAGTCCGTAACCCGCCATCGCCGCCACACCACTGATCAGCGCGATACCGCCCCACAAGCCGAACACGTAGCGGGGGTGGCGCTGCGCGCGGCGCATACCGGCCGCGCTGGACAAGCCCTCCGGGATGTTGCTGATGAATACCGCGGCCACCGTGACGGCGCTGACGGCTTTGCCGCCCAGCAGGCTCGAGCCGATGACGATGGATTCCGGTACACCGTCGAGCAGAGCGCCCAGCGCGATGGCCATACCGGAGCCGGCTTGTTCGGATTCGCTGGGCTGCTGGTCTCCCGAGCGCTTGCGATGACGGGCGCCGCGGCGGGCCAGGGCGATGTTGGCCAGGGTGTAGATCACCGCACCGCCCACCGCGCCGAAGGCGGTGGGCGGCAATCCGGCACGTTCGTGCGCCTCGGCGATCAACTCGAACGACACCGCCGAGAGCAGCACTCCGCTGCCGAAGCCCATCACGGCGGCCACGATCTTCGCCGGGATCCGGGCGAAGAACCCCACCAAAGCCCCGATCAGCAAGGCGGATCCGGCCAGCAATCCCCACCCGCCCGCAGCCCACAACTCTGACACCCGACCGTCTCCTCACTGCTCGGAACACGTCGGCCGGTCGGATCGTCGGCCGGCCACCTGTCGGAGCTACCCGCGCCTGCCGGAGCGGAAACGAGGCACTTGCGGGTCGTGGCGTGCGGGTGCCGCAGCCGATGTCCGGGACCACACGCCCGGGACGGGCCCGGACGCGTTTCGCCGAGAAGCCGCAACGCTGTTGGGACGGAAGGTCAGTGTGCGCCGAGCGCGTCGAGGATCATCGGACGCGCCGTCGCGAGCGATTGCTGCCAGTAGGGCCAGGTGTGCGTTCCGTCGAGGACGTCGATGCGGGCGGTGATTCCCAGTGCCGCGAGCCGATCACGGAACATCTGCGCGGATGCGATCGTCATCGTCTCGAGGCCCATCGCGTTCACCGTGTTGCCGAGGCCGAACGGCAGGTCGAGCGGGCCGGGCAGGCCGTTGCCGGTGGAGACGTACATCGGCAGTCCGCGCAGCAGTTCCGCTTGCTCGGTGGCGTCGTTGCGGCTCCAGGCGGGGTCACCGGCCGGCCCCCACATGTCGTCGACATTGAATTTGCCCTCGTCCCACATGGCGGCGCGCATTGCTTCGTTCCAGAGCGGGAAAGTCGGGTGCAGGAATCCGGAGAAGGAGCCGGCGAACTTGAACTGGTCGCGGTGATGGGCGGCCAGCGTCAGGGCGGCATTGCCTCCCATGGAGGGGCCGACGATGGCGTTGTTCGTGCGCGATACGCCGTACCGCTGCAGATAGGCAGGCAGTTCCCGGGTGAGAAAGGTCTCCCATTTGTACGTCGTCTCTTGACCGTTCGTACTGCTCGGCCGGTACCAGTCGGTGTAGAAGCTCGAATGCCCGCCGACCGGGAACACCAGGGTGACGTTGTCGTCCGCGAATTGGCGCAGGGCGTCGGTATCGGTCGTCCACTGACTGTGATCGGCCGGCGCGCGCAGGCCGTCGAGCACGTAGAGCGCCGCGCTCCCGCCGCGCGCCGCCCACTGCACCTGCACTTTGATCGGTCCCATGCTGGAGGGCACGAAGAGATCCGTGTACCCGCCTGCCCTGGCGCGCGAGATCGGTGCGTGGATCGGCGCGGCGGTGGCCACGGTCGCGCCGATCGACGACATGAGCACAATCGTCGCCACGGCAGCGCCCGCCTTCTCCATGATTCGCTGCTTTCCGGATCGCGCTGGCGCGCCCACCCGCATACCTCCTACCGTGTTCGGTCACCGGGAAATTCCGATTCGCTTGTCCTCGAGAGCAATTCGCACTCTCCACACTCGGGCCCGCCGCACCCGGGATCGGAAAGCACATCCTAGCTGCGCCACGGCAGGGCCCCGGCGTCGTCGCAGTCAGGCATGGGAAGCCCGGGCCCGATGTGCCGGTGGCTCCTGGTACCGGGTGATCGATGCTGCCGTCCCGGGATGCCGGCCGGAAACGTTGGTGAGCGACCTTGCCAGATAGTAGCCCGAACAACTGTCCGCGACCCGCCTCCGGGACCGACCGGCACCACGGCGTGTCGCCGACCGGCTCCTGTCATCCGGCGAACGGGCATCGTCCGGACTCGGACGCCCGGTCGGATCAGGACGAGACGGCGACTACGGATTGATAGGTGTGCGGGTCGTCGACGGCGTCCAGGAGGTAGTCTGCCAAGTCCGCCCGTGCGGTGCGCGGGCCGACCTTCCGGCGCGCGCCCGGCGAGACGCGCGGACCGCCGCCGGCGGGCGCATCGGTCAATCGGGTGGGGCGGACGACTGTCCAGCGCAGATCACTCTGCGCCAGAAGGTGTTCCATGCGGGCCATATCGGCGTAGGTGTACCGCATGACCTTGCGCAACGCGGCGGCGAGGAGTCTGGTGCTCGCTCCCGCCTCCGCCGGGACGTCCAGCGCCGCCGAGGAGATCACCAGAAGCCGCGCGTCCGGCCGCAGCGCGGCGACGAGCTCGGCGGTGGTGGTGGAGTAGACGGCGGTGGGGCCGCGTCCGGTCGCGCCGAGTGCGGAGATCACCGCGTCGTGGTCGTCGAGCAGTCCGGTGAGCGCACCCGGAGCGCACGGGTCGGCCGTGACGACGGTCGCGCCCTGCGCGGGAGCCGCGGTGGTGGCCCGGCGGACGATCGCGGTGACGCGATGCCCTCGGGCCAGGGCCCGGTCGACCACGATGCGCCCGGTGCGTCCGGTGGCGCCGAGCACCGCGATGGCGGCCATCAGTGCGCGGCGGGACGGGTGGCGGGCTGGGACCGGAACGACACCGCTTCCATGACCGGTTTGCGCTGGGTCTTCTGCACGGCCGCGATGCGCCACTGCCCGTCGGTGTCGCGAACCACGGTGTAAGTCGCGAGTTTGCCCAGTTTCTTCGGCGCTCGCTTCGATGATTCTCCGCGCGTCACGACGACCGCGGTATCCATGCCGTAGTAGCGGATGTCGAGAATATCGAGGGTCAACCGCGTGCCTTTCAGGAAGCTGTCGAACAAGGCCTGGTGCGCGCGGCCGATCTCCGCGCCGCCTCGGTAGACGGTGCCGACATAGGTGACGTCGGTGGCATCCGCGGTGAAGCAGGCGCCGTAGGCGGCGCCGTCGCCGGCGTTCCAGGCCTCCCGGCTGCGCTCGAGGAGGGCGCGGATGGCGGCGGTGTCGGTGGTGGTCATTGCGATCTCCTTCGGTCGGCCAGCAGGGCCAGGGCGGCCCGGCGCGGGAGCAGTCGCGCGGCGGCGATGAATGCCCGGTTGAGCGGGCTGGTGAGTACGACGGGGCCGGTGTCGCCGGACAGCGCTTTCCGCGCGCGTTCGGCTACCTGCTCGGGCGTCTGGATCAGCCAGGGCGGCACGTCGGTGGCGGTCTGCGCGGCGGTGGCGGTGACGCCGGGACACAGGGCCAGTACCCGGACGCCGCGTGAGCGGTGTTCGTGCCAGAGGGTTTCGGACAATGCCGTGACGAAAGCCTTCGTCGCGCTGTAGACGGCGAGGCCGGGTTTCGGTATGTGACCGAGCGTCGAGGACACGTTCACCAGCACGCACCCGGGCGTGGCCGCGCCGAGGAAGGCGCGAGCCAAGACGAGCACCGCCCGGCAGTTGAGATCCACAGTGGCCAGCGATGATTCGATCGGGAGCGCGGCGAAATCGCCGTGCTCGGCGGTTCCGGCATTGTTGATCAGCAGCGTGTATCCGCCCCGGCGGAGCCGCTCCGCGACCGCCCGCAGCCCTTCTTCGGTGCCCAGGTCGGCGGTGAGATAGTCGTGGCCGTCGCCGAGTTCGGCGAGCAAGGTCTCGAGCCCTTCGGCGCCGCGCGCCACGGCGGTCACCGAATAGCCGTGTGCGGCGAGAGTTGTCGCCATGGCGCGCCCGATTCCCGCGCTGGCGCCGGTCACCAGTGCCTTCACCGTTCGGCTTCCGGCTTCGTCGCCGGGTCGAACAGAAACGAGACGCGCTCCATGACCGGCTGCCGCTTGGTGTTGTGGAAACTCGCTATCCGCCACTGATCGTCGGCTTCCCGGACCAGCGTGTAGGTCTGTGTCTTGGACAGCTCCGCCGGGCGGTCGTCCTCGTAGCGGTCGCCCCGGCTGGTGACGATGGCGACGTCGTCGCCGAAGAAGCGCACGCCGAGGAAGGAGTCGGCGAGTTCGGTGCCCTTCAGGAATCCCGCGAACAAGGCGCGGTGCGCCTCGGTGAGATCCCGGCGGCCCGCGTAGTGGGTGCCGAGAAAAGTGGTGTAGGTGGCGTTCTCGGTGAAGGTCGCGCCGAACGCGTCGGCGTCGTTGCGGTCCCACGCCGCGGTCATCGCGGCGATGGTTCCGCACACTGCGCGCAGGTCGTCGGCATTGCCGCCGTCGGGGGTGAGCTGCGTGCACTCGGCGACGCCTGCGTCGCGGACGCCGGAGGTCCGATCCAGCCACAGATATCCGCCGCCGGCGACCACGCCCAGCGTCAGTGTGGCGACCCCGAGCGCTCGCACGGCGGTGCGGCGTCGCTTCTGGCGCGGCATGGTCGGTTCGGTGTCGGCGATGGCCGATGTCATGGGGAACCCTTTCCCTATTTATCTTCTCGAAAGACTTATCTGCTCAGAAGATGTCTCTTCGTTAAAGAAGAGAATATGGAGGGTGTGGCTCCTTGTCAACCGCCTCCCCGCGACGCCGAGCCGGCCGGTGCGGTGGCCGGCTCGGAACGGCGTTGTCCGGGGCGGACCGACCGGTCGCCGGATCGGCTCAGACCGCGGTCTCCCAGGCGAACCCGTCCGGATCGGAGAAGGACCCGAGGGTGCCGTTGAAGGCGATCCGATGCGCCCCGGTGCCTTCCGGAGCGACGCCGGCATCCTTGGCGGCGGCACGGCGCCCGTAGAGCGCCAGCTTGACCGACGCAGGCGGGGCGGCGAACTCGACGTATTTGCTGCCGAAGCTCTTCGCCACGGTCAGGCCGCGATCGACGTAGAACCGCTTGGTCGCCTTGACGCTGTCGACCCCGAGGAGCACCACGAAATCGTCGACCTCCCGGGTGGCCGGGCCGGTGTCCTTCTTCGATGATGTCGCGACCTTCCAGATCGCCCCGTCCGGTGCCTGGACGACCCCGCCGTAGCCCCAGAAGCTCTTCTTGGCGGGCTTCAGCGTCGTCGCGCCCGCGTCGAGCGCGCTGCCGACGATGCTGTCGACGGTGCTCGGCTGAGACACCACCAGCGACAGGATGTAGCCACGGAATCCGGTGGTCGGCGTCTCGGTCGCGCGGACGCGCACTCGGTCGCCGAGGTCGAACGCGGCGGCGTAGAAAGCCTCCGCGGCGGCGGGGTCGGGCGCCTCGAGGATGACGGATTCGATAGCGGTTCGATCAGTGGTGAGGTTCATGCCAGTGACGCTAAGTCCGGGGCGATGAGCAGCGCTTCTCGATTCCTGACCGGTGTGCTCACGAGTAACCGCAGGGTTTCCGGCGGTTGCTCGGGGAAGCGGGCGGGAAGATGGCCGGAAATATCGATATCGCGTCCGTATCTCTCGTCCGGCCTGCGCGTTTGCCGCCATACGCTCGAGCGCATGGACAGCCACTACGACGTGCTCGTCATCGGCTCCGGCTTCGGCGGCAGCGTCGCCGCGCTGCGCGCGACCGAGAAGGGATACCGGGTCGGCGTGCTCGAGGCGGGCCGGCGCTTCGCCGACCACGAGTACGCGAAGAACTCCTGGCATCTGCGCGAGTACCTGTGGGCGCCGAAACTCGGCTGCTATGGCATCCAGCGGATGACCTTGCTCAACGACACCTTCATCATGAGCGGGACCGGAGTCGGGGGCGGTTCGCTGGTGTACGCCAACACGCTCTACGAGCCGCCGGAGAAGTTCTACCGCGACAAGCAGTGGGCGCACATCACCGATTGGCGGGACGAGCTGGCGCCGTACTACGACCAGGCCAAACGGATGCTCGGAGTCACCGAGAATCCGGCGACCACCCCGACCGACCGGATTCTGCGCGAAGTCGCGGAGGACATGGGCATCGGCCACACCTACTGCCGCACGCCGGTGGGAGTGCTCTTCGCGGACAACGACTCCCGGCCGGGCCGGCAGGTCGCCGACCCGTTCTTCGGCGGCGCCGGACCGGCACGCTCGACCTGCACCCACTGCGGTGAATGCATGACCGGCTGCCGGCACGGCGCGAAGAACACCTTGGTGAAGAACTACCTCTACCTGGCCGAACAGGCCGGGGCCACGGTCCATCCGCTGACCACCGTCACGGACGTGCGCCCACGGGCCGAGGGCGGCTACGAAGTGCGGACGGTGCGCACCGGGCGGTGGGTGCGCAAGGCGGAGCAGACCTTCACCGCCGACCAGGTGATCTTCGCGGCGGCCGCGCTCGGCACCCAGAAGTTGCTGCACCGGTTGCGCGACAGCGGCAGTCTGCCGCAGGTCTCCGCGCGGCTGGGACACTTGGCCCGCACCAACTCCGAGGCTGTGCTCGCCGCGCGCTCGCTGCGCAAGGACACCGATTTCACCAAGGGCGTCGCGATCACCTCGTCGATCCATCCCAACGAGCACACCCACATCGAGCCGGTGCGCTACGGCAAGGGCAGCAATGCGATGAGTCTGCTGGCCACCGTGCTCGTGGACGGTCAGGAAGGCCGGGCCCGCTGGCGGCTGGGCGTGCGGGCGCTGGTGGCCCAGCGCCGTCACCTGCTGCGCCTGCACAATCCGCGACGCTGGTCCGAGCGCGTCATCGGCGTGCTCGTCATGCAGAACGTGGACAACTCGATCGTGACCTACACCAAGCGCGGCTTCTTCGGCAGGCGGATGACGACCAGGCTCGGCGACGGCGCCGCCCCGCCCACCTGGATCCCGGAGGGCCACGAGGTGACCAGGCGGATCGCCGAGAAGATCGACGGCCTCCCGCAGGGCGGTTGGACCGAACTGGCGAACATCCCGATCACCGGCCACTTCATCGGCGGCTGCGCGATCGGCGACTCGGCCGAGACCGGCGTCGTAGACCCGTATCACCGGGTCTACGGATACCCCGGCCTGCACATCACCGACGGCTCGACCATTTCGGCGAACCTGGGCGTGAATCCCTCCCTGACCATCACCGCCCAAGCCGAACGGGCCATGGCGTTGTGGCCGAACAAGGGCGAGGACGACCCGCGCCCGCCCCTCGGGACGGCCTACCGCAGGCTCGCGCCGATCGAACCGAAGAACCCGGCGGTCCCGGTCGCCGCGCCGGGCGCGCTGCGACTGCCCATCACTCCGGTCTGAGCAGGAGGAAATACGGTCGCGCCGGGGACGGTCCGGGTGACACGATCGGCGCTGTGCCCACCCATGTCACCCTGGAACCGCTCGACGAGCGATGCCTCACCGATCTGCTCCATGCGGCGGTGGCGGATGCGGAGCCGGGCGAGGTGATGCCGGTCGACGGGCCGGGCGGCTGGAATACCGACCAGCAAGAGCGCTTCCGGGCGTTCCACCGCCACCGCGCCCTGGCCAGTCCGCCGATCGAGTCGACCTACGGCATCCGAGTGGACGGCGAGGTGGTCGGAGCGGCACGACTGTGTCCGCTTCCCGACGCGCCGGACGCTGCCGAGGCGGGAGTCTGGATCGGCCGCTCCCGCCGGGGCGAGGGCATCGGCACCGCGGTTTTCGCCGGATTGATCGATCGGGCGGCCGCCGAGGGCTACACGAAACTCTTCGTGAGTACGACGACGGACAACGCCGCCGTCCTGCGCCTCCTGGCCGCACGCGGCATCGAATGGACCGTGAACGGCGACGCGGCCACCGCCTGGGTGCGCTGCGACCGAACTTCGTCGCCTACGCCACAGTCGCGCAAACGCGAGCGATGAAGGGGCCGCGCACACCCGGCGCCGCAGGCGCTGGAAAATCGACACCATGCGCATCTTCCTGGCCGGTGCCACCGGCGTGATCGGAGTCCGCTTGCTTCCGCTGCTCGTCGAGGCGGGGCACGAGGTCGCGGGGATGACCCGCTCGGCGGCCAAGGCCGACCGGGTGCGGGCGGCGGGCGCCGAGCCGGTGGTGTGCGATGTCTACGACGCCGACGCGCTGACCGCCGCCGTGGTGCGGTTCGGAGCCGACATGGTGATGCACCAGCTCACCGACCTGCCGGACGACGCCGCGCTGCTGCCGGAGCGAGCCGAGGCGAACGCGCGCATTCGCACCGAGGGCACCCGCAACTTGATCGCCGCCGCGCGGGCGGCCGGTGCGAAACGTTTTCTGGCGCAGAGCATCGCGTGGGAACCGCCCGCGGGCCGGGGCGCGGTGATCCAGGAGCACGAAGCGGCCGTGCTGGGCGTCGACGGCGTGGTGGTGAAGTACGGCCAGTTCTACGGGCCGGGCACCTATTACGAGACCGAACTGCCCACGCACCCGCGCGTGCACGTCGATGATGCCGCGGAGCGGACGATTCCGCTGTTGGACGCCTCGAGCGGTGTGGTGATCGTCGCCGACGCCTCCTGACGGCGGTCAGGCGGCGCAGGGGCCGGTGTCGACCGGCCGGTCCGAACGCCAGGCGTGGTCGAGCCGGTCGAGAACCTCGGGCAGGCTCGTGGCGAACCCGACGTTGCTGTTGTTCTCGTCGACACCGAACACGATGGCCAGCACACGGCCGTCGCGGTCGACCAGCGGGCCGCCCGAATTGCCGTGCTGGATAGCGCCGTCCAGGGTATAGATCTCACGTTCGCCGAGACCGGTGCGGTAGATGTCGCGCACCTGGCGCGCGGCGCGGCTGCGCACCCGGGTGGCGGACGCGGTGTAGGACCCGCCCCTGGGATAGCCGAGCGCGATGGCGTCGGTGCCGGGACCGGCGGGTTCGGGGGCGACGGTGAGGGCGGGCGCGGCGAGACCGGGGACGGCGAGCACCGCGATGTCCATGGTCGGATCGAACTGCACGACCGTCGCGGCGAGCGCTCCGGTCGCGGTGTCGACGGAGACTTTGCTCGATCCGGCGACGACGTGCGCGTTGGTCAGCACGCGCTCCGGCGCGATGACGAATCCGGAACCGGACTGGCGCACCCCGCAGGTCGGCGCGAGATCCTGGACACGCAGGACGCTCGGCCGCAGTGCTGCGGGCATCGGACCCTCGGTGATGCCCGGATCGGGCGGCGCGAGCGGGCGGCCGATGCCCGCGTCCACGATCGGCCCGGTGAGCACCTCGGACAGTCCGGACAGCCAGAACGGCGCGACGCCGTCGACGGTTCGCACGGTCGTCGAATCACGTACCAAGGCGGCGGATTCCAGCGGTGCGGCGAACAACCACACCACCAGCGGGACCGCGAGGGCGTGGACGAGGCACCCGCAGAGGGCGTCGGCGCGTCGCGTGACCGGACCGGAAACCGCGGCGCGCGCGGCTCGTCCGGCCCGATGCCCGGCGATCGCGCCGAACGCGACCATTCCGGCGATCACCGTCAGCGCGAGCAGAAGCCGCACGGGGCCCGGGGCGAACTGGCCGAGCGTCGCGGCCGAGAGCGCCGCGCCGAGGATCGCCCCCGCCAGACCACCCGCGAACCCGGGCAGTCCTACGATCGCGCCGCGGCGCCAGCCGAGCACCGCGGCGACCGCGAGAGCGGCGAGCACGGCGAGATCCAGCCCGTTCGGCACGGTCAACGCCACACTCCCGTCGCTGCTGATGGAGAACGGCGACGGACTCGTCGTCGGCCGCCCCGTCACCCGGCTATACCCTGGTTAGCGCGTCGGCAACGGTCGAGCCGCTAATTTAATCAGCGATTCGAGCTGCGGCAACCATGTCGCTCTACGCCGTGGGCTGGGTGGCCAGCGCCCGCCGGGCATACGCGCGCACGTCGGCATCGGTGTCGTCGATCGCGGCGCGCAGCGCGTCGTGCGCGGCGGGCAGGTCCGGCCATGCCGACAGCGACAGCACCGCCGCCTTGCGGACGTCCAGATGCGGGTCGTGCAGCGCCGCAGCCAGAATCGGCACCGCGAGGTCCGGGTCGGCGCCCGCGAGTCCGCGCGCCGCGCCCTGCCGGATCTGCCAGGCCGAGTGGCGCAGGGCGGCGTCCAGCGCGGCGACGTCCGCGGGCTCGGCGCCGAGCTGGGCGAACGCGGTCAGCGCCGCGGCGCGGACCAGCGGGTCCTGGTCGTCGCCGAGGCGGCGGATCACCTCGGTTCCGCCGTCGCCGATGGCGGCCAGGCCCTGAGCGACCGCGATCCGCACCTCCCGGTTCTCGTCGGTGGCCAGAGTGGCGACACCGTCGCGATCGTTCAGCGAGACGAGCGCGCGAACCGCCTCGATGCGGACGCGATGATCCCCATCCGCGAGCGCGGCGCGATACTGCGCGGCCTCGCCCGCCCGCAGCGCGCGCAACAGATCGATCACGGTGGACCGCACGACGGGATCCGGCGAACCGAGCCGGTCGGCGAGTCCCGCGGCCGAGGGCAGCACCTCGACGAGTTCGCGCAGGCTGGCCGCGGCGGCGCGGCGGACCGAAGCCGCCTCGTCGTCCAACGCCCCGCCCAGGGCGGTGGCGAAGCCCTCCGGTGTGTGCTCGGTCAGCACCGAGATCGCCGCGGCCCGTACGCCCGCGTCCGGATCAGTCAGGTAGGCCGACAATTGCGTCACCGTGGGCTCGTCGAGCGCGAGCAGTGCGACGATGCGCGGTGACGGGGGAGTGGCGGGCTGCGCGGTACCGGCTTCGGTCCGGTCGTGCTCAGCGCCGACGCCGGTGTGCGGCGCACGGCCGACGGGCTGGTGCGGCTGGTGCACCGGCACCGCCTCGGCATCGGCCGAGGGCAGGTCGTCGAGCCCGGGCACGGGAACCAGGTACGGCGCCACCGGCCGCTTCAGGAACGCCATGGTTCCGTCGGGGTTCTTGCGCAGGTTGAGGTGGTATCGCCATTCGACATCGTCGCGTTCGGGTAGGTCGGCGCGCTCGTGGTAGAGGCCCCAACGGGATTCGGTCCTGGTCAGTGAACTGCGCGCGGCCATCTCGGCGCAGTCGCGGATGAACGACACCTCCACCGCGCGCATCAGCTCGTGCGGGGTGCGCGCGCCGATGCCGTCGACCTCCGCGCGCATCCGGTCGAAGGTCTCCACCGCGATGGCCAGCTTGGTCGCCGTCTTGGGCGGCGCGACATAGTCGTTCACGAAACGCCGCAGTTTGTATTCGACCTGCGGTTGCGGCGGCCCGTCCGGCTGACGCAGCGGCCGGTAGATCAGCTCGTGGGCCGCGGCCAGCTGGTCCTCGGGCAGCTCGTCCGGCGCGGTGACCTCGGCCAGGGTGGACGCGGCGTGCGTGCCGGCCAGATCACCGAAGACGAACGCGCCGATCATGTAGTTGTGCGGCACGCACGCCAGATCGCCCGCCGCGTACAGGCCGGGCACCGTGGTGCGCGCGTGCTCGTCGACCCACACGCCGGAGGCGGAATGCCCACCGCACAGGCCGATCTCGGAGATGTGCATCTCGATGTCGTGGGTGCGGTAGTCGTGGCCGCGGTTGGCGTGGAAGGTGCCGCGGGTCGGGCGCTCGGTCGTGTGCAGGATGCCTTCGAGTGTGCTGAGCGTCTCGTCGGGCAGGTGCGACACCTTGAGATAGATCGGGCCGCGCGCGGATTCGATCTCGCGTTTGACCTCGGCCATCATCTGGCCCGACCAGTAGTCGGAGTCGACGAAGCGTTCGCCTTCGGCGTTGACCTGGTAGCCGCCGAACGGATTGGCCACGTACGCGCAGGCCGGGCCGTTGTAATCCTTGATCAGCGGGTTGATCTGGAAGCATTCGATGCCGCTGAGTTCGGCGCCCGCGTGGTAGGCCATCGAGTAGCCGTCGCCCGCGTTCGTGGGGTTCTCGTAGGTGCCGTAGAGGTATCCGCTGGAGGGCAGCCCGAGCCTGCCGCACGGTCCGGTGGCCAGGATCACCGCTTTCGCGCCGACGGCCACGAATTCGCCGGTGCGGGTGTGCAGGGCGGCGGCGCCGACCGCGCGCCCGTTGTCGGTGAGCACGCGCACCGGCATCAGCCGGTTCTCGATGCGGATCTTCTCGCGCATCTTGCGCTGGCGCAGCACGCGATACAGCGCCTTCTTGACGTCCTTGCCCTCGGGCATCGGCAGCACGTACGAGCCGGAGCGATGCACCCGGCGCACCGCGTACTCGCCGTACTCGTCCTTCTCGAACTTCACCCCGTAGCGCTCCAGCCGCTGCACCATGGCGAAGCCGCGCGTCGCGGTCTGATAGATGGTGCGCTGGTCGACGATGCCGTCGTTGGCCCGGGTGATCTCGGCGACGTAGTCCTCCGGTTCGGCCTTGCCCGGGATCACGGCGTTGTTCACGCCGTCCATGCCCATGGCCAGCGCACCGGAGTGCCGCACGTGCGCCTTCTCCAGCAGCAGCACGTTCGCGCTCTGCTCGGCGGCGGTGAGCGCGGCCATCGTGCCCGCCGTGCCGCCGCCGATGACGAGCACGTCGCAATCCAGCCGAATCCGTTCCGACAGGGGCGGAATGTTCACAGTCTCTCCAGGATCTCGGCCTTCGTCGCGGACCGGTCGATCGCCTCGCGCGGGCTGGGCACGGGGACCAGCGCGCGCAGCGTGCCGCCGCCGAGTACGGCGATGCGGTCGCCGAGCAGCAGGGCTTCATCGAGGTCGTGGGTGACGAAGACGATGGTGGTGGGGTGGGCTCGCCAGGTCTGGATCAGCAGGCGCTGCATGGTCTCCCTCGTCTGGGTGTCCAGCGCGCCGAACGGCTCGTCCATCAGCACAGCGCGCGGCGCGGCGGCCAGGCTGCGCGCCAGCTGCACGCGCTGGCGCATGCCGCCGGACAGGTCGCGCGGCAGGTAGTCGGCGTACCCGGTGAGCCCGACCTCGTCCACCCAGTGCAGCGCGGTGGCTCTGCGCTCGGCCCGGGGGGTTCCGCGCAGGCGCAGGGCGAGTTCGATGTTCTGGCGTACGGTGCGCCACGGCAACAGCGCGTCGTCCTGGAACACCAGGGCGCGGTCGGCCGCGGGTCCGGTGACGGGGTCGCCGTCGGCCAGCACGGCTCCGCCTTCCGGCGCGCGCAGTCCGGCGATCGCGCGCAGCAACGTCGACTTGCCGCAGCCGGATTTGCCGACCACGACGAGGATTTCCCCCGGCGCGATCGACAGGTCGAGGCCGTCGAGCACCGGTTCGCCGCCGTAGGCGATCCGGACGCCGGTCAGGCTCAGGCGCATTCCGGTCGATGCCGGTGCTTCGATCACTGTGGTCATGCTTCGACCTCCCTGGGCAGCCAGCGGGTGATGCGGCGGCCGGCCAGTTCGACCAGCCCCGAAGTCGCGAAACCGAGGACGCCGATGGTGATCATGCCGACGAACACCGCCGGATAGTCCACGATGGTGTAGGCCTGCCAGGTGCGGTAGCCGACGCCGAGGCGGCCGGAGATCATCTCCGCGGAGATGAGACAGATCCACGCCACGCCGACACCGACGGACAGTCCGCTGAAGACGCCGGGCAGGATGCCGGGGAACACCACGCGCGCGAGCACGTCCAGCCGGGACGCGCCGAGCGTGCGCACCGCGTCCTCCCAGATCGTCGGCAGGGCGCGCACCGCATGCCTGGTGCTCACCAGCACCGGGAACAGTGACGCGGTGAAGGTGATGAACACGATGCCGGATTCGTCGCTGGGGAACAGCAGGATCGCGACCGGGACCAGGGCGATGGCCGGGATCGGCCGGACCAGTTCGGCCAACGGGCCGAAGGTGTCGGCCAGCAGCCGCGACCGGCCCAGGCCGATGCCCGCGATGACGCCGATCACCGCCGCCAGCCCGAAGCCGGTGACGATCCGGATCAGCGACTGCGCGATGTCCAGGTAGTACTGGTCGGCGCGCAGCTGCGTGCCGAATTCGGCGACGATCTCGGTGACGGTCGGCAGCGTGTCGAAACGCAGGCCCGCCCGCACGTTGTTGACCGTGAGCAGCTGCCACAGACCGACCGCGACGGCGACGGAGGCCACCCGCAGCAGGCGCGAGCGCCAAGCCGAGCGCGGCGTCGGTGTGGCCGCCGCTCGGGTGACGGTGGGTTCGGCCGTGACCGGCACCGCCGGTGCGGCGAGTTCGCTGGTCATCCGCGTACTTCCGTGACGGCCTGGTCGTAGGTGACCGGCGCGGCGGACGGATGCGCCTGCCGGTAGCGCTGCGCGGCCGCGGGGGTGGTGAAAGGCAGGTAGGCGGCGCCGTCGCGCAGCCAGATCGACTTGTCGGCGAACCAGCGGGTGCCCAGTTCGGTGTCCGGGACATAGGCCGCCCGGATCGTCTTGCCCTGCGCCTTCGCGGCCTGGACGGCGCGCAGCAGGCAGGTCGGATCCGCGGCCGGTTGCGGCTGGGATGCACCGTCCACCCACAGCTCGCCGGCCAGCGCGGGATTCTCCGCCGCTTTGCCGCAAACGGGGTCGGCGCCGCTCACCCGGGCCGGGTTGGCGGTGGACGCCAGGTCACGGTCGTAGTCGCCGCCGCCGGTCTCCGCGTACGCCTTGCGCAGCGGCCCGTCGTCGACGAACCGGTCGATGTCCAGGTCCGCGAAGTCGCCGATCGACTTCAGATATGCCACATCGCCTTTGAGCGCGTTGATCAGGCTCGGCTTGAGCGTGGTGTCGAAACTCGTTCCGCCGGGGCCGTTGTAGAGGTACACCACCTCCGGCGGCAGTCCGGACCCGTCGGCGACGATCTTCGCGGCCTCGAACGGCTTCTCCCGCAGGAACCGGGTGGCGTCCAGTTGCGCGGCCAGGAACGCCTGCAGCACCTCCGGGTGCTCGGCGGCGTAGGCGCGCCGGGCGACCACGCCGTGGAAGGTCGGCACGCCGAGTTCGGCGCCGTCGTAGAGCAGCTTGGCCTTGTTCTGGAAGACGACCAGCCCCGGCCACGCCACGAACTGGGACAGCGCGCCCACCTGACGGGATTCCAAGGCCGTCGCGCCGACCTGCGGCTGCTGGTTGAGCACCTCCACGCCCTTGGCCGGATCGATCCCGGCCCGCGACAGCGCCTGCACCAGCGTGCCGTGCCCGGCCGAGCCGACGCTGGCCGAGATCTTCTGTCCGGCCAGGTCGGCGATGCCGGTGGCCGCCGAATCGTTCGGCACCACGACCATGTTCAGCGCGCCCTTGGGGTTGTACCCGGTGACCGACACCAGCTCGGTGCGCGAGCGCTCGTTGACCTGGGTGCGGGAGCCGTTGATCAGCAGCGGGTAGTCACCCATCGACCCGATGTCGATCTTTTCGGCCACCATCTGCGCGGTGATCGGCGCGCCCGTGTCGTAGTCCTGCCACTCGACCTGGTACTTGGCCCCGCCGCTTTCGGTGATCTTCTGCAGCCGCTGCTCGAGGTAACCCTGCGCGCGGAGCAGAGTGCCCGCGGTGACGGTGTTGATGGTCTTGGACTGGTAGCCGACGACCACCTTGACGGTGCCCGCCGGTGTGTCGTCGCTCTGCTCCAGCGAGCACCCGGCGAGCGCGAGCGCGGCGGCGAGCAGGACGGGGGCGAATTTCACTTTCATCGGTCTTCCAGATCAGCGGAGCAGGTAGGGCATGTTGACGGTGACGGCGCCGGTGGGGCAGCGGGCCGCGCAGGGACCGCAGTACCAGCACTCGTCCACGTGCATGAAGGCCTTGCCGTTCTCGGGGTTGATGGCCAGGGAGTCGAGGGGGCAGATCTCGACGCACAGCGTGCAGCCCTGGATGCACAGCGACTCATCGATGGTGACGGGGATGTCGGCGCGCTGGTTCACGAGTGCCATCTAGAGGACCTTCCATTCGGGGGTGCTGCGGGTCAGGCTGCCGCGCATGGTGATGCGGTCGCCGCGCATGCGGATGTACTCCAGATCCACCGGGCGGCCGTCGTCGAGCCGGGTCAGTCGTTCCAGCATCAGCAGCGGCGCGCCGCCGGGGACGTCGAGGGTGGAGGCGGTGTGCGGGTCGGCGGGCACCGCCTCCAGGGCGAGGTCGGCCGAGCCGAGCGAGTGGCCGCTGATGCGTTCGAGCAGCACGAAGACGTCGGTGTGCTCGAGGTCGTGGCCGAGCACCTCGGTGCCGATGTCGGGCACGAGGTAGGTGAGGTCGAGGCTCAGCGGCAGATCCGCGAGGTAGCGCAGCCGCTCCAGGTAGACCACGCGCTCGCCCGGCGCCAGGCCGAGCCTGCGGGCGACGGCGGGCGGAGCGGCGACGTGCATCGCCGCGCGCACCTCGTTACGTACGGTGCCGTGGCCCTTGAACGTCTCCTGCAAGCCGAGCAGCGCGTCCAGGCCATGGTCGTACTTGCGGGTGGCCACCCGGGTGCCCACTTTGGGCGCCCGGTCGATCAAGCCCTCGTCCTTCAACAGTGCCAACGCGTCGCGGACGGTGTTGCGGGAGGAGCCGTACTCGGCGGCGAGCTCCTGTTCGCTCGGCAGCGCGCCGTCGAACGCGCCCGCGTGCAGTTGGTGGCGCAAGATGTCGGCCACCCGCCGCGCTTGATCGGCGCGCAACTGCCGCACCGGCGTGGGTTCCGCTGCCACCGTCTCCGCCTTTCCATCGCTGACCTGCACGAATAGCGACGATAACGGGGTCGCGGGCGGGTCGGCGCCACGCTGACCGCCGACGGAAATCAGGGGATGTTATTGCGCCGGGCGCTTCCCGGCCCGACCTGGCGATATGCGGCAACGCTCGGGCATTACGCCACCCGCGCGACGCGGAGCGCATTTCGATCAGGCCGATTCGAATTACGCCGTCGGGGCAGGTGCGGGCCGAAATCTACGGAGGCGAACCGTAGATAGTCCGTTCATCGGCCGGGGACGGTGATGCACGCCGGAGCGAGCGTCGTCCTGCGCTGCCCGCCCGGTCGAGCCGGGTGCTCGCGCGCCCGGCCGGACGCCCGTCGTGCCGCCGCGGATCAGCGGATCCGGAACCCGGAAGGTCTCGGGATGCGCCTCGGGGTCGCGGTGCGCTACGGCGTGATGGCCTCGGGGATGCCCAGCAGCGCCGCCTGGACCTCGTGCAGCCGGTCGACGTCCCCGCGGATGCCCGCGACGCTGTCGTTGTACAGGAATGCCTCGCCGAGCCGGACCAGCGCGTAGGCCAGCAGCGCCGGTTCCAGCGGCGGGGTGTAGCCGTCCTCCTCCGTGGCGCGGATGATCAGCTCGCGGACGGTGCCGACGACCAGCGGTTGCACCGGTCCGTCGCCCGCGGTGAGGATGCGCAGCCCGGACAGCGGCTCGTTCTCGAAGTAGCGCCGGAACGGTTCGTTGTCGGTCATCCACCGGTTGACCCGGTACAGCACGTCCAGGATGCGCCGCGCTCCGGTGGAGCGGCGGCGGGCGTCGGCGCGGGTGAGCAGCGCCTCGAACTCCCCGGCCAGGACCGCACCGAGCACCCCGTCGCGGGAGCCGAACCAGCGGTAGACCGACGCGCGGCTGAGCCCGAGTTGTCCGGCGATCGCCTGGATGTCCACGCGTTCACCGGCCAGGAACGCCCGGCGAGCGTGCTCGATGACCTGTTCCCTGGTCGCGGAGGCCGGTCGGCCGGGAGGGCGAGTGGTCCGCTGGCTGGAATCGATCACCGCGGAATGATACATCTTCGAGAGAGTGTATCGAAACGGGCCGCGTTCAGAACCAGGCGTCGCGCATCTGCAGAGTAGTCCGGTCCAGCCTGGCGAGCAGATCCAGCGCCGGTGCGGTCTTCGGCAATTCGAAACGATAGAAGAACCGGGCCGCGTGCCGCTTCCCATCGTAGAAATCACCGGAACGCTCCCCAGCGGCGAGGAACTGTTCGAGCCAGATCCAGGCCAGCACGGTGTGCCCGAACGCTTCCAGATACACCGAGCTGTTGGCCAGCGCGGCCTCGACATCACCGGTGGCGAACAGTCCGGCGGTCACCTCGACCAACCGCCGCCATGCCGAATCCAGCTCAGCGGCGAGCTCGGCCGCTTCGCCGCCCGACGCGCGTGCGGCCGTGATGGTCGCGTCGACGCGCGAACCGAGCGCGAGCAGGCTGGCGCCGCCCTGCTGAGTGACCTTGCGTCCCAGCAGGTCCAAGCCCTGGATGCCGTGCGTGCCCTCGTGGATCGGGTTGAGCCGGTTGTCCCGGTAATGCTGTTCGACGTTGTATTCGCGGGTGTAGCCGTAGCCGCCGAGCACCTGGATGGCGAGGCTGTTGGCCTCCAGGCACCACTGCGAGGGCCAGCTCTTCGCGATCGGGGTGAGGATGTCCAGCAGCAGGGTGACCGCGCGGCGTTCGTCCTCGGATTCGGCGGTGCGCTGGTCGTCGACCAGTCGCGCGCAGTAGAGCACCAGCGCCAGAGCGCCTTCGGCATAGGACTTCTGTGCCAGCAGCATGCGCTTGACGTCGGCGTGCTCGATGATCGGCCGCTGCGGCGAGGACGGGTCGGCGGGGAGCTTGGCCCGGCCCTGCGTGCGCGTGCGCGCGTAGTCCAGCGACTCGAGATACCCGGTGTAGCCGAGCGCCGTGGCGACCAAGCCGACGCCGATGCGCGCCTCGTTCATCATGTGGAACATGTAGGTCAATCCGCGATGCGGCTCGCCGACCAGGTAGCCGACCGCGCCGGGCGCGCCGCCCGGCGTCCAGCGACCCTCGCCGAAATTCAGCACGGTGTTGACCGTGCCGCGAAAGCCCATCTTGTGGTTGAGCCCGGCCAGCGCGACGTCGTTGCGCTCGCCGATCGAACCGTCGTCGCCGACCAGGAACCGGGGCACCACGAACAGCGAGATGCCCTTGGTGCCCGCGGGCCCGCCGGGGATCTTGGCCAGCACCAGGTGGACGATGTTCTCGCCGAGTTCGTGATCGCCGCCCGAGATCCACATCTTGGTGCCGAAGAGGCGGTACGTACCGTCGTCCTGCGGTTCGGCGCGGGTGACGATGTCGGCCAGCGACGACCCGGCCTGCGGCTCCGACAGGCACATGGTGCCGAAGAAGCGGCCCTCGAGCATGGGCTCGACGAACTTCTCGACGTGCTCGGGTCCATGCGCGATGAGCAGATTCGCGTTGGCGACGGTGAGGAACGGGTAGCCCGCGGTGCCGGGGTTGGCCGCCTGGAACCAGGCGTAGCTCGCCTGCGCGACGGTCGCGGGCAGCTGTGCGCCGCCCAGTTCGTAATCCATTGCCGCCGAGGGCAGTCCGGCCTTGGCGAAGGCGGCCAGCGCCTGGCCCACCTCCGGGATGATGGTCACGCGTTCGCCGTCGAAGGTGGGCTCGTTGGCGTCGTTGAGCTTGTTGTGCGGCGCGAAGTACTTGGTGGCGAGCTGCTCGCTGAGCTCGAGCACGGCGTCGAAGGTCTCCCGCGAGTGCTCGGCGTACCGCGCGCGCTTGGTCAGTCCCTCGACGTCCAACCACTCGTAGAGCAGGAAATCGAGATCGCGCCGGGACAGCAGGGTCGACCGCATCAACCAGTCCTTTCGAGACATGTTCGACTTACTGTATCTTACGATGCGGCGGTGAGACAGGGGGCCGGTAGTCCCCGCCTCGGCTTCGGCAGTCTCGCCGCCCGCTGCCCGGCCGCGTTCGCCGCTCTGCGGCGTCGGTTCATGCGCGGAGGCAGGCAGTCGCCGCGCGTCCTCACCCGGAGACGAGCAATCCGCGTTCTCGCGCGATCGCGGCCGCCTCGGTGCGGCTGGACGCATCGAGCTTGGTGAGAATCCGCGAGACGTGCACGCCCGCGGTGTTGGCGCTGATGAACAACTCGGCCGCGATCCGACGGTTGCTCGCGCCCGTGGCCACCAGGCGTAGCACGTCGAGTTCACGCGGGGTCAGGCCAGAGGTGTTCGCCGGCCGGGCCGTGGCAGGCTGGCTACCGGAGTCGGCGAGTTCGATCCCGGCGCGATCGGCCAGCTGCCTGGCCTGCTCGGCGAGTGGCGCCGCCGCCACCTCGTCCGCGAGCCGGAGAACGGACCGCAGGGCGCTGCGCGCTGCCACACGATCACCCGCGGCCAATTCCGCTGTGCCGGATTCGAGCAGGCTGCGGGCCAGCTCGAATGGCCGGCGCAGGGTTCGCCAGGAAGAAGCTACCGCGGTCCAGTCGGCGGGACGGCCACTGCGCACGGCGTGGCAGGAATTCCGGTATGCGGCGTCGACCGCGGTGGTCACCGGCAGCCTTTCCGTTACGGAGTGGAGAACCAATGGGGCGCAGCGAGTTCGGGCGACAGCATCGGCCAGCGCCCATGCCTCGTGATGGTGCGCGGCCAGATCGTCCGCGGTGAGCGTCGCTGCGCCGATCTCGGCGGCGCGCTGCGGATTGCCCGTTGCGAGCGCGATCTCGGTCTGCACGGTGTGCAGCTGGATCTGATATTGCCTGGCCCAGCGCCGATCTCCGAGCAAGGGCTGGGCGTTCGCAGCGCTCGTCGTCGCGGCCTCGTCGTCGCCACGCGCCAGCATGATCCGCGCGTGACACAGCAGCAGCGCGGCGGTGCTCAACGGGGGCAACTGCTCGGTGAGCGATTCGTCGATCAGATCGAGCGCTTCGTTCCAGCGGCCCAGGGCGGTGAGCGCCTGCGCCCATTTGACCAGCAGAATCGGCGCGGCCTCGGCGAATCGGTAGCTCTCGTGCGCGGCACGCAACCCCTGTTGGATCGCCGCGATGGCCGCCTCGTCGGCGCCCGCAGACACCAGCAGCGCTGTTTCCCACAGCACCACGGTCACCAAGGTGCCCGGATCTCCCGCGGCCTTCGCGGCGGCATGCGCCTGCTCGAAATGGGCCATGGCGACGTCCGGACGGTCCGCGGTGGCCAGCCCGAGATAGGCGTGGGCACGCGCGGCCAGTGACGCGGCGCTCCGGTCCTCGCGAAGGACGCTCGAACGCCGCCAGTGGCTCACTGCGGTCGCGACATCCGCACCGGCCGCCTCCTCGATCACGCCCGGCGGGCGGAGTGCCGTAGCCGTGACCGATGAGGTGTCGTGGGCGGTGGGGACATCACGCAACTGTTCGGCTACCTCGACGGCGGCACGCGCGTCGTGCTCGGCCGCGGCCGCCGCGCCGCTGAACGCCCGTGCCGCGGCGAGCTCGGCGAGCACCTCGCCGCGTAGCAGAGTCGGACGGTTCGACGGAAGACATGCCAATGCCGCGCGCAGGTCGTCTTCGCCGCCGCCACTGCTCTGATTGCGCAGTCCGGCGCGGTAGTAGCGCAGCCGGGCGACACGCTCCGGCTCGGTCCCCGCATCGATGGCGGCCAGCGCCTCGTCGGCCGCCGCGATCCCGCGCTCGATGACGCCGCCCCGATAGCATGCCGCCACGACCGCTTCCACGACCTCGATCCGCTCGGCGTCCACTCGGCTCGCCGCTTCCGCCACCTGATCCCACGATTCGAGCACTCGGTCCAGATGGCGCACCTCGACACGGTGCGCCCCGACACTTCTCGCTTCCGCCGCCGCTTCCCAGGCGGCCTGGATTGCGGAGGTGAATTCTCCGGCGGCATACGCGTGAGAGGCCAGCTCGCCGGAGGGGCATTGGCCCGCATCGCGTTCGCGGAGCGCGATCAGTGCACGAGAAATGCTTCTGTGCAATCGTTTTCGTTCGGCCGGCAGCAAGTCGGCGTAGACGGCGTCGCGGATGAGGACGTGCCGGAACGCGTAACCGGTGTCGTCGGGCACCAGCAGCTGCTGGTCGACCAGCAGCCGCAACGCTGTGGTCAGCGCGTCCTCGGCGAGGTCGGAAGCCGCCGCCAGCACGGTGTGCCGGACCGGTGACCCGGCCGCCGCCGCGAGCCGCAGCACCGATGCTGCCTGAGCGGGCAGGTCCGACAGAGGACCGAGCAACAGCTCGGACAGCTCGGCGGGCGTGTCCTCGGGTGCGGGGCCGAGCGCCTCCACGAACAGCGGGATTCCTCTGCTGCGTTCGAAGACGCGCGTGATCGTCCCCGGTTCCGGTTCTCTGCCGCGCAGCGCGGCCAGCTGCCTGCCGACCTCGTGCTTGGTCAGCGGCGCCGTCGAGAGCAGGCGGACGCTCGGGTCTCGGCGCAGGCCGGTGACCAGCTTGCGCAGCGGCCCGGAATCGGCGGGCCGGTAAGTGCCGACCAAGAACAGATCCCCTTCGGCGATGTTGGCCACCAGGAAGGCGAGCAAGTCCAGGCCGGCGTCGTCGGACCAGTGAAGATCTTCCAGCACCACCACCAGCGGCTCGGTCATGGCGAACTGTTCCAGCACGGTCAAGATCTCGCCGAACAACCGGATCCTGTCGGTGTCGACCTCCGCCCCGTCAGACCGCGCCGCCAGTCCGGGAAGCCAGCGCGCCAGGGCCGGTCGCGCCGGAAGCAGCGCCGCGAGAGCCTCCACACCTTTGTCGCGCAGCAGTGCGCGCATGACCGCGATGAACGGAGCGAACGGAACTCCCTTCGCACCGAATTCCGGGCACCGTCCCGACACCACCGCCGTGCGAGCATCGAGCCGCGTCCCGAACTCCGCCACCAATCGCGACTTGCCGATGCCCGCTTCACCCCCGACCAGCACGGTATGCACCGCCGGATCCCGGTGAGCATCCTGCAACGCCGTGAGTTCGGCGGCCCGCCCCACGAAGGCGCCGCGTACCGGAAGGCTGACCACGGCGCGATCATGCCCGCCCCGCGCGCTCGGCGCCAACCACCGACCTGAAGTTCGCGAGTGGCACACCAGCGTGAGGTCTTCTCGGCCGATGCCGCAGTGGTGTGCCACTCGCGGACTTCAGGAGGTGGGGTGGAGTCGGTGGTGTTCGATATTTGTCGGGGGATGCGTGAATCGGGGAATAACGAATTCGAGTGATTCGGGGGGCGCCTCTTTACCCGAAGTATCAATGGCATGACGAACACAGAGATTCGCCCCTTCCGTATCGACGTTCCGCAAGCCGACCTGGATGACCTTCGCTTGCGCTTGGCCCGCACTCGGTGGATCGACGATGTGCCCGGTGCCGGCTGGGAACGCGGCGTGCCGACCGCCTACCTGAAGGAGCTGGCCGGGTACTGGGTCGAGAAGTTCGACTGGCGCGTGGCCGAGGCGGAGTTGAACGCCTACCCGCAGTTCACCACCACCATCACCGGCCAGAACGTGCACTTCCTGCACGTGCGTTCGGCCCGGCAGAACGCCACCCCGTTGCTGCTGCTGCACGGCTGGCCCAGCTCGGTGGCCGACTTTCGCGACGTGATCGGACCGCTCACCGACCCCGCCGCGCACGGCGCCCCGGACGCACCCGCCTTCCACCTGGTCATCCCGTCGCTGCCCGGCCACGGTTTCTCCGGGCCGATCACCGAGACGGGCTGGAACGACGGCCGGATCGCGGCGGCGCTGGCCGAACTCATGGCCCGCCTCGGTTATGACCGCTACGGCGTGCAGGGCGGCGACCACGGTGCGTTCATCGCCCCGGCCCTGGCGCGGATAGACACCGATCACGTGCTCGGGGTGCACGTGAACGCGCTGGTCACCTTCCCGACCGGCGACCCAGCCGACATGGCCTCCCTCACCGACGCGGAGAAGGCGCGGCTCGCCGCGATGAAGAAATTCCAGGACGACGGCTCGGCCTACATGAATCTGCAGGGCTCGCGCCCGAACACCATCGCCCAGTTGCTCGCCGACTCTCCGGCCGGCCAGCTCGGCTGGATCGTCGAGAAGTACCAGGAGTGGACCGACCGATCGCACGACCTGCCCGAACAGGCCGTCGACCTCGACCGCCTGCTCACCACCGTGAGCATCTACTGGTTCACCGATACCGCCCGCAGCGTCGCCAACCTGTACTACGAGCGCTTCCACGACGCGGCCATGTTCGCCCCGAAACCCAAGGGCACCGTGCCGACCGGTGTCGCGGTCTTCAAGGACGGCGACTATGCCATCCGCCGCTTCGCCGAACGCACCCACAACGTCACCCACTGGTCGGAGTTCTACTCCGGCGGCCATTTCCCGGCACTGGAGGTGCCCGAGCTGATGATCGGCGACGTCCGCGAGTTCTTCCGGTCGCTTGTCTGATTCGCCACCGTAGGGCGGACGGTCGACGCCGTCTGCCCTGCTCTGTGGATTCGGCTAAACTGGCCGGACACAAAGATTTTCGAGGGCCATGAACGACTCTTACGACCATCCTGGAGTCACTCCCGGAATCGCCGCCCAGGCTGTCGCCGCAGTGCTGTCCGCGATGTGGCCACGTCTTACCGGTAACCTGCCGAATCCGTCGAAGGTCTGGCGCCATTGGTACACCGAGCGAAACGGCGACCGCGTACGGGCGAGGGTTGTTCTCATCGCGGGCCAAGCCGCCACGCCACCGGCCTTCTTGGACGCCGTCCCGGAAGTCCTCACCGCCGAAGGCTTCACCGTGGGGAAAACGCAGCGGGTGGCCGAACGTATCGCGCTCGTCGAGGGAAGCAACGGTGGATACGACATCGAAGTGGTCTCGGGCGGCGACAGCATCTTCGTCGTCCTGCACAGTCAGCCGATCACGGTGACAGCGGAACTCGGCCGGAGGCTTCGCCAAGCCCCCGCCGAGTTCGTGCCCTGGTTCCCGCAGCGCGGAGACCAAGACGTCGCCGACTCCGCGGAGATCATGGCCGAAGTGGAGGCGCTCGGTAAAAGGTTCCTGGACCTGCACGCCGAGGTCCGCGAACTCGTAGCGGATGCACACGCGGAATCGCAGGAGATCGAGAGCCGAGTCCGCGCGATCGGCAATCGATCCCGGGCGTACGGGAAATTGCTCACCGACACAATGGTGACGCCCGGCGTCGGGCTGATCGTCGTCGGCATCTGCTCGGTGTTCGCGCCCAGCTCGACGGCGATCGCAACGGTCGGCATCGTCGCGGGTATCGCAATCTTCCTCAGATGCGTGGTCGCACGCCGTGCCGGAGTGTCGTCGGGATTCGCGCCGATCCTCGCCGGGACAGCAGCGACGGGAGTAGGCATCACCGCCGCCGGAGGCCGCTACACGGAACCGCTGGCCCACATCTGCGTCGTCCTCGGTGTTCTACTGCTGCTCACCGGATTCGTCCTGTGGCGCATGGAGTTACGCCGACTCGACCAGCGGCTTGCCGCGATGTGACCCGATCCCTGCCATCGGGTCGAACGTCAGCTGTAGGAGCACCCGCTGTGCAGGTCCTCGAGCAGCGCAGGGCCGCTGGGGAGCCAGCTGAGCAAGGAGTGAACGTATCGCCGTACGGTCGAACTCCTCAACCGCGATTGATCCCGCACCAAGCGGCGAAGCCTCGCACGCTCTCGTTGCTTCGTGCGTCGTCGCGGGCGAGGACGCGGATGGTCTCGTGCACCATGGGGTGGTAGCGGGTTTGCGTCGGTGCGATCTCCTTGGCCTTCCGTAGCGAGGTAAGGGCTTTTGTGCGGTCGCCGTGGAGCAGGAATCCGCGGGCCAGGTCGATGTAATGGTGGCCTGCGCGCTCCCGGGGCGTCGTGACCGGAAGACGCACGTGCTCGGCACGTTTCACCGCCTCGGTGCCATCCATCATCTCTACGGCCAGCCCGACCGACCAGATGTCGACATTCGTGACGCCGAAGCAAAGCCGGTAATCGTCTCGGTCGCCACCGAGGCGGCGGGCAGTCTCCCGCGCTTCGGCGAGGTGTTGGTCGGCTACGTCGCGCCGACCCGCACGAGCTGCGGCGAGACCGGATTTCAAGTGCAAATTGCCCCACATACTGAGGACGGCCGGATCGTTGCCGCCGATCTCGGATTCGATGGTGGACCGGCTGGCTTCCAGGAAGCGGAGGGCGGTCGACCACTCGGCCGTGCAGATCAGCTCGCCCGCGCGCTGATAATCGCCCGCGAGCACGGCCAGTTGATCACCGGATCGCGCGGCTGCCCATTCGTACCGCTCGACACACAGCGAGGAAAGATCGATATAGCCGAGTTTGTACACGAGTTGCCCGGTCGCGGCGAACGCTTCGGCGAGCAGCCCGAAGAGGCGCTCGCGCTCCGCTCCGGTCGCGGAGTGCCAGGCGACGCGCAGGTCCGCGAGCAGGCCGGGCAGAAGCGTGCCGAGATCACCGAGGCTGACCGAGTGACGCATTGCGGACGCCTTTGCGACGTCGGCGGCGAGTTCGGCTTCGGGTCGGGAGTTCATCGTGCCGTCCGGCTCGATCTTGTACGCGGCCAGTTCACGGCGGATCTCGGGTACTCCGGCGTGCACTTGCTGTTCGTCGCGAGTCTGGCGCGGGTAGGGCTGCTCGAGGAGGTCGGCGAGGTTCACCCGCAGCGCGCGGGCGCAGGCCGCGACGAAAGCCGGAGACGCGGGCGCCCGGCCGCGTTCGACCTTGCGGACCAAGCTCGCCGAGAAGTTCGCTTCCCGCGCGAGTTTCTCCTGGCTCCATCCCGCTAGCTTCCTTGCGACACGTACTTTGTCGCCGACACCGGATTCCTGGGTCATCGTCATCACGGGTTCCATTCCACAGACTTCGTTATCCCCAGGGTGACAAATGTTTTGCCGATTCGCTGTCTTGTCCGTCGGTCACAGTCTGTTCCGGCCTCGGCACCGGGTGAGTACATCTCTCATCCCGGCACCGATTGCGTTCCCAGGATCCAGGGATCCCCGGCGCCGGTTGCCACACCACATCGACGGATAAGGGGCGGACATGGCGGAAATCGCGCTCGGTTACATCAGGCTGGATCAGTCCGGCAACGATCACGCAGGTGAGGAGCGCGCGATTCGGGCGCTAGCCGCGCGAAAAGGGTATCCCGAGCCGGAAGTGTTGGTCGTGGATCGCGATGCGCTGATGCCGACACTGCTGCTCGTACAGGCGATCCGCCGGGTGGGCGCTTCGGCCGTCATCGCTCCGACTCGGGAGCACATCTGGACCGCCCGGCGTGGGCTCACCGAGGAGGTGGCGCTCATCGTCGTCGCGCCCGAGCAGATGTGGGAGCGCGGGCACCGCTGGCCGCCGTTCGGGTCATCGGAGAGCGGGGTGGGCGTTTGATGTCCGGCTGGTCCGAGTTCAGCGCGGCCCTGATGGTGGGGGCGGCAGCGGTCGCGGTACTGCTGACGGTCTTCTTCGCCGCGAGCAGATGGTGGCGAAAACCGCTGCGCGGCCCGAGCGTCTATCACATCGCCGAACGTGTCGGTCATGAGCAACTGTGCCTGCTGGGCTGGCCGCCGCTGGGTTGGCCTGCGGTAGAGCCGACGGACGGCCCGGAATTCGCTCTCGGTGATGCGCACGCGCTCATGCAGGTGCATTTGGAGTGCGATGCGAACGAATGCTCGTGGAAATGCGCGGCGAAAGAGACACTCCGGATCACCGGCCGGATGCGTCCTTCCACGTACCCGCGCCGACCAGGCCGCCATTGACCTGTCGGTCGCAATCGTCACGAGCGTTTGGAATCGCCGGAACACCGGCCCATCGTCGCGACGGGCCGGTGACTTCCTCGGCATGGCGGAGTGTCAGCGGTAGAAGCACCGGTCTCCGCTGGTGGGCTGCCGGTGGTGCCAGCGCGACCGGTGGCTGCGCGTTGGGCAGAGCGTCGAGTCGGCTGGCATATTGACGTAATGGCGATTATTTGGGGGAAAGCCGTCCGATGGGTGTCGGACTACCAGCCGGGCATCATCGAGGTGGAATTCACCGACATCGACGGCGTGACGCACAGCTTGATCGACAAGCTGCCGATCTTCGGCGCAACTGACGACCTCGGTCCGGATTCGGCCTATCCGGCGCCGGTGGAGATCGGTGTGACCCTCATCGAACAACTCGGTGACGCGACGGTGATCGACCTCGGGACGGAGGCCCACAACACCGACCCGGCTCAGCGCTGGTTACGTGACACGGTCCGCGCCGCTCTTGGCCCGCCGCGCGGGGAGAACACGGGCTAGTGCCTCGTCTAAGTAGGTTGCCTCGGTAACCGGGTGTCGGGTTGATCGTGGGCGCGTGTCCGGTGATGCTGCCGGTGGAGGTGGTGTCGGTGGCCCGGAGGCCGGAAGTGTTTGTGCGGGCGGTGACCCCGGAGGAGGGGCGCCGGTTGCAGAAGATCACCAAGACGAGCAAACAGCCGATCAGGACGCGACGAGCGATCGTGGTGATGGCCTCGGCGCAGCGGCAGCCGGTGCCCGCGATCGCGAGGTTGATGCAGGTCAGCGAGGCGTATGTGCGGCAGGTGATCCACGAGTTCAACGAGCGGGGGTTCGACGCGCTGGACCCAAAATGGAGCGCGGGCAGGCCGAAGAAGGTGGATCGGGCGACGCGTGAACGCATCGCCTGCATCGCTCGGTGCTGCCCGCGGGATCTGGGCTGGCCGTTCTCGGTGTGGAGTCTGTCGAAACTGCGAGAAGTGTTGCTCACCAACGGAATCGTTGAGATCAGCCGCGAAACTCTGCGCAAGATCCTCAAAGCCGAGGGGGTGTCGTGGCAAGCGGTCAAGACTTGGAAGGCGGGCACCGATCCGGAGTTCACCGCGAAGATGAACCGCGTCCTGGACCTCTACGACCATCGGCCCACCGATGGGCGGGTGGTCTGTGTGGACGAGTTCGGGCCGCTGAACCTGCAACCCCGCGCTGGTCGTGGCTGGTTCCCGCGACGGATCCCGAGGCGGTTGCGGGCGACCTACCGGCGCACCCAGGGCGTGCGGCACCTGCTCGGTGCTTTGGACCTGTCGACCGGCAAGCTCCACTATCGGATCCGGGACCGTAAACGGTGGCAAGAGTTCCTGTCGTTGCTGAAGTCGCTGCGGGCGCGCTGGCCTGGCGAAAGGCTCTACGTCATCGTCGACAACTTCTCCCCGCACAAGCGAGCCGAGGTGCGCGCCTGGGCCGCGGTCAACGACGTGGAACTGGTGTTCCTACCGACCTATTCGTCGTGGTTGAACTGGATCGAGTCCGAATTCGCGGCTCTACGCTACTTCGCGTTGAACGGCACCGATCACCGCAGCCACGACGAACAAGACGCCGCGATCGGCGCCTACATCCGCTGGTACAACCAGCACGCCCGACCCAAACGCGACTTCGCCGTCAACTCCAAGATCCGGCACCCTGATTACCTACCGAAGGTTGCTTGACGCGGCACTAGTCCCGTCCGGCCGAGCGAAACAGTCTCGCGCCGAGCCGTGCGATGACGACCGATCCACCGCCAATGCGACGTTTGCCACAGACGATTCGGGTTGATGCTGTCCGGTCGCGGTGGTGGTACTTTGAACGCCGAACCGCCGGGCACGGGGGCTCTGGGACGACATCGGTCGATCAGGCGCGGCGCTCGGCATCGTATTCGTACCGTTCGACGCACCGGTTGCCGAAGGTCGGGCGGTGGGGGCTGCGGAGTGTGACGTCTGATGATTCCCGTGTGGCGCGGGCGCGTGAGACGCGCGACTGCCGATACGGCGGCGATGGCCGGAAACGGACAGGACGCGGGATCGCGCTTCGTCCCGAACCCCGCGATGGTGCGCGAGATCGAACATCGCACCCGGCTGCTGCTCCAGCGCATGGAGGTGCGTGAACTGCTGACCATGCGCCAGCTGATCGAGCGCTACTGCGAATTCACCGGCGCGACGGTGCTTCTGCAAGAAAGGCTGCTGCCGGTCGATTGCTTCTTCGCGATGACGCTGAAACTCTCCGCGCCGCCCGACACGTACGTCATCGCGTACCAGAAGGCGACACCCGCCTGGCATCAGGACCACGGCATCGGGCACGAGTTCGGGCACATCATCGCCGGGCACTACGAGACCGGAAGCGTGCATAGACATTCGGCGATGTCCCCGGAGCGGGAATGGGAAGCGGAGTACACGGCGAACCTGCTCGCGCGGTGGGCGTACCAGGTGGGCCGGGTACTCGATCGGCAACGCGCCCTGCGTCCGCTGCAGCGGACCGAAGATCTGTCCCTGCCGCTGCAGGAGAGAATGGGCTGGCTGTGATCTACATACCGCACGGGTGGCTCATCGCGGCATTCACCGTGGCCATGATCTGGAAGGCGAATCAGTACCGCCGCAACAAGGACGTCGCTCTGCTCGCGGTGGTCGGGGCGTTCTTCTTCCTCGCGTCGGGATATTCCTTCGGAGAGTACGTCCAGGATCGCTCGGACCCGTGGTTGCTGACCGCGATGGAATACGAGTTCATCGGCACCGTGCTGCTGGTGGGCGGCAAGGTCTGCATCGTGGCGTTCTTCGTACTGGCCGCGCGGCACACCGCGCAGACGAAGAAGATCCTGATCGCCATCGCCGTTCCGCTGCTCGCCTCCATCGCCGTGCTGGCGGTGTGTGCTGTCGCCGCAGGCCCGGACGCGAAGCCCTATGGGTTCACCGACCCTGCCGTGATCGGTTTCTCGCTCGGGGAGAAAGTGATCACCGTGCCGATCGGGGTGTTGATCGTTTTCTACTGTGTCGCATACCTGCGCCTGCTGTCGGGGACGCCCGCGCACGGGATCATGCTGGCAGTGATAGGCGCGGTGTTGATGCTCGCCGCGACCGTGGCGTTCACGATTCAGCTCGGGTATTACGCCGCATCGGCGAAGCCACCGCGAGCGCTCGTCGTGCTCGGTCGATGGGAGGTCTATCTGGGGCAGTTCATCTTCCTTCTGGGTGTGTCGTGGTATGGCTTGGTGATGCGGATCCGAGCCGTGGTCGTCGGCCTCGGGGCGCTGCGTGACGTTCTGCTGCTCTGGCGGCTGTGGCGTTTCGCGGTCGGTGTGATCACCCGGTTCCTTCCGGAACGGCCGAACCCCGGTTTCCGTCTCCGGCAACCCCTGGCGGCCGTCCTCGAGCGGCGTCAAGCGATGATGGTCGACATTCGCGATGCCCTGATGCTGCTCAGTCCCCAAGTCGACCCGACATCCACCGCGACCCTTTCCGGGTACGCGCGCGAACTCCAGCGCGTCGCCACGGCCAATCGCGAGCGGCCGGTGCTGTACGGCGAGCCGCACCGCGCGGCCGTGGACAAGGCTGATACGTTCGACGCCGACCGTAAACTGCTCGTGGCCTTGGCGGCCAGCCTGGGGGAAGACATGATTCGGGTGCGTCGTCGATGGTTCCGCCCCGCCGCGAAGGTGTGAGCTGATGTTTCGAGCCGAAGTCGTGGGTTGCGGTATCGGAGGGGCATGTGCCGCGCTCGCGCTGGCGAAAGTCGGTGCGACGGTGCAGGTCTACGAGAGCGCGACGCGCACGGCCGATGTGGGCGGATGGGTCACGCTCGGCCCCGCGGCGTCGACCGCGCTGGACCAGATCGGACTGGGGGAGCAGGTCAGGGCGGCCGGATTCCCGGTGGTCAGCGTCAGCACCGTCGACACGGTCACCGGACGGACGAGTTCCTTCGCCCGTACCGAGCCCGGTCATCGCTGGTCCAGTACCCATGTGTGGCGCAGGGATCTCTTGGCCGTGTTGCGCGAAGGCCTGGACCGAGCGGATATTCCTTGCGCGTACGGAACTCGGGCCGAGCCCGGTGAGCGCACGGGTGATCTGCTGGTCGGCGCGGACGGCGCTCGTTCGGCTACCCGGCGCATGCTCGGTGATTGCCGCGAGCCCACCTACACCGGCCAGGTGATCCGGTACGGGCACTTCCCGGCTCCGGTGCGTGGGCTGCCGACGAACGTGCTGCACTTCTGGTCGCATCCGGAAGGAGTGGTGGGGTACGTGGGGGACGATCGCGACGGATCGTTCTGGTTCAGCAGACGAAACGTCGCGTCCGCGGCCACGACGATCGATCCCGACGTGTTCCTCGAGGCGCTGCGGGTCACGCCGGTCGTGGAAGTGCTGGAGCGCTCCGAAGTGAGCGCGCCGATCGCACTGTACGAACTCGAACCCGAGGGAAGCTGGCACAACGCGGACACCGTGCTGATCGGCGACGCTGCGCACGCTGTTTCACCGGCGGCGGGACGAGGGGCGACTTCTGCCATCGAGGACGCGATCGTCTTGGCGAAGACCCTGCGCAGTGCGAACTCCATTGCCGCTGCGCTGGATTCGTATACCGAAGTGCGCCGCCCGATAGCGCAAGCGACCTTCCGGCCTGGCGCTGCGCCGCGGATCTCGGCGGCGGATCTGCGGCTCTGATGGCGACAGCCGATCGCTCAGCCGGAGGTCCCCTCGTCTTCCCCCGTAGCGGCCGGTCGGCGATAGAGTTCGTGCTGCTGGAGATCGCGCAGGATGTTGCCGACTATGGCCCCGAAGGTCGACCTGCCCAGTTCGTTCAGTGTGCTGAGTTCGGACAGGCGGAAGCCGATCGCCTCGACGCCCGCCTCGGAAAGCTGCGCGGCCAGCCGTGAGTCGATGTCGGCTTGCTGTGCGGCGGCGCCGTCGAGGAACTCGCGCACGTCCACGCCCAGCGCAACGGAAATGCCCTCGATGGTGCGGAAACTGGGATTGCGGACACGTCCGAGCCGGATATGCGAGACCTGAGCCGGGCTGAGTGGATAGCCGAGCGCGGTCGAGCGTTCGGCGATGTCCTTATTGGAGTAGCCCCGTGCATCCCGCTGCTGGGCAGCGGCGATCACCCGATTGAGGTGCCGCGCGATGGGACCGGCGTCCTCCGTCGGCTCCTCGGTGACGTCCTCTCCGTCCCCAGACACGACCTGTGCCACCAACCTCCCGATTCAGCCCCACACCGTGGAAACATGGTATCCGGCGGTACAGGATCAGAGCGCATGGGCTAGGTATCTAGCGCTTTACAATCAGATCCTATCGCTCTACGCTCGTATCCGAACCGACTACGGCGATGTCGCCACGAACCGGCTTCGGTGTATCGACTGTGGAGGGGATAGCCGATCCACGAAGCCGGGCTCGAACGGGCGCGACCGATTCGGGGAAGTCGAAGGGCAGACGGACGAGCGCCGTCTGCCCTTCGAGGTGCGGGGCTCAGTCCATTCGGCTCAACCGCGCGATGATCGTCGCTGCCATCGACGCCGGATCCCCGTGGTCGGGCCGTAGCACGATCTCGGCTTCGGTCGGCGCTTCGTACGGGTCGTCGATGCCGGTGAAACCGCGGATCTCGCCCGCGCGGGCTTTGGCGTACATGCCCTTGGGGTCGCGGGCCTCGCAGACCGCCAGTGGCGTGTCCACGAAAACCTCCAGGAAGGGGATGCCCGCCGCCTCGTGGGCGGCGCGAACGCGATCGCGGTCGGCGCGGTAGGGGCTGATCAGCGAAACGACCGCCACCACACCGGCTTCGGCGAACAATTTCGCCACTTCGCCGACGCGGCGGACGTTCTCTTCGCGGTCGGCCGCGCTGAACCCGAGATCCGAGTTGAGGCCGTGGCGCAGGTTGTCCCCGTCGAGGAGGAACGCCGGACGGCCCGCGGCGACCAACCTGCGCTCCAATTCGACAGCGACGGTGGATTTCCCGGAGCCGGACAACCCCGTCAGCCAGACCGTGAGGCCGCGGGTGGCGCGCTCGTCGCGCTCGACGGCGGTGGAGTGCCAGACCACCCGGGAGGACGGCAGGCTGGGGCCGGTGATCATGCCCGCGGCGACGGTGTTGTTCGTCGTGTCGTCGACGAGGATGAAGCTGCCGGTGGCGCGGTTGCGGCGGTACGGGTCGAACAGCAAGGGTTGGCGGGTGCGCAGCTGGACGCGGCCGATCTCGTTGAGCGACAACGACTCCGCGTGCTCGTCGCGGTGCAGCGTGTTGACGTCCAGCCGGTAGTCCAGGGAGCGCACCTCTGCGGTGGCCGCGCGGGTGGTGTGCCGGATGGTGTAGGTCGCGCCGGGCGTGAGCTGGGTGTCCTCGGCGAACCAGCACACCATCGCGTCGAGATCGCGCCCCGCGGTCGGGCGGTTGTTCGGGCGGCAGATCAGATCGCCGCGGGAGATGTCCAGTTCGTCGGCGAGCTGGATGGTGACCGCCTGCGGTGGGAAAGCTTCCGCGACGGGCGCGCCGCCAGGACCCCAGATCGCCTCGACCGTGGTGGTGAAGCCGGACGGCAGCACCGCCACTTCGTCGCCCGGCTTGAAGACGCCACCCGCCACCGTGCCCGCGTACCCGCGGAAATCCTGCGCGTGGCTGCGCGTGACGTACTGCACCGGGAAGCGCGAGTCGATCAGGTTGCGGTCCGAGGCGATGTGCACCTCCTCGAGATGGTGCAGCAGGGGAGTGCCCTCATACCACGGCATGCTCGCGCCCCGGTGCACGATGTTGTCACCGTGCAGCGCCGACACGGGCACGAAGGTCAGATCGGAGACGTCCAGTTTGGAGGCGAAACGCGCGAATTCCTCGCGGATCTCTTCGAACCGGTCCTGCGACCAGTCCGCCAGGTCCATCTTGTTCACGCACAACACCAGGTGTGGGATGCCGAGCAAACTGGCCAGGAACGCGTGCCTGCGGGTCTGCTCCACCACGCCTTTGCGGGCGTCCACCAGGATCAGCGCCAGGTCGGCGGTGGACGCGCCGGTCACCATGTTCCGGGTGTACTGCACGTGCCCCGGGGTGTCGGCGATAATGAATTTCCTTTTGGGCGTGGCGAAATAGCGATGCGCCACGTCGATGGTGATGCCCTGTTCGCGTTCGGCGCGCAGGCCGTCGGTGAGCAGTGCCAAGTTGGGATAGTCGTCGCCGCGGTCGCGGCTGGTCCGCTCCACCGCGGCGAGCTGATCGGTGAACAGCGTCTTGGAGTCGAACAGCAGCCTGCCGATCAGCGTGGATTTGCCGTCGTCGACGCTGCCCGCGGTGGCCAGGCGCAACAGTGTGGTCGTCATCAGAAGTAGCCTTCGCGTTTGCGGTCTTCCATCCCCGCCTCGGAGATGCGGTCGTCGGCTCGGGTGGCGCCGCGCTCGGTGACCCGCGCCGCGGCGACCTCGGCGACCACCTCCGCGGGCGTGGCCGCGGTGGACTCCACGCAGCCGGTGCAGGTCGCGTCGCCCACCGTGCGGAAACGCACCGTGGCCTCGTACGGCTCCTCGCCGTCGAGCAGCTGGAGAAAACGCGTGTGTGCCAGCAGCATTCCATCGCGCTGCACCACCGGCCTGCGGTGTGCGTAATACAGCGGCGGCAGTTCGATGTCTTCGGCGGCGATGTAGCTCCAGATGTCCAGCTCGGTCCAGTTCGACAGCGGGAACACCCGGATGTGCTCGCCGGCCCGGTGCCTGCCGTTGTACAGGTTCCACAGCTCGGGGCGCTGTCTGCGCGGATCCCACTGGCCGTACTCGTCGCGGAAGCTGAACACTCGCTCCTTGGCGCGGGCCTTCTCCTCGTCGCGGCGGGCACCGCCGAAGACCGCGTCGAAGGATCCCTCTTGGATCGAGCGCAGCAGCGTCGTGGTCTGCAACCGGTTGCGGGAGGCGCGCGGCCCGGTCTCCTCGACCGCGCGTCCGGCATCGATGTCGTCCTGCACCCGCCCGACCACCAGGCGCAACCCCAGGCGCGCCACCGTCTCGTCGCGGTAGGCGATCACCTCGTCGAAATTGTGCCCGGTGTCGATGTGCAGCACGGGGAACGGTAGCGGCGCGGGCCAGAAGGCCTTGGCCGCCAAGTGCAGCATCACCACCGAATCCTTGCCGCCGGAGAACAGCAACACCGGGCGCTCGAATGTCGCTGCCACTTCACGGAATATGTGCGCCGACTCGGCCTCGAGCGCGTCCAAATGGGGCAGCTCGTAGGTGCTCGCCGTCGACTTCGCGTACTGGCTCACACCGCAAAACTAGAACACGTTTCGGTCGTCGGTCAATGGTCTGCGGCCGCCCGAGTTCGCCGTCACGGCATCGGCGGCGGCCACCAGCGCGCCCCCGCGGCGGGCGATCTCGGCCCCGGTGATGGAGCGGCCGACGTACATCGTGAGCACCATGTTCTGCCTGCCGTCGCCGTCGTAGGTCGGTGCGGCGAGCAGGCTCACGGCGTGCTCTTTGCGGGGCCGCAGATCCGCGCCGAGGTACACCCGCTCGCCCAGGCTTGTCACCAGTTCGGCGACCAGTTCGCGCAGCTCGGGAGGTAAATCGCGGTCGGCGACACCGGCCAGCAGTGAGTACAGCCGCCGCCCGGCCGTGGTCATGCTCTCCACCAGGAATCCGCGCTCGCGGCATTCGGCGACGACCTGGCGCAGGCGCGCCTCGTCCTGTCGCAGCGGCACCGCCGGCGGCTTGGCCAGCCAGGCGTCGAAAGCCGCGTCGGTGTCCCAGAGCACGTACATCAAGCCGACCGGAGGTGCGAAGTGGTAGGCCGCCCCCACCTTCACCAGGCCGGGCCCGGTGCTCTCCAGCACCATGATCTGCTCGCCGACCACCGCCGACGCGGTGCAGGTCGTGTGGTAGCGCGCGGAGAGTTTCTCCAGCTCGACGCGGGCGAGCGCGGAGATGGCGAAGCTGTCCTGTGCCACCCGGCCCGCCGCGATCAGCGCCGGTCCGAGTCCGTAGGTGCGGGTCTGGGCGTCGCGCATCAGGTAACCGCCCGCGGTCAGCTCGGTGAGGATGCCCAGGCAGGTGGGTTTGGCCAGGTCGAGTTCGCGGGCGAGCTCGGAGAGCCCGAAGCGTTTCCCGCGCTGTTCGACGAAGAAATCCAGGACCTGCACCACGCGTGCGGTGGGCGCGGACCGACGGCCGACCATTGACCACTCCTAGAACACGTTCTAATCTTTGTCCTATCGAAATGTACCAGAGTGGTACATATTTGGAACACCGGAGAGAGCCTCTTGCTGACACAGCCGTTCGCGGACGCCATCGCCGCCGCCGAGCAGATCATCACCGGAGCCGCGCACATCCGCACCGAACAGGACCTCGTCGAGGGCTACGACTATCTGGCGGGCAGCATCCGCGCGTCGTTGCAGATGGCCTGGGCCTATGAGCGGGACTTCCCGTTCTTCGTCATGTCCACCGGGCCGTACACCAAGATGGGCCTGGACAACCCCGACACCCTCTACTACCACTCCTATCTGCGGCCGGACGCGGAATACGTGGTGACCGGCACCCGCGGCACCACCCGCGACCTGAGCTTCCAGGTGCTCAACGGCAATTACTCGCCGGTGGACGTGCCCGACAGCCTCACCGCCTTCGACGACCGCGAGCTCGATATCCGGCCGGACGGCACCTATGAGATCCGCTTCGGACCGGGCGAGGCGGGCCCCGGCTACGTCCACCTCGGCGGCGACGCGGCGATGCTCGTGGTGCGCGAAGTGCACAGCGATTGGGCGACCGAGAAGGCGGGCACGATCCGCATCCAGCGCGTGGACCGGATCGGCGACGCGCCGCCGCCGCCGACCAAGGACCTGCTGGCCAAGCGGTACGGCGTGGCGGGCAAGATGCTGGTGTCGCGGTTGCAGACCTTCCTCGCCTTCCCGGAGTGGTTCTATCTCAATCTGCCGGTGAACACGCTGACCGAGCCGAGGCAGACACCGGGCGGGCTCAGCACCCAGTTCTCCTCGGTGGGTCACTACGACCTGGACGACGACCAGGCCATGATCATCACGGTGCCCAAGTCGGACGCGCCTTACCAGGGCTTCCAGCTCGGCAGCATGTGGTACCTGTCGCTGGACTACATCAACCACCAGACCAGCCTCACGGCCGACCAGGCGCACGTGGACCCGGACGGGATGATCCGGCTGGTGGTCAGCGAGCGCGACCCGGGGCTGGCGAACTGGATCGAGCGGACGGGGCACGCCAGGGGCTACCTGCAGTTCCGCTGGCAGCGGCTGTCGCGGGAGATGAAGCCCGACGACGGGCCGACCGTGGAACTCGTCTCCGTCGCGGACCTGCCGAATCGCCTGCCGTTCTACGACCAGGCCAGGGTCACGCCGCAGCAGTGGCGCGACCGGATCGCGGCCCGGCAGATCGCCGTCGCGGAGAGGATGCTCGGCTGATGTTGTTGCAGGACAGGGTAGTCGTCGTCTCCGGCGTGGGGCCGGGGCTCGGGCGCGCGATCGCCGTGCAGAGCGCGAAGGCGGGCGCGGACGTGGTGCTCGCCTCCCGGACCGAGTCGCGGCTGACCGAGGTGGCCAAGGAGATCACCGAGCTCGGCAGGCGCGCGGTGGTCGTGCCGACCGACATCAACGACGAGGCCGCGGCCGCCAACCTGGTGGAGACGGCGCACAGCGCGTTCGGCAAGGTGGACACGCTGGTGAACAATGCCTTCGCCATCCCGCCCATCGTGGATCTCGCCGACGTCGACCTGGACCAGGTGCGCGCCGGCTTCGAGACGAACGTGCTGGCCGCGTTGCGCCTGACCAGACTTTTCGTGCCCGCCCTCGCCGAGGCCAAGGGGTCGGTGGTGATGATCAACTCGGCGGTGCTGCACCACTCGCGGCGGACCTTCGGCCCGTACAAGATGGCCAAGGCCAGCCTGCTCGCGCTGGCCCAGAGCCTGGCCACCGAACTGGGGCCGCAGGGTATTCGGGTGAATTCCGTTGCGCCGGGCTATATCTGGGCCGACAACCTGAAGTGGTACTTCAACTACCTGGCGCAGCAACGCGGGATCACCCCGGAGGAGGTCTACGCCGAGACCGCGAAGACCACCGACCTGCGCAAGCTGCCCGAACCCGACGAGATCGCCGACGCGGTCGTGTTCTTCGCGTCCGCCATGGCGCGCGCGATCACCGGCGCGTGCCTGGACGTCAACGCCGGCGAATTCCACCACTAGGAGATGACCGTGATCGGTAGGGACGACGTCGGAACCATCGACGATCTGCACGCGTCGGCCACGAAGGTGGTCGGGCTGGACGATTTCGGCACCGACGACTACCGCGAGGGACTCGGGGTGCTGCTGGAGTCCTATGCCAAAGACGCCGAACTCACCCCGTTCGGCAACAAGGTGAATCGCGCCTTCCTGCGTGGCGCTTTGATCGCCCGGTTGCTCAGCGAGTCCGCCTGGCGGCAGTTTCCGGAGCACGCCGACGTGGCGATCGAACGGCCGATCTTCGTGACCGGCCTGCCGCGCTCGGGCACGACGGCGGTGCACCGCCTGCTCAACGCCGACCCGGCGCACCAGGGGCTGGAGATGTGGCTGACCGAGATGCCGCAACCGCGCCCGCCGCGCGAGACCTGGGCGAGCAACCCGATCTACCAGCGGCTCGCGGCCGCCTACGACAAGCACCACGTGGAGCACCCGGAATTCATGGGTGTCCACCATATCTCGGCCGATCAGGTCGAGGAGTGCTGGCAGTTGCTGCGGCAGTCGGCCATGTCGGTGTCCTACGAGTGCCTGGCCTACCTGCCCACCTATTCCGAGTGGCTGCGCGACCGGGACTGGACGCCCGCCTACCGCAGGCACCGCCGCAACCTCCAGCTGATCGGGCTGCCGGACGCGCAGAAGCGATGGGTGCTGAAGAACCCGAGCCACTTGTTCGCGCTGGACGCCATTTTCGAGGTGTATCCGGACGCGCTGATCATCCAGATGCACCGCGATCCGCGCACCATCATCGCGTCGGTGTGCAGCTTGAACGAGCAGGCGTCGGCGGGCTGGTCGGAGAAGTTCCGCGGCCCGGTGGTCGGCGCGGCCCAGCTGGATCTGTGGGCGCGCGGCGCGGAGCGGTTCCTCGTCGATCGCAAGCGCCACGACGCGGCGCAGTTCTGCGACGTCGACTACGACGAGTTCGTCGCCGACCCGATCGGCACGGTGGAGTCGATCTACCGGCACTTCGGACTGCCGCTGACCGGCGAGGCGAGTGCGGCGATGACCGCGTTGCACGCGGAGAGCACCTCGGGCGCCGCGCGTCCGGCGCACCGCTACACCCTCGACGATTTCGGGCTGACGGCCGAGCAGGTGGACGCCCGGTTCGGCGCGTACCGGGAAGCGCATTTCCCGGGGCGGTGATCGGTCGGCGCTCGCCGGTCGCAAGTGCGCCGGCGAGCACCGGGCTGCCCTGGCGGCGAAGGCATTTCGTGCGCTCAGGCGGCCGCCATTCGGCTCACACGCCTGCCCGTTCCGACTCGACGCCATCAATCGAACTTCAGCGGCCGGGGCGCCGGACCGGCCGATGCTCCTCGTTCGGGGGCGAGCGCCGTGGGTCAGGGTTGCCCCGGCTTGAGCACGATGAACAGGCCGTTGGCCTCCGCGCACAGCCGGTCGCCGTCGTGCAGGGTGGCCCGCACGTAGACCTTGCGCCCCTCCTGCCGTTCGGCCCACGCCCGCACCTTCAGCTCGGTGTTCAGCGGCGTGATCGAGCGGTAGTCCACGGTCAGCGACGCCGTCCTGGTCACCGAGCCCGAACGCACCGCCGCCGCCATGCCGAGCAGGTCGTCGAAGGCGATGGCGATCTGGCCGCCGTGAGCGGCGCTGTTGCCGCCGAGATGGAACGTGCGGAAGGTGAGGCGCGCGTCGACGCCCCGCTCCGGGTCGACGTGATCGATCAAGAACGGCGGCAGGGTGATGTTGCCGCGGGCAGGCAGGTCGAAGCGGGTCCAGTTGGGCGTCGACCACTCGTCCACCCGGGCGGCGTCGAGCTTGTCGTTCAGCTCCTTCAGAATGCCGATCGCCTCCACCGCCAGCTCGTCGGAGGGCGAGGCGAGCCGGACCCGGTCCATCAGGCCGCGCACCTGCTCGATGAACTGCCCGTAGTGCGGCCCGCCGCGGGAGATGTCGTCCTTGGCGGCCTCGTGGGCGGCGACCAGCTCGGTCATCGGCCGGAACCCGCCCTCGTGGTGCTCCTTGCTCGGCAGCGAGTCGCCGGCCTGCGGTTCGTTCATAAGAACAAGTTATCGGTTGCCCGGCGAATGCTCGCCGCGCGGGTGCTGTGTCCGTCGTCACGGACCGTCACCGCCTAGGCTGGGGCGCGACCGAATATCGCCTGCTTCCGGGCGGTACCGGCACGGTTCCGGCGGCCGGGCGCGCGACCCGGCCCTGAGCGACCTCTGACCGTTTCGGCTGGCGAAAGGCTCTGTGCGCATGGGTATCACCGCGGTCGTGTTCGACATGGACGGCGTACTGATCGATTCCGAGCCGGTCTGGGAAGCGGTGCGGCGCGGCTACGTCGCGGAGAAGGGCGGCCGGTGGCTGCCCGACACCCAGCAGCGGCTGATGGGGATGAGCACCGGTGAGTGGTCGGCCTATCTCAGCGGCGAACTCGGGGTCGGCGAGCCACCGGAGACCGTCGCCCGGGACGTGATCGAGCGGATGGCCGAGCGCTACGACGCGGGTGTGCCGCTGCTGCCGGGTGCGATCGAGGCCGTGCAGCGGATCAGCGAGCAGTGGCCGTTGGGGCTGGCCAGCTCGTCGCCACGCGAACTCATCGACACGGTGCTGGGCCGCACGGGGCTGATCGAGTACTTCTCCGTCACCTTCTCCACCGAGGAGGTCGATCGCGGTAAACCGGCGCCGGACGTCTACGTGACGGTCGCGACGTTCCTGCGTCGACGGCCGTCCGACTGCGTGGCCGTGGAGGATTCCAGCAACGGCCTGCGCTCGGCCCACGCGGCGGGGATGCGGGTGATCGCGGCGCCGCGTCCGGAGTACCCGCCCGCCGCCGATGCGCTGGGCCTGGCCGCCAAAGTCATCTCCGGACTGGACGAACTCACTCCTGCGCTGATCACCGGGTGACTCCTGGCTCAGGCGTGGTAAGAGGTCAGCAGGGTGCGGGCGGCGCCGGTCAGGTCGTCCTCGAGCCAGCCGGGTAACTCCGGAGCGTTGGCGTGGCGGCGTAGCGCCGCATAGGGCAGATCGACGATCGCGCGGCTGACCGCATCGATCTCCCGCTCGCCGTCCCGGCCGAACAGAGCGTGCGCGATGCGCCGCAGATGGTCGATCAGCGGCGCGTTCATGGCGGCCAGGGTCGCACGGAACTCGGCGTCCGGACCGCCGTCGAGCAAGTCGCTGGGGCGCAACTGGAGCAGGAGTTTGGCGTCGTCGGGTAGTTCGCGCCCGAACCGCAGGGCCGCTCGGACCATCCCGACGCCCGCCTCCACCGGGTCCGGCTGGTCCGCGGCCGCGAGGGTGCCGTCCTGGAAGCGGCGCAGCGCGCGCAGCCATGCCGCGGTGAGCACGCCGTTGCGGTTGCCGAAGCGGTGGTACAGGGTGCCGACGGGGGCTCCGCTGGCCTCGGCGATGGCCGACACGCTGGCCGCGCGGGGTCCCTCGGCGAGCACGAGGGTGCGCGCTGCGTCGAGGATCACGTCGGTGTCGTGCTTGCGGGGTGGCGCCATGTACTAGTACGTTCCTTCTATATGGAGCGTTTGTCCTATATAGATGAGCATGCCAGATCGATCGACGCGAACCGCGACCGGGCGTGGAAAGCGCTGCTGAGAGTCGTCTGCCGTGACCCGCACGAGCCGACCGCGCCGACCGGCTTCGATTTCGATTCCGTGGTCGAACCGCAGCGTCTGGCGCTGCACGGACAGCACTGGTTCTCGAAGTACGCGCTGATCTTCGAATTGGACGAGGAAGGGCCGAGCCGGACCCGCGTCCGCGCCCGCAGTTATGGCGACTTTCCCGGTCTCCACGGCCGGATCTACCGTGCGCTGGTTGTGGGGACAGGCGGTCACCGCTTGGTGGTGCGCCGGATGCTGCGCCGAATCGCGGCGGCGGCATGATCCTCGGGACGGTGTGGGGCGCCACCGAGGCCGAGCGCGAAGCGCCCCTGCCGTGCGACGACCGGCAGCCCGGCGGTCTACAGGCCGATCGCGCGATCAGCATCGACGCGCCGCCCGCCCTCGTCTACGCCTGGCTGTGCCAACTGCGCGTCGCTCCCTACAGCTACGACCTGCTGGACAACTTCGGCCGGCGCAGTCCGCGCCGTCGCGACCCGGTGCTCACCGAACTCGCGGTGGGACAGCGGTTCATGTCCCAGTTCGAACTCGTCTCCTTCGTTCTGGGCAGGCACATCACCCTGCTCGCGAACAAGGTGTGCGTCACCTACGCGGTCCGTCCCGAAGGCGCCGGAACCCGGCTCCTGGCCCGGATCCGCTGTAGCGCACCGAAACTCGTCGCCGTGGCGCTCGCTCTCGGCGACCTGCTCATGATGCGCAAGCAACTGCTGACGCTGAAAGAACTCGCCGAAGCCGAACATCACGCCGGTTCGCAGGGAGGTTCAGTCGGCTGATTTCGTGAGCGGAACCGATATCTCGAACTCCCGCGGCCTCTCTCGCCATCGTAAAACGATCCTGAGCATGTTCGACATCCCGAAGGAAGCATGAAGTGGGATCGTCATCTCTGCCCGGGAGCGAGATTCGAGTCGCGGATCCGCGGGGCCGCCCTCGTCGAAATGCTGAGTCTTCCGCGTGCGGCTCGGTAGGCCAGCCGTTGGACAGTTTCGTGCGCGCCCGGTCGGTATTCGAAGGTGGAGCCCGCCCGGTGGCGTGGTTCGTTCAGGGCCATCGCTCCACCAGATCGAACTTGCGTTGGTCGAATCCCCTCGGCACGGTGTCGCGCACCGAGATCAGTGCGTGCGCCCACGAGCCGAGCAGTGTCCGGTCGCCCGCCGTGCGACCGGGTCTGGGCGTCGGTTCGGCGGTGAGTATGGGCAGCGGGTGGATGCGGTGGCGGTTCTCGTTCTCGAGCACGGTCGCTTTGTCCACGAAAAGCCGCAGGTCGTGATTGAGGACGTAGCGGCCGACCGCGCCGTGCTCGGGTGGCACCAAGGCGGCAACCGAACCCGCTGCGCGATAGAGGTTCTCGCCGCGGCGGGGCAGTGGCGCGTCGCGACTGGCCCAGGTGACCCGAGTGGGCTCGGTGAGCAGTCGTTCGATCCCTTGGACCAGGTGGTGGCCGATCCTGGCGTGTTCCATGAGCCTCGGGCCCACGTCCACATAGCCGAGTACACGATGGTCGTCGGTGCGGAGTACCGCTCGGTAGAGCTGCCACACGTAGCCGTATTCCCTTCGGTGGTAGTCGATTTCGCTGCATACTCACACGCGTTTGCGGTGTGGCGATTACAGCGGCGTTACCACCGTGGTGCGGTGCAGCCGGTCACCGGCGAAGGAAGTGCGCCGAAGTCCTACCTCGGCGCGGTCGGTTACGAGGACGCTGGTCGTGGCATCGACGGCCACGCGGAGGGTTTGCGGGCCGCCCGCGCGGTCCAGCGACCGTCGTCGTGCCGGACCTCCACGGGGTGTGCGAAGGCGGCGGTGACGTTCTCGGTGGTGATCGTTTCCGGCGCGGGGCCCGCCGCGACGGCGTGACCGTCCGCGATCAGCAACGCGTGCGTCGTCGTGCTGGGCAGTTCCTCCAAGTGGTGGGTGACCAGGATGGAGGCGACGTCGGGGTGGGTCCGGTCCAAGGTGTCGAGGGTGTCCAGCAACTGCTCGCGCGCGGCGACGTCCAGCCCGGTGGACGGCTCGTCGAACAGCAGCAGCCGCGGTTCGGCGATCAGCGCTCGGGCGATGAGTGCCCGGCCGCGCTCGCCCTGGCTCAGCGTGGGCCACACCTCCTTCGCCTTCCCGGTCAAGCCGACGGTGTCGATCATCGCGTCGGCCCGGTCGAGCTGGTCGGGCGTCGGTGTCCAGCGCATGGGGGTGTCGATCGTCGCGGTCAGGCCGGTCAGCACGACCTCGCGAATGGTCAGCGGAGAGCGCAGCGGGTGGCGCGGGTTCACCTGACCGATGCCCCGGCGCAAGCGCTGCAATTCGACGCGGCCGAGTTCCGCGCCGAGCACGCGGACCGAGCCGGACGTGGGGAAGGTGACCGCGCCGCAGAAGCCGAGCAGCGTGCTCTTGCCCGCGCCGTTGGGGCCCAGCAGCGCCCAGCGTTCGCCCGCGCGCACGGTCAGCGAGATTCCGTCGATGATCTTCTTGCCGTCGCGGCGGAACGTCACGTCGGTCAGTTGCAAGACCGGATCGGTCACGTGAAAGCCTCTTTCAGAGTGGTGAGGTGGGCGCGGCTGTACTCCGCCGCGGCGGCGGGGTCGCGGGCGGCGATCGCGTCGGCCAGCCGCTGGTGCGCGGCGTGATCGGCGGATTCCGACGGCACCGGCCGGATCTTCAGCATGTCGATCATCGCCAGGCGCAGCCGGGGGAGGAAGGTGTCGAAAAGCTGGGTCAGCACGTCGTTGTGGGCGGCCACGATGACCGCCCGGTGGAACGCCATGTCCGCGTCGACATGCTCGGCCACCGGTTCGCCGTGGGCCTCCCGGGCGGCCAGTGCCCGGCGAATCGCCCGCAGGTCGGCGGCGGTCCGCCGCTGCGCGGCCAGGGCGGCGGCCTCGGCCTCGATCGCGATGCGCGCTTCGATCACCGAAGCGATGGTGGCGCGGCGCAGCACCGCGTCCCACTCCTCGGTCACCTCCAGCGCCGTCACGAAGACGCCCGCGCCTTGGCGGCTGTCGAGCACGCCTTTCCCGGCGAGCTCGCGGATGGCTTCCCGCAGCGTCGAGCGGCCGACGCCGAGCTGTGCGGCCAGCGTCGTCTCACCGGGCAGGCGATGACCCAGCGGCCATTCGCCCGCCTTGATCCGGGCGAGCAGCACTTCGGCCGCCTGCGCGGCCAGCGGATGGCGCCGTACCTGCGAGATCATCCGATACCTCTCTGCTTGTCTGAGGAGTGGTGTACAGTCTAGCCATCATGCGCACCATGCTTCTGCTTAGCCGCCACGGCGGGGCCTGAACGACCGGCCGCCCGCCGTGGGGCTGCGTCGTGGCCGGTCACCGTTCGTCGTGACGGCCGCAATGGCCAGGAAGCAGACCCATGAGCACCGCTTTTCCCAGCATCGACACTCCCGCGGGCGAGATACCGGACAAGGCTCCGGCGTGGAATCGCCAGCGGCGCTCGCAGATGCCCTCGTATCGTTACCGCGACATCCACCAGCGCGTAGATGTCCCGCTCACGCAACGGAAGTGGCCCGAAGCCAGGATCACGCAGGCGCCCCTGTGGGTGCCGGTCGACCTGCGCGACGGCAACCAGGCGCTCGCCGAACCGATGGACCCGGCGCGCAAACGGCGGTTCTTCGAGCTGCTGGTCGCTATGGGCTACAAGGAGATCGAGGTCGGCTACCCGTCGGCCTCCCAGACCGACTTCGACTTCGTCCGGCTCCTCGCCGAGGACGATCTCGCACCCGAGGACGTGACGATCGCCGTCTTCACCCCGGCACGGCGGGATCTCATCGAGCGCACCGTCGCCTCGATCCGCGGCCTCCCCAACGACGTCGTGATCCACATGTACACCGCCACCGCGCCCGCATGGCGTGACATCGTGCTCGGCAAGGACCGCACGGCGCTGCGCGAGCTGATCCTCGACGGCGGCCGCGCCGTGCTCGACTGCGCCGCGGACCTGCCTAACGTGCGGTTCGAGTTCTCGCCCGAGGTGTTCAACCTGACCGAGCCCGACTACGTGCTCGATATCTGCGACCGGATGACGACCCTGTGGGACGCCACCGCGCAGCGGCCGGTCATCCTGAACCTGCCCGCCACCGTCGAGGTCGCCACCCCGAATGTCTACGCCGACCAGATCGAGTACATGCACCGCAATCTCGCCCGGCGCGACAGCGTCATCCTGTCGGTGCACCCGCACAACGATCGCGGCACCGGCATCGCGTGCGCCGAGCTGGCAATTCTCGCGGGCGCGCAACGCGTGGAGGGCTGCGTGTTCGGCAACGGCGAGCGCACCGGCAACGTCGACATCGCCACGCTGGCCTTGAACCTGCACGCGCAGGGTGTGGATCCGATGATCGACTTCTCCGACATCGACGAGATCCGGCGCACCGTCGAGTACTGCACCCGCATGCCGATCCACGAACGCCACCCGTACGTCGGCGACCTGGTGCACACCGCGTTCTCCGGTACCCATCAAGACGCGATCAAGAAGGGCATGGCCGAGCACCGGGCTCGGGCGGCCGCGACGGGCAAGGCGCAGCGCGTACTGGACTGGCACGTGCCGTATCTGCCCATCGATCCCGCCGACCTCGGCCGCAGCTACGACGCGGTGATCCGGGTCAATTCCCAGTCCGGCAAAGGCGGCATCGCCTATCTGCTGCACACCGAATACGGCATGGACCTGCCGCGGCGCCTGCAGATCGATTTCGCCCGGCACGTGCAGGCGCTCGCCGACGACACCGGAGCCGAGATCACCGCCGCCGAACTGCGCGATCTTTTCGAGGCGGTCTATTTCGAGGACCCCTCGGGGTTGGCCCTGAAGGACTGGCGCACCAGCGGCGACGAGCCGAGCACCGAGCTCACGTTGATCGTCGACGGGGTCACCCACCGCACGCGGCGCACGGGCGGTCCGCTCGAAGTGCTGACCGAGGCGCTGGCCGAGGCCGGATATCCGATCGAGGTGCTGGGACTGACCCCGCAGTCGATCGGGCGAGACGACGACAGATCCGAGATCGCCTACTTGGAGTACCGCAGCGGCGAACACACCGGCTGGTCCTGCGGCCGAGCGGATTCCGCCGTGGCGGCCGCACTGGCCGCGGTCGTGCGCGCCGCCGCACGTCCGGCGCACCGATGAACGTCTGACGTGGCCGGTCCGGCGGCCTCGGTGACAGCACTGCCGCGTCGAGAGCTCGTCGAAGAAATAACAGGAAGGTTGTACGTGGACGACGACGAACACGAAGTATGGGAGTTCGCGGTAGGACTCGGATTGCCGGACGCGACCAGGCCCGGCGCCCTCCACGGTGAGGGAATCCACCCGGTCGCGCTGGCGCTCGAAGAGAGCACCCATCGGATCCGCGGGGTGAACCGTATCCCGTGCTTTACCAGCTTCGGACCGGTCACTGCGGTCGATGAGTTCGCTCAGCGCGCGTGGGGGGACGCGTACGACCCGGCGCGCGTCCCGGTCGAATGCCGTCTCGCCGTCTATGTGACCGATGAGGAACTGGACGAACTGGTACCGGCAGTCGTAGCCGATCTCGGCATCGATGAGGACGGATACTCGACAGTCGTCGGCCGGACGGTCACCGTCGGTCTGCGGGCCATCTCGTTGGAATCGCCGGAGAACAGCTTCTACCAGCATCTCGTCGACCAGTATCGGGATCAGCCCACCGCGGATTGATGCCCTTCGAAGGCGGCCGGTCCGGCGGCTCGGATCGGGACGACAGATGCGGTCTAGGCGCCGGCGGGTCCGGTGCCTCGACCGCATCAGGTGGACGAAACGGCCGCCTACCTGCGCAAGCCAGCGGCAGACAAGTGAGTGCCGCTCCTTCCCCAGGTCATCCCGGCACGGTGAACCGCTCGGCGGGTTCGCCCGTCAGGTGTCCGGGCGGCAGCTTGCGCCCGCATAGGACCAGCAGCAGGTCTTGGGCGCTGCCGGAGAGCACCGTGCCGGAGCCGTAGCGAAAGTCCAGGTCGTCGGCGCGCAATTCGACGCCGCCGAGTTTGGCGCCGAACAGCTTGACGGTCCTGGGTTCGATCGTGTCCAGCACCAGACGCATCCGGTCCTCGGGCACGCGGCGATCCAGCCCCAGCGCCACGGTGATGTCCAGCCCGTGGATGACGTCGTGGCTCAACGCGTTGGACAGTCCGCCGCCCGGTGGCCGCCACGGGTGATCGACGTTGTCCCACAGCGATTTCAGCAGATCCGAGGTGCTGAGCGTGGCGGCGTCCATGCGGGCGGTGCGGTCGGCCATGCGGTTGAAATTCCCGAACGCCGCGAGCATCCCCAGCGTGAAGCGTGCACTCGACAGGCGATACGGCATGGTGATGTGCGCGACCACTTCGCGTACTCGCCAGCCCGCGCACAGCGTCGGCGCGTCCCAGCCCGCGGCATCCAGCCCGGCCAAGAGTTCGGCGAGTTCCGTCCGTTCCGCCGCCACCGCCCTTCGCACCTGGGTATCGGTCATTCGTCCACCTCTCTTCGACGAGGGTGATCCAACCCCGCACGCCGTCGAGGCGCCACCCGGCGACGAAAATCAGCGGCCCGGGAAGTGGCCGACGAGGATCCCGGTCCCGGCGCGCGGGGCGCGCCGCCGGGCCCGAAGTCCGTGGTCAGCCATACAGTGCCTGGCGCGTGCTCCGGTATCGGTCACGGATCTCTCGCCCGAGCGCGGCATCGGCCGGGGCCGGAATCTCCGCCACTGAGCGCCCCGGCCAGGAGGGTGGCCGGGGCGCGCCCGCCAGAGCCCAGGCCGCTTGGCGGGCAGCGCCGAGCGCGACGTGCTCGTCGGGTTCCGGGATCGTCACCGTGACGCCGAACACCTGCGCGGCGGTCTCCGCGACCAACAGTGAGCGCGCGGCGCCGCCGATGAGCAGCACGCGCCGCGGTGTCACCCCACTCGCGGTGAGGTGGTCGAGCGCGTCGGCGAGATGGCACAGCAGACCCTCGAAGGCGGCGCGCGCCACCGTGCCCGGGCGCATCGCCCCCGGCCGCAATCCGTGCAAGCTGCCCGCGGCGTGCGGCAGGTTGGGCGTGCGTTCACCGGCGAGATAGGGCAGCAGGACCACGCCGTCCGCGCCCGGAGGCTCCTGCGCGGCCAGCGATTCGAGCGTCGGCAGATCCACGCCGAGCAGATCGGCGGCCGAGGTCAGGACGCGGGCGGCGTTCAGCGTGCAGACCAGCGGCAGGAACGCGCCGGTGGCGTCCGCGAACCCGGCGACCGCGCCGGTCGCGTCGGCGGCGGGCCGGTCGGCACGAGCGAAGACCGTCCCGCTGGTGCCGAGCGAGACCACCACGTCGCCCTCCGTGATGCCCAAGCCCAGCGCGGCCCCGGCATTGTCCCCGGTTCCGGCGGCGACCAGTGCGCCCGACGGGGTGCGCCCGGCGGGCTGGGCCGGTCCGAGTACCTGGGGCAGGGCGGGGCGACGTCCACGAAAGGCCAGGGCGAGCAAGTCTTCGCGATAGCCGCCGTCGGCGGGCGACCAATAGCCGGTGCCGGAGGCGTCGCCCCGGTCGGTGGTCGGCTCGAGCATGCGTCCCGGTCCACCGCCGCATAGCCGCCAGGTCAGATAGTCGTGCGGCAACACGACGTGCGCGGTGCGGTCGGCGAGTTCCGGCTCGTGGTCGGCCAGCCAGCGCAGTTTGGTGACGGTGAAGGCCGCTACCGGCACGCTGCCCACCGCATCGGCGCAGGCTTGCCGCCCGCCGAATTCATCGATCAGATCCTCCGCCGCGCCTGCGGAGCGAATATCGTTCCACAACAGAGCCTTTCGCACCGGCACACCCGCGGCGTCCAACGCGACCAAGCCGTGCTGCTGCCCCGCGACGGCGATCGCGTCGACGTCGTCGAGCCATCCCGCACCGGCCATCCGCAGCGCGTCCCACCAGGCGGCCGGGTCCACCTCGGTCCCCTCCGGGTGCGGGGCCTGCGCGCGTCCGAGAACCGCACCGCTGTCGGCGTCGCAGACCACCACCTTGCACGACTGGGTGGAGCTGTCGATTCCCGCGACCGTCGTCATCCCGCCCACCCCCGGCGGATCCGGCCGATATCGCCGCCACGGCAGCCATGGCGCGGTGGACGCGGGCCGATGAAGGCGGCCTCGCACGAAGCCTGCCGCTTGCCGAAGACGGACCCGCCGTGTGATGCGGCGAACCGTCCGATCCTTCCGAGCACACCCATACCGACCACCTTGCACCCGGACCGCCCCGCACCGGCGCATATCGCGTATGCGTCCGCCGCATGGGGCAGACTGGCGCGATGAGCATCGACCCCACCGACGTGCGCATCCGCACGGGAGACGGGACGCAGCTTCCGGAACTCACCGAGGAAGCGCTCGGCGACCTGCTCGACGAACCGGCCGCGCCTGGACACGCCGTGCTCGAGCTCAGCCGCGCCGACCTGCACGAGATCCGGGCCCGGTTGCTGCCCGACGGCGTCTACGAGCTGGAGCACCAGGCCGGTTCGGCGACGGAGTCCTTCCAGATGTACACCTCCGACCCGGTGCTGGTGCGCGACGTGCTGTGGGCTTGGCTCTCCGAGGATCCGTGGTGGCGCGACGCGGTCGCGTGGTTTCCGGTCGACCCGGCGATCGCGGAACTGCGCGCCGTGCAGGACGAGCTCACCGGACTGCTGGACGGCCTCACCGTGATGGATGATCTCACCGCCGGCATGGACGCCGTACTGGCGCGCGCCGACGAACTGCTCGCATCGGACTTGCCGCCGGATGCGGACGACCTCGATCAGCCCTGATACCACCAGGCGGTGGTCGCCACCTCCGCGTCCGCCAGCGGGAGATAGGTCGCCGCGTCCTGCCATCCGAGAGCCTGCACGGTGACGCGCAGCTCGCGCTCGTAACAGATGGGGTCGCGCACATGCCAGCGGTACATGCCGAACCGCTGCTCCGGACGATAGATCTGCTCCGGCGGCAGTACCTGGTGCAGCCCGAGATAGGGCGTGGAATACGTGCGGTATGTCCCGTCGAGGTCGAAATTCCAGGCCCCGCCGAAATAGTCCTCGGTACCCGTGCCGCAAATCGTGGGATGGTCGGTGTCCCCGTCGAGAAAGAACTTCACTTCGCCTTCGCCCCACCATCCCGGGGCGCACGGGCGGATGGCGAGGTAGGTGCCGACGTAACGGCCCGGTCCTGGCACCGTGTCGAGAATCGTGTGAACCGCCGGAGTCCCCACGCCGGTCGTATGCGTCCATCGTGTGTGCAGATACCCCGCGTCGTCCGGCACGTCCTCTTCGGTGTAGGTCGCCTGGTAGTACACGGGAACTTCGCGCCCGCAACGATTCTCCAGCGTGATGCGCGCACGGTGCCGAAACGGCATGGGCCAATAGCTGTTCAAGCCACCGGCGGGCGCGACGACCACCATCTCCGAACCGAGCAGGGCCGTCTCGCCCCAGCCGTTGCAGAAGAAGTCGCCGAGTGGCGACTCGATCGCGGGCGCTGGTGCGTCGTCCCAGGTCATGCGCAGCGTCAGCCCGCGGAGGACGGAACGCTCGGTGGTCAACCAGAAATGCCGGAACACTCCGGGGCCGGAAACGTCGGCCAGTGTGGCGGTCTCGCCGTGCGCGAGCGCGATGGAGGGCGAGACCTTCCAGCCCGGGCCCAACAGCCGCGCCGCATGCGCTCCGGTGCCGTCGGTCGCCCGCGCGCCCGCGCCCGGCGCGCCCGTCGGATTCTCGGCGCTGACCGACCGGGTTCGCGTGCCGTCCAGCCGCCACAGCTCACCGCCCGGCGCGGTCACAATCCCGGCCACCCGTATCGGGGCGCGGTCGGCGCGAGCCCGACTCGCCGCGCGGTCTCCGTCCCGCCCGCCGCGGCCAGTCGCCCACACCAGCCGGCCCACCAATCACCGAGCACGATCGGATGAGAGGCGACGACGGAGTCGAAATTGTCCTGGGTCAGAGTGATCGTGGGCATGCAATCCTCGTATCGTTCCGCGAACCGACTCTGCATCGTCGCACGGGCATCCGCGATCAGGAAGACGCGCCGGCACGGTGCTGTTCGGCCGCAAGGAAATGCGCGATATCCGTCGTGCGATCGTACAGATCTCGGTAGTGCCGGTAGTACTCCTCATATTTCGCGACGTGTTCCGGGTGCGGCCGCACGGTATCGACGACGGGATTCCACCCCGAGGTGTCGACCCCGGCCGCCTCGGCCGCGAGCAGAGCGTCGCCCAGGCTCGCGCCGACGGTGTCGGCGGGCAATTGCTGCGGCAGCCCGGTGACATCGGAGACGATCCGGGTCCACAGCCCGCCTTTGGTGCCGCCGCCCACCGCCACCAGACGCCCCGCCCGCCCGCCGGCTTCGGTCATGGCCTCCAGGTTGTGCCGTACCCCGTACGCGATGCCCTCCAGAACCGCCCGGTAGAGCTCGGCCCGTCCGTGCCCCAGGGTGAGTCCCGCGACGACGCCGCGCGCGTCCGGGTCGAACAACGGAGTGCGCTCCCCGGCGAAATACGGCAGTGCGAGCAGCCCTCGGCTGCCCGCGGGCACGTCCGCCGCCGCCGCGACCAGGTCGGTGAACTCCCCGCCCACGAGCTTGCGCAGCCAGTCGGTCACCGCGCCGGAGGTGGCCATACCCGCGGCGAGTGTGTACGTATCCGGCCAGGTGCCGCAGGTGCCCCAGAGACCGGGATGCGGGCGCGGGTCGGTGAGCACCTGCACCAGGAACATCGTGGTGCCGTACATGATCATGGCGTCGCCCGGAGCGCGGACGCCCACGCTGGCCGCCTCGGCCCAGGCATCGATGGTCCCGGTGGTGACCGGCAGCCCCGCCGGAAGCCCCGTGGCGGCCGCCGCGTCGGCGCTCACCCGGCCGACGATCTCGGTGGGCCACGCCAGCTCCGGCAATGCCCAGCCCGGCACGATCCGCTCTGCCCAGTCCGCCGCCCACGCACGTGCGCGCAGGTCGTACAGGGGTACGCACTGACTGGCCGATTGGTGGTCGAGAACGTAGCGACCGGTGAGCCGGTACACCAGGAAAGAGCTCGCCATCAGCAGCATCGCGGTGCGTGCGGCGACGTCCGGCTCGTGCCGGGCCAGCCAGCGGGCCTTCGGGCCGACCGCCTGGCTGGTCAGTGGTGACCCGGCGCGGTCGAGCACGGCCCGTGCGCCGAATTCGGCGTTCAGTTCACCGATCTCGGCGCCGGCCCTGGTGTCGACGCCGTAGAGGATGGCCGGGCGCAACGGCCTGCCCTGCGCATCGGCGGGCAGCAGGCACGGGCCGATCCCGGACACCGCGAGACCCTCCAGCGCGACGCCGCCGGTAGCCGTCGTCAACTCGCGGGCGAGCGCGACGAAGTCGGCCCACCAGACCGTCTCCGCGTCGTGCTCCACCCAGCCGGGATGCGGCATGGACACCTCGTGCGCCCGCTCGGCCCTGGCGACGATGCTGCCGCGGGCATCGGTGAGCACGCCCTTGGAACTCGAAGTCCCGATGTCGATGCCGAGGAACATCGTCACCGCGTGAACTCGTCCAGCGTGACGTCGAGCAGCTCGCACGTCGCGCGCAGGACGGCCCGGTGGTCACCGGGCACCGCGTGGATGTGGTTGGCGCCGAAGCGGTTCAGGAAGTCCTCGGCGCGCGCGTCCAGCCGGGCGAACGCGTGCGGCCACTCCCAGGTCGACTGCTTCATCAGCGCGTCGTTGGTCTGCTGGTCGTAGTGCTCGAACTCGCCGAGCATCAGCTGCATGCGGTAGGCGCCGTCCAGACGGGTGAGCCGCGCCAGGGTCATCTGTCCCGGCGCGGCCAGATGGTGCACCGAGGCTCCGCCCGCGGGGAAGAAGAACACCTCCGGATAAAGGTGCACCTTCGCGAGGTTCTCCGCGGGATCGGCGCTGCGCGCGGCGAACCAGGTGGCGTGCTGGCCGGAATTGCACAGATCCCAGATGTCGCGATCGGCGTGGTAGTGCCGGACGTCGGCGAACAGCACCGGGGTGCCCGCGATCCGCTTGAGCAGTTGCATGGTCAGCGCGCCGTCCATGTCCGCTTCGGTGGCGCAGACGTGCGGTTCCTTCGGGCCGTTCCAGTCGTAGGGATCGTTGAGGAACGCCTCGGTGACGTCCATGGTGGCGAAATACTGGGTGAGTTCGGGCTGCCCCTTGATCCCCGAGAAATCCAGCCGCCATTCGGCGATCAGTTCACGGACCGCTAGATAGGAGCGGATCTGGCGTTCCAGCAGCTGCGGAGTGAGTTTCACGCCGTCGTAGTGCACGCCCGCGGTGTGCCGCTCCAGCCACTCCCGCGCGGCCCTCGCCTCGCCGGCGTCGGCCAGCTCGGCGCGCCGCACGATCTCCCACTGATCGATTTCCTCGACGTCGATGCCGAACTGCCGCTGCCACTGATCGGTATTGGCGACCGCGGTGTTCATGCCCATCGGCCGCCCACCGAAGCGCCCGAACGTCGAACCGCGCAAGCCGGATACGGCCGCCGCGGCTCGCGCGCGCACGCCGATGGCCTCGATGAGCTCGGGATCGGACGGGTCACCCCACAGTCTGCTGTGCTTGCGTCCGATCTGATCCAACGCGCCACCCGCGGCGAGCATGCCCACCATGCCCGGTTGCACCGGGTCGATATTCGACAGCAACAGCAGCGGCCCGGGTATCGCGCCCGCAGCGAGCATGGTGAAGTGCGGGAACGCCCACACCGCGTAGTGCAGGACGGTCAGATCGACGCCCGCCGCCGCGACCGTGCGCGCCACCGAACTCGCCAGCGCGTTGTCGCTGACCGGCGCCGCGCCGCGGACCACGTCGTGGCCCGCCTGCTCCAGCGCGGCCACCAGCCGGTCCTCGCTGGAGGCGATGAAATCGGCGATGCCCGCATGCACATAGTCGCGGCCATCGGAAATGCTGATAACGCCGATACGGGCCATGCCGGTCCCTCCCGTAGGTGGGGTGATCGGAGAGTTCGACTCGATCAACAGATACCAGCCGCGGCCGGACCGGAGACGCGTTTCGCCGAAATCGCGCTCGCCGGTCCGCCTAGCGCGGAACCGTTTTGACGACGCGCGACTGCGGAAAGCGCAGCGGCGCCAGATGGACCCCGCCCTGACCCCAGCCCGCGCTGGTGATCCACCACCGGCCGTCGTCGTGGATCACTTCGGCGGCGTGCGCGGCGATGTGGCCGACCTTGTCTCCGATGCGGAAGCGAAAAGGGCTGTCGCTGCGAAAGACATCGGTGCCGACATAACCCGGGCGAGGGCCGATGAACAGGTACCACCATCCGTCATGCCGGACGACGTAAGGAGATTCGGTATTGCCCGCTTCGGTGCCTTTGGCCGGGTCCGTGTAGGCGATGTGCCGCTCGCCCCAGTGTACGAGGTCGGTGCTGGTGCGGTAGGCGACGACGTGATGACCCCCCGCCGGGGCGCTGGTCGCGCAGTAGTACAGCACCCACTGGTCGCCCACGCGCACCACCATGGGGTCGCGCGCGTCGTAGCCGTCGTGGAACAGGGGGCCCGCCGGCGATCTGGTCCAGCGGAACAGGTCCGGCGAGGTCGCCAGGTTCATCGCCGCGCCGGTGCGGTCGGCGCCGCCCGCCGCGTAGAACATGTAGTACTGCCCACGGGCGCCGACCACGTAAGGCGCCCACAGATGCGTTTCGCCGTAGTCCCGGTCCACTCGCAGGGCGCAATCGTGCTTGGTCCACGGCCCGTGCAGCCGGTCCGCGACGGCGTGGGCGAACTCGGTCTCGTCGAACGGGTCCGCGGGTTCCGGATGGGTGATTCCGAAAAGATGCCACCGTCCGGCGTCGTCGCGAAGAATCGTGTGGTCGTTGATGTACCACTGTTCCGTTTCACCGGCGCTCGGGTCGTAGATCCGTGCGAAAGCTCCCGCCCGAACCACCTCCCGTGTCGTCATAGGTTCATCATGCGCCGCGGCATGCGCCCCTGTGCCGTCCTGCGGACATCAGTGGATCTCGGCATTGGACATCGTCCGCCGGAAACGGCGAGATAGCTGCTTGCGGGCGGTCATACTCGGGCGGCGACACTGCGCCGCAGGTACTCCGCGGTCAGCGACCGGTGATCTGCCAGCAAGGCCGCCGGGGTCCCGGCGAAAACTATCTCGCCGCCGTGCTTTCCACCGTCGGGGCCGAGATCGATCACCCAATCCGCGCGCGCGACGACGTCCAGGTCGTGCTCGATGACGATCACCGTGTTGCCCGCGTCGACCAGCCGATCCAGCAGCCCCACCAGCGTGTCGACGTCGGCCATGTGCAGCCCGGTGGTCGGCTCGTCCAGCACGTATACCCCGGCGCCGTCGCGCCGCTGGAGATGATCGGCCAGCTTGACGCGCTGGCGTTCGCCGCCGGACAGCGAGGAGAGCGCGCGACCGAGGGTGAGGTAGCCGAGACCGACGTCGAGCAGCGCCCGCAACGGTGTGCGAATGCGCCGGTCCCCGTCTTCCGCCCAGAAATCCAGCGCGTCCTCGGCGGACATCTCCAGGACGTCGGCGATCGACGCTCCGCGGATCTCGTAGGCGAGCGCTTCCGGCCGGTACCTGCGCCCGTGACAGGCCTGACAGACCGTGGTGACCGGGTCCATGTATGCCAAGTCGGTGAAGATCGCTCCCGCGCCGTCGCATTCCCCGCAGGCGCCGTCCGAGTTGAAACTGAACAAGCCCGGCCGGACGCCGTGTCGCTTGGCGAAGAGCTGACGCAGCGGGTCCATGATGCCGAGATAGGTGGCGGGGCTGGAACGTCGCGAGGCGGCGATCGCGGACTGGTTCACCGCGATGACCTGTGGGTGCGCGGTGACGAACGCGCCCGAGACCAGCGTGCTCTTGCCGGACCCGGCCACGCCGGTCACCGCCGTGAGCACGCCGGTCGGGAACCGTGCGGTCAGACTCTTGAGGTTGTAGGCGTCGGCATCGGTGACGGTGAGCCAACCGGTCGGCTCACGGACGTCTTCCTTCACCCGCCGCACGCGGCGCAATCCCGCACCGGTGGGTGTCCGTGCGACCCGCAGCTGATCGACCGTGCCTTGGAACACGACCTGTCCGCCGTGCGAACCAGCGCCAGGCCCCATGTCGACCACGTGGTCGGCGACGGCGATCACATCGGGGGAGTGCTCCACCACCAGCACGGTGTTCCCCTTGTCCCGGAGCCGCCGCAACAGTGTGTTGAGGCGTCCCACATCGCGGGGGTGCATGCCGACGCTCGGCTCGTCGAAGATGTAGGTCATGCCGGTGAGGCTGGAGCCCAGATGCCGGACGACTTTCAGCCGCTGCGCCTCGCCGCCGGACAGGGTCGCGGTCTCCCGATCGAGCGACAGATAGCCGAGCCCCACCTCCTCGATCCGGCGCAGCCGGGCGATGGCCGCCTGTGCGATCGGTCGAGCCACCGGATCATCCAGGCCGGCGAGCACCTCGATGAGGTCGGTGACCTCCAGCCTGCCGTAGTCGGCGATGCCGAGTCCATCGATCCGGCTCGCCAGCGCGGCGGCGTTGAGCCGGGCGCCCCCGCAGTCCGGGCAGACCTCCTCGGTGACCACCGCGCGGGCGGCTGCCCGATTCTTGTCCGACAACGCGGCGAGGTCGCGCTTGATATACAGGCGATCGAACCGCTCCAGCAGACCTTCGTAGGCGTTGTTCCCCGCCGAGCCGTTCCGGTTCTTGCGCGGCACCCGGAATCCCTTGCCGTGCAGGAACAACTGCCACTCTTCCGGATCGAAGTCCCGCAGTGGCTTGTCGGGATCGAATAGCCCCGACTCGGCGTAGAGCTGCCACTGGAATGTTCCGACCGCGAAGGGCCCGAAGGTGATCGCGCCCTCGTTGAGCGACTTGCCGGTATCGAGGAGTTTGTCCAGATCCGGGCGCACCACCTGGCCCAGGCCGCCGCACGCGGGGCACATGCCCAGCGGATCGTTGAACGAGTAGCGAGTCGCCTCACCCGCGCTCGGCACGCTGTGCCGGGAGAACAGCACCCGGATGATCGACTGGATATCGGTCATGGTTCCCACCGTCGACCGGGAGTTGCCGCCGATGGGCTTCTGGTCGACGACCACGGCGGGCGCCAGATTGTCGATCGCATCGGCCTCCGGCCGCTCGTATTTGGGCAGCCGGTTGCGGATGAACCAGGTGAAGGTCTCATTGAGCTGCCGCTGCGACTCCACCGCGACGGTGCCGAAGACGAGCGACGACTTACCCGATCCGGAGACGCCGGTGAAGACCACGATCTTGCCTTTGGGGATCGTCAGTGACACGTCGCGGAGGTTGTTCTCGCGCGCGCCGACGATCGTGATGGAGTCTCGATGAGCTTGCACGACCGTCACGCTAGGGGCCGATGAGGTCGGGATCTGTCCTCCTTCGCGGCCATACTGGGACCGTGACCCAGACCGCCGCGCGCCTGCTGCAACTGCTCTCGCTCTTGCAGACCCGCCGCGAGTGGAGCGGCCCCGAACTGGCGGCGCGGCTCGGGGTCACGGTGCGAACGGTGCGGCGGGATGTCGAGCGCCTGCGCGAGCTGGAATATCCGGTGGTGGCCGGCCTCGGTGCCCTCGGCGGATACCGCCTCGAAGCGGGTGCGGCGCTGCCACCGCTGCTGCTCGACGACGAGGAGGCGGTCGCGATCACACTCGGACTGCGCGGCGCGGCCCAGGGTGCGGTCATCGGGATCGAGGAATCGGCCGCCCGCGCCCTGGTGAAGTTGCAGCAAGTCCTGCCGTCCCGGTTGCGCCGCAGGGTCGACGCGATAGACGCCACCACCGTGTCCCTCGGCGGACCGGCCGCCGGCCCGATGATCGATCCCGAGGTGCTCGTCACCCTGGCCGCCGCCGCGCGCGACAGCGAACGAATCCGATTCCGATACCGCGACAAGACCGACGCGGACAGCAGCCGTCTGGCCGAACCGCACAGTCTCGTCTCCGCGGGCCGCCGCTGGTATCTGGTGGCCTGGGACGTCGACCGCGCCGATTGGCGCACTTTCCGCGTGGACCGGTTGACCTCACCGCAGCCGACCGGCATACGCTGCGCGCCCCGGCCCCTGCCCGCCGAAGACGCGGCGAGTTTCGTGACCAGCCAGTTGGCGCGCTCCAGGCCGGTTCGCCACGTGGTCCTGCGGGTCCATGCCTCCGCGGAGGTCTTGGTGGAGGCGTTCCGTGTGCGCTCGGAGGAGATCGAACCGCTGGACGAGCGGACCTGTCTCCTGCGCACCTCCGCGGATTCACTGGAGTGGACCGCCCTTCGCATCGCGCACCTGAACCTGGACTTCGAGGTCGTCGAACCCACCGAAATGAAAGACCTCCTCGCAAGACTCGGCGCCAAATTGCTCCGGGCATCGGGGAACGCCGGCTAGGCCCGAATCGATCTTGTCGTGGTCTGAATCACACTTGTGTCATTCGGGTCGTGATCACGCGGATCGCACGCCTTTGACCTGCGAATTCGCGCGCTGGGCAGGCGATTTGACGAAGCGTTCGACGCCGCGTAACTTATTCCAGGTCAGAGCGACACGGACACCGACCCGGAGCCGAGAAGCAAGGCGGAGACGCTGAGCGGAAGGACCGGGAAACGAGGTAGGACGAGGAGCGCCTGACGATCACACTGGCTCGATCGGGAGCCCGGTTTTGATCGGGTGAACGAATGGGCTAGGCTGGAAAAGTTGCCTCACTGAAGTTCCGGAGAATCCGGGGCGATGGTGTGTGCGTGTGTTCTTTGAGAACTCAATAGTGTGTCGATGAATGTCAGTGCCAAATTTTTTTGGTTCCGGCTCTTCCGCTCCCCGTGTGGAGGGTCGGGCATTTTTTGTCAGCTAATTTTCCGGCTGGCGATTGTTTTGCTAGGTTTTCGGACTCTAGTTTAGATATTTCTGATTCACCTCTTCGGGGGTGTTTCGTGAGTCTTCAACGGAGAGTTTGATCCTGGCTCAGGACGAACGCTGGCGGCGTGCTTAACACATGCAAGTCGAGCGGTAAGGCCCTTCGGGGTACACGAGCGGCGAACGGGTGAGTAACACGTGGGTGATCTGCCTCGCACTTCGGGATAAGCCTGGGAAACTGGGTCTAATACCGGATATGACCACTGGTCGCATGGTTGGTGGTGGAAAGATTTATCGGTGCGAGATGGGCCCGCGGCCTATCAGCTTGTTGGTGGGGTAATGGCCTACCAAGGCGACGACGGGTAGCCGGCCTGAGAGGGCGACCGGCCACACTGGGACTGAGACACGGCCCAGACTCCTACGGGAGGCAGCAGTGGGGAATATTGCACAATGGGCGAAAGCCTGATGCAGCGACGCCGCGTGAGGGATGACGGCCTTCGGGTTGTAAACCTCTTTCGACAGGGACGAAGCGTGAGTGACGGTACCTGTAGAAGAAGCACCGGCCAACTACGTGCCAGCAGCCGCGGTAATACGTAGGGTGCGAGCGTTGTCCGGAATTACTGGGCGTAAAGAGCTTGTAGGCGGTTTGTCGCGTCGTCTGTGAAAACTCACAGCTCAACTGTGAGCTTGCAGGCGATACGGGCAGACTTGAGTACTGCAGGGGAGACTGGAATTCCTGGTGTAGCGGTGAAATGCGCAGATATCAGGAGGAACACCGGTGGCGAAGGCGGGTCTCTGGGCAGTAACTGACGCTGAGAAGCGAAAGCGTGGGTAGCGAACAGGATTAGATACCCTGGTAGTCCACGCCGTAAACGGTGGGCGCTAGGTGTGGGTTTCCTTCCACGGGATCCGTGCCGTAGCTAACGCATTAAGCGCCCCGCCTGGGGAGTACGGCCGCAAGGCTAAAACTCAAAGGAATTGACGGGGGCCCGCACAAGCGGCGGAGCATGTGGATTAATTCGATGCAACGCGAAGAACCTTACCTGGGTTTGACATACACCGGAAACCTGCAGAGATGTAGGCCCCCTTGTGGTCGGTGTACAGGTGGTGCATGGCTGTCGTCAGCTCGTGTCGTGAGATGTTGGGTTAAGTCCCGCAACGAGCGCAACCCTTGTCCTGTGTTGCCAGCGGATTATGCCGGGGACTCGCAGGAGACTGCCGGGGTCAACTCGGAGGAAGGTGGGGACGACGTCAAGTCATCATGCCCCTTATGTCCAGGGCTTCACACATGCTACAATGGCCGGTACAGAGGGCTGCGATACCGTGAGGTGGAGCGAATCCCTTAAAGCCGGTCTCAGTTCGGATCGGGGTCTGCAACTCGACCCCGTGAAGTTGGAGTCGCTAGTAATCGCAGATCAGCAACGCTGCGGTGAATACGTTCCCGGGCCTTGTACACACCGCCCGTCACGTCATGAAAGTCGGTAACACCCGAAGCCGGTGGCCTAACCCCTTGTGGGAGGGAGCCGTCGAAGGTGGGATCGGCGATTGGGACGAAGTCGTAACAAGGTAGCCGTACCGGAAGGTGCGGCTGGATCACCTCCTTTCTAAGGAGCATTCTCCAATTCTTGTGCCACGCAGGTGGTTCGGGGTTGGCAGAGCCATTACGGACTCGAATGTAGTCCGGTGGAGCTCATGGGTGGAACGCTGACATGTGCCTCGTGATGCTGGGAGTCTTCAGTGCTTCTGGTTCGGGGATGTAGTCGACACACTGTTGGGTCCTGAAAGAACAGACGTTCTTTCCAGGCAAGAGATAACGATCTGCTCGGATCTGCTTGATACCGGCCTTCTTGGGAGGGTGCTGGTCTTGCGTGAGGGTTCGGGTGGGTGTGTTGTTTGAGAACTGCACAGTGGACGCGAGCATCTTTGTTTGTAAGTGTTTAAGAGCGTTCGGTGGATGCCTTGGCACCAGGAGCCGATGAAGGACGTAGGAGGCTGCGATAAGCCTCGGGGAGCTGTCAACCGAGCTGAGATCCGAGGATTTCCGAATGGGGAAACCCGGCACGAGTGATGTCGTGTCACCTGCCGCTGAATATATAGGCGGTTGGGAGGGAACGTGGGGAAGTGAAACATCTCAGTACCCACAGGAAGAGAAAACAATTGTGATTCCGTGAGTAGTGGCGAGCGAAAGCGGATGAGGCTAAACCATGCGTGTGTGATAGCCGGCAGGTGTTGCACGTGTGGGGTAGTGGGGCTCACTTTCCTATCACTGCCGTGGTAGGCAACAGTCAGAAAAGTGCGTGTTAGTCGAAGTGGTCTGGAACGGCCTGTCGTAGAGGGTGAGAATCCCGTAGGCGAAAATGCGTGCTCTGTTGTAGTGGGTGCCCGAGTAGCAGCGGGCCCGTGAAATCTGCTGTGAATCTGCCGGGACCACCCGGTAAGCCTGAATACTCCCTGGTGACCGATAGCGGACTAGTACCGTGAGGGAAAGGTGAAAAGTACCCCGGGAGGGGAGTGAAATAGTACCTGAAACCGGACGCTTACAATCCGTCAGAGCCTTCCCTTTGGGGTGGGGTGATGGCGTGCCTTTTGAAGAATGAGCCTGCGAGTCATCGGTGTGTGGCGAGGTTAACCCGTGTGGGGTAGCCGTAGCGAAAGCGAGTCCGAATAGGGCGTTTTGAGTCGCATGTCATGGACCCGAAGCGGAGTGATCTACCCATGGCCAGGGTGAAGCGACGGTAAGACGTCGTGGAGGCCCGAACCCACTTAGGTTGAAAACTGAGGGGATGAGCTGTGGGTAGGGGTGAAAGGCCAATCAAACTCCGTGATAGCTGGTTCTCCCCGAAATGCATTTAGGTGCAGCGTCACGTGTTTCACATCGGAGGTAGAGCTACTGGATGGCCTAGGGGGCCCACAAGCTTACCGAAGTCAGCCAAACTCCGAATGCCGGTGTGTGAGAGCGTGGCAGTGAGACTGCGGGGGATAAGCTTCGTAGTCGAGAGGGAAACAGCCCAGATCGCCGGCTAAGGCCCCTAAGCGTGTACTAAGTGGAAAAGGATGTGGGGTCGCGAAGACAACCAGGAGGTTGGCTTAGAAGCAGCCACCCTTGAAAGAGTGCGTAATAGCTCACTGGTCAAGTGATCCTGCGCCGACAATGTAGCGGGGCTCAAGTACACCGCCGAAGCCGCGGCACTCCAACATGCGCCTGCTTTCGAGCCAGGTGTTGGGGTGGGTAGGGGAGCGTCGTGCAGCCGTGGAAGTCACAGGGTGACCTAGTGGTGGAGGCTGTGCGAGTGAGAATGCAGGCATGAGTAGCGAAAGACGAGTGAGAAACTCGTCCGCCGAATGACCAAGGGTTCCTGGGCCAGGTTAATCCGCCCAGGGTGAGTCGGGACCTAAGGCGAGGCCGACAGGCGTAGTCGATGGACAACGGGTTGATATTCCCGTACCCGTGTATCCGCGCCCAGTGGCGAATCAGTGGTGCTAAGTGCCCAAATGTGGATGGACTTCCTTCGGGAAGCTTGAAGCGGCTGCGCACGACCCCTGCTGTAGTAGTCAAGCGATGGGGTGACGCAGGAAGGTAGCTGGGCCAGGTGATGGAGTACCTGGTGTAAGCGTGTAGGGCGAGTGGTAGGCAAATCCGTCACTCATGTGCCTGAGACGTGATGCGTAGCCGATTGAGGCGAATTCAGTGATCCTATGCTGCCGAGAAAAGCCTCTAGTGAGTTGGTACACGGCCCGTACCCCAAACCGACACAGGTGGTCAGGTAGAGAATACCGAGGCGATCGAGAGAACTGTGGTTAAGGAACTCGGCAAAATGCCCCCGTAACTTCGGGAGAAGGGGGACCACGTCTGGTGACGATCCTTGCGGTCTGAGCTGGGTGTGGTCGCAGAGACCAGAGAGAAGCGACTGTTTACTAAAAACACAGGTCCGTGCGAAGTCGTAAGACGATGTATACGGACTGACGCCTGCCCGGTGCCGGAAGGTTAAGAGGACCGGTTAGCCACTTCGGTGGCGAAGCTGAGAATTTAAGCCCCGGTAAACGGCGGTGGTAACTATAACCATCCTAAGGTAGCGAAATTCCTTGTCGGGTAAGTTCCGACCTGCACGAATGGCGTAACGACTTCTCTGCTGTCTCAACCACAGACTCGGCGAAATTGCATTACGAGTAAAGATGCTCGTTACGCGCGGCAGGACGAAAAGACCCCGGGACCTTCACTATAGCTTGGTATTGGTGTTCGGTACGGTTTGTGTAGGATAGGTGGGAGACTGTGAAGCGGGCACGCCAGTGTTCGTGGAGTCGTCGTTGAAATACCACTCTGGTCGTATTGGACTTCTAACCTCGGACCCTGATCGGGTTCAGGGACAGTGCCTGGTGGGTAGTTTAACTGGGGCGGTTGCCTCCCAAAATGTAACGGAGGCGCCCAAAGGTTCCCTCAGCCTGGTTGGCAATCAGGTGTCGAGTGCAAGTGCACAAGGGAGCTTGACTGTGAGACTGACGGGTCGAGCAGGGACGAAAGTCGGGACTAGTGATCCGGCACCGGCATGTGGAAGCGGTGTCGCTCAACGGATAAAAGGTACCCCGGGGATAACAGGCTGATCTTCCCCAAGAGTCCATATCGACGGGATGGTTTGGCACCTCGATGTCGGCTCGTCGCATCCTGGGGCTGGAGTAGGTCCCAAGGGTTGGGCTGTTCGCCCATTAAAGCGGCACGCGAGCTGGGTTTAGAACGTCGTGAGACAGTTCGGTCTCTATCCGCCGCGCGCGTCAGAAACTTGAGGAAGGCTGTCCCTAGTACGAGAGGACCGGGACGGACGAACCTCTGGTGTGCCAGTTGTCCTGCCAAGGGCACTGCTGGTTGGCTACGTTCGGAAGGGATAACCGCTGAAAGCATCTAAGCGGGAAGCCTGTTCCAAGATGAGGTTTCTCACCACCTTCGAGTGGTTAAGGCCCCCTATAGACCATGGGGTTGATAGGCCGGAACTGGAAGCACGGTAACGTGTGGAGGTGACCGGTACTAATCGGCCGAGGACTTACCAACAAAGGTTGCTACGCGTCCACTGTGCGGTATCTGAAACAACACACAGAGACTGCTGATGATCGACGGCATGATCCCGTGTTCGGGGTGGTGTGGTCGGGAGTTGGTGGTGTGGATAGTTTCATAGAGTTACGGCGGCCATAGCGGTGGGGAAACGCCCGGTCCCATTCCGAACCCGGAAGCTAAGCCTGCCAGCGCCGATGGTACTGCACTCGACAGGGTGTGGGAGAGTAGGACACCGCCGGAACATCCTTTCCGATAGGGGACCCAGTTACTGGGTCCCCTATCGGCATTTGAGCACCTGCTCGACAATCATCGTCGATGGCTGACGCCATTCATTCGGACAATTATTTGCCGTGCCGGCCCGCGGTGAGCGCGGTCGTCAATTCACGCGCCGCGCTACGCGTCGCATCTACGAATTCCTCGCGTTCCACGCGCGTCGTCGCGGCGCGCAACGGTCCCAGCTGAATTTCGTAGGCCGCGGTGCCGCTCGCGTCGAAAACCGGCGCCGCCAGATAACTCAGCGGCAATATCTCGTCCGAATCCAGCTCCGCCCGGGTGAAAGGCCGGGACGTGAGCGCGGCGAGCTGGCGAAGCGCGCGCGTACGCAGATGCGGTCGCAGCAGTTCGGATCCGACCGCGCCGAGCAGATCGGCGAGCAGATCGACCATGCCCGCGTCGTCGGCCCGTGGACGGAAAACCGCGACCCCCCGCTCCCGCACCAGCGCCAGCAGCGCACCGGCGATGCGCTGGTCGGCGTCGGTCGCGGTAGCCAGCCAAGTGTTCTGCTCCTGCGCGGACCGCCACGGCATCACGCTCGCACCGGCGGGGAACTGCAGCGGAATGCGATGCCCCACCGGGATTCCGGGCACGACCCGGTCGACGCCGTGCCGGACGTCGAGCACGGTGAGCCGGTCCGGCTCGATGCGGCTGAAGGTGGCGCCGTACCCGGTCCGCGCGGCCAGGCCGACGAGGAGCTCGCCCACCCCTTGGGGAAGCGCGGCGCCGTGCAGTCCGGCGAGCGCAGGCCCGATGCCGTAGCCACGAGCCGAATCACGGACGACCCACCCCGCCCCGTCCAGTTCGGCGAGGATGGCGGTCGCGGTCGCGCGGGCGATGCCGAGCCGCTCGGCGATGCCGGCGACGCTGATCGGCTCCCCTGACGTCGCCAGCAGCGACACGATGTCGACGACGCGCCGCGTGGGCGGCGACGCGGATCGGTCCGGCATGGCGGCAACCCCTTGTCCCGGCTCGGGTGAGCGACTTACGATGACGAATATTACATCAGACACTGTCGAATATTCGACGGTCGACGGGTAGGGAGCCCGAATGATTCTGGATCGGTTCCGGATAGACGATCAGGTCGCGATAGTCACCGGCGCAGGGCGCGGCCTCGGCGCGGCCATCGCCGTCGCGTTCGCGGAGGCGGGCGCGGACGTCGTGATCGCCGCACGGACCAAGAGTCAGCTCGACGAGGTCGCCGAGCGCGTCGCCGCCGCCGGACGCCAGGCGCACGTGGTGCCTGCCGACCTGAGCGACGCCGAGGCGACGGCGGCGCTGGCCGCGGCGGCGGTCGACCGCTTCGGGCGACTCGACATCGTGGTCAACAACGTAGGCGGAGCGCTGCCGTGCCCGTTGCTGGACACGACGCCGCAGGCGCTGCGGGACGCGTTCGACTTCAATGTCACCAACGCGCACGCCCTCGTCCGGGCCGCGGTGCCGCGCATGCTCGAGACCGCCGGTGGCGGTTCGATTCTGAACATCACGTCCACGATGGGGCGGCTGCCGGGGCGCGCGTTCGCGGCATACGGCACCGCCAAGGCTGCGCTGGCCCACTACACCAAACTCGCCGCTCTCGACCTGAATCCGCGTATCCGGGTGAACGCGATCGCGCCCGGCTCCATCCTGACCTCCGCTCTGGAGATCGTCGCCGGAAACGACGCCATGCGTGCCGAATTGGAGTCGAAGACGCCGCTGCACCACATCGGAGAACCCGAGGACATCGCCGCGGCCGCGCTCTACCTGGTGTCGCCCGCGGGCAAATACCTCACCGGCAAGATTCTCGAGCCCGACGGCGGCTTGATCATCCCGAATCTCGACCTCCCGATCCCGGATCTGTGACATGACATATCGCGTAGTGCACTGGGGCACCGGCAATGTGGGCAGGCATGCCCTGGCCGGCGTCATCGCCCATCCCGAATTGGAGCTGACCGGCGTGTGGGTCTCGGGCCCAGCCAAAGACGGAAAGGACGCGGGAACCCTCGCAGGACTCGATCCGGTCGGGGTCACCGCGACGACCGACGCCGACGCGTTGCTCGCGGCGCGCCCGGACTGCGTCGTCTATTGCTCGATGACCGACAACCGGCTCTTCGAGGCCGTGCAGGACCTCCAGCGCATCCTGGCCGCCGGAATCAATGTCGTCGCCTGCGCGCCGGTGTTCTTCCAGTACCCCTACGGCGTGCTGCCCGACGACCTGCTGAAGCCGGTGCAGGAGGCGGCCGCGCAAGGGAATTCGTCGCTGTGGGTGAACGGCATCGACCCGGGTTTCGCCAACGACCTGCTGCCGCTCGCACTCGCGGGGACGTGTCTGCGCATCGACGAAGTGCGCTGCCTGGAGATCGTGGACTACGCCAGCTACGACAACCGGGAGGTCATGTTCGACATCATGGGCTTCGGCAAGCCCCTCGACGAGATCCCCATGTTGTTGCAGCCCGGGGTGCTCTCCCTCGCCTGGGGCGGCACGGTCCGCCAGCTCGCGGCGGGGATCGGGGTCACCCTGGATGCGGTCACCGAGACCTACGAGCGGGTCCCGGCGCCGGAGTCGTTCGACATCGCGACCGGGCACATCGCCGAGGGAACCGCGGCGGCATTGCGTTTCGAAGTGCGGGGCATGGTCGGCGATGTGCCCGTCACGGTGCTCGAGCACGTGACGCGGTTGCGCCAGGACCTGTGCCCGGAGTGGCCGCAGCCCGCGCACCCCGAGGGGTCCTACCGGGTCGAGATCACCGGCGAGCCCAGCTACGCGATGGACCTGGTGACCTCGAGCCGCAACGGAGACCACAACCACGCGACCCTGCTGGCGACCGGTATGCGCATCGTCAACGCGGTTCCCGCGGTGGTCTCCGCTCCCGCCGGAATTCTCACCGCGCTCGATCTGCCGCTGATCACCGCACCCGCGCAACGGCCCGGTCGGTGAACCGACCGCGCCTCGATGGCGTGGGTACCAGATCGGCGCTCATCAGCGACCGATTCGTGTGGGTACACGTTCCGAACGATCCGCTGCCCGTGCGGGGGCCGGAAGGGAGTCGGCTCGGTGTGCTGACAGTGCGTGCTCGGCGTTCCGGTGGTCGTCACGCCCCCGCCCTGTTCTGGCCGGGCGTGCGGCCGCGACGGACTATCCGGACCGCAGCGCCGACAACGCCCGTTCGACGTCCTCGGCGCTGTTGTAGAGGTGGAAGGCGAAGCGCAGACCGCCGCCGCGCGCCGAGGCGATCACCTCGGCTTGCTCGAGGCGGGGCGCCAGGTCCGCCGCGCCCGGGACGGAGACGATCGGGGAGCGCGCCGAGACGGGTTCGAAACCCAATTCGCGCAGTCCGTCGCGGAATCGGTCGGCGAGTTCGAGGTCGTGCGCGCCGATCTTGTCGACCGTCAGTTCCTCGATCAGCGACAGTCCTCGCAGCGCCGCCACGACGCCGAGCCAATCGGGTGTGGTGTCGAAGCGGCGGGCTGTGGTGGGCAACGCGGTGGGGCGGTACAGCTCGGCCCAGCGGTCCTCGGCGGCGTACCAGCTGGACCCGATCGGACGCAGCAGTGGAACGAACTCGCGCGGCGTGGCGAGGAACGCGACACTGCGCGCGCCGATGAGCCATTTGAAGGTGGCGCAGACCCAATAGTCCGCGTCGGCGAAGCGCAGGGGCAGCCAGCCCGCGGCCTGGGTGGCGTCCACGAGCAGGCGCGCGCCGTTGGCCCGGGTGACCGCGCGTAGTTCGGCCAGATCGGTGACGCGGCCGTCCGCGGATTGGACCACGCTCACCGCTACCAGCGCCGTCTCCGGGCGCACCTGCGCGGCCAGTTCCGCCAACGGAACGAAGCGCACGACGAGGTCGTCCCGGTAGACGAAAGGCATGGAGACCGAGGCGAATTCGCCTTCCGGCAACAGGACCTCCGCGCCGGACGGCAATGCGTTGGCCACGGGGGCGATCAGGCCCGCCACACCGCTTCCGAGCGCGATGTCGTCGGCGGTCGCGCCATCGAGCAGGCGGGCGAATCCGGCGCGGAGGGTCGGTGCCAGTCGATCCACCTCGGATGTCGGCGCGCCGCGGCCGGACGCCCAGCTCGCACTCGCGTCGCGCACCGCGGCCAGGGCCCGGGCGGATGGCAGGCCGAAGGAAGCGGTGTTCAGGTAGGTGGTCTCGGGCGTGAATTCGTCAGGCGCTAGGGAGGGCATGGTCGCAGCATCCGCCGGGCCGCGCCGGATCGTCCAGCGCCACCGGGCCGATAGTGGACCGATTTCGGACCCGGCGCCCCGCGATCACGTCTCCGGCGTCCACATGTTCGACAGCAATTTGAAGCTGGGGGTGTCCGCCAGCGACTGCATGGACTCGTAGATGCGGCGGTACCCGGTGGACGCGATACGCCAATCGCCGTCGGCGTCACGGCGGTAGGTGTCGGTGTAGTATCCGGCCCCACGAATCAGCACCCCGTATTCGGTCGCGAGCACGGTGTCCTCGAAGGCCCACGACCCCGTGGCCGTGTCGCCCTCGACGCGTATCTCCGGGTGGTTGGCGATGTGGACCGTGACGAGTGTGGGACCGAGATTCTCCCGCATGAACGCGGTGATGGCGTCGCGCCCGTCCAGGTGCAGCGGCTCGCCCATGGCGTGGGTGCCGTAGCGTCCCCGAGCGTCGACGGCGAGGGTGTCGGCGAACTCGTCCCACGCTTTGAGGTCGAGTGTCCGGAAGTACCGGTACTTGAGCTGGCGGACGGCTTCGATGGCGTCGAGATCCATTGATAGAGCCTGGCACGCCCGGCGGCGACATACAAGAACGTGTTCTACTTTCGGCCTGGCCCGGTGATCCGAGCGGGTGGCGGGCAGGCGCGGCTGTCCGACCGGAGCCCTCGGTGGGTGTCGAACCGGCTCGACCGGGTACCCGGAGGACGGGCGCCGACGTGCGGCCACGACGGCGCCCGGGTACCGATCTCGTCACGACCAGGGGAATCTGCGATGACCGACCGTCCCGCCACCCACGAGCCGAATCAGGAAACAGCACTCGACCAGGAACTCGCCTTGAAAGCGGCGGCGCAGCGCTTGGAGAACGAATTCGACGGCGTGGCAAGCGAAGCCGCGATCGAGGACCATCTGCAGTCGTCGTACGACCATGTCGCCGACAACGCCACCATCGCGAACTTCTTGCCGCTGCTGGCCGAGCGGTACACCCGCGAGTGGCTGGCCGGCCTCGCGGATTCCGCGCACGGGTCCGCGTAGCGACCTCTAAGCTCTACGCGAGCACGCGTGGAGGTTGGAATTGACGGTCGAGGTGATGACCGATCCCGAGCCGGGGGAGTTATCCACCGGATCCGGACAGGCAACACGGCCGGGCCGGCCCCCGGCGTCGATGATCGAGCGGATGACGCTGATCCTGGAGGCGTTCGACGGCGCGACGCCTGCGCTCACCCTCATCGAACTGTCCGAGCGCACCGGGCTGCCGCGCTCCACCGTGCACCGCATCCTCGACCAGCTGATCCGGCTGCGCTGGCTGGCGCACGCCCCCGGCGGCTACCGGCTCGGCCTGCGCACGCTGGAGCTGGGTGGGCTCGCCGCCGACCACAACGAGATCCGGGACGCGGTGAGCCCGCTCCTGCACGACGTGTGCCAGCAGACCGGAATGGTCGGCCATCTCGGCGTGCTGGATGGGCGCGACGTGCTGTATCTGGACAAGGTGGGCGGCCGGGTCGCCGCGAGCGTGCCCACGCGGCTCGGCGGCCGGATGCCCGCGCACAGCACGGCGCTCGGCAAAGCGCTGCTGGCCACGTTGGACCCGAGCGTCGTGGAGGCGTCCTTCCGGGATCGCCTGCCGCAGCTGACCGCGCGCACGCTCGCCGACCGGGCCGAACTGCATCGCGAACTCGGCCGCATCCGTAACCGCCAAGGCGTCGCCGTCGACAACGAGGAGTCCGTGCCCGGTCTCGCGTGCGTGGCCGTGCCGATCCGCGGACGTGGCGTGGCGGTCGCCGCGGTGTCGCTGTCGGGCCGGGCCGGTGCCGATCGTGTGGTGCCGGACACCGCGCGGCTGGCCCGCGCGCTGGCCGAGGTCGCTCAGGAGGCGGGACGAAACCTCTTCCCTCGGCAGGCGCGCCGACGTTGACGTGAAGAATTTCCGTTCGCGCTGCGCGCGAGCGGCTGGGCTGCTTTCCTGATGAGGTCAGGATGGACAGTCGGCGAGCCGGAGTCGGGGAAGCGATGCACCGGGTACCGATCCGAGAGCGGCCATTCCGTTCCGAATGGCTATGGTTTGCGGCAGGCGTGCTGGCCACCGTCGCGGTGGTCGTCTGGCTGGTGCGGCCGTCCGCGCCTACCTGCGGTGCGGCCAACCCGCTTCCCCAGGCGCCCGCGCCGTCCCGATTACCGGTTTCCGTCGTGACTTTCGCGCCTCTCGGGCCGGACACGTCGGCCGAGGCACGTTATTTCGTGTTCGGCGCCCAGGTGTCGTGTTCCTTCCGCGAGCTGGCGGCGGATGGCTACTACGCGGGGCTGTCGACTCCCGACTACGGCCGCGCCGACCTCTGCGGCGCGTATCTGGACATCACGGGTCCGCGCGGGACGGTCCGGGCGCTGGTGGTCGAACACTGCCCGGCCTGCGCTTCGGGACAACTGGCTCTGAGCGCGGCGGCGTTCGAGCGGATCGCCGAACCGCACGACGGGGTGGCGCGGGTCGGTTACCGCCTGGTCCGCGATCCGCAGCCGGCGCAGGAGCTGACTTACGAGGTGCAGCCGGATTCGTCCGCGTCCTGGTTCGGCATCCTGTTCGGCGGCACGGGCAATCCGTTGCGCGAGGCGGCTGTCCGCCCCGCGGGGGGTGGGCCATGGCGACCGCTCGCCCGACGGGCCGACAACTACTGGACCCTCTCCGGCGTCGGGCGGGGCCCGTTCACCGCGCGGGTGACGGATGTCTTCGGCAACGAGGCCGAGATCACCGGGGTGCAGGTCGAGCCGGGCCGGTACGCGGCGGGTACCCGGCTCTACTCCGGCGCTCCGTCGTTCACGTCGTCGCCGTCGCTCGTCACGGCGACGGAGCCCGCCACCGTCGCGTCGGGGTGCAGGCGGTAGCGATCAGCTCCGTTTCGCGGCCAGCGCACGCCCGGCCGCCCGGCCGGAGAAGATACACCCGCCGAGGAAGGTGCCCTCCAGCGCGTTGTACCCGTGCACGCCGCCGCCACCGAATCCGGCGACCTCGCCCGCGGCGTACAGGCCGGGGAACGGCGTGCCGTCCGGCCGGATGACTTGGGAGTTCAGGTCGGTCTGCAAGCCGCCCAGCGTCTTGCGGGTGAGGATGTTGAGTCGCACGGCGATGAGCGGGCCCGCGTCCGGATCGAGGATCCGGTGCGGTTTGGCGACCCGGCCCGCCTTGTCGCCGAAATACCGGCGCGCGTTGTCGATCGCCATCAGCTGGCTGTCCTTGCTGTACTTGTTCGCGAGTTCCCGGTCGCGCGCGACGATCTGGCGTTCCAGGTCGTCGTAGTCCAGCTCCGGCCCGCGCGCGATCTTGTTCATGCCCGCGACGAGCTCCCGCAGCGTGTCCGCCACCACGAAATCGACGCCGTGCTGTTTGAACGCTTCGACCGGCCCCGGCGCGCCCTTGGCGACGCGGCTTTTCAGGGTGAGCTTGAGGTCCTTGCCGGTGATGTCCGGGTTCTGCTCGGAGCCCGACAGCGCGAATTCCTTCTCGATGATCGACTGCGTGAGCACGAACCAGGAGTAGTCGTAGCCGGTCTTCAGGATCTCCTTCATCGTCGTGTTGGTGTCGAATCCGGGGAAACACGGTGCGGGAAGGCGCTTTCCGTTCGCGTCGAACCACATCGAGGACGGCCCGGGGATGATCCGGATGGCATGGTCGGGCCAGATCGGATCCCAGTTGACGATGCCCTCGGTGTAGTGCCACATGCGGTCCCGGTTGACGATGGCGCCGCCCGCGGCCTCGGTGATGGCGAGCATCCGGCCGTCGACGTGCGCGGGCACGCCGGAGATCATGGTCTGCGGGCACGGACCGAGCCGTTCGGTGGGCCAGTTGCGGCGGATCAGCTCGTGGTTGTGGCCGATGCCGCCGGAGGCCACGATGACGGCCTGGGCACGGTATTCGAACTCGCCGACGACGGTCCGGGACGACGCGCGTCCACGGTCGAGGTCGGTGTCCTCGAGCACGACGCCGCGCACGCCGACCACCGCGTCGTCTTCCACGATCAGTTCGTCCACCCGGTGGCGGAACCCGAAATGGACCAGTCCGCGCCGTTCACCTTCCAGAACCGGCTCGGCGAAGACCCGGACCACTTCGGGTCCGGTGCCCCAGGTGAGGTGGAAACGCGGCACCGAGTTGCCGTGTCCGTCGGCGCGGTCGCCGCCGCGTTCGGCCCAACCGACCAGCGGCGTCACCCGCAAGCCGAGCTCGCGCAGGTACTCGCGCTTCTCGGTGGCCGCGAACCGCACATATGCCTGCGCCCACTGCCGGGCCCACTTGTCCTCGTCGTCGCGGTCGAACCCGGCCGAGCCGAGCCAGTCCTGCAGGGCCAGTTCGTAGGAGTCCTTGATGCCCAGGCGCCGCTGCTCCGGGCTGTCGACGAAGAAGAGGCCGCCCAGCGACCAGAACGCCTGGCCGCCCAGATTGTTGCGGTTCTCCTGGTCCAGTACGTGCACGGTGCGGCCGGCCTTGACCAGTTCGTGCGTGGCGACCAGGCCGGCCAGCCCGGCGCCGACGACGAGGACGTCCGCCTCGGGGCTGCTGTGGGACATGTTCATCCTTCGGTTGCGGTGCTGTAGGCCAGCACGACGTGGTGGAAGAGTTCGGTGCGGCGCTCGCGCACGGCGGGGCTGTCCGGCTCCATGAGGACCTGCACGCTGGTGCCGTCGTGGACGGCGATGAGCGCTTGGCCGAACGCCTCCGGGTCCGGCACGGTGCGGCCGCCGCGCGCGAGCGCCGCGACGATGGTGGGCATGAGCGCCGCGACGATGGCCTCCTCGCGGGCGGCCATCACCCGGCGCAGCGCGGGGGTGCGCAGCGCGTGGGCGGTGAATTCGGCGGTGATCCGGTACCAGCCCTCGTCGACCGGGACCGCCCGTTCCAGTCGCCGGACCGCGCTGCGGACGTCCTCGGCGCCGTCGGCCGCGATGTCGTCGAGGATGGCGCTCGCCTGGGTGAGCATCGCCGTCGAACGCTGCTCCCACATGGCCAGGAACAGCTCGTCCAGCGAGCTGAAGTTCGAGTAGAACGCCCCGCGGGTGAATCCGGCGCGCTCGCACACCCGCTCCACGGTGGCGCGCCCGAAGCCTTCTTCGGCGAACGCCTCGTAGGCGGCGGTCAGCAGCCGGTTCCTGGTCTCGGCACGACGGCGGGTGACCCGGGCGGGCGCGGCCTGCGCGGCATCGTGTGCCAAGGGGCGCCTCCTCGGTTCGCCTCGATCATTTCCGGATACAGAAATGTACTGGATACAGAAACGTATCAGAACGCGGTGCGCGGCGTGGCCGAAATGACCGAGTAGGGTGATCCCGGCACACACGACGCGATCGGGATGCCCGGTGCGTGTCGATCCGACCGGTGCGAGGTGATCCGACGATGAGCGAGATCCGCGGCGGTGGTAATTCGATGCGGTGCTGGCGGGTGCGCAGGCCGGGCCCGATCGACGGCGGGCCGCTGGACGCGGAGCGCGCACCGGTCCCGGAACCCGGCCCCGGCGAGTTGACCGTGCGTGTCCTCGCCTGCGGCGTGTGCCGGACCGACTTGCACGTGGCCGAAGGCGATCTTCCGGTGCATCGCGCCGGGGTGGTGCCGGGACACGAGGTCGTCGGTGCGGTCGTCGCGATCGGCCAGGGTGCGGAGGGGGCGGGTTTCGGGGTAGGGGACCGGGTGGGCATCGCCTGGCTCCGGCACACGTGCGGGCAGTGCAAGTTCTGCCTGCGCGGAGCGGAGAACCTCTGCCCGTACTCGGCCTACACCGGTTGGGACGCCGACGGCGGCTACGCCGAATTCGCCTGTGTGCCAGCGGCGTACGCGCTACGCCTGCCCACCGGTTACGCCGATGCCGACACCGCTCCGCTGCTGTGCGCGGGCATCATCGGGTACCGGGCGCTGCTGCGGGCTTCCGTGCCGCCGGGCGGGCGGCTGGGGATCTACGGCTTCGGCGGCAGCGCCCACATCGCCGCCCAGGTAGCCGCAGCCCGCGGAGCGGAAGTCCACGTGATGACCCGGGATCCGGCGGCGCGCGAACTCGCGACCGCGCTCGGTGCCGCCTCGGTGCAGGGCGCGGTGGATCCGCCTCCGGTACTGCTGGATTCGGCGATCCTGTTCGCACCGGTCGGTGACCTCGTGCCGCCCGCCCTGGCGGCCCTCGATCGCGGCGGAATCCTGGCCGTCGCCGGTATTCATCTCAGCGACATTCCCGCGCTGAACTACCAGCGGCACCTGTTCCAGGAGCGGGAGATTCGCTCGGTGACCGCCAATACCCGCGCGGACGCCCGCGAATTCCTGGCTTTCGCCGGGGAGCACCGAATACATCTGACCACGCACGGGTATTCCCTGGACATGGCCGATCGTGCGCTGGCCGATCTCGCGCACGGACGATTTGCCGGCGCGGCGGTTCTCCTGCCGTAGAACACGATTCGGCGCTGACTCCGTATCGGTCGGATGGAGTTCCTTGACGGCCCTCGGAGCCGTTCTTACCTTCGCGGATATAGCCGAGAATTGTCACTGACAAGTGTCGCTCGGCTGTCTCACAACGGCGTGAGTAGGTGAGTACGATGGCCAACCGGAAGGTAATTCACTTCGAAAAGTGGCGTGTAGTAAGGGCATTCGCCGTGCTACTGCTCGTCGCGGGATTCGGGGCGGCGACGGGGTTGAACGCATGGGCGACGTCCTGTGCGGCAGTCGACGTCGTCGTCGCCAGAGGCACCCATGAACCCGGGTACCTGGGTTCGGTGGTGGGCGATCCGCTGTACGACGCGCTGTGGCAGGCGCTTCCGGTCGATTCGCAGGCCTACCGGGTGGACTATCCGGCCGATCTGCTCGATCCGTCCTCGATCAGCCGCGGCACCCAGGACATGACCGCTCATGTGCTGTGGCAAGCGGCGAGGTGCCCGGACCAGCGGTTCATCCTGGTCGGCTTTTCGCAGGGAGCCATCGTGACGCACGGGGTGCTCGGCACCGGCATCGTCACCGCGCTCGGTGGCATGTACACCTTGCCCGCCGATCTGTCCTCCCGGGTGGCCGCGGTGCTGTTGTTCGGTGACCCGATCCGGCTGATCGGCTGGAATGTGCCGGACCATTACGCCTGGCGAACCGGAAACTACTGCGCGAGCGGCGATCCCGTCTGCGAAGGCGGCATCCGACCGGCCGCGCACACGGACTACCGGTGGGCCATGTGGCCCGCGGTGGAGTTCACGGTGAACCGGGTGTGAGGTCGCGAGACCGGGAAACCCAGGGGTGGGCCGACAGTTCGGCCCACCCCTGGTCGTGCGCAGCTACCACTGCAAGCCCGGGACGACGCGGGCGATGCGCGCTGCGGGCGTGGGCAGCGCCATGAGCGGCATGATCACCGGGGCCAGAACGGACAACGGGCCGCCCGGCGCCGGAGCCGGGGCGGGCGACGAATCGGCCGGACGACGCTCCGAATCGGCGCGCGCCGCGTGCGACTCCCCGAACAGCCGGAAGCCCTGGTGCATGATCTGACGCTTCACCGACGGCATCAGCAGTTCCACCGCCTGGGCGAAGGTGCCGACCGGCGTGTCGATGCGATGCGGCCGGTCTTCGAGCGCGCGCACCACGATCGCGGCGGCCTGCTCCGGATCGGGCACCGGAAGCGAGCGGTACAGGTCGGTCGGGGCGATCATCGGGGTCCGCACCAGCGGCATCCGCACCGAGGTGAAGGTGATTCCGGCATCCCGGTTCTCCACCGCCGCGATCTCGCTGAAGTTGTCCAGCGCCGACTTGCTGGCCACATACGCCGCGAACCGGGGCACCTTCGTCTGCACCGCGATCGAGGAGATGTTGACCACGTGGCCGAATCGGTTCGCCCGCATCGACGGCAGCAATCCGAGGATGAGCCGCACGGCGCCGAAGTAGTTGACCGCCATGGTGCGCTCGAAATCGTGCATGCGGTCGGTCGAGTTGAGCACGGAGCGACGGATCGAACGGCCGGCGTTGTTCACCAGGTAGTCGACGCGACCGTGGTCGTCGAGGACGCACTGCACGAGCTTCTCGACCGCTTCGGAGTCGGTGATGTCGCACGGATAGGTATGCGCGACACCGCCTTCCGCGCGCACGGCCTCGGCGGCGGCCGCCAGGTCGTCGTGACCGCGGGCCACCATCAGAACGGTGGCGCCGCGCCGGGCGACGGCGTGCGCGGTGGCCAGCCCGATGCCGGAGGACGCTCCGGTGATCAGCACGACCCGGCCGGCGAGCGGGTCGCCGGTGACGGACACTCGTCCGCGCTGCGGGTCGAGGTGGTCGCGCCAGTACTGCCACAGCCGCTCGGCGTAGCTGTCGAACGACGGCACGGTCAGCCCGGTGCCGCGCAGCTGGGCGCGGGTGGAGTCGCTGATGAACTCTGCGGAGAACGAGGTGTGCGGAGCGACCTCGGCCGGGATGCCCACCTGTTCGAGCAGGAAATCGCGCACGGAGGTCACCCCAGGCAGGTGCGCGAGGCCGCTGAGCGCGAGCCCGCTGCCGGGCACCGTGCCCACGCCGGTCGGCGCGCCCGCCGCGGCGGCGAGCGCGCGGTACACCTCGCCGAACGGCTGTGGCTCCGGGTTGACCAGGTGGAAAGTGCGTCCGTTCAGGCCGGGTCGGCGGATGAGTTCCACCATGGCGGCCGAAACATAGTCGACGGGAACGATATTCGTGGCGCCGAGATCGGGCAGCGGCAAGGGCAGATCCGACGGCAGCGCGGCGAGCTTCGCGATCGCACCGAAGAAGTAGTACGGCCCGTCGACCTTGTCCATCTCGCCGGTGCGGGAATCGCCCACGATGATCGCGGGCCGGTACACCCGCCAGCGCACGCCGCGCGACTCGCGGACGAGCTTCTCGGCGGCGAACTTGGTGCGGTGATACGGCGAGGTCAGCCGCTGCCCGAGGTCGAAGTCCTCCTCGAAGAACTTGCCTTTGTGGTCGCCCGCCACCGCCACGGAGGAGACGTGGTGCAGCACCGCGCCGACCTCGCGGGCCAGGGCCAGCACCGAGCGGGTGCCGCTGACGTTCGCCGCGTGCGCGGTGTCCTCGTCGGCCGTCATGTCGTAGACGGCGCCCAGATGGACGATGTGGTCGGCCTGCGGCGGCTCGCACGCCAGCCCGAGGCCCTCGGCGGTGAGATCGCCGATCAGCGCGAAGACCCGTTCGGCGCCGCGCCAGCCCGCCGCGATGTCGGTGAATTTCGCCAGCGACGTCTCGCGCACCAGCACATGGACGATCGCGTCCGCGTCGCGATCCAGCAGGTCCTGCACGACCCGCCTGCCCAAGAATCCGGTTCCGCCCGTCACGATGTAAGTGGCCATCGCATACTCCTGCTGTTCACTCGAACCTGTTGTCGCACAAGTCATCCGGCATGCGGCAATGGATGCGGACAGCGTGATTCGGCCCCCAGCGACAGACGTCGGGCCGAAAGTAGGAACACCTTCGTCCTGACTTATTACTGAACAGTAACCGACCGTGCGTGGGCCCGGCAAGCGATCATGACCCGTTCGGGCTGTGGGGCTGGTCACCGTCTGTGCAGGTCAAACGGTATGTGTTACAAAGATTTCCAGTTACCCGCGTTCTGGTCGGGTGTCCAGCAACTTGGCAGCGTCCGGTCTCGCTACTTCTTCTCGACCCGGGCGGGCGGCGCCTGCAGCGGGGGCTTGTCGCGCAAGAACGCCTCGAAGGCGTCCAGGTCGGTCGGGCCCACCGCAGTATCGGCGCCCTCGGTGAACACGGTGAATCCGTCGCCGCCCGAAGCCAGGAAGTTGTTGGTCGTCACGCGATACGTGGCGACCGGATTCAGCGGCTGACCTGCGATGCGGACGCTGTCGGCGATCACCTTCGCGCCCGTGGGGGCGGTGTCGGAGTAGGCGTAGCTGATGCCCGCGAGAGACAGGATCGTCGGTTTGCCCGCGGCGATGGTCCACTGCTGTTCCAGCAGGCGCAGGATCTGGCTGCCGGTCAGGGTGAGCGTGACGACCTGGTTGCCGAACGGTTGAACGGTGAACAGGTCGCCGTAGGTGATCGGCCCCTGTTTCAGATCGGCGCGCACGCCGCCGGGGTTCATGAAGGCGGCGACGGCGGCGGCCGGGCCCGCGGTGACCGACAGCATGGAATCGGCGATCACGTCTCCCAGCGGTGAGGTGCCCGCCGGGCCGGGATCGTGCGGCAGGGCGTTCGCGGTCGCGCCGACGACGCGGCCCGCGCGCGGCCGCGATTGCTCGGTGTAGAAGTCGATCAGCGCGGTCGTCGGGGCGTCCGGCGTCACCTCGCGGGTCACGACGCGATTGACCGCCGACGCCTGCACGCCGTCGCCACCGAAACGCAGCGTGACGTCGGTGATGAGCCGTCCATACGAGGATGCCTGGGTGATCACCTTGCCCGCGACGGTGCACACATAGGGCTGATGGCTGTGCGCGGTGAACACCGCCCGGACGGCGGGGTCGATCCGCTCGGCCAGCCCCGTCACGTTCGGCGTGACGTTCGCGCATCCGTTGTAGTCCACCGGCGCGCCCCGCTCGGGCCGCTGGGAGCCGCCGTCGTGCACCAGTGCCACGATCGCTTCCGCGCCGGCCGCCTTCAATTCCGGCACATGGCGATTGATCGCGGCGGCTTGGTCACCGAAGAGATAGCCCCGGATGCCTTCGGGCAGCACGATATTCGCGGTGTCGGGCGTGACCGTGCCGACCACGCCGATCCGGTGCCCGCCCACTTCCAGCATCGTCCACGGGCGCAGCGCGGGCGGCAAGTTGCCCTGCGCGTCGGTGACGTTGGCCGCCAGATAGGGGAATTTCGCGCCGGCGAACGGGGCGCCGGGCGAACATCCGTCGACCGCGCATCCGCCTTGTTGCAGGCGTGCCAATTCCACTACGCCGTCGTCGAATTCGTGATTGCCGACCGCGGATGCGGCGACTCCGACATTATCGAGAAAGGTGATCGTCGGCTCGTCGTGGAACAGGCTGGAGATCAACGGGCTGGCCCCGATGTTGTCCCCCGCCGCGAGCACGGCGCTGGCGGGATAGGCGGCCTTCAGTCGTGCCAGATGAGTGGCGAGATACGCGGCTCCGCCCGCGTCGTAATTGGCGATCTTGCCGTTGGACCCGCTCGGCGGCTGCAGGTTTCCGTGCAGATCGTTGAAGCCGAACAGGTGCACTTCGTCCGGTTGCGCCGGACGCAGGTCGTTCGTCGAGATCAAGGGCACGATCCGGGCCGCGGTCGATGAGCCGGGTCCGGTGCCGGGATCGGACGTCGTGCCGCAACCTCCCACCAGCCCGGCACCGACGAGACCGGCAAGAACCACGGCGATGCGACGGCGCGCTCTCATACCATGACTGTCCCATGTCCGCGGCGCTCGCGCACGACGGCCGAAATGCCGCGTGCGGCAGGCGATGCGTGGTGTTCGATCCGGCTATTGCGCGGCGGGGAATTCCTCGGCCAGTTCCTCGAAGACCGCGGTGTTCATCGTGAAGGCGCGCTTGCCTTCGTCGAGCACGCGGCGGCGCTCCAGATCGTCGAGCGGCAGCCGATCGAGCAGGCCGCGGTATTCCCGCTTGAAAGCCGCGGGGTTGCCGACGCCGTCGAAGACGTAGAAGCGGACGCCGTCGCCGCGATGCGGCAGGTTCCACAGCTTCTCGGCGGTGCCGCGGATGACCTGCCCGCCGGAGAGGTCTCCGAGGTAGCGGGTGTAGTGGTGGGCGATGTACCCGGCCGGCCAGTCGCGCGCGCACTCGTCGATGCGGTCGGCGTAGGCCGCGGTGGCTGGCAGCGGTTCCAGTCCGGCGCGCCAGTCCGGACCGAGCAGATGCGCGAGATCGCGCTCGAGTTCGGCGGTGCGGGCGAGTTCGGGCCGGATGAACGGCCCGGCGACCGGGTCGTCGGACAACGTTTCCCAGCGCTGTTCGAGAGCGCGGTAGATGAACCACAGCTGACCGGTGTAGCGGTGATACGAGTCGACGCCGAGGGACCCGCCGAGCATCTCACTCATGAAGCGGGAGTTCTCCGCCTCCGCATGCTGTTGCGCGGTGGCGCTGCGGATCTGCGTCGAGAACGGCACTGCTTCCGACATGTCCGAACCACCTCACCTCACACCGGGGCCGCCACCGAGCGCGGCGCCCTGACCAGTCCGATAAGAGGTTACCGGGCGGCCGTGCGGCGCGCATGCGCCTCGCGGCTCAGTGGGCGGGCGACGATCGGCGGCGACGCCGGACGATCGGGCGGCGCAGGGATCCGAACCGGCGCAGGATCCGCGGCCTGCGCACGGTGCGGTCGCACCACTCGCCGAGGGTCACTCCGGCCGCCAGCGCGCAGCCGATGCCGAACGCCGACAGCAACTGGTTGCCTCCGATCAGCAGTTCGTCGTTGAGCAAGGCGTACAGCCCGCGATAGACCTTGAGCCCCGGCAGCAGCGGGGTGATGCCCGCGACGGCGACGACCAGCGGGGGAGTCAGCGCGCGGCGAGCCATGAGGCCACCGGCCAGGCCGACCAGCGTCGCGGCGGCGCCGGAGGAGATCACCGGGCCGAAACCCGCCTCCTGGACCAGGAGGAAGCAGATGATGCCCGCGGCGCCGCTGCCCGCGGCGGCGGCCAGCGCCCGGCGTTCGGCGTAGCAGGCGAGCGCGAACGCCAGGGCCGCCACCGCACCGGCCAGGATCTGCACCGGCAGGTCGGTGATGTCGCGGGCGGAGGTCAGATAGACCGGCGGCACCGTGGCGTCGAGGAGGTCGGCGATGCGCAGGGTGAGCGCGATGCCCGCGATGATGCCGCCGGTCATCATCATCACCTCGAGCATGCGGGCCGTGGCGGTGATGGGGGCGCCGGTGATCGCGTCCTGCACCGAGCCGACCAGTTGCAAGCCGCTGAGCAGGACGGTGATTCCGGCCGCGATGATCAGCGTGGGGTCGGCGTCGATCCCCAGGCGCGCGGCCAGGCTCGCCAGCACGATGGCCGGGATCGCCGCGATGGCGCCGCCCACCATGTGCTGGAAGAAGAACGGCAGCCCGTAGCGATTGAGGATGCGATTGGTGCGGTCGATCGCCGCGGTGGTCGCGAAACTGACCGCGGCCACCAGAGCGCCCGCGCCGAGCAGCGCGGCGATCGCCGCCGCCATCAGTGACCACGCGGCGGTGGCGGTCCACCGGTGATACGGGTGCGGCGCCGAGGTGATCGCGTCCAGTGCGGCGCGGGCCTGGTCCGGCGGGACCACCTCGTTGCGGATCCGGCGGGTCAGCCGGTCCACGGCGGCGAGCCGGGTGAAGTCCAGGGCGCGGTAGTGCACGATCCGCATGGTGCTGGCGGGCGGCAGCGCGGGTCCGCGGTCGGCCCAGATGCGAATGGCGTCGTAGGTGACGTCGATGCTGCAGCGGGACAGTCCGTAGGTGGCGGCGATGAAGCGCACCGTCGTGGTGGTGTCCACCACGCCGGTGCCGGAGGCGAGCACCACCTCGCCGACGCGCACCGCGAGCTCGAGGACTTCGGCGACCCTGGCGTCGTCGGTGAGGTCGATCGGCTGCAACGGCGTCGGCGCGGTGACGATGGTGTCCGCGGTCGCCTGCCGGTCGGCCACCAGCAGGCCGACGGCCTGGGTGACGACGGGAATGGGCCGGGCGCGCCGCAGGCGAAGCCCGCGACGCCAGCCGAGGTGGTCCACCCGTGCGGTGGTGACATCTCGAACGGAAGTTGCGTCAGGACTCATGGACGCGAACCTAGTCATCCGATGACTGCTCGGCATCCGCGCGGGTCGCGACGGGCGTGCCGGCTGCGCCGCGCCCTTGGTGGCGCGAAGGAATCGTGATAGAACTTGTTCTAATTTTGGCGATGGGAGCGCGTGCGGTGCGGTACGGAATCGTGTTGTTCACCAGCGATCGGGGCATCACCCCCGCGGATGCGGCGCTGGCCGCCGAACGTGCCGGATTCGACACGTTCTACGTGCCAGAGCACACTCACATCCCGGTGGTGCGGGCCGCGGCGCACCCGCGCACCGGCGATGCGAGCCTGCCCGACGACCGGTACCTGCGGACGCTCGACCCGTGGGTCGCGCTCGGGACCGCGGCGTCCGTGACCGAGCGCATCGGGTTGTCCACCGCGGTGGCACTGCCCGCCGAACACCATCCGATCACCTTGGCCAAGACCATCGCCTCGCTGGACCACCTGTCCGGCGGCCGGGTGAGTCTCGGTGTCGGATTCGGCTGGAACACCGACGAACTGGCCCACCACGGCGTGCCCGCGGGAAAGCGCAGGACGGTGCTGCGCGAGCATCTGGAGGCCATGCGGGTGCTGTGGACCGAAGAGGAAGCCGGTTTCGACGGCGAGTTCGTCACCTTCGGCGCCAGCTGGTCGTGGCCGAAGCCGGTGCAGAAACGCATTCCGGTGCTGCTCGGCGCGGCGGGCACCGAGAAGAATTTCATCTGGCTGGCGAAGCACGCCGACGGATGGATCACCACGCCGACCGAGGACGGCCTCGACGAGAAGCTCGCGCTGCTGCGCCGGATCTGGCGCGAGCACGGGCGCGCGGACAGTCCCGAGGTCGTCGCCCTCGCCGGTCGGCACGACGCGGCACAGCTGGCGCGCTGGGCCGAAGCCGGTGTCACCGAGGCGGTCTTCGGATTGCCCGATCGTCCCACCGAGGACGTGCGGGCCTACCTCGCGCGATTGGCCGGGAAGCTCGGGATCGAGCACAGCGGCTGACCCGTTCGGCGCGCCATCGGGTGCGGCGACGAATCGGGTGACCAGCGGACGCGCGAGCATGCCTGCTACGACCGGGCCGAGCTGCCCTCCGAACGAGAAGCGGCCCGCGCGAAGCGGATTCGCGCGGGCCGGAGGGCGGTGTCAGCGCAGGTCGCGTCTGCGGAAGGCGGTGACGCCGATGGCGAGCAGCAGTGCGGCGATCGCGAGCAGCCACAGCAGGGGCTGTGCCTGGAATTCGGCGCCGGGCACCTTCGGCGGGTGCACGAACGGCACCAGATCGACCACCCCCTGCGGCAGCCCGTCCAGGGAACCTACGAAGAAGATCACCACCATGGCGCTGAGCACGCCCCACGCGACCGGGGCGAACCGCGGTGCGACACCGTAGAGGGCGACCGCGATGCCCGTGACGACCCAGATCGCGGGCACCTGGACGGCGGCGGCGCCGATCGACTGGCCGAGTCTCGTGCCGACGTCGCCGCCGGTGGCGCCGTACACGATGCCGATCGCCACACCGGAGATCAGCAGTGCCGCGGCGGGGCCGAGCAGCGCGAAGCCGATGTGGCTGAGCGCGTAGCGGACGCGGCCGACAGCGCCGGACAGCGTGGCCTCGACCCGGGCGCTGGTCTCCTCGTCGTGCAGCCGCAGGGCGGCGGAGATCGAGTAGGCCGACGCGGCCGCGGCCAGCATCGTGATCGCGTAGGTGATGAACGACTGCTGCAACTGCTCGGAGCCGCCCATCCGGGTGACCATGTCCCGGATGGACGCGCTGCCGTCGAGCATGTCGCCGACGCTGTTCACCGCGCCGCCGATCAGCAGGCCGTACAGGGCGAAGCCGACCGTCCACGCCAGCAGGGTGCCGCGCTGCAATCGCCAGGCCAACCCGACCGGGCCGGACAGGAAGCCCGCCGCCGTGGGCGGCCCGGGACGCTCCGCGATGAGTCCGGAACCGACGTCGCGGTTACCGAGCAACGCGTACGCCAGCACGGTGCCTCCCACCGCGAGCGCGGCGAAGGGCAGCAGCACCCACCAGCGTTCCTCGGCGTACGGGCGGATCTGTAGCGACCATCCGATCGGCGAGAACCAGGACAGCACGCTGTTTCCGGCGTCGCCGACCGCACGCAGGGCGAAGGCCGCCCCGAGGGCGCCGAACGCCACGCCGCGCGCCACCCGCGCACCGGCGCTGACTTGCGCGGCGACCGCCGCGACGGCCGCCCAGACGAGGCCCGACGCGGCGAGCGCGGAGCCGAAGGCGATCGATCCCGCGAGCGGAAGATCGGTGCCATAGAGCGACAAGGCGCACACGACGCCGGCGAGCAACGCCCCCGCATAGGTCATGATCAGGGTGGCGGTGAGACCGGCGAAACGCCCGATGCTGGTGGCGCCCACCAGTTCCGCGCGCCCGGTCTCCTCCTCGACCCGGGTGTGCCGGATCACCGTGAGCACCGTGGCGATGGCGATCATGGTGTACATGGCGCCGGCTTTCCAGGTGCCGATCGAACCCAGAGCCGAACTGAACACCGGGCCGTACATGGCGATGAGCGCGGGGCTGTCGGCCGTCGTGCGCGCGAAGCTGTCCAGGGACGCTTGGTTGTCGTAGAGATCTTTGATGCTGACGACTTGGAACGCGGGCATGAGGCCGATGAGCAGCGTCCACAGCGGCAGCACGATCCGGTCGCGCCGCAGGTACAGCCGGAGCAATTGCCCGGTGCCCGCGAAGTCGCCGGATACGGCGAACGCCGGCGCCGCCGCGGCGCGGCCGGCGATGGCGGTGGTCATGCTCGCACCTTCTCCCCGGTGTCCGCGGCGGACTCGGCGCCGTGACCGTCGACGTGGTAGTGCCGCAGGAACAGTTCCTCGAGCGTCGGCGGCGTGCTGGTCAGGCTGCGCACGCCGGCGTCGCCGAGTACCCGGATCAGCTCGCCCAAGTGTTCGTTGTCGACCTGGCAGCGCAGCGTGTGGTCGTCGAGCTCGATGTCCTCCACGCCCGGGATGCGGCTCAGATCGCCCGCGTCGCCGGTCAATTCGGCCGTGATCGAGGTGCGCGACAGGTGGCGCAGGTCGGCCAGCGACCCGCTCTCCACCGTCCGCCCGGCGCGGATGATGGTCACCCGATCGCAGAGCACCTCGACCTCCGACAGGATGTGGCTCGACAGCAGGACGGTCGCGCCGCGCTCTTGCGCCTCTTGCACGCACTCCCGGAAGACCTGCTCCATCAACGGATCCAGGCCCGAGGTCGGCTCGTCGAGCAGCAGCAGCCGGGCGTCGGAGGCCAGCGCCGCGACCAGCGCGACCTTCTGGCGGTTGCCCTTGGAATAGGTGCGCGCCTTCTTGCGCGGGTCGAGGTCGAAGCGCTCGATCAGCTCGTCGCGCCGTTGCTCGTCGAGACCACCTCGCATCCGGGACAGCAGATCGATGGTCTCGCCACCCGACAGCGACGGCCACAGCGTGACATCGCCTGGCACATAGGCCAATTCGCGGTGCAGGGCGACCGCGTCCGCCCACGGGTCACGGCCGAACAGCCGGGCCTGCCCGCCGGTGGCGCGCAGAATCCCCAGCAGGACCCGGATGGTGGTGGACTTGCCCGCTCCGTTGGGGCCGAGGAAGCCGTGGATCTCGCCCTCGGCGACGGTGAGGTCGAGGCCGTCCAGAGCGTTGACGTGACCGAAAGTCTTGCGAAGATCGCGGACTTCGATGATGTCGGACATCACTTCTCCTTGGTGAATGTGTCCAAGATCGTGGGATCGGTGAACAGCCCTTGGGTGTAGAACTCCAGGGCCGGTGGGGTGAGTTCTTCGGTGAGCTCGCGGATCGCCTTGCGATAGTCGATCGTCTCGTCGCGGTGCTGGCGCATCTGCATGTACAGCATGGTCGCGCCGACGTTCAGCATCATCAGATAGCGGGCGCGTGCCGCCGGATCGCGGCTCGGCTTGATTCTGCCCGCCTCGACCGCCTTCTCGAGATAACCCTCGGCATCGGCGACCAGGTGCTCGAACAATGATTCCGCCATCGGTCCGCCCGCCTGCAGGCTGCGCACCATATAGGCGACCAGTGGCCCGTACGCCTCCACTTCGGCCAGGGCGTCGAGCATGCCCGCCTTCACCGACGACGCGGTGATCGCCTTGACCTTCTCGTCGCGGATCAACTGCAACACTCGGTCGTCGCAGGCGGCGCGCAGGCCGTCCTTGGAACCGAAGTGATGGTTGACCAGCCCGGGGGAGACGCCGGCGGCGGCGGCGATCTTGCGGACTCCGACCTGGAATCCGTGTTCGCCGAACACCTCGATCGCGGTATCGCGAATGCGCGCCGCGGTGGTCAGATCCTCGGCGGATCCTTGCGGAACGGGCTGTTGGTTAAACACATGTTCAGTATATTAAACACTCGTTCAGCGGTCGAGCAAGACCCGCACGCCGACTTGTCCTGCGTCACGGTTTGCCGCGCGTGTACGGGGCTATCGTCGAGACATGACTAGCGGCACGGCAACGACGGCGGACCATCTGCGCGCAGCACTCGACGGACCCTGGGCGGCCGTCCGGGAGGAAGCCCGGACGCTGCTGGCCGGGGACGAGTTCACCGCCGATCCCTATCAGGACTACAAGGCCGCTCGGGCGCGGGTGCTCGAGCAGATGAAGGCGATCTCCACGATGGGGTTCGCCGAGCGTGGCTTCCGCCGGGAGAACGGCGGTACCAGTGAGCCTGGCGCCGCGGTGGTCGGTTTGGAGATGCTGGCGTACGCCGACCTGTCGCTGTGGGTGAAATCCGGGGTGCAGTGGGGGCTGTTCGGTGGCGCCGTGGAGAACCTCGGCACCGAACGGCACCGGGAGTACATCGAGCGCTTGATCTCGCTGGATCTGCTCGGCTGCTTCGCCATGACCGAGTCGGGCCACGGCAGCGACGTCGCGAACCTGGAGACCACGGCGACCTACGACCCGGACACCCAGGAGTTCGTGGTGCACTCGCCGACGCCGTCGGCGCGCAAGGACTACATCGGTGGCGCGGCCGAGCACGCCCGGATGGCCGCGGTGTTCGCGCAGCTGATCACGCGCGGCGAGAACAAGGGCGTGCACTGCCTGCTGGTGCCGATCCGCGACGAGAACGGCGCCGACCTGCCCGGCGTCACCACCTATGACGACGGCCTCAAGGGCGGCCTGCCCGGAGTGGACAACGGGCGCATCGTGTTCGATCACGTGCGGGTGCCGCGGGAGAACCTGCTCAACCGCTACGCCGACGTCGCACCGGACGGCACCTACAGCTCCGAGATCGAGAACCCCAGCCGCCGGTTCTTCACCACGCTGGGCACCCTGGTGCGCGGGCGGGTCAGCGTCGGCGGCGCCGCGGCCGCGGGGGCGCGAGTCGCCCTGAGCATCGCGGTGCGCTACGCGCTGCAGCGCCGCCAGTTCTCCGACCCGGACACCGGTGTGGAGACCGTGCTGCTGGATTACCGCAGCCATCAGCGCCGTCTGCTGCCGCTGGTCGCGAAGTCCTACGCGCTCGCGTTCGCGCAGAACGACCTGGTGCGCCGGATGCATCTGGTGCAGACCGGTCAGAACCTCGAGGCGGGCGCGCAACGCGCGCTGGAGAAGCGCGCCGCGGGTCTGAAGGTCGCGCAGACCGCCCACGCCACCCGCGCGATACAGGAATGCCGCGAGGCGTGCGGCGGCGCGGGTTATCTGACCGAGAACCGGCTGGTCACGTTGAAGGCGGACACCGACGTGTTCACCACCTTCGAGGGCGACAACGTCGTGCTCACCCAGTTGGTCGCCAAGGAACTGCTCACGTCCTACGCCGACGAGGTGCGTGACCTGGACGCACTGGGCTGGGTGCGTTTCGCCGCGACCATGGCCGGAGACGTCGTGCGCAAGCGGTCCGGCGTGCGCCAGCTGATCCAGACCCTGCGCGACCGCGGCGACGACTCCATCGACGAGGGCGACCTGTCGCGCCGGGCGGTCCAGCTGCAGTTGTTCGCCGACCGCGAGGATTACCTGGTCCGCACCGCGGCGCACCGGCTGCGCGCCAGGGCGGAGGAGACCGGTCCGTTCGAGGCCTTCAACAACGCCCAGGACCACATCCTGGCCGCCGGCTCCGCGCACATCGACCGGCTGGTGCTCGAGGCGTTCATCGAGGGCATCGCCGACATCGAGGATCCGGACGCGCGCGAACTCGCCGACTGGATGTGCGACTTGTTCGTCTACACCACCATCGAGGAGAACCAGGCCTGGTACATCATGCACCGGTTCATGTCGGTGGATCGGGCGAAGGCAGTGCGCCGCGGCGTGAACGAGCTGGTCGACCGGCTGCGCCCGCACGCGCTGACGCTGGTAGAGGCCATGGGCGTGCCGGAGCCGATGCTGCGCGCGGCCATGCTCGATGACGCGAGCGTCTTCCAGCGGGCCCAGCCCATCCCGGCCTCGTCGTAGCGGCCGGGCCGTCGCACGCGTTCGCGGCCGATCAGCCCGGTCCGTACGCCCCGAGCGCGGTGACCAGGAACCACAGCACCCACACGAAGGCGATAACCATGCCGATGGCCAGGACGGTGCGCATCACCGCGCGGCCCAAGTCGAGGTCGCCGGACTCCCGCGGATACAGCTTCCACGGGCTGTACCACGGCGCGCGGACGACGAAGCGGGACGCCTGCGCCTCGCGCTCGGCCTGCGCGAGTTCCTCCGCGTAGGCCTCCGCTTGGGCCTGGTTGGGGCCGCCGTGCCAGAGCGTGATGTCGATCGGGCCGAGGAAGCCCTCGTTGAGCAGTTCCTGCGGCGCGGGCAGATAGGGCAGGATACCCAGGCCGCGGAACGCGACGGCGACGTCGTTGGCCGTCCAGAGAAACTTCTCCTCGGTGGCGAGCGCGTCGAAGTAGTGCCGCAGCCGACCCGGATCGTCGCCGATGATGACGTCGAAACTCGGATCGGCCCACCGCTGCTCGAGCTGCAGCTGGGCGCCCGGCAACGGGACGAGCAGCGCGACGCCGTGCACGACGCGCTGCCCCAGACCACGGGCGGCCAGCCATTCCTGCAACGCGAAGGTGTGCTCGCGCGACTTGTCCAGCGGTGTGCGGCGATCACGGCTCTCGGTCGCGACCGGCTCGCCGTTGATGGTCCACTCGCCGTTCAAGGGGACCTCGAGGACCCCGTCCTGGCGGGCGACCAGCGCGTCGGCTTCGATCACCACGCAGCTGGTCGGCGTCCAGATCACCGCGTCGAACTGGTGCAGCCGATCCTTGTGGAACAGGCCGCAGGTGATCGTCGCGACACCGTGCGGACTCGAGGAGTCCTTCCAGGTGCGCAGCCAATCGATCAGCGTGCGCTCGGCATTCGTTCCCGCGGCGTTCTGGACTCGCACGAGCATTGGCGGCCACCCTTCACGTCGACACTCGACAGTGGACAGGATACGAGGTGCCGCAACGGATTCGCCGCGCCCGTGCCGAGCGGCGGCGTGTCGGACGCGGCCCGGCGGACGCGCTACTCCGAGTCCGCGGCTTCGATCCGGCCCGCCCGCACCGCCTCGACCAGTTCGGCATGGTCGGCCTCGGTGCGGTCGGCGTAGCGCACCGCGAACGCGGCCACCGCGGCGTCGAAGCGCTCGTCGCCGCCCAGGTATCCCGAGAGCAGCCGCGGATCCAGCGAACGGGAGTGGGCCCGGGCCAGCAGTGCGCCGGCCAGCCGTCCGTAGTCGTCGAGATCGTCGGCGGGTAGTTCGGCGGGATCGATGCTGCCCTTCATATTGCGGAATTGCCGGACGATGAACGGCAGTTCGGTGCCGTCGCCGGTCGGATCGAGGGAGGTCCAGCCCAGCAGGATGTCCGACTCGGCCTGGACCAGCCTGGCGCCCTGCACGATTCGCTCACCCTCGTGCCGCACGGTGGGGGCGGGCAGGAACGGGGCGAGCGCCGCCGGGGCGGCCTGCTTCACCTGCAGGACCAGTGCCTCGCCGTCGTTGCCGTGCAGCAGCGCGAGGTAGCTGTGCAGGCCGACGCTGCCGGTCCCGACGATCCGGAAGGCGACGTCGGACACCGCGAATCGAGTCAGCAGGGTGCGCCGCGACTCGGGCAGGGTGCCCGCGTAGCGCTCGAGCCCGCCGATCACCGCTTCCGCGACGTGCTCGTCCACCGCGGTGAGAATCGGGGGATCGCTGACGAAGCGGTGCTTGCGGATTCCGGTCTGGTGATCCTCGAGGTGCTCGGTCCACTTGGCGACCACTTTGGCGCTGGTGTTCTTGCGCGCCTTCTTGGCGGCCTTCTTGAAGTCGTCGAGCAGGGCGTCGGCCTTGGCGCGGGCGATCACCGACTCGTCGGGCAGCGCGCACCAGGACGCCATGAACGGCATCGCGGCCAGTTCGTCCACGGCGAGGCGGTAGGAGCGGGCGGCGTCGCGCGCCGCGGTGCGGCATTCGTCCTCGTCGGCGCCCGCCTCGCGCCCGGCCAGCACCAGGCCGGCCGCGAGGCGCTCCAGATCCCACTCCCACGGGCCGGGCACGGTCTCGTCGAAATCGTTGATGTCCATGATGATCTCGCCGCGTGCGGTGCCGTACAGGCCGAAGTTCGCCGCGTGCGCGTCACCACACAGCTGGGCGGTGAGCCCACTGTCCGGGCCACCGGCCAGATCGGCCGCCATGAGACCCGCCGCGCCCCGGTAGAAGGTGAACGGCGAGGCGATCATCCGCCCGATCCGCAGCGGGATCAGGTGCGGTAGCCGGCCTGCGTTGCTCGCCGCGACGAAGTCGAGCACCCCGGGGCGCCGCACGCTCGTGGCCTCCCGGTCCCTGACGATGACCGGAACCCGCTGACGCAAGGCCCGTCCGCGGGCCAGGATCTCCTCCGCCGGCACGTAGGAGCGCAGGTCGATACCACTGTCTGACACAACGGCTCAGGCTAGCCGGTGCGGTCCCGTCTCGCGGTGTGGTCTCGCACTCACTGCGCGGGAATGCGGGGCGGCGCCGGCTCGATCGGCAGGCGCAGCGCGCCCGGCGCCGCCGCGGGCACCGTGGGATGCGCCGGGGCCACCGGAGCGATGCGCCGGTAGGGCGACCCCGGTTCCGGCCTGGGATCGGGTTCGCCGCGGTTGGGCCAGAACGCCATCGCGCGCTCGGCCTGCGCGGTGATCGTCAGCGACGGGTTCACGCCGAGATTGGCGGTCACCGCCGAGCCGTCCGCCACATGCAGGCCGGGATGGCCGTAGACCCGCTGGTACGGGTCGACCACGCCGGTCTGCGGGCTGTCGCCGATCACGCAGCCGCCGATGTAGTGGGCGGTGGCTGGAATGTCGAACACGTCCATGATCAGCCCGTGGGTGTCGCCGTCGACCTTCGCGCCGAAGCGCCGGCCGATGTCGTGGGCCAGCGGGATCCAGGTCGGGTTCGGCTCGCCGGTGCCCTGCCTGGTGCGCAGCCGCCCGCGCCGGCGGTACGAAGTCAGCGAGTTGTCCAGCGACTGCATGATCAGCAGGATGACCGACTTCTCCGAGGCGTGCCGCGCGTCGAGACTGCGCAGGAACACCAGGGGGTGCAGCACGATCGCCAGCAGGAACCGCAGGAAGCGGAACGCGCCGCCGTCCACGATGGGCACCGACATCGGGAACAGGGCGTTCTGGCCCTTGCCGTAGTGACACACCTCGACGTGGGTGTCCGGCTCCGGGTGGATCGAGGAGGTGATCGCGATGCCCTCGGCGAAATCACGGCGGGCGCGGCTGACCACGTTCAAGATGGCCTCGGAGTTGCTCCGGGTCAGTTCGCCGAGCCGGGGCGACAAGTGCGGCAGCGCACCGTCGTCCCGCATCTTGTGCAGCAGCTTCTGGGTGCCCAGCGCGGCCCCGGCGAACACCACCTGCTCGGCGGTGAAGGTTCTGCTCTGCTTGCGGATCCAGCGATCCGGCCGCTGGGTGTCCACGGCGTACCCGCCGCCGGGCAGCGGCCGCACGGCGGTGGCGGTGGTCAGCGGGTGCACCTGCGCACCCGCCTGCTCGGCCAGGTGGAGATAGTTCGTGGTGGTGGTGTTCTTGGCGTTGTGCGGGCAGCCGGTGAAGCAGCGCGCGCAGTGCACGCAGCCGGTGCGGCGCGGGCCCGCGCCGCCGAAGTACGGGTCGTCGACTTCCGTGCCGGGATCACTCTCGTTGAAGAACACGCCGACCTCGGTCGGGTGGTAGGTGTCGGCCACGCCCAGGTCCTCGGCGATCTCCCGGATCACCTCGTCGGCCGGGGTCGTGCGCGGATTCGGCGCGACACCGAGCATCCGCTTGGCCTGGTCGTAGTACGGCGCCAGCTCCGCGCGCCAGTCGGTGATGTGGGCCCACTGCCGATCGGTGTAGAAGTTCGGCAGCGGTTCGTAGAGCGTGTTCCCGTAGATCAGCGAGCCGCCGCCGACGCCGGCGCCGGAGAACACGGCGCACTTGCCGAGCAGGCTGATCCGCTGCGGCCCGGTCAGGCCGAGGCGTGGAGCCCAGATCGATTTGCGCACATTCCAATTGGTGCGCGGGATGTCCTCGGGGCGCCATCGGCGGCCTGCCTCGAGCACGCCGACCCGGTAACCCTTCTCGGTGAGCCGCAGGGCGCTGACGCTGCCGCCGAAGCCGGAACCGATCACCACCACGTCGTAGTCGAATGCGGACATGACTTCCTCTCGCTCACCGGCCACACGGTGAGAAATTCTTCATATCATTCTGTCACCGCCGCGCTGTGGCGGAAACCATCCTCGCATGGGCGCGCCGCGCCGCTGTGCGGAAAATCGGCGCGTGGAGATGGCGGGAACCGGGGTCGGTGGGGTATGCACGGGTCGTGACAACCGACTCGGGCACAGCGCAACCGGAGGAGAGCGCCGCCGACGGCGCGGGGCGAGGCGTGTTCGCCGACCGCGTCCTGACCGTGCCGAACGTGCTCAGCGTGCTGCGGCTGCTCGGCGTTCCGCTGTTCCTGTGGTTGCTGCTGATCCAGCGGGCCGATGGCTGGGCGTTCGCCCTACTGGTCGCCAGCGGCGTCACCGACTTCCTGGACGGCAAGCTCGCCCGGCTGCTCGACCAGTCCTCGCGGCTGGGGGCGCTGCTGGATCCGTTCGTGGACCGGCTGTATCTGGTCACCACGCTGGCGGCCTTCGTGATCCGTGGCCTGATGCCGTGGTGGGTGGCGGCGCTGCTGGTCGTCCGCGACCTCGTGCTCACCGCCACGCTCTCGGTGTACAAACGCCGCGAACTGCCCCCGCCGGAGGTGATCTATCTGGGCAAGGCGGCCACTTTCGCGCTGATGTCCGCGCTGCCCTGGCTGCTGGCCGGGCAGATGGATTGGGCGGCCGCCGGTTTCGGGCGGGCTTTCGGCGGGGCACTGCTGATCTGGGGCACCGCGGTCTATCTCTGGACCGGCGTGCTCTATACCGGCAGAGCCATCGCGATCGCAAGAGCGATACCGGCTGTGGGGCACCGGACGGCGTAGCCGATAGAGTTTGCGTGCAACGTTCAAACGAAAGGACGGCCTGTGACCCAGACCCCCGACGATCTGCGCTACACCGAGGAGCACGAGTGGGTACGCCGGATCGCACCGACCCGGGTGCGGGTGGGCATCACCGACTACGCCCAGTCTCAACTCGGTGACGTTGTGTTCGTGCAGCTGCCCGAGGCGGACGCGGACGTGGCCGCCGCGGACAGTATCGCGGAGGTCGAGTCGACCAAGAGCGTGTCCGACATCTACGCCCCGCTGAGCGCGAAAGTCGTTGCGGTGAACGACTTGCTGAACTCGGAGCCGGAGACGTTGAACACCGATCCCTACGGTGACGGGTGGCTGTTCGAGTTGGAGGTGGCTGACGCGGCGAGTCTCGACGTGACACTCGGTGAACTGCTGGATGCCGCAGGTTATCAAGGAGTTATCGGGGGCTGAAGCAGCCTTCCCAGTTCTACCTGCACGGGTGCGGCCCGGCAGGGTACGGTCAATGCCAACAGATGCACCCGGCGGTCGTGCCGGGAATCTAGAGACTCGACGGCAGGTCGTGGTACCAGAGGTATCACCTGCTTGCAGGGATAATCAGGTTCGAGGAGGAGAGAAACGGTGAGCGAGAACAAAGACCCGGGTTACGGGGAGACCGCGGCCGAGACGACGTCGGTCTTCCGCGCGGATTTCCTGAACGAGGTCGACGCGTCGCGCTCCGGAGAGCCGACCGGCGAGCAGCCGGTCCAAGGGGTCGAGGGTCTGCCCGTTGGCGCGGCCCTCCTGGTCGTCAAGCGCGGCCCGAACGCGGGCTCGCGGTTCCTGCTGGATCAGCCGACCACGTCGGCGGGGCGCCACCCCGACAGTGACATCTTTCTCGACGACGTCACCGTCAGCCGTCGGCACGCCGAGTTCCGTCAGGACGACGATTCGTTCCAGGTCGTCGATGTGGGCAGCCTGAACGGCACGTATGTGAACCGGGAGCCGGTGGACTCCTCGGAACTGCAGAACGGTGACGAGGTCCAGATCGGCAAGTTCCGGCTGGTGTTCCTCACCGGGCCGCGCGCCCAGGTGACCGACTCGTCGGCGGGCGCGGGGAGTCTATGACAGCGTCGGCGCCGGGTCGCGCCCACTCATGAAAGGCTCGGAGTCATGAAGGACCCAGCGCTGTGACCGGTGCGGCGCAGTGGGCACGCGGAGGAATGTCGATCGGCTCCGTGCTCGACCTGCTGCGCCCCGACTTTCCCGACGTCACCATCTCCAAGATCCGCTTCCTGGAAGCGGAGGGCCTGATCCGGCCGGAGCGGACGCCTTCGGGCTACCGCAGGTTCTCCGTGGCCGATGTGGAACGGCTGCGCTTCGTACTGACCGCGCAACGCGATCAGTACCTGCCGTTGAAGGTGATCAAGGAACAGCTCGAGGCAATCGACAGCGGTGCGGCGACGCTCGGCGTGCGGGAAGCCCGCGCCCGAGCGCATTCCGTCCGGTCCGGGGCGCCGGATTCCGGGCGCGGCACGCCGGAGGCCGGACCGGCCGCACCGGATTCCGATCGTGGCGTGCGCCCGGTGGCCGCGCCTCGCCGGCTCGGCGTCGTGCCGAGCGAGATCTCCCCGGATGATCTGCGGTTCGATCACGAAATCCGGATCACCCGGGCCGATCTGCTCGATCAGGCCGGGATCGAGGAGAAGTTCCTCAACGACCTCATCCGGGCCGGCCTGATCACGCCCGGTCCGGCGGGGTACTTCGACGCGGACGCGGTCACGCTGGCCAAGACCGCCCGGGCGATGGCCGAATTCGGTTTGGAGGCACGGCATCTGCGTGCGTTCAAGCTGGCCGCCGACCGGGAGGCCGCGCTCGTGGCGCAGATCGTCGCTCCGATCGCGAAGAGCCGGGACGCGGATGCGCGCGCCCGTGCCGAGGAGACGGTGCGCGAACTGGCCGCGCTGTCGCTGACCTTGCACACCTGTCTGGTGAAGTCCTCGGTCCGGGGCTCGCTCGGGGGCTGACTCCCGGCGGGCCTCCGGTCCGGAGGTTTCGGCGACCCAACACGGTGATTTCGGCTGTGCAGACGGATCGCTGGACCGGTGCGGGTTCGCCTAGACTCGTGGTACGGCGAGCTCTGCAGCGGTCATGCCGGGCCGGCGGCGAGTATGGGAGGCAGTGCGATGAGCGAAATGCGCGTGATCGGCATCCGTGTCGAGCAGCCACAGAACCAGCCCGTGCTGTTGCTCCGGGAAGTGGCGGGTGACCGGTATCTGCCGATCTGGATCGGGCAGGCCGAGGCGACGGCGATCGTGCTGGAACAGGAGGGGGTGACCCCGATCCGCCCGCTGACGCACGACTTGATCAAGATCCTGATCACCGAGCTGGGGCACACCCTCAAGGAGGTGCGGATCGTGGATCTGCAGGAGGGCACCTTCTACGCCGATCTCGTCTTCGAGAACGATCTGCGGATTTCGGCGCGGCCGTCGGATTCGGTTGCGATTGCCTTGCGGGTGGGTTGCCCGATCCATGCCGAGGAGTCGGTGCTCGAGGAAGCCGGCCTCGTGATGCCGGATGAGCGCGAGGACGAGGTGGAGAAGTTCAAGGAGTTTCTCGAGTCGGTGTCCCCCGACGACTTCAAGGCGACCGATAGCTGAAGTAGAGGTCGAGACTTTCCCCGCGCGTCGCGTTTGGCTCGATGACGCCGCTCCCTGGACAATCGTGGGGAGTAATCTCGACAGTTGGGCCACGACCGTTTCGGCCGAATCCGCACCGATTCGGTCGGTGACGGAGCCGGGTCATCGATGAGGCTGGGAATGCGTCGGCGAAGCAAGGGAGTGGTCAGTGGCAGAGCAATCGCAGGATGTGGTACAGCCAGGCCTGTTCCCCGACGATTCGGTACCTGACGATCTGGTCGGCTATCGCGTTCCCAGTGCGTGCCAGGTGGCCGGAATCACCTACCGGCAGCTCGATTACTGGGCGCGCACCGGTCTGGTGGTGCCCTCCATCCGGAGCGCCGCGGGTTCGGGGAGTCAGCGGCTGTACTCGTTCAAGGACATCCTGGTCCTGAAGATCGTCAAGCGGTTGCTCGACGCGGGCATCTCGCTGCAGAACATCCGGATCGCGGTCGATCATCTGCGCAGCCGCGGCGTCCAGGATCTCGCGGGCATCACCCTGTTCTCCGACGGCACCTCGGTCTACGAGTGCACCTCGGCCGAGGAGGTCGTCGATTTACTGCAGGGCGGGCAGGGAGTCTTCGGAATCGCGGTCAGCGGCGCCATGCGCGAACTGACGGGCGCCATCGCCAATTTCCCCGCGGAGCGCGCGTCGGCGATCACCGAACGCCCGGAGGACGAGCTGTCGTTCCGTCGGAAGGCGCGGATGAACCGCAAGACGGGCTAGAATTCGCCCAGTCCAGCGGGAAACACCGGGAACGAACGCTTCCACGGCCGGGTGAGGCGGGCAGCCGCCCCGGCCGTGGTGTGCGACAGCGCCGTTGGCGGCGGGACGAGGGGCGGGCAGCGAGAAGGGGGGCGCCGTGCAGGCAGGCGACATCACCGGATTGGTCGGGCCGATCGGCCGGATCGACGCGTTTCCGACCGTCGACGAACTCGACGCGTTCGCTGACGCGCTCGCCGCGGGTCATCCCGACCGGGTCTCGATCACCGAACTCGGCCGGTCTCGTGGCGGCGGTCCGATCCGCGAGGTGACCGTCGGATCGGGCGACCGCCACATCCTGGTCTTCGGCAATCCGCACCCGAACGAGCCCATCGGCATGGCCACCATTCGCCACCTGCTGGGCCGGATGGCCGCCGACGAATCGGTGACCGTGGGCGCCACGTGGCATTTCCTGCTGTGCGTCGACCCGGACGGAACGCGGTTGAACGAGGGCTGGTTTCCCGGGCCGCACACCAGGACCCGCGTCGCGCGCGGCTTCTACCGGCCGCCCGCCGTCGAACAGCCCGAATGGTGCTTCCCGACCGAGTGGCACGGCCGGCGCGTCGGGGTGCCGCTTCCCGAGACCGAGGCGATGATGTCGCTGATCGATCGGACCCGGCCGGCGTTGATCGCCTCGCTGCACAACGCGGAATTCGGCGGTGGTTTCTTCTATACCTCCGGCGGCGACCCCGGGTACTGGTCCGCGCTGACGGCCCGCCTCTCCGCCGCCGATGTGCCGATCTACCAGGGCGAACCCGATGCGCCGGGCGCCAGGACACTGGCCCCCGGCGTCTTCGAACTGCCGCGCTTCGAGGCGATGGCCGATCTGCTCGCGGCCCAGGGCCTGGACGCGGTCACCGCGCTGGGCGGGGGCGGCTGCCGGGACTACGCGGCGCGCTACGGCACGGCGATCCTGGTGTGCGAACTGCCGCTGTGGGTCGACGCGCGGATCGGCGACGGTTCGGCGGGCGACCGCGTGCTGGGCGACCTGCTCGACGCCACGGCCGCCGATTATCGAGCCATGGCCGAGGTCGCCTCGGAGGTGCTCGCCCGCGTCGAGGGCGAGTTGAGCGGCCGCAGCCCGTTCGAGCGGTCGGTGCGCGCGCTGGTCGCCGGGCTGCCGGGTCTCGCGGTGAGCAGACAGACTGTGCCGGAACGGGATCGGATCGCGACCAGGGGCGAGATCTTCGTCGGGCAGTACGACTGGACCGCGATGCTGCGTCTGCGGCTGGGCGGCATGCTGCTGCGCCTGCTGGAGGACGAATACGCGCGCGGCGCGGCGCCGGTGCTGGCAGCCGAACGGGACCGGTTCGCCGCGATCTTCGAGCAATGGTGCGCGGACGTGGAGCAGAACGCACCAGGTGTCGCGGTGCCGCTGGCTCGTCTGGTGGGCATTCAAGCGGAGTCGATCATGCTGGCCGCGACGAGGCTGCGGGCGGGGTTGGCGATCTGACGGCGCTGGTCGCTCGAGTGACCAGAACAACACGGCGCGGGCGGGGTCCCGTGGCGCGCTGCGGCGTGGCGTCGGCATAAACTGACGGTGCGTCGCCGCCGTGCGGGAGAGTCTCGGTCTCGAAAAGAGCCCGAGCGCCGAAGGAGCAGCACCTCCCCGTCAATCTCTCAGGCAAAAGGACCGTGCGGGCTTCGGCGCCTCTGGAAAGCGGTGGCTTCGAGCTGCCCGCCCATGGGGAAAGGGTCTCGGCCACCGGTCGCGGCACCCGAATCTCTCAGGCGCCACGACAGAGGGGGAGGGCCGGTACCCGTCGACCGCCTGGCCGACCCCGCCCGACCTTGGGAGCTGTTGTGACTCGCTCATTCGCCGACCGCCATATCGGACCCGACCGGGAGGAACTGGCCCGGATCCTGGACGTCGTCGGCGTGGCGTCGCTGGACGACCTGGCCGCGGCGGCGCTGCCCGCGAGCATCTTGGACGGTACGGGCCTGGCCGGGCTGCCCGCGGCGGGTTCGGAGCACGAGGTGCTCGCCGAACTCGCGGAACTGGCGCACTCCAACACCGTGGCCACCTCGATGATCGGGCTCGGCTACTACGACACGCTGACCCCGCCGGTGCTGGTGCGCAACCTGCTGGAGAATCCCGCCTGGTACACCGCATACACGCCGTATCAGCCCGAGATCAGCCAGGGCAGGCTCGAGGCGCTGCTGAACTTCCAGACGATGGTGTCGGAGCTGACCGGCATGGACGTCGCCAACGCGTCCATGCTGGACGAGGCCACCGCCGCCGCCGAGGCGATGACGCTGCTGCGTCGGGCGAGCAAGGCGAAGTCCCGGCGACTGCTGATCGACACGGATCTGTTCCCGCAGACCAGAACGGTGCTCTACACCCGGGCCGAGCCGCTCGACCTGGAGATCGTGGAGGCGGACCTGTCCACCGGCGAGTTGCCCGACGGCGAGTTCTTCGGTGTCCTGGCGCAGACGCCGGGAGCCTCCGGTCGCGTCCTGGACCGGACCGGTCTGATCGCGGCGGCGCACGAGCGCGGCGCGCTGGTGGCGATCGGCGCGGATCTGCTGGCCATGACCCTGATCACGCCGCCCGGTGAGCAGGGCGCCGACGTGTGCTTCGGCACCACCCAGCGCTTCGGCGTCCCGCTCGGCTTCGGCGGCCCGCACGCCGGATACCTCGCGGTGCGGCAGGCGCAGGCCCGCCAGCTGCCCGGCCGCTTGGTCGGCGTCTCGGTGGACGCGGACGGCGCGGTCGCCTACCGGCTGGCGCTGCAGACCCGCGAGCAGCACATCCGCCGGGAGAAGGCGACCTCCAACATCTGCACCGCGCAGGTGCTGCTGGCCATCGTGGCCGCGATGTACGCCTCCTACCACGGCGCCGGCGGATTGCGGGCGATCGCCCGCCGGGTGCATGGGCACGCCGCGGCGATCGCGGCCGGGCTGGACGGCGCGGTTGTGCACGACAGCTTCTTCGACACCGTGCTCGCGCATGTGCCAGGAGGCGCGGAAGCCGTTGTGGCCAAAGCCAAGTCGCGCGGCATCAATCTACGCCTGGTAGACGCCGACCACGTCGGCATCGCCTGCGACGAGGCGACCACCGAGGCGCATGTGGCGGCCGTGCTCGAGTCTTTCGGCACCGCGGTGTCGACCGAGTCCGGTGCGTCCGCGCCGGTCGCGGCGATCGAGAACCGCACCTCGGAGTTCCTGAACCACCCCGCGTTCACGAAGTACCGGACCGAGACGGCGATGCTGCGGTATCTGCGCGCGCTGTCGGACAAGGACATCGCGCTGGATCGCAGCATGATCCCGCTCGGCTCGTGCACCATGAAGCTCAACGCCGCCGCGGAGATGGAGGCCATCACCTGGCCGGGCTTCGCGCGCGTGCATCCCTACGCGCCGGTCGAGGACGCGCCCGGCCTGCTGAAGGTGATCGCCGACCTGGAACGCTGGCTGTCGGACATCACCGGGTACGACTCGGTGAGCCTGCAACCGAACGCGGGCAGCCAGGGCGAGTACGCCGGGCTGCTGGCCATCCGCCGCTATCACCTCGACCGCGGTGACACCCATCGCGACACCTGCCTGATCCCGTCCAGCGCGCACGGCACCAACGCGGCGTCGGCGGCCATGGCCGGGCTGCGCGTGGAGGTGGTCAAGTGCCGCGCCAACGGCGACGTCGATCTCGACGACCTGCGGGCCAAGATCGCCGATCACGCCGATCGGCTGGCCTGCATCATGATCACCTACCCGTCCACGCACGGCGTCTACGAGCACGAGGTGGCCGAGTTGTGCGCGCTGGTGCACGACGCGGGTGGCCAGGTCTACGTGGACGGCGCCAATCTGAACGCCTTGGTCGGCCTGGCCCGGCCGGGCCGGTTCGGCGGCGACGTGAGCCACTTGAACCTGCACAAGACCTTCTGCATCCCGCACGGCGGCGGCGGTCCCGGCGTCGGGCCGGTCGCGGTGCGTGCGCACCTGGCACGCTACCTGCCCGGCGATCCGCTGGAAGCGGGATCGCACGCGGTGTCGGCGGCGAAGTACGGCTCGGCCTCGATTCTGCCGATCACCTGGGCCTACATTCGCATGATGGGCGCCGACGGGTTGCGCCGCGCCACGCTGTCGGCGATCGCCTCGGCGAACTACATCGCGCGGCGGCTCGACGAGTACTTCCCGGTGCTCTACACCGGCGAGCACGGCATGGTGGCCCACGAGTGCATCCTGGACCTGCGCGAGATCACCAAGCAGACCGGCGTCACCGTCGACGATGTGGCGAAACGCCTCGCGGACTACGGATTCCACGCGCCGACCATGAGCTTCCCGGTCGCCGGAACCCTGATGGTCGAGCCCACCGAGAGCGAGAACCTCGCCGAGCTGGACGACTTCATCGAGGCGATGATCGCCATCCGCGCCGAGATCGACCAGGTCGCCGCGGGCGTGTGGCCGGTGACCGACAATCCGTTGCGCGGCGCGCCGCACACGGCGGCGTCGCTGGTGGGGGAGTGGGAGCACCCCTACAGCCGGGAAGTCGCCGTGTATCCGCGCGGGCTCGCGCATGCCCGGGCGAAGGTGTGGCCGCCGGTGCGCCGGATCGACGGCGCCTACGGCGACCGGAACCTCGTGTGCGCCTGCCCGCCGCTGGAGGCTTACGCGGGCTGAACCGCCGGCTCGGGGCGTACCCCGCGGTCATCCCGCGGCAGCCGCCTTCGCGTAGGTGTTCACCAGGTCCGGCCAACCGCCCGCGCTGCCGACCGCGTCGTGCATGGATTCCCAGCCGGGGCCGTGCTTGTCGAAACCTGAGTGCACCAGCGTGACGGCGGTTCGCTCGGGAGCGAGGGCCGAGAAAGTGACATCGACGCGGCTGGCGCGCTCCGGATCGGGCTCGTGCTTCCAGTCCAACCCGATCTCCCAGGAGAACGCGAAATGGGTGGGCGGCTGCCACACGAGCACGGTTCCCCACGGGCATTCGGTGCCGTCCTCCTCACGGCCGAGGCAGCGGCCGCCCACACGCGGCTCGATCACCTCCTCGGTGAGCCGGCCGGTGCCGATGTGGTGCTCGCGCGGCCACCAGCTGTCGATGCCGGCGGTGAACACCTCGTACGCGGTCTCGATGGGTGCGTCGATGACGAGTTCGACGCGCACGTCCTTCTCGCTGGCCTGCTGTGTCATGACTGCTCCTCGCTGGTGGCTCGTTTTTCGGTGGCCCGCCGGTTCGCTTCGTCCTGAAAAGCCGACATGGCGGCCGTCCAGAAGTGCGTGAAATACGCGCGCAGCGCGTCGATGCCGGTGGGATTCAAGCGATAGACCCGGCGCGTGCCGACCGCCTCGTGGGTCACCAATCCGGCCTGTTCCAGCACCTTGAGGTGCTGGGAGACGGCGGGCCTGCTCACCGGCAGGCTCTCGGCCAGCTGTCCTACCGCGCACGGCCCCTTGCCGAGGCGTTCGAAGATCGCCCGCCTCGTCGGATCGCCCAGTGCGTCCAGTGCCGCATCTCGGTAAGTCCCCACGAACCGTAAGTCTAAACTTACCAATGCGGAATGTCTACGACGCCGGGCGAGTGACGTATGTGAATTCCGGCGGTAGCGGTCGAAAGGGCCGGGACTACGGTGTGGTGAGCGCTTGAACCACGGCGTTGCCGAAGCCGATGTCATCGGAGGTGGCCAGCCGGGTGTAGTGGCCACCGGTCTGCTGCGCCAGGGCCTGGAGTGTCTGGGTGCCGCTGCCGCCGAGCACGATCACGTCGACGCGGACGGGGCGGGCGCTGTCGGTCGCGGCGGTGATGTCCGCGGCGAGTTGGGTGCCGGTGACCGTGGAATCGTCGTCGGGTCCATCGGTGATCAGCAGCACCGAATTGGTGCGGCCCCGCGTGTACCCGGCCACCGCGCTCTTGTACGCCGCGATCAGGGAAGGATACGCCTGGTCGGCCTTGGTTTCGCTCGGGCGCACCGAGGTCAGCGCGGTACTGATCTTCGTCCGCTGGTCGGCACCGAGCGGGGCGGTGGCGGCCGCCACCCGGTACGGGGTGTTGCCGTCGAGGTTCTTGCCGAAGGTCCACACGCCGAGGCCGAAGTCGGGCGGCATCACCGTCATCGTGGAGTTCAGGGCGGCGAGGACGTTCGCCAAGCGCGTCGTCGTTCCCTCGGCGGTTCCCATCGACGCGGACACGTCGACGAGGACGGTCGATTGCACACCGAGCACGGGATTCGCCAGCGTGGCGCGCACTTTGTCGAGTGCGCCACGCGCCGGGGCGGCCGCGGCGGCCGGCGGCGCACTGCCGAAGCCCGCCGCGAGGAAGGCCTGCGCCTGCTCGGGCTTGCGCAGGTAGTCGGTGAACCGTCCGGCGATGAGGTTCTGCGTCTTGTCCACCCAGGCGCCGGACATCAGCGCGGCCGGGTAGTCGGCCACGGGTGCGGACCCGGCGGGGTGGAAGGCGGCGACGCCGGCGACACCATTCAGTTGCTGTTCGGTTGCCGCAATCGCGTGCACTGGCGCGTCCTGTGTCGTGATCTCCGCCAGCGCGGCCGCGGTGTCGGCGGACTCGGGGGCGTCGGCGGCGAGTCCGGAGATCGCGGCGACCACCTGACCGGACTGTGCGGCCTGCTCGCTCAGCGGCTCGGCGCCCGAGACCGCGGATCCGACCGCCGCGGCCGCGGCCAGCGTGGCGTCACCCGAGGGAAGAGCCATCCGCAGTCCGCCCCACCCGCTGAGCCCGATCTCGCCGAGTGAGCCCTGCTGCAATTGCGGCAGATCCGCCCACGACACGTCGGCCTGCTCCAGCGCGCGCCGCAGGTCTTCCGGCACCGCGAGCACGATCGGGCTGGCGGCGATGGACACCGGCGTGCCCTCGATCAGGCCGGGGACGCGCATGGACTCGATCGAGCGGGTCGAATCGGCGATCCACAGCGCCGGCTGCGGGCCGAGCGCCTGGTCCCACGGCTTGCCGCTGGTGAACGCCGCGACGACCGCCGCGGAGGGCCGCGCGGTCACCTCGACCTTGGCGCAGTGGTCGCGCACTTTCGGCTGGGTGGCGTTGTAGCCGTCCGCGGCGGCCCGCACCTGCGCCGCGATGCTGGGATCGGCCGTCACGTAGAGCGTCGCGGGACCCTCCACGCATTCGGCTGCCGCCGCGCTGTCCTGATCCGCCGCGCGATCACGCAGCTGGAACCAGCCGACGACGATCGCGGCCAGTAACGCAATGGCAACCACCGCGATAACCGGACCTTTGCTGACGCCCCGGGACCTGGTTCCGCTGCGATGAGTGCCCACGCGCTCAGTGTATGGTCACCCGCTCGGCGCGAATTCCGCGAGGCTTCCCCCGACCGGCACGCGCGGGAACCGCATCCGGGAGTGCCGCCGTCGCACCCGGAACGGCGCGACGGCGGGACTTCAGTGGCGGATCACTCGTCCGCGGTCGAACTCGTGCCCTCCCCAGACACCCGACTGCCCGGTGCGCGCGGCGAAGTCACCGCACGCGTCCCGGATCGGACAGCGTGCGCACACTTCGCGGGCGTAATCGAAGTCTTGTGACGGGTACGGGAACCAGGCTTCGTGGTTGGGGTCGCCGCGGCAGGCCGCCCGGTGCCACCCTCGGGAATCCGAGAGCGGGAGCAGGTCGGCCAGGGTCAGCTCCGCGACGGCGGTGGTCTCGGTGCGCGTCATCGCGATCGTCTCCTTTCTCGGGTCGTGGTCAGGTCGCGGCGAGTTGCTTCCAGATCCGGCGCTGCTGCCTGACCTGATGGGTGGGGGCCTTCGGTTCCCAGAGCAGGCGCATGCCCGCCTCTTCCGGGGTGCGGTCGGCCTTGGCCGCGTTGCACGGCGCGCAGCAGGCCACGAGATTGCTCCAGGTGTTCGGGCCGCCCCGCGACCGGGGCCGGATGTGGTCCACGGTGCGTGCCCACCCGGCGCAGTAGCCGCACCGGTTCCGGTCGCGGCGCAGCACACCCGCCAGCGTGGCCCTGCTCTCGTCGTGTACCAGCACGGTGTGCTCCAGGTAGACGTAGCGCAGCAGCCGAATCGTCTGCGGCAGCGCGATTTCCATGTGTCGCGACCGGATGGGGAAGTGCGGCTCCCGGTCGGCCACCGACTCCGCGGCTCCGGCGACCAGCAGCACCACGGCCCGGTCGGCCTTGACCTCGTCGAGCGCCTCGTAGGAGGCATTGAGGACGAGGACCCCGGTGTGTATCCAGTTGTCGGCGGTTATCGCCGCCTGGTCGGCGGCACGGAGGAACGTCATGGGAATCACCATGTTTCATGCGGAATCGAGCGAAGGAGAACGGGATACGGCGATCAGCCGATGGCCTGGAGGCGGCTGTGATCCGATTCGCCGTGCCGTGCGCGCATCGGCCTGCCGAACGTGCCGCCCGTGGCCGACGCTTGCGCCGCCCAGCTCGCCGTTCGCTTGGTCGTCTTCGAATTCACTGCCGCCCTCCTCTCACTGCTCGGGGGCCACCTCGAGGCGGTGGCCGGTGCCGAAACACATGGTGGCACAGCGCACCCGCCGTTGTCGGGTCATTTTTCGGCAGTGCGCGGCAGGGGTACGCGGGGTCAGGCCGGTCGCAGCTCGGCGGCGCCGAAGGAGACGTTGAACCGGTCGCACCAGATCGCGACGCTGGTCAGCCGGGCCAGGTCGGCGTCGGCGGGGATGGCGTAGTTCTGGCTTCCCCGGTTGCCTTTGAGCTTGCCCAGGTCGGTGTGGAGGCCGTCGTCGAAGACGAACCAGCCGTCGCGGCCCTCGCGCACCGGCGCGTCGGTGAGCCACACGTGCAGGTCGGGTCCGTCGGAGGTGTCGAGGTTCTCCACGCGCAGCACTCTGCTGCCGTCGGGCAGCCGCAGGATCACCACGCCGCCGGAGGTCGCGTGCTCGTGCGAGACGAACGTGCCCTGGGCGAGCGTGCGGGGCTGTGCGTCAGCGCCGCCCGGCGCGGGCGTCGCGGCGACCGACGGCGCGGCCTCCTCGACGGTGGTGTCGGTGAACAGCCGCCAGGGCTGGAACACGGCCAGTCCGACGCCCAGCGCCGCCACCAGCAGCACCGCGAAGACCCACGTGATCGGCGATCGAGCGATTCCGCGTGCGGACGCCATGGCTTCTCCTCGGAGCGTCGTCGAAAGGGCCGGTGCTCGCCCCCGTCCGATTATGGGGGCGAAGCGGTGGCGGCGTCGACGGAACGGATCGGCGTCATCCGAGCGGGGACCGGCCGAGCAGGACGCGGCCGGTGAAGTGGGTCTGCTTGGCACGGGGCAACGGGTGGAACAGACAGCCGTGCACGTCGCGGTAGCGCATCTCGAGTTCGCAGGTGCGGGAATAACCCAGGCCGCCGACGGTTTCGATGGCCGAGCGCACGGTGCGCACGAGCGCGTCCGCCGCGGCGGTCTTCCGGCTGAGCGTCCGGCTCGCGTGCTGATCGGTATCGGCGAAACGCAGGTTCTCCGACGCGGCGAACATCGCGTCGACGATGTCGCCCGCGGCGGTGTGCGCGGTGGCCATCTCACCCGCCAGCTGGACGGTCGGCGCGTCGGCCCGCCCCGCCGCCAGCGTGGTCGCGAGGTCGACCGCGCCGTCGGCGATGCCGAGATAGGCCGCCATCACCAGCGGCATGGCGGCGCCGAGCACGACGTTCAGCAGTGGCGGCCAGACGGTGGCGGGACGGGCCAGTGACACCGCCGCGTCGGGCACGAACACGTCCTCCAGCACGACGGTATGCGAACCGGACGCACGCAGGCCGAGGGTGTCCCAGGTGCGCTCGATCCGCACGCCGTCGGCGGCGAACGGTACGGCGCAGTGCAGCACCTGCGGGCCTTCCGGTGCGTCGTCCCAGCGCACGCTGGTCACCAAGACGGTGCCCGCCTCGCATCCGCTGGCCGGGGCTTTGCGCGCGTGCACCCGGTAGCCGCCGTCGACGCGCTCGGCGCGGCCGTTGGAGCCGACCCAGTCGGAGGCGCCGGTGCTGACCAGGATCGCGCCCGCGAGCACCTTGGCGAACAGCGGTGCGGCGTCGATGCCGTGGTTGTGCCGCCACACCTGGGCGGCGACCAAGTGGGTGTGCATCGCGAAGGCGACCGCGGTGGAGGGGTCGTGACGACCCAGTTCGCGCAGGATCTCGCCCATCTCGCGGTGGGTGACGCCGCCACCGCCGAACTCGGCGGGCACGAGGGCCGCGGACAGTCCGCTGTCGCGCAGCAGGTCGAACGCGGCGAGCGAGATCTCCCCGGAGCGGTCGCGTTCGGCGACCCCAGGACGAAGGGTCTCGCCGACGCGGCGTGCGCGGGCGATCCAGTCGATGGCGGTGGTGTCGGTGCTGGCAGGAGCTGTAGCGGTCATGTTTCGAAACTAAGAACGGCCGCGATAACCGGATAGTGCAGAAAGTGGACCTCGCCGGTCCAGAAACGAGACCCCGTCCGCGAGGTGCCATGACGACTCCGCCGCCGAGTTACGGCCAGTACTGCCCGATTTCGCGCGCGCTCGACCTGGTGGGCGAGCGCTGGTCGCTGCTGATCCTGCGCGACCTGCTGCTGGGCACCACCCGGTTCAACGACCTCGCGCGCGGCCTGCCCGGTCTGTCGCGCAGCCTGCTCGCCAAACGCCTGCGGCAGTTCGAACGGGCCGGGCTGGTGGAAAGGCCGGCGGGGGAATACCTGCTCACCGACGCGGGGCGGGAGCTCGAGCCGATCCTGTTCGGCCTCGGCGAATGGGGCGCGCGCTGGAGTTTCGGCGCGCCGCGCGCGGACGAGCGCGACCCCGCCCTGCTGGCGTGGTGGATGCACACACGAGTGGACACCTCGTCGTTCCCCGGGCGTCGGCACGTCCTGCTGGTGCGCTTCACCGACGACTCGCGGCGCTTCTGGATCGTGGTCGAGGCGGGCGTGCCCTCGGTGTGCGAGTCCGACCCCGGCTATCCCGTGGACGTCGCGATCGGTGCCGACGTCGCCTCGCTCTACCAGGTGTGGCTGGGGCGGCTGCCGCTGGCGCACGCGCTGCGGACGGGCCGGGTGACGTTCACCGGCCCGCCCGCGCTCACCCGCCGGATGCCGTCGGTGCTGCGGCTCAGCCCGGTGGCCGGGTACGTGGACACCTCGCACAAGGGCGCGACGGCCCGACGCGCGTCCTGAACCCGCGCGCCGACTTCAGAGGTTCCCGACGACGTGCTCGAGGCGCCGGGCGACCAGCTCGCGCGCCTTCTCCCGCAGCGCAGGCCGGTATCCGCTCGGATACACCGGGTCGGCCGGGGCGTAGTCCTTCAGCACCTCTTTCGCGAGCGTGATCTTGTGCACCTCGGTGGGGCCGTCCGCGATGGCCATCACCTCGGCGTAGGTGAGCATGTCGACAAACGGCAGATCCTGGCTGACGCCCAGTGCGCCGTGCAGGTGCAGCGCGCGCTGGGCGATGTCGTGCATCACCTTGGGCATGGCGACCTTGATGGCGGCGATGTCCTTGCGCACCTTCTTGTAGTCCTGCTCCTTGTCGATGCGCCACGCCGTACGCAGCACCAGCAGCCGGAACTGCTCCATCTCGATCCAGCTGTCGGCGATGCGTTCCTGGGTCATCTGCAACCCGGCCAGTGGCCCGCCGCGCATCGGACGAGAGACCGCTCGCTCGGCCATCATGTCGAACGCCTTGCGGACCATGGCGACCGTGCGCATCGCGTGATGCACGCGGCCGCCGCCCAGCCGCGTCTGCGCGACGACGAAGCCGTCGCCTTCCGCGCCGAGCAGGTGATCGGCGGGGACGCGGACGTCGGTGAACCGCAGATGGCCCTCGTGCTCGCTGAATCCGGCGACGTGATAGTTCTTCACGATCTCCAGGCCGGGAGCGTCGGCGGGCACGATGAACATCGACATGCCCCGATACGGACTCACCTCGGGGTCGGTCACCACCATGACGATGTGGAAGGCGGCGAACTGCGCGTTGGAGTTGAACCACTTCTCCCCGTTGATCACCCAGTGGTCGCCGTCGCGCACCGCGCGGGTCCGGAACAGCGTCGGGTCCGAACCGCCGGTCGGCTCGGTCATCACGTAGCAGGAACCGATCTCACCGGCCAGCAGCGGCTCGAGGTAGGTCTTCTTCTGCTCCGGCGTGCCGTAGTGCGCGAGGATCTCGGCGTTGCCGGAATCCGGTGCCTGGCAACCGAATACCGACGGCGCCCACACCGACGTGCCGAGCACCTCGTTGAGCAGGGCCAGCTTCATCTGACCGTAGCCGGGACCACCCAGTTCGGGTCCGAGGTGGCAGGCCCACAGGCCCTGGTCCTTGACCTGCTCCTGCAGCGGCCGCAGCAGCGCCGTGGCCTCGCGGTCGGTGCGGTCGTACGGATTGGGGTAGAGCAGGTCCAGCGGCTCCACCTCGGTGCGGACGAACTCCGCCGCCCAGTCCAGTTTCCGCTGGTACTCCGGATCGGTCTCGAAATCCCAAGCCATGGTCAGCCTTTCGTATCCCGCGCGGTGCCGGTCACCACGCCGTCGAGCAATGTGGTCGCGAGGATGTCGGCGATCTCGCCGGGAGAGCGGTCGCCGTGCGGGCGATACCAGAACGAGACCATGTTCACCATGCCGAGCATGCTGTTGGTCACCACGTGGTCGTCGGTGCGCAACAGCCCCTCGGCGTGACCGGCGTCGATGACGCGTTGCCAGCAGTGCTGCACCCGGTCGCGCAGCTCCTGCAACTGCGCGGCGCGCTCGCCGGTGAGCGCGCCGACGTCGCGCAGCTGGATGGCCACCTCGCGCTGATGACGGATGATCAGCCGGACGTGACTGTGAATCATCTTGCGCAGCTTGGTGACCGGATCGTCGGAGCCGTCGGCGATCGCTTCGGCCTCGGCCAGCATCGGCTGGATGTAGTCGCGCAGGATCTGCCAGAGCAGTTCCTCTTTCGAACCGATGTGGTAGTACAGGGCGCCGCGCTGCACATCGGCGCGCTCGCCGATCTCGGCCACGCCGGTGCCGTGGAAGCCCTGTTCGGCGAACAGGTCGATCGCCGCCCGCACGATGCGCGCCCTGGTGTCGCTCGCCGTCGACTCGGCGGCGGGCGGGCGGCCGCGCCTGCGGGACGGCGCGCTCATCGCGACGGGTCCAGGACGATTTTGCCCACCCCGTCGGCTCGCTCGGCGAACATCCGGTAGGCGTCGGGCCCTTCGGACATCGGCAGGTGATGGGTGACCACCGCCTCGGGCCGCAGCCTGCCGCCCGCGGTGAGTTTCAGCAGGGCCGGCAGCTCGTACTGGATCGAGCACAGCCCGATGTGGAATTCGAGGTCCTTGACCTGCGCCGCCATCAAATGGAACGGATAGGCGCGGTTGTGGCTCACGCCGATCACGCTGACCCGGCCGCCGTGCCCGACGGCGCTGATCGCCAGCTTGACGGTCGCGTCGGCCCCGACCGCCTCGATCGCGACATCCGCTCCGCCGTGCAGCATGTCGCGGATCGCCTGCTTGGGATCGTCCGCGTCGACCGGCTCCGCGCCCAGCTCGGCGGCGCGTTCGCGGCGTTCGGCGAGCAGGTCCACGCCGAGCACGCGTGCCGCTCCCATCGCGAAGGCGGACTGCACCGCCATGAGACCGACCGGGCCGAGTCCGATCACCACCACGGTGTCGCCCGGCGCGATCCGAGCGCGCCGGGCGCCGTACCACCCGGTGGGCGCGTTGTCGGTGAGCACGACGGCGGCGGTGTCGCTCACCTCGTCGGGCAACTTCGCCAGGTTGCCCGCGGCGTGCGGGACGGCGAGCAACTGGGCCTGGCATCCCGCCAGCGAGCCCCCGAGCCCATAGCAGGCGTCGACGGGCAGCGGATGGCGCGCGCACGCGGTGACGATCCCGGCGCGGCACTGCGCACAGCTGTCGCAGCCCGCTGAGGCGGCGACCAGCACGCGGTCACCGACGGCGAACCCGCGCGCCTGCGGGCCCAGCTCCACGATCTCGCCGACCGCTTCGTGCCCGACGCCGTAGCCGGCGCCCGGGACGAATCCGTGCCCGGCGTAGATGTGCAGATCGCTGCCGCAGATGCCGGCCGCGGTGACCCGGACGATCGCGCCGTCCGGTCCGGGCAGGGCCGGGTCCGGCCGATCCTGGTACGAGATCTGCCGCGGGCCTTCGTAAGTCAGCGCCTTCATCGCCAGCCTCCGTCGACCGCGAGGGTGGCGCCGGTGCAGAACGCCGAGGCGTCGGTGGCGAAGAACAGCGCCGCACCGACGATCTCCGCCGGCTTGCCGACCCGGCGCAGGGCGTTGTGTTCGGTGAGTGCCGCGCGCAACTCGTCGGGCCACGCGGTGGCGATGTCGGTGTCGAAGGGGCCGCACTGGATGGTGTTGACGCGGACGTTCGGCGCGAACGTCTGGGCCAGCCCGCCGGTCAGGGCGTTGAGTCCCGCCTTGGCCGCCGAGTACGGGACCGCGAAGGGCTCCGGCCTGCTCGCCTCGATCGAGGAGACGTTGATGATCGAGCCGCCGCCGTCGGCCGCCATGCGGCTGCCGATCAGGGCAGACAGCCGGAACGGTCCCTTGAGGTTCACTCCCATGACCTTGTCGAACAACGCCTCGGTGACCTGGTCCAAGCTCGGGTACAGCGGCGACAGGCCCGCGTTGTTGACCAGCACGTCCACCCGGCCGAACGCGTCGTAGACGGTCTCCACCAGAGCGTCGCACTGCGACCAGTCGCTGACGTTGCAGGCCACCGGCAAGGCGCGGCGGCCGAACCGCTCGGTCACCTCCTCGGCCAGGGCGGCGCAGCCGTCCAGTTTGCGGCTGGCGATCACCACGTCCGCGCCGGCTCCGGCGAACGCGAGCACCATCTGCTTGCCCAGCCCTCGGCTTCCCCCGGTGACGACGGCGACCTTGTCGGTGAGTGGCACCTGAACTCCTGCATGTCTAGAAATGTTCCGATCAGTACATTAAATCGGCCGGGGGTTAGGATCAAGGGGCTGTCCGGCCGACCGTCGACGGCGCGAGGACCCGCCGGGTGAAAGACCAGCGCACACCGGCGTGGCGGACGGATTCGGGCACAGGCCCTGGACGACCCGGCGCGCGGCAACCCCACTACCCGCGGGTAACATGGCACTGTTTTCCCACTCGGCTTTCTCGGAAGTGAGGCAGTAGATGACAGAGCGGATTCAGGTCGGCGGGCTCCAGGTGGCACGCGTTCTCCACGAGTTCGTCGAGAACGAGGCGCTCCCCGGTTCCGGCGTGGACTCCGCCGCGTTCTGGGCCGGCGCCGAGCAGGTCATCAACGATCTCGCTCCGCGCAACCGCGCTCTGCTCGCCGAACGCGACGAGATCCAGGGCAAGGTCGACGCCTGGCACGCGGAGCACCCTGGCGCGAACTACGACAAGGCCGCCTACAAGAACTTCCTGACCGAGATCGGCTACCTGCGCCCCGAGCCCACCGATTTCCAGATCACCACCCAGAACGTGGACGAGGAGATCGCCGCCACCGCGGGCCCGCAGCTGGTGGTGCCGGTGATGAACGCCCGCTTCGCGATCAACGCCGCCAACGCGCGCTGGGGCTCGCTGTACGACGCGCTCTACGGCACCGACGCCATCTCCGAGGCGGGCGGCGCGGAGAAGGGCACCGGCTACAACAAGGTGCGCGGCGACAAGGTCATCGAGTGGGCGCGCAACTTCCTCGACGACTCGGTCACCCTGATCACCGGTTCGCACATCGGCTCGACGTCCTACAAGATCGTCGACGGCGAGCTCGAGGTCGGCCTGGAGGACGGCACCAGCATCGGCCTGGCCGACGCCTCGCAACTGGTCGGCTATCTGGGCGACCCGGAGGCGCCGAGCTCGGTGCTGCTGAAGCACAACGGCCTGCACATCGAGATCCAGATCGACCCGCAGTCCCCGATCGGCAGCACCGACACCGCGGGCGTCAAGGACGTCGTGCTGGAGTCCGCGGTCACCACGATCATGGACTTCGAGGACTCGGTCGCCGCGGTCGACGCCGAGGACAAGGTGCTCTGCTACCACAACTGGCTCGGCCTGATGAAGGGCGACCTCGCGGAGAAGGTCAGCAAGGGCGAGAAGACTTTCACCCGCACCATGAACCCCGACCGCGTGTACACCGCGCTGGACGGCGGCGAACTGGTGCTGCACGGCCGTTCGCTGCTGTTCGTGCGCAACGTCGGCCACCTGATGACCTCCGACGCGATCCTCGACGCCGAGGGCAACGAGGTGCCCGAGGGCATCATGGACGGGCTGATCACCTCGCTGATCGCCAAGCACAGCCTGGCCGACGACGCGAAGCTGAAGAACAGCCGCACCGGCTCCGTCTACATCGTGAAGCCGAAGATGCACGGCCCCGACGAAGTCGCCTTCACCAACGAGCTGTTCGGCCGGATCGAGGACGTGCTCGGGCTGGAGCGCAACACGCTCAAGGTCGGCATCATGGACGAGGAGCGCCGGACCACGGTGAACCTCAAGGCCTGCATCCAGGCCGCCGCCGAGCGGGTGGTGTTCATCAACACCGGCTTCCTGGACCGCACCGGCGACGAGATCCACACCTCCATGGAGGCCGGGCCGATGGTCCGCAAGGCGGATATGAAGTCCCAGCAGTGGATCCTGTCCTACGAGGACTGGAACGTCGACACCGGCCTCGCGGCGGGCCTGCCCGGCAAGGCGCAGATCGGTAAGGGCATGTGGGCCATGCCGGACCTGATGGCCGACATGCTCGCCCAGAAGATCGGCCATCCGCGCGCGGGCGCCAACACCGCGTGGGTGCCCTCGCCGACCGCCGCCACCTTGCACGCGACGCACTACCACCTCGTCGACGTGTTCAAGCGGCAGCAGGAGATCGCCAAGGGCGGCCGTCGCGCCACCGTCGACGAGATCCTGGAGATCCCGCTGGCCGCCGCGCCGAACTGGACCGACGAGGAGAAGCGCCAGGAGCTGGACAACAACTCGCAGTCCATCCTCGGCTACGTGGTGCGCTGGATCGACCAGGGCGTCGGCTGCTCCAAGGTGCCGGACATCAAGGACGTCGCGCTGATGGAAGACCGGGCGACTCTGCGCATCTCCAGCCAGCTGATGGCCAACTGGCTGCGCCACGGCATCGTCACCGCCGACGAGGTGGTGGCCAGCCTGGAGCGGATGGCCCCGGTCGTGGACCGGCAGAACGCGGGTGACCCGAACTACCGGGCGATGGCGCCGGACTTCGCGGGCAGCATCGCGTTCCAGGCGGCCAAGGAGCTGATCCTCGAGGGCACCAAGCAGCCCAACGGGTACACCGAGCCGATCCTGCACCGCCGTCGCCGCGAGGCGAAGGCGCTGGCCTGCGTCTAGCCTGCGCGTGTCGCGAATCCCCCGGTCCCGTCGGCCGGGGGATTCGCGCTTTCTGGGCAACGCGAGTTTCGACTCCCGTTTATCGGTCCGTTACCCTGGGTGCCGCACGGAATCGGTCGATTTGTGAGGAAGATTCATGGGAAGCGTTGTGCTCGACATCGTGGCATTGCTCGCCAATCGCGCGGCGATGTTCTGGAATTGGATGGCCACCGGATCGGCGGGCTTCCCGCCGCTGTGAGCGTGCGGTGCACGAGCTGTTTCGAGTAGCGAATCCCCTGGTCAGTCCTACTGGCCGGGGGATTTTGCGGTTCGGCGCGGAATCGAGAAACGTTCCGAAATGTTTGTTTTCACACCGGCGGCCCGCGCTCCGGGGCGCGTACGCGCGCCTGGTGCGCCGGAATTCGGAGGACCTTGCCGGATTCGGCGTATGGGAACTTCGGGGCGCGGCTTGCGAAATTAGCCCGTACACCGGTTACGTGGACGTCCAGTCGCGGTTCGCAGTGCTATAGCGCGTCGTCGTGATCGCCGGGGAGCAGGGCGTTTTCGCTGTCGATCCCGAGCGCGAAGCTCCTGCGCCTCGTATCTTGAACACGTGAACTCCGCAGGGTCCTCGCGCACACGGTCTCGTGTTCCTCGTTGGTTCGTACTGTGGATGGGGCTGGTGGCCGCGCTGGTCGCGATCTGCTGCGCGGCGCTGTTCTGGCAACTCGCCGCCGAGGGCTCGTTCCCGACCCTCGTCGTGCTCTGGGCCGTCCTCGGCGTGCTGGGCGGCATCGCCGTCCTGTTCGGACTGCTCGGCCTGCTGCGCTACCGCGCCTTCTTCCACAGTCTCGCCTCGCCCGTGCTCATCGGTGTCCTGGTGGCGCTGACGCTCTACGACGTTCCGCAGGACACCGGCTGGCGGCTCTCCCGAGGCATCCTCGAAGACCAGGCCGCCGAGTGCGCCCACCCCGGCCAGCGCCACCGGCTCGGCGTCTACACCATCACCTTCGTCACGCCCCGGGATGGCGGCTGCCTGTTCTATACGCAGAAGGGCGACTCGAATACCGAAGGCTTCGCCTTCTTCCGCGACCCGGCCACCCCACCCCACCTCGGCCCACCCGCCACCAACGGCATCGAATACTCCGCCTTCGACGGGCAGTGGTACCGCTTCGTCGACACGCACTGACCGCGGTCGCGAACGGCTTCGGTCACTGTGCCTCTGATACCGAAGACCTCGTCGAGTGCGGTCGCCGTCGCGGCTCGGGTTATCCATTCCGTGCGGCGCGCATGATCGGTGCAGGCCTACCTATAGCCACCGACAAGTCCGGGTGAGGCGGATCACCACTCGAACGGCAGTGGTTGGCGGGGCTCGATCCAGAGGGCTTCGGCGAGGGCGCAGAGCGTTCCGTCGGGGCGGGCCAAGGCGACGCCGACCGTGTGTTTGCGGCCCTGCGCGGAGACCGGCCAGCCGTAGGAGAGGTAGGAGTCGCCGGCGCGGACCGGTTCGAACTGCGTGGCGGTGAGGGCGGCGGTGACTGCTCCGGGCCGCAGATCGCGTAGGGCCATCGCGGCCCAGCCGCCGGGGCAATCCAGGGCGGCCCAGACGTTTTCGGTGGTGAGGAAGCCGTCGGGTCCGGCGAGGAGCGGATCCGGTGTCCATGCGGCGACGACCATGTCGTCGGCGGACATCGCCCAGGGCGACAAGCGCAACCCGCGACCGGGCGCGCACGCCGCGCCGCAGCCGTAGCAGTGGCTCATCTTGCGCAGCACGTCGGCGGTCGCACTCGCCGCTCGTGCCGCTGCCCACGTGGGCGCGGGCCGCGGCGTCACCGTGAGCGCCGACGCGGATGCTTCGGCGAGCACCGCGCCGTCGAGGTCGGTGAGCGACGCGCCGCCGGAGCCGTCGGCGGCGAGCACCACCGGCGTGTCCACGGAAACCGCGCGCCGGAAGTCGACGCGGACCTGCGCGGCACCACTGGCGGCGGCGAGCAGCCCGGCCACGTACCCGCCGAAGGCCACGCCCGGATAACCACGCACGTGCCCCGGCACCGTGAGCGAATCGGTCCGAATCATCTGTCGCTGAACCTCTCCCGGCCGACGCTGATGACCGGCTCAGCCGACCATACCCGCCGCCCCATCGCCGGACCGTCGCCGGGCCGCCGGTCATCCGCCTGCCGCTGCCGTGGCCGATCGCCCCGGACAACGGCAGCGCCCCGTCTCGGTGGTCACCTCGGCGCGCACGCTTGCCGCGACCAGGCGCCGGTCGGGTGACCTCGCCCGGCGACGCGCAGGCGGCGACACAACGCTCGCCGCCCCGGCTCGGCGACCGCGAGCGCGGATTGCGGCCCATCGGGTACCTCGGCCGGTGATGACTTCACGCGCTGGTCCTCCACTGTGTGACGCCCTGCACCGCCGGATCGGTGGCCTCGTGGGCGACGTGGCGTACCCCGGGCATCGCACGCCCGCGAGGCAGCCGTGTGCCGCGAGCTCCGCGCAGGTCGAGGCGATGGCGGAATATCTCTTCCTGCGAACGCTGTTGCGCCGAGACGTGACGAAAGCAGGAATGAACGTACTGGTCGTGTACGCCCACCCGAAGCCGGACTCACTCACCGGCGCTTTGAAAGACGTGGCCGTGCGGCAGTTGCGGGCGGACGGGCACGAGGTGCGGATCACCGACCTCTACGCGATGGGTTGGAAGGCCGCTGCCGACACCGACGATTTCGGCCCGGTCGCCGAACCCAATTTCATGCTGGCCTCGGGCGTGGCCTACCGCGCCGGGACGCTGAGTCCCGACATCCGCGCCGAGCAGGAGAAATTGCTGTGGGCCGATGCCGTGGTCCTGCATTTCCCGCTCTGGTGGTTCGGCATGCCCGCGATCATGAAGGGCTGGGTGGACCGGGTTCTCACCTGCGATTTCGCCTACGGGGCCGGGGGCAAGGCGCTGCCCAGGTACGGGGCGGGCGTCCTGGCCGGGCGGCGGGCGATGCTCGTGGTCTCCGTCGGGGGCAAGCAGCCGTCGTATTCCGATCGCGGGATCAACGGCCCCGTCGACGACCTGCTGTTCCCGATTCACCACGGCATCCTGTACTACACCGGCATGGACGTGCTGCCGCCGTTCGTGGTGCACGACACGATCCGGCTCGGCGCCGAGCGCTTCGACGACGTCGCACACGAGTTGCGGCGGCGGATGTCCGAACTGCCGGAACTGGAGCCCATTCGATACCGGCCGCAGGGCGGCGGCGACTACGACCGCAGCCTGCGTCTGGTGCCGGGTCGCGAGGAGCGGGGAGCGAGCGGATTCGCGCTGCATGTGGCGTCGTGACCGAGTGGTCACGGCAAGGGCGCGGCTCCGCGCTGGGTGAGCAGCATGCCCATCACCCCAGCTTCCTGACTCTGCCCGTGGATCATGGCACGGGCGATCTCCTTGACCGGTCCGGAGCGCAGCAGGCCGTCGGCCGCCTCGGCCATCGCGATTCCGCCCTGGTGGTGGCGGAACATCAACTGCAGGAACAGGATTTCCGCAGGCCGGCCGCGCGCCGCCGCCAGATCGTCCAGCTCCGCCGTGCTCGCCATCCCTGGCATCGGGGGCGGGGCCTGCGCGACCGCTGTCGCATGCCGATGCGACGCGTCCCGGCTGTGCATCCACGCCATCGGGTGTGCGGCACCGGGCGGCGCGTCCGCCAGGCGCAGCCAGCCGAGCATGGTGCCGATCTCCAGCCGCTGGGTCCGGTCGAGTTGCTCGGCCAGCCGGGCGATCGCCGGATCGATCGAGCGATCGAGCCGCTGCACCATGAGCAGTGCTTGCTGGTGATGGGTGGTCATGTCCTGGGCGAAAGCGATTTCCACCTCGGTGAGAACGGGATCGGCGGAACGGCTTTCGGGAAAAACCAGCGGCCGCAGCGCGGCGCCGAGCACGAGCAGCGCGAAGGCCGCCGACGTCAGGGCCGCGACGCGCATCCAGTGCGGCATCGCTACGACCCGACGATCGATCGCTGGTCCGCCGGCGGCGAGTACACCTCGTCGTCCAATCGCAGCACCATGAATCCGTTGTCCGAGCACGCGACGTAGAGTTGCGACCCGCGCCATTCCGGCGGCGAGAGACACCAATCGGTGGACACGTCGCCGAAGGCCAGCCTGCCGGTGCGCGGGGTGGTGGCATCCAACGGGTCGAACTGTCCCTCCAGCACGGCGCGCACCGCGGAGGGCGCGCTCATCAGCGGAACACCGATGAGGGAGGCGAGCGCGTGCGGCGAGTTCCACAGGCTCAGGTTCTGACCGGTGCGGGCGGGCGGGTTGTAGTAGGCGATCTCGCGGATGCCGTAGGGATCGCGGATGTCGAACACCCGGATGCCGGAGGAGATCCACCCGCAGGCCAGGGCGGTCGGGTTCACCCGGCGGTCGGCGGCGCAGTAGTGCGATTCGTAGGCGAAGGCGGAACCGCCCATGGAGGAGCCGATATTGCTGTCGATGTGCTGAGGCAGGTTGATCTCGAGCTTGATCTTGTTGGCGACCTTGGGCGCCGTCTCGTCGGAGATGTCGATGAGTTTGACGCCGCCGGAGCCGCCCTCGTCGACGGTGTAGAGGTAGGGCTTGCCGTCGTAACTGACCGGGACACTGTGCTGGGTGGCCCAGCCGTCCGTCCAGAACACCCGGCCGAGGTGGTGCACCTGCGGATTCGGGTCGCGGCGCTGCACCGCGCTGATGTCGAGGACGGTGAATCCGCCGAGTGCGGAGAGGTACATCCGGTTGCCGTCGGGGCTGATCCCGAAGCCGTGCGCCTCGATGCCGGTCACTCCCTGCCAGATCACGTGCGGGTTCGCCGGATCGGTCAAATCGACGGCGCTCACGAAACCGGGTGCGATCCCCGAGGCCCAATATGTGTTGCCGTCCGGGGAGAAGCCGCCCTCGTGAGTGGTGATCGGCAGCGGCATCAGCAGATTCGACCCCGGGCCGGGATTGAGCAGTCGCGGATGCGCGCAATCGGAGACGTCGTAGACCGACAGGTAGCCCACGCCTTCACCGACCGGAACGCCGGTGCCGACCAGCAGCTTGCGCTCGGTGTTGACCTTCAGGCTCTCCCAGGTGCCCGCGAGCATGGCGGGCTCGGTCAAGGTCACCGTGGGGCGCGGATGCGCCGGATCGGACACGTCGAGCACTTGGACGCCGCGCCCCTCGCCGAGCAGGTCGCCGGGGAAGAACGACCCGAGGTAGGCGCAGTGCTCGAAGCTGGTGGAGGTGATGCCCGCCCCCCGCCCCGCGTAGCCGCCGACGAAGGAGATGTTGCACCGGTAGCCCAGGGTGCTGCGCCCGCTGTCGCGGTCGGCGGCGGTGACATCGCCTTGCAGGCCGTTCTCGGGTGCGGCGCCGGGCCCGCAGTCGGCGCGCGGGACCGAGGTGCGCCCGACGTCGAGGAACTCCCGCACGGCGCTCGGCAGATCCGATTGCTGATCGGCCGACGCACTCGCGGGCAGCAGCATGGCCGTGACCACGCCGATGGTGAGCAGAGCCAGCGGTTTGGTGCGGCACAGTCCGGCCAGTGGGCGCATCGTCGCGACCCCCAACTTCGTCGTCGAGCTTGGCTGTCCAGGGTGACTGGGACAGTCACTGCATGGTAGTGATTTCCCGGCGTCGCGAGGGGGAGTTTCGCCGAATCACAGCCGGATTCGCGAAGTTTTCCAGCCGAAGGCGTCAGCGTGGATGGGTCGGTTCGGTGCGTCGAGCCGCGTCCCCACCGGTATGTGAGGCCAGCAGATCGTCGCAGACGCCGAGGAACGTGCGTCGCAGTTCGGCGGCGCGCTGGGCGAGCGCGGACTGGGCGCGAACGTATTCCGCGCGTCCGGCGGGCGTCTCGATGCGCACCGGCTCGTAGCCCAGCGCGGACAGATCGTAGGGGCTGGCGCGCATGTCGAGTTCGCGGGCGGCGCAAGCCAGCTCGAAACAATCCAGCAGCAACTGCGAGGAGATCAACGGCACGAGCTTGAAGCCCCACTTGTACAAATCCATGTTCGCGTGCAGGCAGCCCGGCTGCTCGCGGTGCAGCTGATCGGCGCGGGTGAGTGGTTCGGCATTGCGTCCGACGGCATCCGGGGTGAAGAAGCGGTAGGCGTCGAAATGCGTGCAGCGCAGCGACATCGAGTCGACCACGGCATCCGTGCCCGCTCGCCCGAGCCGCAGCGGCACCTTCTGGTGGCGGACGTCGTCGGTGCGATACACCATTGCCCATTCGTGCAGGCCGAAGCAGGAGAGCTGGGCCGGCCGGGCAGCGGTGGCACGCAACAGGTCCGCGACGAAAACGAGGGTATCGCGGCGTTTTTCCAGGTAGGCGGGATCGGCGGTGTAGACGTCCGCCGCCCGTTGTCCGGTATTCGACTGGTCGGCGCGGACGCGGTGATACCCATGGGCGCCCTGGTACTCGGCGGCGTCCGCCAGCGCGAGGCCGTACCCCGGATGCCAGCGCCGCAACTGGGCGGGTTTGTGCCCGTAATAGGTGAACAAGAAGTCGATCACCGGGTGCGACGAACCCTGCGCCCGCCGTTCGAGATAGGGCCCGACCAGTCCGTCCAGCCGGGCCCGGTGCGTGGCGGCGGCTGCCCGCCACTGCGCGCCGGACAACACCCGCATGCTCACCGCGCTCCGGGCGGTTCGGTGTTACGCGCGGCCCAGGTCGTCATTCGCCCACCCGGTGCGTTCCGTCTCGGACGGTGCCGACGAATTCCTCCACCAGGTCCTCCAGCGCGACGATGCCGGTGGTGTTGCCCCGGTCGTCGACCACGCGCCCGAGGTGGCTGTTCGTGCGCCGCAGCCGCGCCAGCGCCTCGTAGAGCGTGGTGTTCATGCCGACCGTCGGCAGCGGGCGGATATCGGTGCGCGGGATCGGCGTGCCGGGGCCGGCGCTCTCGTCGGCGACCTTGTCGAGCACGTCCTTGACGTGCAGGTAGCCGACCAGCGAGCCGTCGTCGGCCCGCACCGGGAACCGGGAGAAGCCGGTCTCGGCGACAGCCGACTCGATGTCGCCGAGCGTGGTCCCGTTGCCGCGCAGCGGGATCGATCGGGTGGCGTCCCGTGGCACCATCACGTCGGCGACCACCCGGTCGCTGGTGCCGAGCGCCTGCGTCAGGCGGCGGTGTTCTTCCTCGTCGAGCAGCCCCTCCGAGCGGGACTCGCCGATCATCTCGGCCAGCTCGACCGTCGAGACGGTGGCCTCGAGCTCGTCCTTCGGCTCGATCCGCAGCAGGCGCAGCGACAGGTTGGCGGCCAGGTTGTAGAGCGCGATCAGCGGACGGGCCAGCCGCAGCCACATCAGGTGTGCCGGCACCAGCAGCAGCGCGCTGCGCTCCGGCCCGGCCAGCGCGATGTTCTTCGGGATCATCTCGCCGAACAGGATGTGCAGGATCACCACGATGGTCAGCGCGAGGGCGAACGCCACCGGGTGCAGCAGCTGTTCGGGCAGGCCGAGCAGCTCGAACGGGCCTTCCAGCAGGTGCGCGACGGCGGGCTCGCCGACCCGGCCGAGCAGGATCGAGCAGATGGTGATGCCCAGCTGCGCGGCCGCGAGCATCATCGAGAGGTTCTCGCCCGCCCGGATGACGGTGTTCGCATTGCGCTTGCCTTGCGCGGCGAGCGCTTCCAGCCGGTCGCGGCGGGCGGAGATGAGCGCGAACTCGGCGGCGACGAAGAAGGCGTTGCCGCCCAGCAGCACGACCGTGAGCAGGACGCCGAACAGGTCACCCATGGCTGTGCTCCTTGGTCGCGAGGGCGTCGGCGTCGACCGGGATCAGCCGGACCCGATCGATGCGCCGTCCGTCCATGCGCTCCACGCGCGCGATCCAGCCGCCCGTGCCATGGCTCTCGGGCGCCGTCCACTGCTGTGAGCGGGGATTCGGCAGCACGACTTCGTCGCCCGTCACCGGGATGCGCCCGAGCCTGGTCAGCACGAGGCCGCCCAGTGTCTCGTACTCGCCCTCGGGCGCGTCGTATCCGGTCGCCCGGGAGACCTCGTCGATGCGCAGTAGCCCCGAGCAGTCCCAGCCGTCGGAGACGCGCCGTACGTCGCGCTCCTCCTCGTCGTGCTCGTCGCGGACGTCACCGAGGATCTCCTCGATGATGTCCTCCATGGTGACCAGGCCCGCGGTACCGCCGTACTCGTCCACGACCAAGGCGACCTGCATGCCGTCGGCGCGGACGCGTTCGAGCAGCTCGTCGCCGTCCAGGCTGGCGGGCACGATCGGGACCGGCTGGGCGAGCCGGTGCAGCGGGAGGGTCCGGCGCGCGTGTACCGGGCGGGTGAACGCCTGCTTGACGTGCACGAAGCCGAGGGTGTTGTCGAGGTCGCCGTCGATCACCGGGAAGCGGGAGTAGCCGGTGCGGCCCGCCGCGTCGATCAGATCGGCGATGGTGTCGTCCTTGTCGAGCGATTCGATCTTCACCCGCGGCGTCATCAGTTCCTCGGCGCTGCGCTCGCCGAATTGCAGCGAACGGTCCATCACCTGGGCGGTGGGCTGGTCCAGCGCGCCGCGCAAGGCGGACGTGCGCACCAGGGAGCCGAGCTCCTGCGGTGAGCGGGCCGAGCGCAACTCCTCGGCGGGCTCGACGCCGAGCCTGCGGACCACCCAGTTGGCGGTGCCGTTGAGGAAGTGGATCATCCACTTGAAGACCACCGAGAACGCGATCATCGGTCCGGCCGTGACGCGGGCGGTGGCCAGCGGTTTGGCGATGGCGATGTTCTTGGGCACCAGCTCGCCGTAGATCATCGACAGCGAGGTGGCCAGGATCAGCGCCAGGGTCAGGGCGACGCCGCTCGCGGCGGCGTCGCTCAGCCCGAGTCCGGTGAACACCGGATCCAGCAGCCGGGCCAGCACCGGCTCGGCGATGTAACCGGTGATCAGCGTGGTGATGGTGATGCCGAGCTGAGCGCCGGACAACTGGAACGACAGGGTGCGGTGCGCCCTGCGGACCATGCGAGCGCGGACGTCACCGGAGCGGGCGTGCGCCTCCACGGTGCTGCGCTCGAGGGCGGTGAGGGAGAATTCCGCGGCGACGAACAGGGCCGTGCCGACGGTGAGTGCGATGAACCCGATCAGGCTGAGCGCGGTGAGCGCGACGGACATGGTCAGCACCACCTGGACGGTGCTGCGGAACGGCCTGTGCGGAGTGGGACTGCTGCGGGGAGGAGGACGCCGGGTCGGTCACCCGGCTCGGTAGAGGAGCCCTCCTGAGTGGCGCCCTCGGACGCGGGTGACAACTGGATCCTTTCGCAAATGAGTCGTGGTGCCGATATCCGGCAACCACCATGCTACCGGCCCACGCGCCGAGCGGCGTGGGCCGGTGCCGGTTCGGGGCGCGTGTCGGCGCTCACCAACCGCTGGGCAGCGGGCGACCTTCGGCGAACCCGGCCGCGGACTGCACGCCGAGCACGGCCTTCTCGTGGAACTCGGTGAGCGTCCGCGCTCCCGCGTAGGTGCACGCGCTGCGCACGCCGGAGCAGATGTGGTCGAGGAGGTCCTCGACGCCGGGGCGCTCCGGGTCCAGCCGCATCCGGGAGCTGGAGATGCCCTCTTCGAACAGCGCCTTGCGCGCGCGGTCGAATTCGCTGTCGGAGGCGGTGCGGGCGGCGACGGCCCGCTTGGACGCCATGCCGAAGCTCTCCTTGTAGGCGTTGCCGTCGCGGTCGACGCGCAGGTCGCCGGGGGACTCGTAGGTGCCGGCGAACCAGGAGCCGATCATCACGTTGGACGCGCCGGCGGCGAGCGCGAGCGCCACGTCGCGGGGATGGCGCACGCCGCCGTCGGCCCAGACGTGCACGCCGATTTCCCTGGCGGCGGCAGCGCATTCGGCCACCGCGGAGAACTGCGGGCGGCCGACGCCGGTCATCATGCGGGTGGTGCACATCGCGCCGGGCCCGACACCGACCTTGACGATGTCCGCGCCCGCCTCGGCGAGTTCCCTCGTGCCTTCGGCGGAGACGACGTTGCCCGCGACCAGCGGGACACCGAGCCCGAGATCGCGCACCGCGGTGAGGGTTTCGAGCATCTTGGTCTGGTGACCGTGGGCGGTGTCGATGACCAGCAGGTCGGCGCCCGAATCCACGAGGGACTTGGCCTTGGCGGCCACGTCGCCGTTGATGCCCACCGCGGCGGCGACGCGCAGTTTGCCCGCGGCGTCCACGGCGGGCTGATAGATGCCGGCGCGCACCGCGCCGGTGCGGGTCAGCACCCCCGCCAGCGTGCCGTCTTCGGCGGTGAGCACGGCGAAGTCGGCGTGCTCGGCGTGCAGCAGGTCGAACAGGTCGCGCGGCGTGGTGGTGGCGGGGGCCCGGACGAAATCGGTGGCCGCGACCTCACGGAGCCGGGCGAAGCGGTCGACGTCGGCGCAGGCGGCCTCGGTCACCACACCGACCGGGCGGCCGTCGTCGACTACCACGACCGCGCCGTGCGCGCGCTTGTGCATCAGGGCCACGGCCTCGGAGACCGAGCGGTCGGGGTCGAGGGTGACCGGCGTGTCGGCGGTGAGCGAACGACTCTTCACGAAGGCGATGGTGTCGGCGGCCGCGGTGATCGGCAGGTCCTGCGGGAGGACGACGAGACCGCCGCGACGGGCCACGGTCTCGGCCATTCTGCGCCCGGCGACGGCGGTCATGTTCGCGACGACGATCGGGATGGTGGTGCCTGACCCGTCGGCCGTCGAGAGATCGACGTCGAAGCGCGACGCGACGTCCGTCCGATTCGGGACGAGGAAGATGTCGTCGTAGGTCAGGTCGTACGGCGGCTGATGACCGGGGAGAAAGCGCACTCGACCGATGATATCCGGGCGCCGACCGGTGCGCGCCGTTCTCTCGGAGGTGCTGCCGCATTTCCCCCGCTACCTCGTGCGAACGCCGCCCGCGCGGCTTCGGGCGCCGAGCACGGCTGCGCCGTAGCGATGGCCGGCCGCGCGGGACGCTCGCACCGTGACCGCGTAACCGCGGCCGGGCGATGCCGACGTCCGTCGGGCCCGACGGATCGCCGATGCCGGTCCTGCCGGTGTCCCCCGCGCCGGCTGGTCCGGTTGTGGTTTCAGGCGACGGCTTCGGAGCGGGAGAGCACGATCGTGGTGGCGACCATGACGACCACCGCACCCGCGGTGACCACCAGCCCGGCGGTGCCCGCGCGCAACCGCTCGTCGAGCACGGCGATGCCGATGAACGCGGCGGCCAGTGGCTCGGCGACCGTGACGGCGGGCAGCGAAGCGGTCAGCGGGCCCACTTGATAGGCGCGTTGTTGCAGGTAGACGCCGGTGACGCCGGCCGCGACCAGCGCCCAGGTCTGCCAGCCGCCCAGCACGTCTGCCACACCGTGTTCGAACAACCCCGTGACGTAGTCGGTGAGTGCGGCGGCCAGCCCGTACAGCGAGCCGCTCGCGGCGCCCAGCAACAGCGCGCGCCATGCGGGCTCGCGTGCGGCGATTCCCGCGGCCGTGGCGGCGGCGATCAGGCCGACCAGCAGGCCGAGCGGCAGCAGCCAATCGCGCAGCGGCGCACCGGCATCACCTTCGGTCGGATCGCCGACGAGCACGAAACAGGCCAGCGCGGCGGTCAACGCGAGCGCGGTCGCCCACGTGCTCGGGGCCACGCGGCGATCGTTGAGGCGGGCGGACAGCGGCAGGGCGAACACCAGCGCGCTCACCAGGATCGGCTGCACCAGCAGCACCGCGCCCAGCGCGAGCGCGGCCACCTGCATGGCGTAACCGCCCGCGTCTCCGACGACGCCCGCCCACCAGCGGGGTGTGCGCAGCAGCGAGCGGATCAGCGACTCGCTCTCCGGCACCGCGGCCGCCGCGCTCTGCTGCGCGACCGCGGCGACCGCGAACAGCAGCGCGGCGAGCAAGGCGCAGAGGACGGCGGCTGCCCAGTGGGTCGACACCCGATTAGTTTGCTGCCCGATTGCCTCGAGTGGGGGACTGCTGGGCTCGCACGGCGCGTCGCCGCGGCCGGCCCGCCGTGTCGCCGGATGCGGACGCGGCGGCGCGGCCGGAGAACCCGCCCGCGGTGCCCCCGGTGCGAGCGGGCGTGCCCTTGCCCGAACCCGCGCCGCGGCCGACGGTGTTGTTCGCGACGGGTTTCGCGTCGCCGCGGCGGCGCGCGGGCGCGGCGACCGATTCGCTGCCGCGGCCGGCCCCGGCGGCCGACCGGCTCCTGGATTGCTTGGCCGCGCCCCGGCCACCGGCCGCCGCGGGCGTATCGCGCCTGCCGGTCTTGCGTCGTGCGGGTTTCGCGGGGGCAGCGGCAGGCGCGGCCACCGGTGCGGCAGCGGCGACGGGAACGCCGGACGGGCGGCGCGCGCCGGTGATCTCGATCAGCGTGCGGTCACCGGGACGGACCGCGACCCCGTCGACCTCGACACCCGCCTTGCGGGCCATGGCCTCGACGTCGCGGCGCTCTTCGTCCATCACCAGCGTGACGACCACGCCGTCCTCGCCCGCGCGGGCGGTGCGCCCGGCCCGGTGCAGATAGGCCTTCGGCTCCGGCGGCGGATCGACGTGCACGACGAGGGAGATCCCGTCGACGTGGATGCCACGCGCCGCGACGTCGGTGGTGACCAGCACCGGCACCGAGCCGTCGGCGAACGCCGCGAGGGTGCGCGTGCGGTTGTTCTGCGCCTTGCCGCCGTGCAACGCGCCCGCGGGGACGCCCGCCCCGCGCAACTGCTTGGCGAGCCGGTCGGCGCCGTGCTTGGTGCGGACGAACATGATGGTCAGTCCCTCGCGGGCGGCGATCTCGGTGGCGACCGCCCGTTTGGCCACTTTGTCACCGACGTACAGCAGGTGATGCGACATCGTGGTGACCGACGCCGACGGCGGTGCGGTGGAATGCGTGACGGGGGCGCGCAGGTAGCGCTTGACCAGCTTGTCGACCTCGCCGTCGAGCGTGGCCGAGAACAGCAGGCGCTGTCCGTCACGGGGGGTGCGGTCCAGCAGCTTGGTCACCTGCGGCAGAAACCCCATGTCGGCCATGTGGTCGGCCTCGTCCAGGGCGGTGATCAGCACGTCGGACAGATCGGCGGACCCCTGTGCGAGCAGGTCGGCGAGCCGTCCCGGCGTGGCGATGAGCAGGTCGACGCCGCGGGCGAGCCGGTCGGCCTGGCGCTTGATCGGCGCGCCGCCGACCACCGAGGTGACCCGCAAGCCGAGCGCGAGCGCCGGTTCGTCGAGCGCCCGCTCGATCTGCGCGGCGAGTTCGCGGGTCGGCACCAGGACGAGCCCGCGCGGGCGGCCCGGCTTGGCCGAGGCGCCCGTCAGCCGGGTGAGCATCGGGAGGCCGAAGGCGAGCGTCTTCCCGGAACCGGTGGGTCCGCGGCCGAGCACGTCCTTACCGGCCAGGACATCCGGCGCCGTGGCGGCCTGGATCGGGAACGGCGTCTCGATGCCGTCGCGTCGCAGTGCCTGTACGAGCACGGCGGGCAGGCCCAGATCCGCGAAGGTCGCGGTGGGCGCCGCGGCGACGGGGGTCGAGGGGGTCACGAGGAAGATGTGCCTTTCGTCGCACGGCGCGTTCCAGCGGAACGCGCTGTTCGGTGGGGTGGAGGGCGGTGCACGATGCGGTTCACCGCGCTGCGGCGCGGGCGATGACGCGCGCCGGGTGGAACGAGAGGGTGCGGCCGACCGGAGGCGGGCCGAACCTCCAGGATACGGGCCGGGGACTCAGCCGTGGAACAGCCGGCTCAGTTCCACGAGCCAGGGTACGGCCACGGCCTGCGTCGGCACCACCAGGATGGCGGCGGAGCCGAGATAGGCGGCCGTGGCGATGCGAATGTCACCGATCCGCTCGCTGAGCCGCTGGATGCGGATGAGCGTGGTCGGGCCGCCCGCCGCCAGCGCGCCTTGCGGCGCGGTGGATTTCGCACACGCGACGAGGGCGCGGGCCAGGGGCTTGGGCCCGGTGACCTTGACCGCCGAGTCGTCCGCGAGCAACTCGATGAGCAGTTTGACCGAGCCGAGCGCGGCCTTGCTGCGCACCACCCGCGGGAACGCCTCGTGCACCGCCGTGAACGCTTCCAGCACGAGATCGTGCCTGGCCCGCAGATGCGAACGTTCGTGGCTGACGATGGCGGTGATCTCGGCGTCCGCGAGACTGGTCAGGGTGCCTTCGCTGAGCACAACGCGCTGGCGCAGGCCGGGCAGGCAGTAGGCGATCGGCTCGGTCGCGGCCAGCACCCGGATGTCCGCCGCGCGCCGATGCGGACCGCTCTGGTCCAGCAGGTCGACCAGCATCCGGTGACGCGCCCGCCGCCTGCGGGTATGCACGCCGACCCGGATGATCGCGTAGATCAGCCGGGCGCCGACCAGCAGCGTGAGCGCGAAGACGAAGACGTAGGCCAGCCACAGCGGCAGGCCGAGCGCGTCGATCTCCCTGGTCGGTGCGGTGGTCGGGCGGCCGTCGGGGCCGGGCACGAGCAGCTCGGCGGCGATGGCCAGCCCGGAGCCGAACGCGCTGAGCACGGCGGCGAGCGCGATGGCCTGCCAGAGCACCAGCGCTGCTCGGGGCGTCCGGTAGGTCCAGGTCGCCCGGCTGAGCAAGGCCGGGGCAGGCCCCGCGAGAAGCAATGCGAGTCCGGCGAAGACCGGCGCGGTTGCGTTCATCGACTCAGCTCACTGCGTTGTGGGGCCAGGGCGCCCGAGGAGTCTACTGCGGCGGCGGCGCCGAGTCCTCGTCCTCGGTAGCTTCGAGCTTAGCGAGTGCTTCGCGCAGGGCGGCAGCCTCGTCCTTGCCGACCTGCTCCACGAAGTGCACCAGCGCGGCGGCGCGGCTGCCCGCCGCGTCGGCCTGTTGCAGCGCGTCGACCATCAGGCTGGCGACGAGTTCGTCGCGGGTGTGCACGGGCGCGTAACGGTGCGCGCGGTCGTCGCGGCGCTGCACCACCAGGTTCTTCTTCGCGAGGCGTTGCAGCACGGTCATCACCGTGGTGTACGCGAGCTCGCGGCGTGCGGCGAGAGCCTCGTGCACCTGCCGGACCGTTTGTGGTTCGTCGGCCGACCACAACTGGTCCATGACCGCTTTCTCGAGTTCACCAAGACCTGCCATTCCACAATTTTAGGTACTCAACGACGAAGATGCGTACTACAGGGTGTCGTAACCATGAAGTAGCTGGTGTGTCATTTCTCATAGGGCGCGGATTCGGGCTCCCCGGCAGCGGGTCCGCCCACTTTTCCGCGCACGTGCCTGGCGCCGATCGGCACGATCATCGGCCGTCCCGACACCGGGTCCTCGAGCACCGTGGCGTCCAGGTCGAACACCTCGCGCAGCAGCTCCACCGACACGACTTCGCCCGGCGCCCCCGCCGCCACGACACGCCCGTCGCGCATGACGACCAGCTGGTCGCTGTAGCGGATCGCGAGATTGAGATCGTGCAGCACCATCACGACGGTGCGCCCGAGATCGGCGTGCAACCGGTCCACCAGGTCCAGCACCTCGATGGAGTGTGCCAGGTCGAGATACGTGGTCGGCTCGTCGAGCAACAGGATGTCGGTGCCCTGGGCCAGCGCCATCGAGATCCAGGCGCGTTGCCGCTGTCCGCCGGACAACTCGTCGAGCGGTCGGTCGGCGAGGTCGGCGATCCCGGTCTGTTCCAGCGCGGACGTCACCTCGGTCTCGTCCGTGCCCGACCACTGCCGGAACCAGGACTGGTGGGGGTGGCGTCCGCGCGCGACCAGATCGGCGACGGTGAGTCCTTCCGGAGCCACCGGCGACTGCGGCAGCATGCCGACGATGCGGGCGACGTCCTTCGTCCTCATCGTCGATATCGCCTTGCCGTCCAACAGGACTCGGCCGTCCCGCGGTCGCAGCAACCGGCCGAGTGAACGCAGCAGGGTGGACTTTCCGCAGCCGTTCGGTCCGATGACGGTAGTCACCACGCCGGGGGTGATGGCCACACTCAGCCCGTCGACGATCACCCGGTCGCCGTAGCCGAGCGTGACGTTCTCGGCGCCGAGCCGGTGCCCCGGAGCGCTCGCCCGCTCCGTGGCGTCGGGAGTGGTGATGTCTGCGATCGTCATGACAGCGTCGCCTTCCGGTTCATACGCACGAGCAGGTACAGCAGGAACGGCCCGCCGAATGCCGCGGTGACGACGCCGACGGGCAGGTCGACCGGGAACACCGTGCGGGACGCGACATCCGCGCCGACCACCAGGATGGCCCCGGCCAGCGCGGAGCCGACGAGTGGTTCGCCCGGCGTGCGCAATACGCGCCGTGCGATCTGCGGCGCGGCGAGGGCGACGAATCCCACCGGCCCGACGGCGGCGGTGGCCACCGAGGCGGACACCACGGCCGCTCCGATCAGGATGGCCTGCTGGGTCTGGATGCGCACGCCGAGCGCGCGCGTGGTGTCGGAGCCGAGGCGCAGCGCGGCGAGCGTGCGGGCCGAGGCGAGCGCGACGAGGGCGGCGACTCCCGCGGCGATCGTCGCGGGAACGAGGTGCGCGGCGTCGGCCGCGTTGAGCGACCCGGTCAGCCACAGCTGCACGCGCTGGGCGTCCACCAGGCTGGCGCGGGTGAGCAGCCAGCCGATGCCCGCGGTCAACAAGGCGTTCACACCTACGCCGATCAGGACCAGCCGAAGACCGGTAGCGCCGTACGTGCCGGTGGCAGTGCGTCCCCAGGCGAGCACGTAGATGGCGAGGGCGGTGAGCAGGCCGCCCGCGAGCGCCGCCATCGGCGCGCCGACCGAGGCGGCCAGGCCGGTGCTCGCGCCGCCCGTGCCGACCAGCACGGCGACCGCGCCGAGGCTCGCCCCCGACGTGATGCCGAGCATGTCCGGCGCGGCCAGGGGGTTGTGCAGGATGGACTGGGTGATCGCGCCGGAGAGCCCGAGCGCGAGGCCGACCACGAGCGCGGTGAGCGCGCGCGGCAGCCGGGATTCCAGCACGATGAACCGCTGCGCCTTGGTGCCGCCGCCGGTCAGCACGTCGAGCACGCGCCCGAGCGGCAGATGCGACTCGCCCACCGCGATGTCCAGACAGAACAGTCCGAGGGCCAGCGCGATCAGGAGCGCGACGAGCACCACCATCCGCGGTCGCAGCACCGTCGACACCGGCCCGACGCGCAGCGCGGGTCGCCCGGTCGTGGTTCGCAGCGAAATCGTCACAGATTCACCAGCTTTCGCCGACGCACGAACGCCAGGAAGAACGGGACCCCGAGCACGGCCAGCATCGCCCCGACCTCCAGCTCGCCGGGCCGGGCCACCACCCGGCCTGCGATATCGGCGATGAGCAGCAGCAACGCGCCGAACAGCCCGGAATAGGGGATCAGCCAGCGATGGTCCGGTCCGGTGATCGTGCGCGCGAGATGCGGGACGACCAAGCCGAGGAAGGCGATCGGTCCGACCGCCGCCGTCGCCGCGCCCGCCAGCAGCACGACGGCCGCGAGCCCGAGCGCGCGGTTGCGGCCCACGTGCACGCCGAGCCCGCGCGCGACATCGTCGCCGAGGCCGATCAGGTTCAGTCCGGGCGCGGCCGACACCGCCAGCAGTATGCCCGCCGCCAGGAACGGCAGCACCTGCCAGAACACCTCGGCGTCCCGGCCCGCGACCGTGCCGATCACCCAGAAGCGGTAGGTGTCCAGCGCGGCGGCGTCGAACAGCACGACGGCGTTCGTCATCGCCTGCAGGAACGCGGTGATCGCCGCGCCCGCGAGCACCAGGCTCAGCGGACTGGCTTTGCCGCCGCCCACGGACGAGGTCGCGAACACCACCAGCCCGGCGACCAGCGCTCCGACGAGCGCGAACCAGATGTATTGTTCCGGCGCGCTGTAGGAGAACAGGTACACGCTCAGGGCCGCGAGGAATGCCGCGCCCGCGTTGAGCCCGAGCAATCCGGCGTCGGCGAGCGGATTGCGGGTGTAGCCCTGGATGAGCGCGCCCGCGATGCCCAGAGCCGCCCCGCAGACCAGTGCCAACGCGGTGCGCGGCAGCCGTAGGCCGCGCACGATCTGTTCCTCCGTGGATCCGGCGGCGCAGGTGAAGGGTCCGCCGGGGCAGGTGAGCGCATGGTGCACGGCGTCGTAGACGGTGCCGGGCGGGAGCGATCGAGCGCCGACCGCGACACCGGCGAGCGCGGCGAGCATGAGCAGGGCGGTCGAGAGGAGCAGTCCGGAAAGACGGCGCCGCCTCACGGTGGAAAGAAAGGTCACGGCGACGAGCTGCTCCTGAAATCAGCGATACGGTTGCTAGGTCTGGTAAGCCTAACCTATCTTTCGGTACAGACGGGCATGGCCGAGTGTCCGCCGCGCCGCGCGACGGAGCCGATCCCCGAGGAGGTTCGATGACCGAGCTCATCACCACGCCACATCGCTCGCCGACGGCGTTCGGACGCGCCTGTGCCCGGCTTCGCGCGCTGCAACCGGAACATCCGCGGGTCTACGCCGTGGCGTCGATGGCGGAGCAGGGCAAGCGGCGCTGGTGGCGACTGGCCGACGGCGTGCGCGAGGGACGCGTCGAACTCATGTACCGGCGGCACGCCGCGGAGATGATCAGCGCCGATATCGCGGCGGAAGTCGTTGCCACCGCGCTGATCCACGCGATCGTCGGACGCGTGGTCGCGCTGCTCGTCGCGGAGGGGCGGGCCTGGGATCCGGGCTTGGAGAACCTTTGGATCCATACCGACAACGACGGCGGGATCGACTGGGCGGGCCTGTCGGACACGACGATTCGCGTGGTCGACGGGGATCCGCTGGCCGGTGGACGGGGTGTGGTCGCCTTGCCGTGCCCGGAAGCGATGTACGTCTGGCTCGCGCATCGCTGCGAGTCCGCGCTGACGGTCGTCCAGCAGAGCTTGGCCCGCTGCTCCGGTCTGAGTGCCCGGCGGTTCTGGTCCCTCGTGGGCGAATCGGTCGCGGGCGCTTCGACTTACGTGCCCGACCTCGCGCGAACCGATTCGGCGACCGGCGCGCGGCGCGGCCAGGCGTTGCTGGCGGCGATGGCCGAGCGCGGGCTCCCCGTGCGACGGTCGGGATCTTGCTTAGTTAGGTAAGCCTGACCTATACTTATCTCGGCGTACGGATCGCGCGAGAGTCCCGAGGGCTGCGGTGACCCCCGATCCCGTGCCGCGGCGGGCTCCACCTCCGGTGGGGCCCGCCGCTCTGTTCCCTGTGACCTGCGTCGCCCGCTCTGGCGTGCCGCCGGGGCACGGATCTAGTCTGACGCCGACACGAACGCCCGAACCCGCTGCACGACAGGGTTATTCGTGGTCCGGCCGTCCTCGGCGGGTCACCGCCGCGTCGCGGATTCGGCCCGGTGCCGTGTCGCGGTCATCGGTGCGCACCGTCGCGCGCCTGGTCCGAGTCGTCGATGACGCCCGCTTGCCCTCCCGCACAGGCTTTCACGGTGGCTCTCCGGAAGTTCGAGGGGTTGTCAGCTTGCCCACCAGCACACCGTTCCGTCCCCGATCGATCGCCGCGGTCCTGGCCGCGGTCGCGGTACTCGTGCTGCCCGCCTGCGGCTCGGGCGGGCAGCGGGGACCGACGGGCGAACCGTCGACGCACCACGCGCCGCACTGGGATTACGACGCCGAGGGCCCCGACCATTGGGCCGACCTGGACCGGGACTTCCTGACCTGCAAGAGCGGCCATCAGCAGTCACCCGTCGATCTGCCCGGTCACGCCCGCCTCGAGCCGCACGAGCACACCACCGTCGACTACCACTCGGTGCCCACGGTGACGCTGCGGAACAACGGGCACACCGTGCAGGCGAATCTCCCGCCGCACAACGGAAATCGGATCGTGGTCGACGACGTGCCGTTCGAGCTCGTGCAATTCCATTTCCACCTGCCGAGCGAGCACACCGTGGACGGCGTGGGTACCACGATGGAAGCGCACTTCGTGCACAAGAGCGCGACAGGTCAGGTGGCTGTGCTCGGTGTGCTGCTGCGGGCCGCACCGGGGCCGTCGGGCTTCGCGCCGATCCTCTCGGTCGCGCCGCGGGCGGTGGACGCCGAGACGGTCGTGCCGGGCCCGATCGACTTGCGCTCGATGTTGCCGGGTGCCACCGATCAGTACCGTTATCAGGGTTCACTCACCACCCCGCCGTGCAGCGAGGGTGTCTCGTGGACGGTGCTCGGCAGTCCGGTCGCGGTGGCCCCCGCCGACGCCGACCGCTACCGGGCGTTGTTCGCCCACAGCAACCGGCCGACCCAGCCGCTGAACGGCCGGTCGGTCACGCTGGCCGGCGGATGAGGCCGCGCCGGCGGGCGGTGGGGGCTGTGCGACAGTGAATACATGACACAGCAGGAAACGCAGCGGTTCGGCTCGCTGGCGGGCGTCACGCCGGAGCAGATGAACGCCTACAGCGAAGGCACCTTCGCCGACCTGATCGGCCTGCGCTACACCGAGCTGAGCCCCGACCGCGTGCGCGGCGAGTGGGTCGTCAAACCGCATCTCTACCAGCCCGCGGGCATCCAGAACGGCGGTGTGTACTGCACCGTCATCGAGACGCTCGCCAGCATCGCAGGCGGCATCTGGTTCGGCGACCAGGGCACGGTGGTCGGCGTGAACAACAACACCGATTTCCTGCGCGCGGTGCGCGAGGGCACGCTGTCGGGCGAGGCGACGCCGCTGCACCGGGGCAGACTGCAGCAGCTGTGGCAGGTCGTCATCACCGACGAGCAGAACCGCACCGTGGCCCGCGGCCAGGTGCGCTTGCAGAATCTGCCCCATCGTTCCTGACCGTCGCCCGGCGAGGGCGGAACGGGCGTGCCAGAATGGCCGTCACCCGCCTCTGTGAACCGGTGAGGAGCCCGGATGCGACTGTCACCGCACGAGCAGGAGCGCCTGCTGCTGAGCTACGCCGCCGAGCTGGCCCGGCGCAGGCGGGCGCGCGGACTCAAGCTGAACCATCCCGAGGCGGTCGCGCTGATCACCGATCACGTGCTGGAAGGCGCACGGGACGGCCGTACCGTCGCCGAGCTGATGTCCTCGGGGCGCACGGTCCTGGCCCGCGACGACGTGATGGAAGGCGTGCCGGAGATGATTCCCGATGTCCAGGTCGAGGCGACCTTCCCGGACGGCACCAAACTCGTCACCGTGCACCATCCGATCGGCTAGGCGGGCGGCATGCGGTATTCGAACGCCGCCCAGGCGAAGCGAGGCCCGGCGTGATCCCGGGCGAATACTTCTGCGCCGAGGGCGTCATCGAGCTGAATCCCGGCGCTGAGCGCCTCGAACTGGACGTGCTGAACACCGGTGATCGGCCGGTGCAGGTCGGCAGCCATGTGCACTTCCCGCAAGCGAACGCGGCGCTGCGGTTCGACCGGGCGGCCGCGCACGGACACCGCCTGGACATCCCGGCCGGGACCGCGGTGCGCTTCGAACCCGGTCTCGGGCAACGCGTGCGGCTCGTGCCGCTGGGCGGCGCACGCGAGGTCCACGGGATCAGCCGCACCCCACCCGGGCGTCTCGATGACTAGTGCATGGGCCCGGCCGATCCCCGGGAAGTGCCGGGCAGGAGGACGCGATGAGTGAGCTGAGCCGGGCCCGGTACGCCGAACTGTTCGGGCCGACGACGGGCGACCGGATTCGATTGGCGGACACCGATCTGCTGATCGAGATCACCGAGGACCGCAGCGGGGGACCGGGGCGCGCGGGCGACGAGGCCGTGTTCGGCGGTGGCAAGGTGCTGCGCGAATCGATGGGCCAATCCCGGGCGACGCGCGCCGAAGGCGCTCCCGACACCGTGATCACGGGCGTGGTGATCGTCGACCATTGGGGAATCGTCAAGGCGGACGTGGGTATTCGTGACGGACGGATCAGCGCGATCGGCAAGGCGGGCAATCCCGACACCATGACCGGGGTGCACCCCGATCTCGTCGTCGGCCCGTCCACCGAGATCATCGCGGGCAACGGCCGCATCCTCACCGCGGGCGCGATCGACTGCCACGTGCACTTCATCTGCCCGCAGCTCCTGGAGGAGGCGCTCGGCGGCGGCATCACCACCCTCATCGGCGGGGGCACCGGCCCGGCCGAGGGCAGCAAGGCGACCACCGTGACGCCCGGCGCGTGGCATCTGGCGCGGATGCTCGAGGCCACCGACGGCTGGCCGGTGAACATCGTGCTGCTCGGCAAGGGCAACACCGTCAGCGCCGAGGCCATGTGGGAGCAATTGCGAGCCGGGGCGGCGGGATTCAAGTTGCACGAGGATTGGGGCTCCACACCGGCCGCGATCGATGCCTGCCTCACCGTGGCCGACGCGGCCGGGGTCCAGGTCGCGCTGCACTCGGACACCTTGAACGAGGCGGGTTTCGTCGAGGACACCCTCGCGGCGATCGCCGGGCGCGGCATCCACGCCTACCACACCGAGGGCGCGGGCGGCGGGCACGCGCCCGACATCATCACCGTCGCCGCCCATCCCAACGTGCTGCCCAGCTCGACCAACCCGACTCGCCCGCACACGATCAACACGCTCGACGAGCACCTGGACATGCTCATGGTGTGCCACCACCTGAGCGCGTCGATCCCCGAGGACCTGGCCTTCGCCGAGAGCCGCATCCGCCCGTCCACCATCGCGGCCGAGGACCTGCTGCACGATCTGGGCGCCATCTCGATGATCGGCAGCGACTCGCAGGCCATGGGCCGCATCGGTGAGGTCGTACTGCGCACCTGGCAGACCGCGCACGTGATGAAGCGCCGCCGCGGCGCCCTGCCGGGCGACGGCGCCGCCGACAACGCACGGGTGCGGCGGTACGTCGCGAAATACACCATCTGCCCGGCTATCGCGCACGGCCTGGACCACGAGATCGGTTCGGTCGAAGTGGGCAAGCTCGCCGATCTGGTGCTGTGGGAGCCCGCGTTCTTCGGCGTTCGCCCGCACGCCGTGCTCAAGGGCGGCGCGATCGCCTGGGCCGCGATGGGCGACGCCAACGCCTCCATCCCGACACCGCAGCCGGTGCTACCGCGCCCCATGTTCGGCGCCGCCCCGGCGACCGCCGCCGCCACCTCGCTGCATTTCGTCTCCGAGCAGGCGATCGAGGACGGCCTCGCCGACCGGCTGCGGGTGCGGCGCAGGCTGGTGCCGGTCCGCAACGTGCGGGGCGTGACGAAGACGGATCTGCCGCACAACGACGCCATGCCGCGCATCGAGGTCGACCCGGACACCTTCACCGTCCGCATCGACGGCGAGGTCTGGCGCGAACAACCAGCTGCCGAATTGCCCATGGCGCAGCGCTATTTCCTGTTCTGAGCGCCGGCGATTCGCCTGAGCGTGCCAGCTCGCAACCATGGACACTCGTGGACCGGAAGCCGCACATGCACGGCGAGTGCAACGGCCCTACCCTCCGAGGCCGAACACGGGCAAACAGGCCAACTCTGCGAGTGGCACATGGTCGTGGCGGAGCGCGAGAAGGGTTCACGCTCATGTGCCACTCGTGTTGGTGGAAAGCGTATAGTCCGGGGCTCGGTCGTGAAGTAGTAGGGAGGGAAGTATGGGTGGGCTCGCTGAGGGAGGGGTGGTGCACAGGATTGTCGTGGGGGTTGTCGGCGGGGTGACGTTCCTGGCGGCGATGTTCGCGACCTCGGCGGCCGCGCCGCTGCCGTCGGGCAGTGGGTCGGCCGGACCGTCGAACGGTTCCACGGTCACCTTGAACGACTATTGCCAGGATCCCGGCGCGGTTGGCCACCTCGCCGACGGTCGGACCGTCTACTGCACACAGGTACAGAACACCGACGCGTTCGTGTGGTCCTATAGCCGGAACCCGATCCCGCGCGATCCCCACACGCGCGGCTACGCCTGTGACAGCGACGCCTGCCATCGGCCCGACGGCACTGCCGTCCCGAACTACGAGCGCTGCGGAATCCTCTGCGGTGAGCCGCCCACCAGTGGCGACGTGCAGAGCGGCCTCGACGACTGCTTCGCAACGGGAGCCGAATTCGAGGAGTGCGAACGCCGGATGCGGTGAGCCGCGCGTCACGAACCTTCCCCACCTCGCAGTAGACGGTGGGTCGCCGTTCGGGTGGTTCCGCTGGGACTCGAACGCCGCGCCGGTTCCGTGGGGGAGGTCGAAAAACCGCTTCGGTCGGCCAGGGACAACACCCCGTGCGCAACATGACGACCGGCGTCGCCGGCCTATCGCGAACGGTCCGGATCGAAGAACGCTACGTGAGCCGGTGCTCGTGCACGGAAGTGCTCAGTCCGGTGCCGTTGAGGTCCAGATACAGCAAACGCTCGGTGACGGACAGGGTGACAGCGTTGCGTCGTTCGACCGCGGCGACGGCGGCATCGATGAAGTCGCGATCGAAGCTGTACAGCGGTATCGCGTCGGCGCGATGAATGCGTTTGCCGGTGAGTTGCGCCAGTACTTTCACCGGGTCGCGATGGGTGTAGACGGCGACGCGTTCGGCCAGCTTGCTGCCCCGGTGCACCCGCTCGGCGTCCGGCGCGCCGACTTCGATCCACGCGGTCAGCCGTCCGGTGAGGTCGCGGACCAGCACCGCGGGCTCGTCGGTGGACGAGACTCCGCCGTCGCTGAAGGCGATCCCCTCCTCGTACTCGAGGCAGTAGGCCAGCACGCGGGTCAGCATGAACTCCGCGGATTCCGACGGGTGACACGCCACCCGCAACTCCAGCTCCTGATAGACGCCGCGGTCGACGTCGGCCAAGTGGACGGCGAAGCTGTGCAGTGTCGCGCTGAGTGCCATAGGTGCAGCAGCTTAACGCTGGGCTACCGGATGCGGCCGCGCAGGGACGGCGGCGGACGTGCAGTGCGGCTGCGACAGGTGCAGTACGACGTGCGCAAGCCGGCGAATGCGTCTGCCCCCGTCTAGGATTCGGCGGTGACACTTACTCGTGACGACTTGGCCGGCTATGTCGAGCGCGACCTGGACGCCGATCTGGCGAGATGGTTCGCCGACCGGCCGCCGGTCATCGTGCCGGAAGAAACCCGGCCCGTGGCGCCCTTTCTGGACCGGTTGGCGCCCGCGGCCGCGGCGGCTCTGGCGGCCTTCGACCGCCGGGTGCGATCCGGGCGCATGCCGCAGTTCCTGGACATCCATTCCTGGTCCTACGGTTTCGATTTCGCCGGCAACGACTGCGGGCTGATGGACTCCGACTACGAGACCGAGTTGACCGACGACGACGTGTACTCGATCGGCGCGGACGGCGGCGGCAACCTGTACCTGGTGCTCACCAACGGACAGGTCGCGATCTGGTTCCACGAGGAGGAAGTCGTCGAGGGCGGCACTCGTTTCGACGATCTCGATATCTTCCTCTGGTCGGTCGTGCGTTACCACGCGGTGCGGGCCGGGGTGCTGGAGCGCGACGCCGTCGAGGCGGACTTCCTGTCCCTGGGCCAGGACGGCGCGCTCGAGCCGGACCTCGGGTTGCTGCGCTACATGAAGTAGGGCGCGGCCGTGGGTCAGTCTTCGCCCGCACGTCGCTGAAACGGTCGGCGGGCACGGAAGGCGTCGCGGAGCCAGGGCGATCGGCGGTGGTGGGGGCGGCTGCGGTCGGCCCAGAGGGGATTCGATTCGTCCCGGCGGTAGACGGCGAGCTGACCCGCGATGGCGAAGTGCAGCCGGGTGGCCTTGCCGATCACCTCACCGTCGGTGGCCAGCGCCTCCGGCGTGGGCAGGTGCACGAAGAGTTCGGGCAGCTGCCGCTCGCCGTAGACCTTGCTGTGGCCGATCGCCGCCAGCAGCAGTGCCAGCACGGCACGGGTGCGCGACCAGCGCAGATCGGCGCGCAGCCAGCGCACGTCGAGCAGTCCGGCGTCGAGCCGGTCGCGGAAAGCGGGCACCGCGCCGTGCGGATGGTAGGGACCGTTGCCGACGAAGAGGAACCAGACCCGCTGCCAGCGTCCGTCCAGGCAGATCTCGATCGGCTCGGCCCGGCGCAGGGTGACCACGAGCGCGGCGGCGAACGCCGGCCATTTGCCCCAGCGTGACTGCCATTGTTCGCGCAGCTGCACCAGATCCGGATAGGCGCCGAGGCTGGCCGTGTTGATCAGATGCCTGGTGCGCGAACCGGTCTCGTCCTCGCATTCGACGCTGGCGATGTCGACCGCGACCGCCTCGCCCTCGCCGGTCGCATCGATCACTTCGCGCAGGTCGTAGACGCCGAGGTCGCGGGCGAAGTGGTTGAGCGTGCCGGTGGGGATGACGACCAGCGGCAGTTCGTGGCGCAACGCGACCGCGGCCACGGCCGCCACCGTGCCGTCGCCACCGGCGACACCGACCGCCAGCACCGGTTCGCCGTGGTCGGCGATGGCCCGCTCGAGCTGGTCGGCGCAGTCGACATCGGGCTGCGTGCGCAGCACGGTGGCGGCGGGCAGGGCCTCGACGACGTCGTCGGTGGGGTCGTAATTCGGATCGCCGGAAATCGGATTGACCATGACCACGAGGCCTTTGCCCTCCACCAGCGTCGGCACCGCGGGGACCGGGCTGGCCTGCGCCTCATCGGATTCGCGCACCGGCCACCAGCGTCGCGTGGCCAAGGCGACACCGGAACCGACGGCCGCGCCGATGACCACATCGGAACTCCAGTGCACGCCGGTGTGCACCCGCGAGTAGGCGACGGTGGCGGCCAGCGGGGCGACCACCAGCGCGGTGCGCGGGCTTTCCATGGCCACGGCCGTGGCGAACGCGGCGGCGCAGGCGCTGTGTCCCGAGGGGAACGACGACGACCTCGGGGCGGGGGTGAGCCGCCGGTACACCGGCAGCAGTTCGGCGGCGGGCCTGCGTCGTGCGATGAGCGACTTGAGGCCCACATTGACGACGAGGCTGGCTCCTGCGACGGAGGCGACACCGCGCAGCGCGGCCCGGCGCGGTGCGCCCTGGCGGGTGGCGAGCAGTGTCGCGAGAGCCAGCCACAAGCCGCTGAAATCGGCACTGTTGGTGAGCCGCAAGAGGCCGTGGTCGACCACCGAGGCCGGCAGTTCGGCGACCGCGCCGCCGATCGCCCGATCGATTCGTCCGATGCCGTGGAACTTCCGGCGCACCCAGCTACTCACCCGTCCGACATTACCGATCGCGAACGTCGCGAAACGTGCCCTCCCATGCCATTCCGGCGCCTTACCGTGACGTGGCTCTCCGGGGCGGTGCACCGGGGCCCGGACAGAGCCCCGAAATCCCGGGCGTAACGCCGTTCTCGTAGCGCCGACATCCAATTGTCGGGAATTCGAAAGGGCGCGACGCCAACCGCTGCCCCTCGGGCGGACCGGTCGTGATCACCTTCACACTCGGCGACGACGCCGCACGGTGACACCGAGTCCGGCCATTCCGGATCAGGTCGGCAACCCCGGCGGGTAACCCGGCGGTTCGCCGGTCGCGAAAGGTGTTCCGTTGCAATAGCTCTGTCGTTGCCCGCGGTCTGGCCGATTCGGCACGGGCGGACGCGGCGGCCGGTGCGTGCGGTCTCGCCCGTGCCGACGCGAACTTCGCGGCCGCCGCCCGGGACAACGTCGCTCGCGCCCGGGATATCGCGGAGGCGGCCAACGCCTACGAATTGTGGCGGGCTGAGTGGACCGGCTGTCCCGCGCCGTTGTTCCTCCACGGCATGCTCCAGCGTGCGGCGCATGCCGCGCGATCGGTCGCCCGGACCGGTGAGCGACCGGCGATCCGGCTGACGGGCAGTGATCTCGGTAAACCGGCGGGCGGGCGTGGAGATCGCGCGCCGACGACGGTCCGCAGGCGAATATGCAACTAATGGTTGCGCTTCGGCCGGTGGCGGGCTAGCGTGATGTGCAACCAAATGTTGCATATGATGGAAGGGCGACGAGTATGGAGTACGGCAGCATCGAACGGGAGATCTACGTCGACGCCTCTCCCGAGGTGGTGTTCGAGGTTGTCAGCAGCCCGGAGCACATCTCGCAGTGGTGGAGCGACGACGCCGACTTCGACGTGACTCCCGGTGCGGTCGGTGAACTCGTCTGGGGAGACCGCGCGCAGGTCGCTCCGATCACTGTGGTGCGGGCCGAGCGGCCTCGGGTGTTCTCCTTCCGCTGGTGCTACCCCGACGGCGAGGTCGATGACTCCGCGGGCTCGCTGCTGGTCACCTTCGAACTCGTTGCCTCGGGTGCGGGGACCCGGATCCGGCTCACCGAGACCGGTTTCCGGGAGACGGGCTGGGAGGCCGCGAAGCTGGCCGAGCAATACCGCGAGCACACCGTGGGATGGGACACCTACGTTCCCCGGCTGGGGGAATACATCGCCCGGCTGGTGTCGGCCCCGTGACCGCGGCGGTCGACGACGACCTGTGGTCCGCCATCGGGGATCCGACCCGTCGGCGGATGCTCGACCTGCTCCTGGTGGACGGCGGGGGCACCGCCACCAGTCTCAGCGAGCAGCTGCCCGTGACACGGCAGGCGGTCGCGAAACATCTCGGCGTGCTCGATCGCGTCGGCTTGGTGCACGCCACGCCTGCCGGGCGGGAGCGGCGGTACCGCGTGGACGAGGCGCAACTCGCCCGAGCGGTCGCCCAGCTGTCTTCCGTGGGCGCGGCGTGGGACGCCAGGCTCCGCCGTATCAAGCGGATCGCCGAGGCGATCGAGCGTGGTCGAGACCAGCAGTGAATCGAAAGCAACCGAGGAAAGGAATCGACAATGGTGGACATCCTGCACAGAGTCGGCATCGAAGCGCCGGTGGACGAGGTCTACGCCGCCCTGACCACCACCGAGGGGCTGGCCGGCTGGTGGGCGAGCGACACGCGCGGCACGAGCGACGAACTCGGCGGACTGATCGAGTTCCGGTTCGGCGCGGGCGGATTCGATATGCGAGTGCGCGCGCTCGACCCGGGCAAGCGCGTGCTGTGGGAGGTGGTCGGCGGGCCCGACGAGTGGATCGGCACCGAGGTGGACTGGACCCTCGATCAGGCGGGCGACTACACCGTCGTGCTCTTCGCGCACCGGGGCTGGAAGGAGCCGGTGGAGTTCATGCACCACTGCAGCACGAAGTGGGCGGTCTTTCTGCTGAGCTTGAAGTCGCTGGTCGAGACCGGGAAAGGCGCGCCGGACCCCTACGACGTCAAGATCGACAACTGGAATTGACGCTTGGCACATCGGACTCCGCACCGCTCGCGGCGGCACGGGCCGTGGACAGCATCGTTACCACGGGTGACGATGCTGTCGGCGCGACGTGCGGATCAGGCGCCGACGTAGGCCGCGAGATGCTCGCCGGTGAGGGTGGAGCGTGCGGCGACGAGGTCGGCGGGTGTGCCTTCGAAGACGACCCGGCCGCCGTCGTGCCCCGCGCCGGGGCCCAGGTCGATGATCCAGTCGGCATGCGCCATCACCGCTTGGTGGTGTTCGATGACGATGACCGACTTGCCGGAGTCGACGAGCCGGTCCAGCAGACCGAGCAGCTGCTCGACGTCGGCGAGATGCAGGCCGGTGGTCGGCTCGTCGAGGATGTAGACGCCGCCCTTGTCGGCCATGTGCGTGGCCAGCTTGAGCCGCTGCCGCTCGCCGCCGGACAGCGTGGTGAGCGGCTGGCCCAGGCTGAGATAGCCCAGTCCGACGTCGGCGAGCCGGCCCAGGACGGCGTGCGCGGCCGGCGTGCGCGCCTCGCCGTCGCCGAAGAACTCCCGCGCCTCGAGCACCGACATCGCGAGCACCTCGCTGATGTCGCGTCCGCCCAGGTGGTATTCCAGCACCGAGGCCTGGTACCGCTTCCCCTCGCACTCCTCGCAGGTGGTGGCGACGCCGGCCATCATCCCCAGGTCGGTGTAGACGACGCCCGCGCCGTTGCAGGTGGGGCAGGCCCCCTCCGAGTTGGCGCTGAACAGCGCGGGCTTGACGCCGTTGACCTTCGCGAACGCCTTGCGGATGGGTTCGAGCAGGCCGGTGTAGGTCGCCGGGTTGCTGCGCCGTGAGCCACGGATGGGCGCCTGGTCCACCGACACCACGCCTTCGCTCGCGGGAATCGACCCGTGCAGCAGGGAACTCTTGCCCGACCCGGCCACACCGGTGACGGCGACGAGCACTCCCAGCGGAATGTCGACGTCGACGTCGCGCAGGTTGTTCGCGTTCGCGCCCCGGATCTCCAGCTTGCCTCGGGGCTTGCGCACCGTCTCCTCGAGCGCGGCACGGTCGTCGAAATGGCGGCCGGTCACGGTGCCGCTGGCCCGCAGCCCTTCGACGCTGCCCTCGAAGCACACGGTGCCGCCCGCCGCGCCGGCCCCGGGGCCGAGGTCGACGACGTGGTCGGCGATCACGATGGCCTCCGGTTTGTGCTCCACGACGAGCACCGTGTTGCCCTTGTCCCGTAGCCGCAGCAGCAGGTTGTTCATCCGCTGGATGTCGTGCGGGTGCAGGCCGATGGTCGGTTCGTCGAAGACATAGGTGACGTCGGTGAGCGACGAGCCGAGATGACGGATCATCTTCGTGCGCTGCGCCTCGCCGCCCGACAGCGTGCCGGACGGCCGGTCGAGCGAGAGGTAGCCCAGGCCGATCTCCACGAACGAGTCGAGGGTGTGCCGCAGCGCGGCCAGCAGCGGCGCGACCGACGGCTCGTCGAGACCGGACACCCACTCGGCCAGGTCGCTGATCTGCATCGCGCAGGCGTCGGCGATGCTGATGCCCGCGATCTTCGAGGAGCGGGCCGCCTCGGTGAGCCGGGTGCCGTCGCACTCGGGACAGGTGGTGAAGGTGACCGCTCGATCCACGAACGCCCGAATGTGCGGCTGCATCGCCTCCCGGTCCTTGGCCAGGAACGACTTCTGGATTTTGGGGACCAGCCCCTCGTAGGTGAGGTTGACGCCCTCGACCTTCACCTTGGTGGGCTCTTTGTAGAGGAAGTCCCGCATCTCCTTCTTGGTGTACTCGCGGATCGGCTTGTTCGGGTCGACGAAGCCCGACTCCGCGTAGACCCGAACCGTCCAGAAGCTGTCCGACTTCCAGCCGGGGATGGTGAACGCGCCCTCGGCGATCGACTTGGAGTCGTCGTAGAGCTGGGTCAGGTCGATATCGGAGACCGAGCCCCTGCCTTCGCAGCGCGGGCACATGCCGCCGGTGATGCTGAAGGTGCGTCGCTCCTTCACCGTCCTCCCGGCGCGGTCGGTCGTGACCGCACCCGCCCCGCTGATCGAGGCGACGTTGAAGGAGTACGCCTGCGGCGAGCCGATGTGCGGTTTACCGAGCCGGCTGAAGAGAATCCGCAGCATGGCGTTGGCATCGGTGGCGGTGCCGACCGTGGAACGCGGGTCGGAACCCATGCGTTGCTGGTCGACGATGATCGCGGTCGTCAGGCCCTCGAGCACGTCGACCTCGGGCCGGGCCAGCGTCGGCATGAAGCCCTGGACGAAGGCGCTGTAGGTCTCGTTGATCAGCCGCTGCGACTCCGCGGCGATGGTGCTGAACACCAGCGAACTCTTGCCCGAGCCGGAGACGCCGGTGAACACCGTCAGCCGCCGCTTCGGGATCTCGATGCTGACATCCTTCAGGTTGTTCTCGCGCGCGCCGTGCACGCGGATCAGATCGTGGCTGTCGGCAGCGTGCAGCGCGGGCGACTGCGTGTCCGTCGTCGTGGCCGTGCTCATGGGGTCTCCCTCTGTCGGGCGGGGCCGCGTGGGCGGTCCTGGGTCGGCGTCGCCTGGCTCGATCCAACCAGGTCGACTTGTCTGCGGGCCGCCCGGCGGCCAGCCGCTTCTGCCGTGGCCGGCGATGGCTATCGGACCGGTGCGCGGTCGCGGCTGAGCGCGCCGGGTGGTTCAGCGCAGCTGCTGGATGCGGATCAGGTTGCCCGCGGGATCGCGGACGGCGCAGTCGCGCACCCCGTACGGTTGCTCGGTGGGTTCCTGGACGATCTCCGCGTCGCCGGCCACCAGCCGCTCGAAGGCGCTGTCGAGGTCCTTGGTTGCCAGCAGGATGCCGCCGTAGGTGCCCTTGGCCATCATCTCGGCGATGGTGCGGCGCTCGTCGTCGGTGATGCCGGGGTCGGCGCCCGGGGGGTGCAGCACGATGGAGGTCCCGGGCTGTCCGACGGGGCCGACGGTGAGCCAGCGCATCCCTTCGTATCCGACGTCGTTGCGGACCTCGAAGCCGAGGAGGTCACGGTAGAAGGCCAGCGCCGCGTCCGGATCGTCGTGCGGCAGGAAGCTCGCGTGAATGGTGATGTCCATGGCAGTCAGGCTAATTGCGGCTCGGTAACCGGCGCTTCTCGATTCCTGATCGGTCTGGTCACCTGTTTCGCCACGCAGGACGGCATCCCCGCCGTCGCGCGCGCCGCCTCGCGCCGGTAGACGCTGGGCGGCACGCCGACCAGCTCGGTGAAGCGCGTGCTGAACGTGCCCAGCGAGGAGCAGCCGACCTCGAAACAGACCTCGGTGACGCTCAGGTCGCCCCGGCGCAGCAGTGACATCGCACGCTCGATGCGCCGGGTCATCAGATAGGAGTACGGCGACTCGCCATACGCGAGCCGGAACTGGCGGCTGAGGTGCCCGGCCGACATGTGCGCGTCGCGCGCGAGCGCCTCCACGTCCAGGGGCTGCGCGTACTCCCGATCGATGCGGTCGCGGACCCTGCGTAGCCGCGCGAGGTCGTGCAGGTGCTGCGCCGCGGCGGGTCTACTGGTCACTCACCAGATGGTGCCACATCGCGGTGACAAGCGGCCGATCCCGGCCCGCGCCTCTCGCGGGATGCCCGGGGCTACCAGAAGGTCGCCGAGAGCTCGTACTCGGCGAGCGCGGACCGCACCAGCTCGGTGAGCCGCTCGGCGTCGAGCAGGGTCGGTGGGTGGTAACCCATGACGCGCAGCGTGATCGTCTCCGCGGCCTCGATCAGCGCGACGTAGAGGGTGCCGCCGCGTTCGGTCACGACGGTCCGCGAGTTCAAGCTCTGATTGACCAAGCCGAGCATCATCGCCGAGGCCGGGCGGCCGTCGATGCGGAGGATCTCCGGGTCGAGCTTGCCGAGGCTGGAACAGACCGTGGAGATGGGGTCGGTGGCGGCTTGGCGCGCCAGGTGGGCGTAGCGCCCGCGCGGCAGCGCCACCGCGACCGGGACCAGCGGCGGGACGTCCTGCCCGCTCGCCGCGGCCTCCGTGAGCTTCTCCTTCATCACCGCGCGCAGCGAGGCGAGATCGGCCGGCTCGCCCTCGTGAGCGTCCAGCTCGAAGGCGATCGAGGTCAGAGCGTTCGCGCGGAGATCATCGGCGGTGCGGGTGCTGACCGGCATCATCATGCGGACCCGGCCCTGCTCGTCGATGCGGCCGAGCTCGGTGGCGATGGCGGCCATCATCGCCACCGCCAAGGTGGTGCCGGTGCCGCCTCGCGCCCGGGCCGCCGCATGCCAGGGCTGCGCCGGGACTGTCGCGGTGATCGTCGGCAGGCGGAAGTTCGGTGCGTCGCCGGTGGGCCCGCCGTGCCTTGCGGTGGCCAACCGCAGCGCCAAACCGGCCGCCGAGGGGAACGACCGGGCTCGCCGCGCGGCAGAGCGAAGATCGTCGGCGAGCAAGCGCATCCGGCCGAATCCGTCGCTCGGATACACCAAGTCGAGCCGCTTTCCCGCGACCGCGTCCGTGACCGCCGCGCAGAACGCGTGGCCATCGGCGAGAGTGTGCGAAACCAGCAGCGACACCGCGCTTTCCCCGTTGTCGAGGTGGGTCGCCGCCAGCCGCCATGCGGGCCCGCCGAAGGTACGCAACTCGGCATGCCCCTGTTCGGCGATCCAGGCCTCCAGAGCGCCGGCGGGAAGGGGCTCGTCCGCGACCTCGAGCGGGCTGAATTCGACTCGGGTGGTCCAGCGGTCACCGGCGGCGGGGATCATCGCGGGCGCGACCGCCCTGCCCAGGCTGCCGTGGCGCAACGTCTCGTGGAAACGCTCCAGCGCCGCGATGTCCACCGGACGGTCGTAACGCCAGACCGCCTGTATCGCCAGGGTTCCCCCTAGCGCGGAGTGCCCCCGTGCACTCACGCAATCGATATCGGTCAGGCGGTAGGTCACGCAAATCTCCCCTCGAGTTCCGGACGCCGGGGCGGGTCCGCGCCGGCGTCGTCGCCGCCACAACTCGACGCTACGACGATGGGGATCGTTCGAATGTCCGGTTTCGAGTTGTTCGGCCAACCAAGAGCATCCGGCCTGGCAACGCCATGGTCAACCCTACTGGCGGGTTCGGTCCCGGCGGCCCGGCGGTGCGGTGCGAACGGTACCTATTGGTCCGCTGTGCTGCGCTAACGGGAATCTGCTTGCCACCTGCGCGGGAAGCGGGTAGGGGGCCGCTCGACGCGGCGAACCGGCCCGATCCCGGTGACCGGAGTTGGACAGGCGACCACTTCAGCAACGTGCCGGCGGTGTGGCGCGCTCAGCGCGCGGCCGGATCGCGTCTGCGGATCAGCGGCAGGTAGACCTCGTCCACGATGTCGATCAGGACGTCGTCGGGCGCGGTCGGCGCGCCGCGCACGACGAATTCGTTGCGGAGCAGGATCAGGGCCACGGTGGCGACGCGCGGATGCAGCGCCTCGGGAGCGGCTTCACCCCGGGCGACCGCGCGGCCCAGCAAGGTGAGCCACGGCGCCGCGGCGGCGTCGCCGGTCTGATCCGGCAGCTGTGCCAGGAATTCGGCTGCGCCACCGCAGGCCGCCAGGAGTTCCCGCAGGATCGCGCCCGAGGACGAACTCCAATGGCGGTTGACGCGCCGTAGCAGTTCCAGCGCGTCTTCGCGCAGGCTGCCGGTGTCCGGCGGTGGTGTGGTCGTGGCCAGCTGGCGGTAGGCGGCGATGCCGAGTGCCAAGCGGTTCGGCCACCGGCGGTAGATGGCGTTCTTGTTGGTTCCGGCCCGGGCGGCGACCTTGTCCATGGTCAGCGCGGCGTATCCGGATTCGAGGAGTTCGTCCGCCGCGGCGCGCAGGATCGCCTCTTCGAGAGCGGCCCCACGTCGGCGCGTCTGCCCGGCGCCCGGCTGCCGGACCGCATCTTCCACTTCGGCCCCTTCCCGTAATCGCCGCCGATCCTACTTGCCGGGCGTGCTTGCTCGGTCGAACCGGGGAACTATAAGATACGACACGTACTCTATCTCATTATGGAAGGGCGGAGTCGATGCGCGCCAAAGGCATCAGCTACGAGACTGGTTTCGTTCATGACGGACGATTCTCCCGCGTTCAGTTCGACCCCAAAACAGTGGCCAGCGAACTGAGCGTCATCCGCGACGACCTGCACTGCAACGCGGTTCGCGTCATCGGGGGCGATCCGGGACGGCTGGAACTCGCGGCTGCCATCGCCGCCGATCTCGGCCTCGAGATATGGTTCTCGCCGTACCCTCTTGATTCGACTGTGGCGGAGATGCTGGCCCTGTTCGCGGATTGCGCCGAGCGGGCCGAGCGGATCCGGCGGCGCGGAGCCGAAGTGGTCTTCGTGACCGGCGCCGAGCTGAGCCTGATGCACTCCGGGTTCCTCCCGGGCGACAGCATCGACGAACGCGTGCGGTGGCTGACCGCCCGGCCGGATGACCTGGGCGAATCCGTCGTCGAGGCGAGCAGGCGCGTGAACGACTTCCTCGACAAGGCCGTGATGACCGTTCGCGAGCGTTTCGGCGGCCCGGTCACCTACGCGTCCGTCCCGCTCGAGCGCGTCGATTGGACGCCGTTCGACATCGTGTCGGTGGACCTGTACCGGACGGCCGAGATCGCCGACCGATTCGGTGCGGGCGTTCGTACCTTCGCCACCGGGGGAAAGCCGCTCGCGATCACCGAGTTCGGTGCGGCGACCTTCGCGGGCGCGGGTGATCTCGGAGCGCACGGCCTGCAGATCGTCGAATACGACGACACCCGCGGGCCACTCCGGTTGAACGGCGAGTACGCGCGCGACGAGGCCGGGCAGGCGCGGTATCTGCGCGAGCTGCTGGAGATCTTCGACGCCGAGGGTGTCGACAGCGCATTCGTCTTCGTCCTCGCGCTCTACGACCATGTGCACCGCCCCGGCGGCGACCCGCGCGACGATCTGGACCTGGCCAGCTACGGCGTGGTCAAGGTGCTCGAAGACCGTACCGGCGACACCTACCCCGATCTCCCCTGGGAGCCCAAGGCCGCGTTCGACGCCCTCGCCGACTATTACCGGAGTCGGTGAGCCGCACCAGGAATCGGCGATCGCGGCGGAGTGCGGCCGGGTCAGTCGTGGTGGGCGCGGTGGTGGCGGAAGGCCAGGCGGACGAGGTCGGCGATGTCCGGGTCGGCGATCGCGTAGACGTGCCGTCTGCCGTCCTTGTGGGCGTGGACCAGACCGGCGAGTTTCAGTTTGGCCAGGTGCTGGCTGACGGCGGGCACGGACTGGCCGACGGCGGAGGCGAGGGAGCCGACGTCGCGCTCGCCCTGCGCGAGGAGCCAGAGAATCTGCAGGCGCGCGGTGGCCGCGAGCATGCCGAAAACGGCCGCCGCGTCCTGTAATCGGTCCGCCGGGATGGGGCCCGGCGGCTCGCCCTGCTGGGTCACGTCCGCCTCCATAGCTGTCGGTAGGGTGACACGGCCGTGTCCGGCTGTGCAACCATGTGGCCGCCGGTGACCGGCCCGCGCGGCATCGGGCCGAAAACCGCTGTCCTGCACGCGCGTCCGGCTCGTTTCGTGCCGCGAGATTTCCACCGGGTGGCGCGCTGTCGAATACTTGCGCAACTGATTGACGTACCCCGATCGGCGGGTTTCTAATGATGGATGGCGCAATTCGTGCGCCGGTCGACCAACGAAGCGAGGTGAGCGGCAGATGCCGGATGACAATATCGACATCTACAGCCGGGCCACCCTCGAGAAACGGGTTGCGCCGCCGCGTCGTTGATCCGCGTGTGTGATCGGCGACCGGGCAACGGCGCCCTGATCGGCCGACGGCACGTATTTCCACCTTCGTTATTTCGACGCGTAAGGCCGCGCGTGCGGGTTCGACCGATGCGTGGTCTTGTCCGCGCCGATGGTCTCGTCGCGGATCGACGCCGCCCCGCCCGTGTGCGCCTCCTCTGTCCAGGAGGGGTGCGCCACCACCCGCACGATAGTAAGTATTGGAGCCCCCGCTATGGCCACACTGCCCGAGAAAGACGAAACATCCTCTCGCCCACCGGGCCCGGAGCACAAGCCGACCGGCTTTCGCTCGGACTCGCCCGTGCGACCCTTCTCCGGGCAGCGGTAGTCGATGACGACCTTTCTCAGCGCCGTGACCGCCGATCACTTCGACACGGAAGTGCTTCAGCAGCATTGGATTCCCCTCGCCGCCGACGACGCCGACACCGCGGCAGTGCTCCGGGAACGGCTCGGCATCGACTTCACCGCCGCGCACAACCAGGTCTGGGAGGCGGGCAACTTCCTCTATCTGCCGGTGGTCGCCAACTATCAGCTCGGCGAGACCATCGAACGGGCGACGATCGTCTTCGCCCTGGGCGGGGAGTTCCTCGTGACGTTGCAGCCGTCCGAGCATTTCGTCCCGTTCGACAAGGCGGTCGCGAAGATGCGCCGCAACCCGGAACTCGCCGGCTCCGCGCACGGCGTGATGTACGCGCTGCTGTGGGCGCTGAACGAGGCGTCGGAGCGGGTGCTCCACCACACCGGTGACGCGCTGGAGGCGACGCACGAGGAAATCGAGCGCGCGATCTCCGCCCACGACCGGCGGGAGCGGGAGTTCGCGACTTCCGACGTGCGCGGCGCACTGTCGCGGATGAACGCGACCGAGCGAATCATCGCGCGCACCCGGGAGACGCAACTGCAATTGGCCCGCGCGGCACGCCACCTGCGGGCCGACGCACGGTCCGGTCGCGGCGAGCTGGACGGGGCGATCGGCGTGCTGCTCGCGGACATCGACGGGGTGGGACAGCGCGCGGGCGTGGCGTACGACAAGGTTCGGTACCGGCAGCAGTCCGCGCTGGCCGGGCTGGATGTCCGGCAGAACGAGATCGTCAAGGCGTTCGCCGTCACCGCGGCTGCTCTGCCACCCACGCTCATCGCCACCTGCTACGCCGTGGATCTGATTTCCGAGTTGTCCTGGCAGACCGGTCTTCTGGTGACCTGCCTGCTGACGCTTGCGGCGGCGCTGATTCCACTCGCCTACCTGAAGAACAAGGGCCTGCTGGGCTGAGTCCCTCGCTCCGGTCCGGCAATCATTACCTCGCGCGTAATCGACGCGGGGCGCGCGGCACGGCAAGGTTGGGGACAGCCGATCGGAGAACGCGATTCGGCTTGACGAAAAGCATTGCAGCACAGGAGGTTCAACATGTCGCGCTACGAGGAAGCGGTCGATCGGTACTTCGCCGCGTGGAACGCCACCGACGAGGACGCCAGGGCCGCCGCGGTCGCGGCCGCCTGGGCCGAGGACGGCGCGTACACCGATCCGCTCGCGGAGGTGAGCGGGCACGCCCAGCTGACGGCGGCCATCGGGGGCGTGCAGGCGCAGTTCCCCGGCTTCGAGTTCCGCCGCCTCGGCGCGGTCGACGGCCACCACGACATCGCCCGCTTCTCCTGGGAGCTGGTCTCGGCGGCCGACGGCAGCGCCCCGGTCGCGGGCTCGGACGTGATCACCCTCGGGTCCGACGGCCGGATCACGAGTGTGCACGGCTTTCTCGACCGGGTGCCGTCGGCCTAGCGGCCGGCCGGTCCGCGACAGCCCGGCGCACCGGAGCCCGTTTGCGCCTGCGGCGAACACGGTGCGTCGTGGGCGCCGCGGGGGCATCCTGGACGCAGTAGTGCGATTCTGGCGAACAGGGTGGTGGTCGGCGTGGACAACGCCGCGATGGATGCCTACTCCCGCACGGTGATCGCGGTGGCGGCGTCGGTGACGCCGCACGTTGCGAGTGTGCGGACCAGGCGGGGGAGCGGATCGGCGGTGGTCTTCACCGACGACGGATTCCTGCTCACCAACGCGCACGTCCTCGGCGCGGCGCGGGAGGGCGAGGTGGTCTTCGCCGACGGGGTGGAATCCCGATTCCAGGTGATCGGGGTGGATCCGCTGTCGGATCTGGCGGTGCTGCGCGCCCGCGACGGCGCGCCGGACGCGGTGCCGCTCGGGGACGCCGATCGATTGGTGGTCGGCCAGCTGGTGGTGGCGGTCGGCAGTCCGCTCGGTCTGGCGGGCTCGGTCACCGCGGGCGTGGTCAGCGCGCTCGGACGGGCGGTTCCGGTGGCGTCGCGCCGCGCCGGGCGGGTGATCGAAGACGTGATCCAAACCGATGCGGCGCTCAATCCGGGCAATTCCGGCGGTGCCCTGTCGGATTCGGCGGGCCGGGTGGTCGGCATCAACACCGCGGTCGCCGGGATCGGTCTCGGCCTGGCCATCCCGATCAACGCGACGACGCGCCGGATCATCGGCACGCTGCACACCGAGGGACGGGTGCGGCGCGCGTACCTGGGCCTGGTCGGCGTGCCCGCGCCGCTGCCCGAGCCGGTCGCCGCGCGGACCGGGCAGGCGGCCGGGGTGCGCATCGTGGAGGTGATCCGCGGCGGCCCCGCCGAGGAAGCGGGCCTGCGCCGCGGTGATCTGGTCCTGAGCGTGGCGCGGTCGGAAGTGCGGGACGCCCAGGGCATCCAGCGGCAGCTGTTCGCCGAGGCGATCGGCGTGCAGCTGCCCGTCACGGTGCTGCGCAACGGGGCGATGGTGGACGTGATCGCGGTTCCGGTGGAACTGGTGGCCGACTGAGCGTCGTCAGTCGGCGGCCCGGACGGGCTCGGGGATGCCCACCGGGGCGGGCGGTGCCGTCCTCCAGCGTGCGTCGACGACCAGACCCGCCAGGCCGATGGCCAGGCAGACGCCGGACAGCGCCAGCATCGCCGGATGGGTCGTGCCGGTGAGCGCGTCGCCGAGAACGACGGTGCCGATCGTGCCGGGCAGCACGCCGAGCACCGTGGCGATGAGGTAGGGCCAGAACCGGATCGAGGACAGCCCGCAACAGTAATTGATCACCGAGAACGGCACCGCCGCGATGAGCCGGAGTGAGCCGACCGCCAGCCAGCCCCGGCGCGCGAGACGCTCATCGATCGCGCGCACCGCGGGATGGGTGAGCCGGGCGGCGACCTGCTCGCGGTCCAGTGCGCGCACGAGCAGGATCGCCAGCACCGCGCTCACGGTCGTCGCACTCACCGCCAGCGTGATGCCCAGCAGCGGGCCGAACAGCAGCCCCGCGCTGACGGTGAAAACGGTGCGGGGAATCGGCGCCACCGTCACCAGAGCGTGCACCACGAAGAACACCAGCGGGAAGACCGGGCCGACCGACGTCGCCCACTCCTGCACCTGGCGGGGAGAGGGCAGCGGAATCAGCAGGGCCGTGCCGAACAAGGCCACCGCGCCGACGAGCAGCGCGACGAAACGCGGGTCACGGATCAGCCTGGCCGAGACGCCGCCGCGCCTGCGCTCGGCTGCCTCGGGCCCCTCGGTGCTGCGGTCGATCACCGCGACAGGTTACCGGTTGGTAGTGGCGGGCAGGGTCAACGGCTGGGAATGCGCCCGCTAGCATCAGTGGAAGCGGGACGAATGCCCGTTAACCGAAGTAGTCGCTGAGCTGGGCGAATGTGAGGGTATCGGGCGCGCACTGGCGGTGCGCCCGTGGTGAGGAAGAGGAACAGCAAGCTATGCCGATTGCTTCAGATCCCGGGGCCGACCCGGTGCCCGAATACGGTGCATGGCGCAAGGGCGTTGCCGGGGTGCTGGCGAAGACTCGCCGCGTCGAGGTCAGCGAACTTCCCGAGGAGCCCGAGCGACTGCTCGACGAGACCACCTATGACGGGCTGACCATCGCCCCGCTCTACACTCGGCGCGACGAGCTGCCGGAACAGCCGCTGCCGGGAACCTTTCCCTTCGTGCGTGGCCGGGACGCCACCCGGGACGTGCACCGGGGCTGGTTCGTCAGCGCGCAGGTCGCCCAGCGCGACGCCGCCGCGGCCAACCGGGAGATCCTGGCCGGACTGGAGAACGGGATCAGCGCCGTCTGGCTCGGCGCGGGCGAACGCGGTGTGCCGGTGCCGGACCTGCCCGCCGCGCTGAACGGCCTGCTGTTCGAATTGGCCCCGCTCACGCTGGATGCGGGCGGCGACGTCGCCGACGCGGCCGCGCAAGTGTTCGCGGTGCTCGACGGCTACGCCGCACCGGCTCGCGAGGACATCTGGATCGCCTTGGGTGCCGCCCCCTTGACCAGCCGTTTCGCCGATCTGTCCGATATCGGTCTCACCGAGGCGGTCGCGCTGGCCGGACGGGCGGCGGGGCGGCCGGAAACAGTTCGCGCGATCACCGTGGACGGCACCGTCTTCCACGACGCGGGCGCGTCCGACACCCAGGAACTGGGCGCGGCCGTCGCCGCGGGCCTGGCCTACCTGCGGTCGCTGACCGAGAGCCTGGATCTCGCCGACGCGCTGAGCCAGCTGGAATTCCGTTTCGCGGCCACCGACGACCAGTTCGCCACCATCGCGAAGTTCCGCGCCGCCAGGCAGCTGTGGGCTCGGGTCGCGCAGGTCTGCGGCGCACCGGATTTCGGCGGCGCGCCGCAGCACGCCGTCACCTCGGCCGCCATGATGAGTCAGCGCGATCCCTGGGTGAACATGCTGCGCACCACGCTCGCCGCCTTCGGCGCGGGCATCGGGGGCGCCGACACCGTGACCGTGCTGCCGTTCGACTCCGCCCTGCCGCCCGGCGAACTCGGCGTCTCGAAGTCGTTCGCCGACCGCATGGCCCGCAACACCCAGCTGCTGCTGCTCGAGGAATCGCATCTCGGCCACGTGCTGGACCCGGGTGCGGGCTCCTGGTACGTCGAGGACCTCACCGCCGCGCTGGCGGCGAAGGCGTGGGAATTCCTCCAGGAGATCGAGGCGGCGGGTGGTTACCTCGCCGCGCTGGAGTCCGGGCTGCTCGCCGAGCGCGTCGCCGAGACGAAGACCGCCCGCGACGCCGATGTCGCGCACCGCAAGACGGCCGTCACCGGCGTGAACGAATTCCCGAACCTGGCCGAGCAGCCGCTCTCGGAGGCGGCGCGTCAGTCCGGACGGGTCGCCCGCTACGGCGCCGCGTTCGAGGAGCTGCGCAACCGCTCCGACGCCTACCTCGCCGCACACGGGACGCGGCCGAAAGCGCTGCTGGTGCCGCTCGGCTCGGTGGCCGAGCACAACGTCCGGGTCACCTTCATCGCGAACCTGCTGGCTTCCGGCGGCATCGAGTCGATCAATCCCGGACCGCTCACGGTCGACGCGATCGCCGCGACGGCCACCGACGCCGGGGCGCCGATCGCGGTGCTGTGCGGATCGGATACGCGCTACGGATCCGAAGCCGGTGCGGCGGTGGAGCGACTGCGTGCCGCGGGCGTGGCGACGGTGCTGCTGGCCGGCTCGGCGAAAGCCGTCGCCGATCTGGACGACGCGCAGCGCCCGGACGGATTCCTCGCCGCGCGCATCGACGCCGTCGCCGCGCTGTCCGGCCTGCTGGAGAAGGTGGGAGCCTGATGACTACTCGTGAGATCAAGCACGTGATCGGCAGTTTCGCCGACGTGCCGCTGGCCGAGCGGGCGCCGGAGCCCGCCGCCGTCGACGCGGCGCAGGTGACGGAGTATCTGCGCGCGGCCGCGGCGGCCAACCGGTACGCACCCGAGCAGCTGGTGTGGTCGACGCCCGAAGGCATCGACGTGCCGCCGGTGTTCACCAAGGCGGATCGGGACGCGGTCGCGGCCGAAGGGTATCCGCTGGACAGCGTGCCCGGCGTCGCGCCGTTCGTGCGCGGGCCGTACCCCACGATGTACGTCAACCAGCCGTGGACCATCCGCCAGTACGCCGGCTTCTCCACCGCCGCGGATTCGAACGCCTTCTACCGGCGCAATCTGCAGGCGGGCCAGAAGGGCCTGTCGGTCGCGTTCGACCTGGCGACCCACCGCGGCTACGACTCCGATCATCCGCGGGTGCAAGGTGACGTCGGCATGGCGGGCGTGGCCATCGACTCCATCCTGGACATGCGCCAGCTGTTCGACCACATCCCGCTGGACCAGGTCAGCGTCTCGATGACGATGAACGGCGCGGTGCTGCCGATCCTGGCGCTGTACGTCGTCGCCGCCGAGGAGCAGGGTGTCGCGCCCGAGCAGCTGGCCGGAACCATTCAGAACGACATTCTGAAGGAGTTCATGGTCCGCAACACCTACATCTACCCGCCGAAGCCCTCGATGCGGATCATCTCCGACATCTTCGCCTACACCAGCGCGAAGATGCCGAAGTTCAACTCGATCTCCATCTCCGGCTACCACATCCAGGAGGCCGGCGCGACCGCCGACCTGGAGCTGGCCTACACCCTCGCCGACGGCGTCGAGTACATCCGCGCCGGCATCGACGCGGGCATGGAGGTCGACAAGTTCGCGCCGCGGCTGTCGTTCTTCTGGGCGATCGGCATGAATTTCTTCATGGAGGTCGCCAAGCTGCGCGCGGGGCGTCTGCTGTGGAGCGAGCTGGTCGCGAAGTTCAACCCGAAGAGCGCGAAATCGCTGTCGCTGCGCACCCACTCGCAGACCTCCGGTTGGTCGCTGACCGCGCAGGACGCCTACAACAACGTCGCGCGCACCTGCATCGAGGCGATGGCCGCCACCCAGGGCCACACGCAGTCGCTGCACACCAACGCGCTCGACGAGGCGCTGGCGCTGCCCACGGACTTCTCCGCGCGCATCGCCCGCAACACCCAGCTGCTGATCCAGCAGGAGTCCAACACCACCCGCCCGATCGACCCGTGGGGCGGCTCCTACTACGTCGAGTGGCTGACCCACCAGCTGGCCAACCGCGCCCGCGCGCACATCGCCGAGGTCGAGGCGCACGGCGGCATGGCGCAGGCGATCGGCGAGGGCATCCCGAAACTGCGCATCGAGGAAGCCGCGGCGCGCACCCAGGCGCGCATCGACACCGGCCAGCAGCCGGTGATCGGCGTCAACAAGTACCAGGTCGAGGAGGACCAGCAGGTCGAGGTCCTCAAGGTCGAGAACTCGCGGGTGCGCGCCGAGCAGATCGAGAAGCTGCAACGCCTGCGCGCCGAGCGCGACCCCGACGCGGTGCGCCGGGCGCTGGCCGAATTGACCCGTGCGGCGGCCTCTTCCGAGGGCGGCATGGCGAACAACCTGCTCGCGCTGGCCATCGACGCGGCCAGGGCCAAGGCCACCGTCGGCGAGATCTCCGACGCGCTGGAGCAGGTGTACGGACGGCACCAGGCGGAGATCCGTACGCTCTCCGGTGTGTACCGCGACGAGGCAGGGAAGGTCACCAACATCACCAAGGCGAGCGAACTGGTCGAAGAATTCGCCGAGGCCGAGGGCCGCAGGCCGCGCATCCTCGTCGCGAAGATGGGTCAGGACGGCCACGACCGGGGCCAGAAGGTGATCGCCACGGCCTTCGCCGACCTCGGCTTCGACGTCGACGTGGGCCCGCTGTTCCAGACCCCGGAAGAGGTGGCGCAGCAGGCGGCCGACAACGACGTGCACGTCGTCGGTGTGTCGTCGCTGGCGGCGGGCCACCTCACGCTGGTGCCCGCCCTGCGGCAGGCGCTGGCCGATGTCGGGCGTCCCGACATCATGGTCATCGTCGGCGGCGTGATCCCGCCCGGTGACTTCGACGAGCTCTATCAGGCGGGCGCGGCGGCGATCTTCCCGCCCGGAACGGTGATCGCGGACGCGGCGATCGACCTGCTGAAGAAGCTCGGCGCCGAACTCGGCCACGAACTCGGCAGCGGCGCCGCGGATTCCGCCGCGACGGAATGAGCGAAGCGGGTTCCGCGGCGCGTGCCACCCCTGCGGCGGCCGCGCGCCGGACCGTCGACGTCGACGCCCTCGCCGCGGCGGTCCGCGCCAACGAGCGGGCCGCCCTGGCGCGGGCGATCACGTTGGTCGAGTCGACCAGGGCCGATCACCGGGCGCTGGCGCAGCGACTGCTGCTGAAGGTTTCGCCGGAGGCGGGCGCGGGCAGCGCGCCCTCCAACCGCGTCGGCATCACGGGCGTTCCTGGCGTCGGCAAGTCGACCTTCATCGACGCGCTGGGCATGTACCTGATCGGGCAGGGGCACCGCGTCGCGGTGCTGGCGGTGGACCCGTCCTCGACCAGAACCGGCGGCTCGATCCTCGGCGACAAGACCAGGATGGCGCGGCTGTCGGTGCAACGCGACGCCTACATCCGGCCTTCGCCCACGGCGGGCACGCTCGGCGGCGTGGCCAAGGCGACGCGCGAGACCATCGTGCTGCTGGAAGCGGCGGGCTACGACGTCATCCTCGTGGAGACCGTCGGGGTGGGGCAATCGGAGGTCACCGTCGCGAACATGGTCGACGTGTTCTGCTTCCTGACCCTGGCCCGGACCGGTGATCAGCTGCAAGGCATCAAGAAAGGCGTGCTCGAACTCGCCGACCTGGTCGCGGTGAACAAGGCCGACGGCAAACACGAGGTCGAGGCCCGGTCCGCCGCGAGGGAACTCGCGGGTGCGCTGCGCCTGATCCATCCGCACGACGCGCTGTGGCGTCCGCCGGTGCTGACCATGAGCGGTCTGGAAGGCGTCGGGCTGGACCGGTTCTGGGACACGGTGCTCGAGCACCGCCGCGTGCTCACCGACGCCGGCGAGTTCGCCGAGAAGCGCCGTCGGCAGCAGGTCGACTGGACCTGGACCATGGTGCACGACCAGCTGCTGCGCAGGCTGGCGGACAACCCGCAGGTGAAAGCCATTCGGGCGCAGGTAGAGAAGCAGGTTCGCGACGGCACCCTCACCGCCGCGCTCGCCGCCGAGGAACTGCTGCGCGCCTTCGACGGACGCTGATGCGGGCGTCACCGCCGCAGGCGAACGCCGCGCCGTGCGGCAGCGTGCTCGCGGGCCTCGCCGCGCCCGCCGGACACTTCGACTCTTCGCGAAGCGTTCGAGCAGCGGGCCCGCGGCGGTTTCGGATCCGGTCGGCCCGCTGCGCCTTACTGCTGCTCGCGGTGCAAACCGACCTGCGCTACCAGCGCGCGGTGATCCGCTCCCGGGAGGCTTACGGTCTCCGCCGCGACCGCGTGACCGGCCGCGACGAGGATGTGGTCGATGCCGACGAGAGGTGGCCAGCGCTTGTCGGTCGGATAGGTGACCAGATGTCCTGCCCCGGCCTGCTCGGCGGCGTCGGCGAAGCGGCCGGAGAGCAGCGCGCGGAACTGCCGGTGATCGTAGGTCGCGTTGAAGTCTCCGCCCACGATCGCCGGTCGATCGGCGGGTGATCGTTCGAGAATCGTCCGCAGGCGGGACAATTCGTCGGCCCAGACCTGCGTGCCGTACACCGGCGGCACCGGATGGAAGGCGTAGACCGCGACCGGCCCGATGCCCGGGATGTCGGTGGTCGCCGAGAGCTGGTTCAGCACGTAGCCGTCGTACTCGGCGGTCTCCGACAAGGGATGGCGGCTCCAGATGCCGGTGCCGGCCGCCGTCCTCCCCGGGGAGAGGTACCGGTACGGCAGCAACCGGTCGATGCCCGCCCGGCCGAGATCCTCGATCGCCGCGGGCGTGAGTTCCTCGACGGTGAGCACGGTGACGTCTCGCGCGCGCAGCTGCTCGATCAGCGCCGCCGGATCGGCTCCGTCGAAGAGCAGATTGGCCTGCATCACCGTGATCGTTGGTCCGTGCTCGTGGCCGGAGTGCCCGACGTACAGCGGCGCTTGGGTCCAGATCCCGGTCGCCAGGACGACGACCGCCACCGCCACACCGCGCCACCGCCGCATCGCGAGGAAAGTCACCGCCGCGACCAGCGCGGAGCCCATCAGATACGGCGCCCCCGAAGCCGCCAGCACCAGCACCCGAGCCGAGGAGCCGGTGTAGTGCAAGGTGACGCCGATGGCTGCCACGAGGACCGCAATCCATGCGAGCAGATACACCCCGGCTCGAACCGGTTTCGACAGCGCGCGCGAATACACCGGCCGCACATTACATGCGACGGTCGGGCGGGTGTTCCGGCCGGTGAGCCGCTCCGAGGCGGTGGGTGGTGTCGCGGCCGGACCTGCGCCCGGGGCGCGAAAATGCCCGCGCACCGCGGTGCTGGTCGCTCAGGCCGTGCCCGGGTGCGTCGTCTGGTCGTCAGGGGAACCGCCGGCTCGACCGTGCCGGGGTGGCCGGTGGCGCGACCCCGCGCGAAACGCCGGATTCGGACTGCGCGCGATCGTCCAGGGCTTGCGCGGATCAGATCACGTTCTGCGAGGCCGATATGGAGGATCTCGTGGGAGCGCTGCTCGTGCGAGCCGGAGCGGTTGGCGCAACGGTGCGCGCGGTTCGGAGTCGAGGCATCCCGAACCGGACCGGTCACCGGAGGCCGAACAGCTCCGCGGCGTTGTCGTGGCAGACCCGGCGCAACCAGTCGTCACCGAGATCGAGTCGTTCGAGCGCTTCGATCGAATGACCATAAGAGTGGGGAATGTTCGGGAAGTCGCTGCCGAACAGGATGCGGTCGGCGAAGGCTTGCAGCCGGTCGTGCTCGTGCGCCGGAAACGGGGCGTCGGCCTCGGAGAAATCGGTCCACACCATCGTGGTGTCCAGCCGCACCTCGGGGTATTCCTCGGCGAGATCGAGGAATTCGGAGTATTCGGGCGTGCCCATGTGCGCGACTATCAGGCGCAGCCGCGGAAAGCGCCGCAGCACACCGGCGATCGGCTCCGGGCCGGTGTACGTTCCGGTCGCCGGGCCGGAACCGCAATGGATGACGATCGGAACGCGCGCGTCCTCCAGCAGGCCCCATACCGGGTCCAGCAGCGGGTCGCCCGGATGGTAGCCGCCGACTTGAACATGCGCCTTGAAGACGCGGGCTCCACGCTCGACGGCCTCCCGGACATAGTCCGCCGCCTGCGGCTCGGGGAAGAACGTGGCGGTGTGCAGGCAGTCCGGGGTGCGGGCGGCGAAATCGGCGGTCCATTCGTTGAGCCACGCGGCCATGTCCGGTTTGTGGGGATACACCAGAGCGGTGAACGCGCGAACACCGAAGTCCCGCAAGGTCTTCAACCGCACCTGCGCGTCGGCGCGGTAGGTGATCGGCCAGCTGCGGCCGATCAGCGGTCCGGCCGCGTCGAAGTACGCCCACACTTTCCGCATCACCTGGTCGGGCATGAAATGGGTGTGGACGTCGATGATGCCGGCCAGCCCGAGCCCGGCACGGAAGGCGGACAGATAGGTCGCGTCGTCGGCGCCGGTCACCGGGCCTCCTGTGCCACGGGCGGGTGCACGGCTCGCGCGAAGTCGCCGACCCGGGTGATCAGTCGTTCGAAGAACAGCTCGGGGTCGGTGCCGATCACGATGTCGGCATTCGGTTCCCGCCCCCACATGCCCGCCCAGTCCGCGACCGTGGTCGCGCGGGTGATGGTGCCCGCCAACTCCACGTCCACCGTCGCCGGGCGGGTGCGGGCCAGCGCCGGGTCCAGCGCGACCGCGGCCGCGAACGGATCGTGCATGTGGGCCAGGTAGCCCAGGTCGTAGGCGTGATGGAAATCGAAATAGAACCGCACGGCATCGGTGACATGCCGGACGATCGGATTGCCGGCGCCCGAGCGGGTTCCGGGCGGATCGTCCGGCGAGACGACCTCCACCGGGAAGCTTTTCGCCCGCTCGGCCAGGCGCGCCAGATGCTCCGGCCGCATCTCGATGGTCTCGGTGATGTCCAGCGCGCAGACGATCGGCCTGCGTTGTGCGGGTGCGGCGGCGAACGCGTCGAAGACTTCCTTGGCGGCCTCCGGGTCGACGTGCACGTTCCATTCGTTGGTCGGCGTGGTGTTGCCCGGATGATTGAATGCCCCGCCCATGATGACCAAACGCTTCAGCAGCAGCGGCAGCTCCGGTTCGATCCGCAGGGCGAGGGCGAGATTGGTCAGCGGTCCGGTGCACAGCCCGACGATCTCGCCGGGATGCGCGCGCACCAGCTCGGCCCACATCCGCGCGGCCGATCGCGCGGAGAGACGGCGTGCCGACGTGGGGAGCTCGGCGTATCCGATGCCCTGGGGTCCGTGCGTGTCCTCCGTGGTGCGCAGCGGGATGGCCAAGGGATCCGCGGCGCCGAGCGCCACTTCGATCTCCGGTGCGCGGCAGACGTCCAGCCAGGCGAGGTTGTTCGCCGCTACCTGTGCTGCCGCGACGTTGCCCGCCGTGGCGGCGATGCCCGCGATCTCGGCCTCGGGCGAGCCGAGCAGGTACAGCAGCGCGAGGGAGTCGTCGATGCCGGTGTCGACGTCCAGGATGATCTTCTGCCGCACGGCACGAGACTAGCGAGCCGGGATGCCGGGGCGACGGCGAGGTGCCGATAGCTCGGTGGTCGCAGCGTGTAGGACATACGTCTAGTACATTTGTCTGAGACGTTGTAGCCTGTGGTCATGGGAAATCGCGAGGATCTGCTGGCGGGGGCACGGAAAGTGATCGTCGAGCGTGGCATCGCCAAGGCGACCGCCCGCGACATCGCCTCGGCGGCGGGCGTGAGCCTGGCGGCGATCGGGTACCACTTCGGCTCCAAGGATCAGCTGATCACCGAGGCCCTGGCCGACTCCCTCGGTACCGCGATCGGCGACAGCATGGAGGCGAAGATCCGCGAGGGCAGCGGTGTCGCGCCGCTGGCGGCGTTCGCCGCGATGTGGAACGGCATGCCCGCGGTGTTCACCGACAACCGCGACAGCATGCTGGCGAGCCTGGAGAACCTGGTGCGCGTGGCGCGCTCGCCGGAGTCGCAGCGATTCTTCGCCCAGAGCCTGCCCGGCGCCTACCGGGACATGGCGGACGCGCTGCGGCAAGCGCATCCCCGGCTGAGTGACGACCAGGCGGAGGCGATCGCCGAACTGTATTTCGTGCTCGTACAGGGTCTCGGCGTCTTGCAGACCGTCGCTCCGGAGGCGGACCTCCCGGACGGCGACCGCCTGGCGCAGGCGGTCGCCGCGCTCGCCGGGACCGAAGGTTAGTGCTCGCTCGACAGCTCACCGGGGGATGAAGCGCGGGACGCCGCTGGGGATTCTCCCGGCGTCCCGGCGTGACGGTCAGTGCGTCGGCAGGGGCCAGGCCGGACGGTCCGCGCCGTAGGCGGGCGCGGGCCAGGCGTAGTCCGGGTACTCGGCGAGCACGGGCGGCGCGGTGACGACCTGGCCGTGGCGGACCGCCTGCGCCGGGCTCGGCGCCGCGGCCTTGCCGTGCCGTGGTGTGCGGTCCGGCGCGTCGAGCAGCCAGGAGGCGGTACGGGCCAGAGCCACCCGCACGTCCCGCCCGACGCCGTCGCCGGCGCGCGCGACCAGGGCATCGATCACGCCCGCGGCGAGGAGGTAACCCGACGCGTGATCCAGTGCCTGCGCGGGCAATGCCCCCGGCACGGACGGCGCACCCTCGATGGTCGATATGCCGGACGCGGCCTGCACGATGCTGTCGAAGCCGCGGCGCTCACCCCACGGACCGGCTTCACCCCATGCGGACACCCGCCCGTGGATCAGCCCGGGACGGGCGGCCGCCCGCACTCCCGCGCGTTCGAGCGCGCCCGGCCGGTACCCGGTGATCAGCACGTCGGCGGCGGCGACCAGATCATCGATGCCGCGGGTGCGGAGGTCTACCAAGGTCGATCGTTTGCCCTGACAGGTGTCGGCGAATTGCCAGGGGATCTCGGGCAGCTGCGGCGGGTCGACGCGCAGCACCTCGGCGCCGAGCAACGCCAGCGCCCGCGTCGCGACCGGTCCCGCGATCACCCTGGTCAGATCGAGAACGCGCAGTCCCCGCAGCGGCTGCAGTGGCGTCGCGCCCGCGGGCAATCCGGTCTCTCCGCGATCGGCGCGGTCGTCGATCGCGACCAACGGACCGGACGCCGCGGCCTGGCCCTCCGGGCTGGCGGCCCATTCCTCCTCGGTGCGGACTCGGACGGCGATGGCGCCCTGCGCGGCGGCCCGCTCCTCCAGGTCGGAGGCGCGGATCATGGCCATCTGGGCGACGAGGAGATCGACCGGCGCGGAGTCGGGCAGGCCGAGCGTGGCGAACAGCCGGGCCCGGTGGTGCGGATAGTTCGCGTGCGTGCGAACCCATCCGTCGAAGGTGGGGAAGAATCCGGAGAGGTCGGCGAACGGTGTCGGCCCGCGGCCGGCGATACTCAACAGGCGCTCGCTGGAGAAGGCCGCGGTGATGCGAGCCGGATCGAGGCGGTGTGCCACCGGGTGGAGACCGCGCGCGGTCCGCATGCGATTCGCGGCGGCGGTCAGGGCCGCGACCGAACCGGCGGCCAGCGCCCAGACCGGTAATGTCGCGGCGAGATTGCTACCCGGATCGGGCGCGGGGGAGATGCGCGAGGCGGTGACACCGATACCGGCCTCGTAGTCCTGGACGAGCCGTGCGTGCGTGTTCACTCGCTTCAGCCTAGTTGCCGGCCTGGAGAAGTCGGGTGTCGTGGTCCCTGCGGAACGGTCCGCGGCTGCGGGCCGTGTGGCCGTCCCCCGACGTCACCTGCGCCGATTCGGCGCGGAGCGAAGCGCGGACCGCGCGCGGGCACGCCAGGGCTCGCCGCGGCGGGCGATCGCGGGCCGGAGATCGCGTTCGTCCGGATCGGTCGATCGCGGGCGCTCGGGCGGTGACCGCGCGAGCGTGGAGCCGTCGCGCGGAGATTGCGGATGAAGTGCTGACGATCCCGCCCCGATTCGGCCTGTCACGAAGGACGATCCGGGGCGTCGCATCCGAGTATCCCGGAGCGCGAAATTATCTGCCCGAGCAGCCTTCTCGCCAGTGAGGACAGTGCCGCGCGCTCGACCCGAGAAATTGGCGAGGATGTCCTCGTGCTGCACCGCAGCGATCGGCGCGGATTCGATGGCCAGGTCCGCCGCGTGCGGACGGCGGCGCAGAGCATGGCCGGCCGCACTGGAACACCGGGCGGCACGATATGTGAGGTCGAACGACGATGACCGACGTCTACCCCGGAAGCGCGGAATACACGGTGCCCGTGACCCGGACGAAGAAGGACCGGGCAGCGCGGGAGCGCGTTCCGGTCTTCGGTATCGACATGCAGCCGCGCGCCGCTCTGCTGCCGGACCGGGTTCGCCGCGCCCCGATCACACACGACTACGAGTTGCTGGCGGTGCAGGACGCCCAGAACGCCGGGTACCTGCGCGAGGTCCAGGACCTCGCCGCCGAGCGCGCGTCACTCGGAACGGCCGGTCACGACCAGGCGACGCGACTGCGCGTGGACCGGCTCGAGGCCGCCCTCGTTGCGGCCACCGCGGACGCGGCCGCCGCCGGAGTCGCGGCCGAGGACGTCGATCGGGCGGTGGAATACGGCCGCGCGGGCGCCTACTGGGCCGACCGTCCCGCGCACCGCTATCTCGGCCGCATCGCCCAGTTGACCGACGAAATGTACTCTCGCCTGGACGAATTGGCCGACTACCGGCGGCGGGTGGCCGAACTCGAACAGCGGCTCGCGCAGACCGGTCCCGGCGAGTCCTGAACCGCCTGGATCCGTCCGGGCGACCCCGGTGCCGCCCGCGCCGCCAGGGCCGGGGATGCTGCATCGGTGCAGGAGATCTTCCGGGCGGTGGGCGTCGAGGGGTGGATCCATGCCCGCTGTGTCGACTGCGGCGCCGAGGCGGGCGCTCGGGCCGACGAGCCGGTGGTGCTGGCCTCGGTGGTGAAGGTGCCGCTGGTCCTGGAGTTCGCCAGGCAAGTGGCGGCGGGACAACTGGACCCGACCGACCGGGTGCGAGCCGGGGCGGCGGATCGGCTGGGCGGCGTCGGCACCGCGGGTTGCGCCGACGACGTGGAGCTCAGCCTGCGCGACGCGGCGTATCTCGCGCTCACCGTCAGTGACAACACCGCCGCCGACCTGCTGTTCGACCGCGTGGGGCTGGACAACGTGCGCTCCCTGCTGCGCGAACTGGGTCTCGCCGCCACCCGGGTCGTTGGTCCGCCGCGCGCGATCGTGCAATCCATGGCCGAGGACATCGGCGCCGCCGACGCGGCCGAGTTCGCCCGCCGGTTCCCCGCGCTGAGCGCCGGGCAGGTGCTGCGCACCCGGGCGCTGGATCCGCGGCGCACCACCGCGAGCACTCCGCGTGAGATGGTGCGGCTGCTCACCCTGATCGCCCGGGACCAGGCGGGTGCGCCCGAGGCGTGCCGGTGGGTCCGTGACCTGATGCGCCAGCAGGTGAACTGGTATCGGCTCGCCGCCGCGTTCCCGCCGGAGGTGCAGGTCTGGGCGAAAACCGGGACGCTGCCCGGGGTACGCAACGAGATCGGCGTCGTCGAGTATCCGGACGGAAAGCGTTACGCCGTGGCGGTTTTCACCCGGGCGGCGACGCTGGTGCAGCGGCTGCCGGAGGTGGACCGCGCCATCGGCGCCGCCGCCGTCGAGGCGATCGACCGCATCGTTCACGGCGAGCCGTAGACGACGTTCCACGGCCGTTGTCGCGGTTCGGCGACCGTGCTCGGCCGGGACGCGCCGTCGCCCTGCACGACCGTCACGACCAGTTCGGCCAGTTCGCGCACCAGCGGATGCGCCCCGCCCACCGGCCAGGCCAGCGACAGCCGATGGCTCAGTGCTCCCTCCGGCAGCGGACGCCAGACCACGCGTGGTTCTTTCTGCGCCACCATGCCCTGGTCGAAGGCCACCCCGCGGCCGGAGAGCACCATCCCGAGGACGAATTCCGGATTGCGCGCGTGCTGTACCGAGGTCGGGCGAAAACCGTGTTCCCAGCACCGGCGCAGCGTGGCGTCGTAGAGTCCCGGCGCGGCGGCCCGCGGGAAGATCACCAAGCCGTGCCCGGCCAGGTCGGCCAGTGCGAGGGCCGACCGTGCGGCCAGCGGCGAATCGCGCGGCAGCACCACGCCGAGCGGGGTCTCCACCACCGGCCCGAGTTCGAGGCCGACCACGTCGACCGGGTGTTGCAGCAACCCGGCGTCGAGCTGCCGGTCGGCGAGCAGCCGGACCTGCTCGGCGGTGGTCAGCTCCTGCAGATCGACCCGGACGTCCCTGGTCTCGAACGCGGTGAGCAGCGCGGCGAGCACTCGCCCGGCCAGTTCGGGCGGCACACCGATTCGCACGGCGTCCATCTCGCCGCGATGCGCCTTGGCGACCAGCGTTCGCGTCCGTTCCCAGCGGGCGAGCAGGTCCCTCGACTCCGCGAGCAGGATCTGCCCGGCCTCGGTGAGCTCGACCCGGCGGCTGTCGCGGTCGAACAGCCGCGCGCCGAGGTCGGTCTCGAGTCGGCGGATGCGCTGGCTCAGCGGCGGCTGGGCGATGCCGAGGCGTTCGGCGGCCCGTCCGAAATGCAATTCCTCCGCGACGGCGACGAAGTACCGGAGCTGACGCAGCTGGTCCATGCTGCGACGATATCCGTTCCGATATCGCCGACCGCGAACTGCGGTCTTGGACAGGGACGCCGCGCGTATGGTGTGGTGCCCGCATGAGAGGTTTCGGACGGCGGGAATTCTTCGGCGCGACCGCGGGTGCGGCCGCACTTACAGGTCTAGTTGCTTGCAGCACAAAGGATTCCGCGAACGAGAAGGCGGCGGCACCGGTGTCGGCGGGTGGGTCGTCCGGCGGGGTGACGCTGCGGTGGTGGGGGAACAACAGCTGGGAGATCCGCCTGCCCGGAGGCAAGGTCGTACTCATCGATCCGTGGCTGACCAGGTTCCATACCGGAACCTACACCGCCGAGGGCGCGGACCCGCAGACACCGATCACGGTGGACACCGCGCTGATCGACCGCTACGTCGACAGCGGCGAACTGCGGGCCGATCACATCCTGGTCACCCACGGCCACTACGACCATCTCGCCGACGTGCCGTACCTGGCGAAGAAGACGGGAGCGACGGTGCTCGGCACCGAGACGCACCTGAACCTGATGGCCGCGCTCGGCGCCCCCGAACAGCAGCTCGCGTTGGCCACCGGCGGCGAGTTCCTCCGCTTCGACGGGTACACCATCCGGGTGCTGCGTTCGCTGCACTCCGCGTCGGGGCCGCGCGCCACGGTGGCTTTCGCGGGCACCCGGCCCGGCCTCGGGACGGGAAATCTGCCGCAGCCGAGAGTGATTCGCGATCTGGTCGAGGGTGGCACGCTCGCCTACGAGGTGAGCGGCGGTGGGGTGAGTGTGCTGGACTTCGGCGGCTCGAACTACATCGAGTCGGAAGTGGCGGGATTACGCCCGGATGTGCTGCTGCTGCCCGCCGGAGGCGGCAAGATCCAGGATTACGTCGCGCGCCTGCTGCGCGCCACCGGGAACCCGCGCTACGTGCTGCCCACCCATTGGGACGACTTCGATCACCCGCTCACCGAACCCGCTCGCGACTGGGGCGGCCTCGAGCCGCTGCGGGCGGCGGTGGCCGCGGCCGCTCCGCACAGCACCTTCGTCACCGTGGATCATCTCCAGACCTTCACGCCTTGACCGGTCCCGGTGCGCGCGCACCGATCGTTCGGTGGCGCTGTGCGCTCGGAGTGCAGCGAACCCATGCTGCGCATCCCGATTCGGCCCTGTAACGCCCGGTCCATCCACCGGCCGGGAGCTACGAATCCGATGCGGACGCGCGTTTCGGCTCGACTGAGCCGCCGAGCAGGAACCCGCCCCATCGGACCGGGCCGGTTACGAGCCCTGGACATCCGGGACGAGCGCCGACCGCGTTCGCTCGCCCGCAACCGGCCGCGAATCATCGGCGGGTTGCGCCGTCGAGAGTTCATCGCCGCCGCGTCGACCCGGCCACATCGTCGCGACTGATGTGCGAGGGCTGAGGCGGTCGCCCGGACCTGGCGACCGCGGCCGACTACCGTGGTCTGGTCCGCCCTGCGCGGCGGGACGGCGGCGGCGAAGGGAGAGTGGACGTGGCAGGCGGCATCACCGACTCGGCGTGGTTGCGGACGTTGCGATCCGAGGCGGTCGTGCGGCACCACTTGCTGTGCTTTCCGCCCGGCGGAGGATCGGCGACGGCCTTTCGGGACCTCGCGCAGCGGTTCGGGGCGGGCGTCGCGGTGTTCGCGGTGCAGTACCCGGGGCGGCAGGACCGGGTGGGCGAGGATCTGATCGCCGACCTGGTGACACTGGCGGACCGGATCGCCCGCGAGGTGCTCGCGCAGGGCCCGCTGGAGCGGCTGTCGTTGTTCGGGCACAGCATGGGCGCGACCGTGGCGTTCGAGACCGCCCGCCGGCTCGAGCGTGCCGGGCAACCGGTGGCCACGCTGTTCGTCTCCGGCCGTCCCGCACCGGAATTCGAGGAGACGCAACGGCTGCACCTGGCTTCCGACGACGACCTCATCGATGACCTGGTGCGGCTGGCCTCGGATCCCGCTCCGCTCGAACTGCTGCGCGCCGAGCCGGGCCTCGCCGAACTGGTGCTGCCCGCCGTGCGTGCCGATTACCAAGCGGTCGAGACCTATCGCCACCGAGCCGGGGAGCCGCTGCGCGCCGATATCGCGGCGCTGGTCGGCACGGAGGACCCGACGATGCGACCGGAGCAGGCCGAGGGATGGCGCGCGCACACCAGCGGCGGATTCGATCGGGCCACGTTCCCCGGCGGGCATTTCTACCTCGACGAGCGCGGCGCGGAGGTCGCCGGTTTCGTCGCGCGCCACCTTGGCGTCTGACGGATCCGCGGCGGGTCAGTGCGGCGCGTGCACACCGGCGGCCGGGGCGTTCCGTCGGCGCACCGCCCACGCATAACCGATCCAGGACGCCACCACCACCGCTGCCGCCAGCGCCCGTACCAATCCGAGCGCGTCCTCGGGGTAGATCACGCCGGTGAGGTAGTGGTCGATGAACCCGGTCGACGGTAGCCGCTGCTGCCCGGCGCGCTCGCGCGCCCAATTCTCCAGATACGTGAGCGGGCAGTCGAAGCCGACCACGATCGTGCCGAAACCCCAGCAGACCGCGAGCAGGTGCAGCCAGATGGTGCGCGGGAAGCGCCACGCCAGGAACCCGCCGACCACCACGTAGGCCACGAAGGCGAAATGCGTGACGGCGGTGGCGTCGGCCGTCAGCCGGTAGAGCACGCTTCCAGAGTAGCCTTCCGGCGCGCGGCGGATCGGGGCCCGGCCGCTACCAGGGGGAGGGCTGATAGTCCTTGAGGAAGCAGCCGAACAGATCGGTGCCGTTCTCCCCCTGCACGATGGGGTCGTAGACCCGCGCCGCACCGTCGACCAGGTCCAGCGGCGCGTGGAAGCCCTCCTCCGCGAGGCGCAGTTTCGTGTAGTGCGGGCGTTCGTCGGTGATCCAGCCGGTGTCGACCGCGGTCATCAGAATGCCGTCCTGCTCGAACATCTCCCGGGCGCTCGTGCGGGTCAACATGTTCAGCGCCGCCTTGGCCATGTTGGTGTGCGGATGCCCAGGGCCCTTGTAGGCGCGGGAGAACTGCCCCTCCATGGCCGAGACGTTCACGACGTACTTGCGGCGCGCCGGCGCGGCCGACATCGCCGGACGCAGGCGCGAGACGAGGATGAACGGCGCGACCGAGTTGCACAGCTGCACTTCGAGCAGTTCGGTCGGGTCCACCTCCGCGACGGTCTGCACCCAGCTGTTGGTGTGCGCGAGGTCGGGCACCAGGCCGCCCGCGTCGATCGCCACGCCGCGCGCGATGCGTTCCGGCGTCGCAGATCCCGCGACCAAGGCCAGCTCCGCGACGTCGGCGGCGGTCAGCGCGGGGGTGAGCGAAGCGGTCAGCGCGGTGGGGTGCGCCTGCATGGTCTTGCCGAAACTGACCACCTCCGGCAGCGCGCCCGCGGGCAGCGGTCCCGATTCGGCCTCGACCAGGGCGCTGTAGGCGCCGGGGGAGCGGCGCACCGTCTGCGCGGCGTTGTTGATCAGGATGTCCAGCGGGCCCTGCGCGGCGACGTCGTCGGCCAAGGCGACCACCTGCGCGGGGTCGCGCAGATCGATGCCGACGATGCGCAGCCGGTGCAGCCAGTCGGCGCTGTCGTCCATCGCCGCGAAACGCCGGATGGCGTCGTTGGGAAAGCGGGTGGTGATGGTGGTGTGCGCGCCGTCGCGCAGCAACCGCAGCGCGATGTACATACCGATCTTGGCGCGGCCGCCGGTGAGCAGCGCCCGCCGTCCGGTCAGGTCGGTGCGGGCGTCCCGCTTGGCGTGGCTGCTCGCCGCGCAGTCCGGGCACAGCTGGTGGTAGAAGGCGTCGACCTGGGTGTAGCGCTGCTTGCAGATGTAGCAGGGCCGCGGGCGGATCAGGGTGCCCGCGCTGGCTCCGCTCGTGGTCGAGCTGATCGGAATGCCCGCGGTCTCGTCATCGATCCGGTTCGGCGAGCCGGTCGCGGTGGCGGCGACCACCGCGCGGTCGGCGGCCGAGACCGCCGCGCGCGCTTCGGAGCGGCGGCGCTGCTTGAGCCGTTTGAACATGTGCCCGACCGCGCGCTGGACGGCCACCGAATCCGGATGATCCTTGTCGAGCGCGCCGGCGTGCTCCAGGACCCGAAGACAGGTCGCGAGATCCTCGGGATCGATCATGCTTTCGGCCATCGCGGCAGGGGACATCCTTCATCGAGCTGGGCAGACGACCGGCCCATTGTCGCAAACCCGCCACCCCGCGCTCCGGCGGGGAGGCGCGGTCAGCTGCTGCGCGGGGTGATGGCCGCGCGATCGGCACGCAGATCGTCGACGAAGTTGGCGATCGCCTCGGCGACCAGCAGCGGCTCGGTGATCGGCAACCAGTGATTCCCCGGGACGGCGCAGCGCCACAGCTTGTCGACCCAGCGCGCCGAGGCGTCGTAGATGGCGGCCGGGACGAACGGATCGGTGGTGTCGACCAGCAACTGGACCGGGACGGCCGTCCGCCGCACGCGTGGTTTGCCCAGATGGTGCAGCAGATTGGCGTGTGCGACGCGGGCTCCGGCGACCAGATCGGTACGCCACGTGCGGGCCACGCGCGCGGGCAGCGGTGTGACGCCGCCGAGCCGATGGACGATCAACCCGCGCACCCGCGGGGGACAGAGCCTGCGGGCGATCGGACCGGGTGTCAGCGCCCAGCGCGCGCCGTGCAGCCACCAGCCCAGGTCGCGGAGTTCGCGCCCGGCCCGGGGGGCCAGCGCACGCAACCACAGGCCGAGATGATCGAGGTTCGGTCCGGAGATCGCGGTGAACGAGGCGATGCGGGTGTTGGCCCGTTCGTCACAGACGGCCTCCCACAGCTGAACCGCGCCCCAGCCGTGGCCGCACGTGTGCACCGGCTTGCCCGGGCTGGCGGCATCGATAACGGCGTAGAAGTCCTGCGCGAGCAGGCCCAGGCGGTAGTCCGACACCGCCGCGGGGGCGGTCGAACGTCCGTGGCCGCGCACGTCGTAGGTGATGACCCGGAAGCCGTCGGCCAAGAGGGCCGCGACCGTCGACCAGACGCGGTGGGTGTCGGTGAGTCCGTGCACCAGTACCAGCGGGTCGGCAGCGGCGTCACCCCATTCGTAGACGGCGAGCTCGGCGCCGTCCCGGTCGACCGTCCAGGTGCGGTCCGGGCTGGGCGTTTCGGTGGTGTCGAGCAGTTCGGCCATGTCCTTACCTCGTTCGCTCCGGCTACCGATCCGATGGCACGTCGCCGTCGTGCCCGACGTCAGTAATTAATTCCGATACGGACAGTACGAAGAATTGACCCATCAAGGGAAAGGTAAAACGCCCGAATATGGCGCAGGTCACCACCGGGCTCGTGAGATGGATGCCGAACCGCCGCCGAGTGAGCCCGTGGGCGGCCGGATGCCCTGGGTCCGGGCCTCGAAATCCGCACGCGGGCACCGGCGATCCGGCTCGGCGCCGGGCGGCTCCGGCAGCGGCGCGGACCACTTGTTGACAACTCGCCAATAGTTCGGGAACCTGGGGCGGAACCGGCAGACAGCGCCGGACCGGAGCGAGCAAAGGATCCAGCGATGGCACGCGCGGCGTGGAGTGACGACGAGGTCGAGGCGGTACGCGACCTGGCGAAGACCTTCTTCGAGAAAGAGGTCGTGCCGCACGAGGAGAAATTCGTCGCCCAGGGGCACCCCGATCGCGCGCTGTACAACCGGGCGGGTGAACTCGGCCTGCTGTGCCCCGCCATCCCGGCCGAATACGGCGGTGGTGGCGGTACCTTCGCGCACGAGGCCGCGATCATCGAGGAGCAGGCGCGCGCGGGTGACGGATCGATGGGCATCCCCGTGCACAGTTCGATCATCGCGCCGTACCTCTACGAGTTCGGCTCCGAGGAACTCAAGCGGCGCGTGCTGCCCAAGGCGGCCGGCGGCGAGATCGTGCTCTCGATCGGCATGACGGAGCCCGGCACCGGATCGGATCTGCAGAACATCAAGACCCGCGCGGTGCGCGAGGGCGACGAGTACGTCATCACCGGCTCGAAGATCTTCATCACCAACGGCTGGCTGTGCGACGGCATCATCATCGCCGCCAAGACCGACCCGACCAAGGGCGCGGCCGGCGTCTCGCTGATCTTCGCCGAAGTCGGCGACGACACCCCCGGCTTCAAGCGCGGACGCATCCTCGACAAGATCGGCGGCAAGGCCCAGGACACCGCCGAGTTGTTCTTCGACGGCCTGCGGGTGCCCGCGTCCAACCTGCTCGGCGCCGCCGAGGGCCAGGGCTTCTACCAGATGATGCAGATGCTCGCGCAGGAGCGCCTGGTCACGGCGATCATCGCGGTCGCCATGATGGAGAAGGCCGTACAGCTCACCGTCGACTACACCAAGGGCCGCGAAGCGTTCGGCAAGCCGCTGTTCGCGATGCAGAACACGAAGTTCGAGCTCGCCGAGTGCGCGACCATCACCAAAGTCTCCCGCACCTTCCTCGACGACTGCATCGACAAGCACCTGCGCGGTGAACTCGATATTCCCAGCGCCGCCATGTCGAAGTACTGGCTGACCGATCAGCTCGGTATCGTGGTTGACCGCTGCCTGCAATTGTTCGGCGGCTACGGCTACATGACGGAGTATCCGATTTCCCAGCTCTACACCGGCGCCCGCGTCCTGCGCATCCTCGCGGGCAGCAACGAGGTGATGAAGGATCTCATTGCCCGGTCTCTCTGACACCACCAGCGCGACCGCGGACGGTGGCGCCGATCCGGCGCTACCGCGCCGCCGCAGGCTCGAACCCGACGAGCGGCGCGCGCAGATCCTCGCCTGCGCGATCGACATGTTCGGCGAACGCCCGTACGCGGCCGTCTCCACCGCCGAGCTGGCGCAGCGGGCGGGCGTGGCCCGCGGTCTGATCAACCACTATTTCGGCAACAAGCGCGATCTCTACCTCGCGGTGGTGCGGCGCATGGTGACGCTGCCCAAGCTCGACGACATGATCGTGCCGACCGGCACCTGGCGCGAGCGTGTCGACGCCAGTGTGCGCTGGCTGCTGGACACCATCGCCGAACACGGCAGCACCTGGGTGAAGGTGACCAGCCACGAAGGGGTCGGTGACGATCCGGAGGTGCAGCAGATCCTCGACGCGGCCGACGACGCGGCCGCCGAACGCCTGCTGTTGATGGTCGGACTGGCCCATTCGGCACACGACGCCGAACTGCGCGCGATGGTGCGCGCCTACGGCGGGCTGGTCAAGGTCGCGGGCCGGGAATGGATCACCCGCGGCACGCTCACCCGCGAGCAGGTGCACGAACTGCTGTGCGACATGTTGCTGACACTGGTCACCGAATCGCTGCCCAAGGTCGACAGCAGGCAGTGGCCCGACACCACGGATCACCGCTCGCCGCTGTAGCGGACCGGGCGCAGGCCGCCTGGTTCGTGACCGTGGCGGCCGTGGCCACCGCCGCCACCGCGAGCGCGCACAACACGATGCCGGGCAGATCGAAGTTGTCGCCGAGCAAATCGCCGGCCCTGGCATGCCGGTGCGGGTGTCCCGGCCGCTCGACGTCGCCGTATCGGACATGACGCCTCCTCCGAAGGGCCGCGGTCACGCAGGGGCGCCTGTGGACCAGCATCCGTCTCGGCTAACAGATCCGCGAGCGTTGCGCCGAGTTTGTTATCACGGCCCGATCACAAATATTGGATACTTCGGATCAACTTTTCGCGTCGCGCGCCCTATTCTGTGTCGGTATATCGGGGCGGGTCCGGGCAGTCCGAGGTTCCTGCGCGGTGTGTTGGTGTGGAGAGGGAACCTGAATGACACGGGCAGAACGGCGTGATACGGATCGCTGGCCGCAGGCGCAGCCGGGGGATCGCTGGTCGGAGCCGGAGCCCGACGGCCGCTGGGAGGACGACGAGGACGAGCGCTGGCCCGAGCAGCCGCCGAGCCGTCGCCGGACCGGACGCCTGCGGGTCGAGGTCCCGCCCATCGTCAATCCGTACGCGATCGTCGCCCTGGTGGCGGCACTGCTCGGGTTGTTCCCGGTCGCCATCGTGTTCGGCTTCATCGCCTTCAGCCACCCGCGCGGCCGGGTCATGGCGATGTTCGCGCTGCTGCTGGGCGTCGCGGAGATCACCGCGGTGGCGGGGTTCGTCCTGCTGACGGGCAATTGGCTGCCGGACGTGATGAACCGCCAATCCGTGATCGCGCCCACGCCCGTCGCCTCCGTGCCCACGACCGTCGAGCGTCCGGTGGCGACGACAACGGCGGCAGCGCCGAGCCCTGCCGTGACCACCACCCCTTCGGCACCGCAGGGACCGGTCACGAAAGGTTCGTCGTGCACCGAGGCGCAGCTCGGCCAGATCGGCAGCGCCGCGGATGGGAGCACCCTGATCTGTCTCACCACCTCCGGCGGCTATCAGTGGGCGGGACCGCACGTCGTCGCGACCGCCGTGCAGCAGGCGGGTTCGAAGTGCGACGCATCCGGGCCGAAGACCGGACGCACCGCCGACGGCCGAGCCCTAGTGTGCGAACTCAGCGGCCGCAGCGGCACCTGGGTGTTGTGGACCGAGTAGCGCGCTATTCGGTCTTCTTGGCGCGGCTCGGCTGCACTCTGGGCGGTTCGTTCGGCATCTTCGGATACTGCGGCGGCCACGGCGCGTCCATGAGGCCGGCCGCCATGTCTCGTTCGGACATCTCCAGCAGCGGGGCGATGGACTGGGGCGCGCGGTCGGCCCACGGGTCGCCTGATTCGGCGTAGCGGGCGGGTACGGTCGCGATGGTCAGCTCGTCGGGCACCACCGAATCCAGATCGGACCAGCTGATCGGCGTCGACACCTGCGCGCCGACCTTCGGCCGCACGCACCAGGCCCCGAATACCGTCTTGTGCGGGGCGTTCTGATTGAAATCGATGAAAACCCGGTTGCCGCGTTCTTCCTTCCACCACTGCGCGGTGATGTCCTCCGGATACCGGCGCTCCAATTCACGGGCCAGCGCCACCGCGGCCGCCCGCACCTGATAGCCGTCCCACTTCGGCTCCAGCGCGGAGTACAGATGCAGGCCGCGGGAGCCGGAAGTCTTGATCCAGGATTCGATGCCGAGTTCGGCGAGCAGATCCCTGGTGCGGACGGCGGCGTGCCGCAGATCGGCGAAGGTGATGCCCGGCGAGGGATCGAGGTCGATGCGCAGCTCGTCGGCGATCTCCAGATTGTCGGCCCGGTTGGGCCAGACGTGGAATCCGAGGCACCCCTGGTTCACCGCCCACAGGATATGGGCGAGATCGTGGGCGACGAGGGCGTCGCTGGTGGTGCCGTTGGGCGTGGACACCTCCACGGTGCGCAGCCACTGCGGCGCGGATTTCGGCACCCGCTTCTGGAACCAGGATTTGCCCGATGCCCCGTCGGGGTAGCGCTCCAGCAGCAGCGGCCGCCCGCCGACCACGTTCAGGAAAGGTTCGGCGACCGCCTGGTAATACCGCACCAGGTCGAGTTTCGTCTCGCCGCGCTTGGTGAAATAGACCTTGCCCGGGTTGCTGATCGTGACGGTCCGGCCGTCGGTCTCGATGTCGACGGACTCGGTCATCGCGCCGCGCCTTCGCCGAACAGCGTGCTCAGTTCCGCGGGCGCGACTTCGTCGAGCTGCGCGTAGGTGCACGACTCCGGGGTCCGGTCGGGCCGGAACCGCACCAGCCTGCCGCCGTGGCGCAGCCGCCCCGACTGCACGTGCTCGTAGCGCACCTCGGCGACCAGTTCGGGCCGCAGCGCCTCCCAGGACAGATCCTTGCCGCCGGTCCAGCGGCTGACGCCGCCGGGCATCTTGCCGTCCGCGGCGGCCTGCGCCGCGGCGTCGGCCCAGTCGCGCCACGGGTGGTGGTCCAGCGCGTTCTCCCGCAGCGGCGCGAGTTCCTCGACCAGTTCCGTGCGCCGCGCCGCGGTGAAACTGCTGGCCACGCCGACGTGATGCAGGTGGCCCTCGTCGTCGAAGAGCCCGAGCAGCAGCGAACCGACCCCGGCCCCGTCCTTGTGCCAGCGGAAGCCCGCCACCACGCAGTCGGCGGTGCGTTCGTGCTTGACCTTCAGCATGACCCGCTTGTCCTGGAGATAGGCGAGGTCGTCGGACTTGACCATCACGCCGTCGAATCCGGCGCCCTCGAAACGGGTGAACCAGTCCTCGGCCACGTCGGGGTCGTGGGTGAGCGGGGTGAGGTGGACGCGCGCGAGCGCGGTGTCCAGGATCGTCTCCAACAGCCGCCTGCGCTCGGTGAACGGCGCGCCGGTGAGGTCCTGGTCGCCGAGCGCGAGCAGATCGAAGGCGACGAAACTGGCCGGCGTCTCCGCGGCCAGCTTGGCGACCCGGGACGCGGCCGGGTGCAGGCGGTTCTGCAGGGTGTCGAAATCCAGGCCCTGCTCGGTGACCACTACGATCTCGCCGTCCACGACGCAGCGCTCGGGCAGCGCCTGCTTCAGCAACTCGGCGACCTCGGGAAAATACCTGGTCAAGGGCCGGTCGTTGCGCGAGCCGAGTTCCACCTCGTCGCCGTCGCGGAACACGATGCAGCGGAAGCCGTCCCATTTCGGTTCGTAGCTCAGGCCCGGCTCGCGGGGCACCGCGGGCGCGGATTTGGCCAGCATCGGCCGCACTGGCGGCATCACCGGTAGGTCCACGCGATCCTCCTCGGGTTCGATCCTCACCCATACCGACGGCGCGCGCGAAGCGAACTCATCGGTATGCGGCCGCGGCTCGATCGTAGGCGTGGGCCCCGACAGGATCGTGGAACCCGCCGCTCAGTTCTCCAGCCAGCCGTGCTGGTCGGCGAACGCGGTGAGCCGGTCGCGAATGGTGAGGATCTCGCCCGCGGTGAGCGCGGGGCTGGCGTCCAACAGCAGCTCGGTGATCAGGCGCTTATGCTCGGCGACGGTGAGCTGTCCGGAACCCGTCCGGTCCTTTCCCTTGTGCCGTGCGGGCGGCGCGGGCGACCCGCCGACCACCGTGAGGTTCACCGCCTTGGGACCGCGGTCGCCTTCGGTCACCTCGAATTCGAACACCCGCCCCTGCCGCAACTCGTCCTCGTCCAGGCCGATGTCGTTGACGTGGACGAACACGTCGGGCCCACCGTCCTCCGGCCGAATGAATCCGAATCCGCGAGAGCTGTCGAACGACACCAATTTCCCGATGGACACCAACACCCGCTCCTCGTCGCCGTCGCTACCCGGCAACTTTAACTCGCGTTTTCGCCGTCGTCGGAGGAAAGAGCCTTTTGCAACGAATGGAAAACGGTCAGTCCCTGACCGACCATTCCGTTCACCAGTTCGCTCACTCCGTCGGGTCCGTTCAGCACGGTCAGATTCGCGTTCGCCAACCCGTTCGACGCCTGCCGCACGATTTCGGGAAGTTGTTCGATCAACAACTGATCCAGCGCGATCCGATTGTTCGACGCGGCCGCCGCGGCCTGGATGCGGGTGCGGTCGGCCTCCGCCTCGGCCAGGATGCGCACCCGATCCGCTTCGGCCTGAGCGGGTTTCACGACCTCGGCCTGCAATTGCTGCTCCCGCAGCTCGGCCTCCTTGCGCGCCTGCTCGGCCTGGGCGGTGAGCACCTCCTGCAGCGCCATCGCCTCGGCGAGCGGGCCCGCCTGCGCGGCCTCGGCGTTGGCCTTGTCGATATCGCGCTGGTATTGCGCGCGCAGGATCGCCGTCTCGCGCTGATATTCCGCCTGCCTGCGCTGGGATTCCTGCTCGGCCTGCGCCGCCGCCTGCGCGGCCTGCGATTGCGCGATCTGCGCGTCGCGCTGCACGGCGGCATTGTGCGGCGCGGCCAGGGCGGCGATATAGCCGAGGTTGCCGTCGTCGATGGACTGGATCTGGAAGGAATCCACCCACAGGCCGATATTGCTCATCTCCACTTTCGACGCGACGAGCACTTCGTCGGCCAGTTTCTGGCGCTCCCGGATGATCTCCTCGACCGTCATCGAGCCGACGATCGAGCGCAGGTGCCCGGAGAAGATGCGCCCGGTCAGCACCGACATCTCCCGCTCCTGCTCGGAGAGGAACCGCTGGGCGGCGTTCACGATGGACTGGGTGTCGTTGGCCACCTTGAACGCGATCACCGCGCGCACGTCGAGCTGGATGGCCTGCTTGGTGACGCACCGCTCCTTGATCTCGGATTCGAACATCGCCAGCGACAGGTAGCGCACCTTGCGGAACAGTGGAACCACCCAGGCGCCGCGCCCGATGATCACCTTGAACGGCGCGTTGTCCCGGCTCTTGCCGCCGCTGACCAGCATCGCCTCGTCCGGGTCCGGCACATGGTAACCCAGCACGTCTGTCTCCCTTACTGTCTCAGGTTTCTCCGGCCGGATCCGGGGTGAGCGGAATCCACGGGACGACGTCGACGACGCGCCCCGGATGGACCGCGATGACCAGCACGGCCGCACCGGCCGGAATCGGCTCGGTGGACTGTGCGATGTACAGCTCGGTTCCCCCGCGAATCGCGACCAGGACCTCGCTCAGCGTCCCGGCACCTCGGATCGGCGATGTGAGCGTACCCGTCAAACCCACCACGGGGTCGGTCATCCCGCGATCTCCTTCTTCCGGCTCCCCGACCGTCACCCTACGTCCCGCACAGCGTCTTTCGATATCGGCCGGGGAGGACGGCCGCGACGGCGCGGGTATGTTTCTTGCATGGGAGGTCGGCTGGCGCTGGTGGTGGGGTCGGAATGCGCAGCGCTGGGGAAATTGGGTTTCACCGACGAACTCGCCCAGGGTCTGTACGGAAGCCTGACCGAAGCGGGCGGCTGGCGGCCCGCGATCGACCTCGACGGACCGGTGCTCAATCCGACTGTCCCGCAACTGATCGCCGCCGTGGACGCCGCGTTCGAGGCGGCGTCGCAGCGGCAGGCGACCCTGCTGCTCGGCTTCATCGGGCACGGCGTCGCGACGACCTCCGAGGACTTCTACCTGCTCGGCCACGATTCCCCCGCGGATCCCACCTCGCACAACGCCTTTCATCTGACCCAGGAGATCCGCGAGCGGCTCGACCGCGCCGCGCTGGACGGGCTGGTGCTGCTCGTCGACGCCTGCGAGGCCGGACAGGGCGTGCAGGGGGCCGCGCGCCGGTGGACCGATCTGCTGGCGCAGTCGGGCGGCCGGATGGAGCTGCTGGTCGCCTCGGGTGACGGGCCCGCCTACTCCGGATGTTTCACCCGGACCATGCTGGCCACCTTCGACCTGGGCCTGCCGCTGCGCGGCGAGAACCTGCTGCCGTCGGACCTGGTCGATCCGATCGCCGCGCAGTGCACCCACCAACAGCCGCAGCATCTGTCCTTCAGTTCCGGCGCGGTGTCCACCACGCAGGGCGTCGACCCCGGCCTGTGGCTGGTGCCGAACACCGCGCGGCATCGCGACGCGGTGAGCGGGCGTTCCGCGGCCGGGTTCGTCGACCAGCTCACCCGGAGCCTGCTGCTGACGCCCGATGTGCGGGAGCATCTGGACGCGATCGTCGACGCGGGCAGCCACCGGCTGCGGGCGGTGCTTGGCTCGGCGGGCGTGGGGAAGTCCACGCTGCTGGCGATGCTGATCCGTCCCAGCCTGGTCGACGGGCTCGCCGTCACCCCCGACTACATCACCGCCGCGGTGTTCCTGACGGTCAACAGCTCGGTGGAGTCGGTCGCCGCGGAACTGGCCGCACAGCTCGACGCGCGCCTGCCCGGCTTCCCGGAAGCGGCGCGCGCGGCGCGGGCGCATCGGCCCCGCGACGAGTTCGACATCTTCGACATCCTGGTCCGCCGCCCCCTGGCGCGCCTGTCCACGGCCGGACGCCGGGTCACGCTCGTATTCGACGGACTCAATCAGCCGCAGGAGGGGACCAGGCGGTTGCTCGTGGCGGCGATCGCCGATCTGACCCGCCGCGAAGACCTCCGGCACGTGCGGGTGATCGTCGGCATCCGGCCCGGGACCGGCGTCGAGGACGACCCGGGGCTGGCGCACATGTACCGCATCGATGTCGCCGAACCGGCGGCCGACGACATCGCCGCCGTGGTGGACTCGGCGCGCGGAACGGCGCCGGTCGGCCCGGTCGACTGGATCGGCTGGATCCAACGGCTGCTGGCCGAGACGCCGACCGACGCGAGCGGTTCGCGCGTGGTCTCCGGCGGCTGGCTGGTGGCGCGCATCCTGCTGGAGGTCGCGTCCGGGTTGACCGACGGCGCGGTTGCCTCCGGGATCGGCCTGGACCGGGTCATCGCGCTGCGGGTCGAGACCGCGCTGCGCGGGGTGGACCCCGCGACCGCGAGTGACACGGCGGCTCTGCTCGGACTACTGGTCGCGGCGGGTGTCGGCCCCGTGCTGCCGCTGGAGTTGCTGGACTCGGCGCTGTCGTCGCTGGGCGTCGACCTGAGCGCCGCCCGGATCCGCGACATCGCGGTGAATCTCGGCGCGTTGGTCACCCGCAGTCATCCCGGTACCGTTCGCGAGTCGCTCGGCGTGACCCACAGCGCGTTCCTGGCCGCGCTGGCCGCGGAATGCCACCGTCTCGGCGTGCGCATCGCGGACGCGCACCGCGCCTTGGTCGCGGCGATCCAGGCCGACGACACCGACCGGGCCGCCGATTACGCGCGGGGCGCGGCCGTGCGCCACTGCCTGGCCTACGGTGACTCCGCCTTGGCGATCGACTTCCTGATGAAACTGGAAACCGGCAGGTCGGCCGACGATCGCGATCTGTGGGCCGCGTGGGCGCCCGACTTCGTCGAGGCGCTGGGGCCGGACCATCCCGACACCTTCACCACGCGGCAGCGGCGGGCCTATCACCGCGCCGAGAGCGGCGACCTGGTCGGCGCCGTCGCCGATTTCGAGCACTTGCTCGCCGACCGGTTGCGGGTGTTCGGTGCCGACGACCCGGTCACCTTGGCCACCCGCGAGAACCTGGCCGGCTACCGAGCCCGCTGCGGTGATTACTCCGGCGCAGGCGCGGAATTCGAGCAACTGCTCACCGACCAGCTGCGCCTGCTCGGCCCCGACCATCCCGAAACCCTGCGCACCAGGAACAATCTGGCGTCCAACCGCGGCGACGTCGGCGATTTCGCCGGGGCGATCACCCGATTCGAGCGGCTGCTTATCGACCGGGCCCGTGTGCTGGGCGCCGACCATCCGGACACCCTGCGCACCCGCAACAGCCTGGCGTACTGGCGGGCCGACAGCGGTGATCTCGCCGGCGCCCGCGCCGAGTTCGAACAATTGGTGGCCGACTATCTGCGCGTCTTCGGCCCCGACCACCCGAACACACTCGGCGCGCGCAACAACCTCGCGGCGTTCCGCGCGCACAGCGGGGATCTGGCCGGGGCAGGCGCGGAGTTCACCCGGCTGCTCGCCGACCGCCTGCGGGTGCTCGGCCCGGACCACCCCGACACGCTGCTCACCCGCGGGCGGTTGGCCGGATACCGCGCCGACAGCGGCGACCTCGCTGGCGCGATCGGCGACTGGGAGAAACTGCTCGCCGACCGGTTGCGGGTGCTCGGCCCGGATCATCCCGATACCTTCGCCACCCGCAACGAACTCGCGGGCTGTCGCGCCCGGCATGGCGACCTCACCCGCGCGGTCGCGGAACTGGAGGTCTTGCTGGTCGCCGAGTTGCGTGCGCTGGGCCCCAATCACGCCGCCACCATCCGCACCAAGAACACTCTGGCGTACTGGCGCGGCCAGGCCGGGGACTGACCGCTCGGCCGTGCGCGGTGGGAGTCAGGACCGGTAGAGCGAGCGATACACGGTGAGCATCGCGAGGCAGTGCTCGATGATCTGCTCGCGGGTGGCGCGCAGCGAGCCGTTCAGCCACGCCGAGAACATGCCCGCGTTCCCGCTGGCCATGGTCACGGCCGCCAGCCTGCGCTTGACCGGGTCGTCGATGTGGCCGAACAGATGGTCCTGCATGACCCGGGTGAAGACCGGCATCACCGCGAAGGTGGTCTGCCCGAGTCCGGTGCTGGAATACGGCTCGACCAGGAACAGCCGCGATTTGCGCGGGTCGGCGAGCACCTTGTCCACCAGGATCTCCGACAGCGCGCGGTCGCGGGACGGGTCGTCGGTGGCCGCGAAGGCCGTCATGGGCTCCAGGAATTCGTCGGCGACCTGGCGGTAGAGCACGTCCAGCAACTCGTCGCGGCTGGCGAAGCTCTCGTAGAAGTAACGGTCGGTGAGGCCGGCCTTGCGGCACACCGCCCGCATGGTGACCCCGCTCGCGCCCGACTCCCCGATCAGGTCGAGCGCCGCTTCCAGCAGCGTCGCCCGCCGCGTCTCCCTGCGCTCGGTGAGCGTGGTCCCACCCCAGATCCGCGGGCCCCCGTCGTCGTCTGCTTCCTGACCTGTCTGCACGGCCCCACGATAATGCCTGGCGGCACCCCCGACGCCGCCCGCTCCGGCCCCCGGGGTCGTGCCGAAATGGATCCCGCGCCGTCACGGTGTGGTAATCGCCGGTTGCTCGCCACCGGCTATCGCGGTCCGGTCGCTCCGTTGCTGTCGGGCTTTCCCGCCGAGCCGGGGACCTGACGGCACATCCCGGCGTCAACCTCGTTCCAGCGGCAGTCCCGCGTCGCGCCAGGCGACGACGCCCCCGGCCAGACTCGCGGCGTCGTATCCGGCTCGGCGGGCGCGTGCGGCGAACCGCACCGACAGCTCCCCGACGGGGCAGACGAAGACGACGGGGCGCGAGCGCGGGAACGGGATGCCGTGACCGAACATGTCGTCGAGCTGGTCGTCGCGGATGTTCAACGCGCCGGGCACATGCCCGATCCGGTAGGCCATCGCGCCACGGCTGTCCACGATGGTCGGCCGGCCGGTCCGGTCCAGTTCGTCGAGCTGCTCGGGCGACAGCCGCGGCACCGCGGCCAGCTCGGCCTCGGTCGGCGCCGCGTCGCGCTCGGCGCGGCCGAACAATTCCGGTCTGCGCTTCTTGATGTAGGACAGGTAGGGCTCGAGCCGATCGCAGACGATGAACACCGCGACGATCGGGTCGTCCGGATCGATCGCGGACAGATCCAGCGCGGCGAGCGTCTCCAGCGCGGCGGCGTAGCCCGCCCCGCTGGTCGGTCCGGCCAGCACGCCGTACCCGGTGGCCAGGCGTAGCGTCGCGTCCACGGCATCGCCCGCCGACACGGTGACGATCCGGTCGTAGAAGTCGGGCTGGAACAGCCCCACGTCCCACATCTCGGTCTCCGACCGGATGCCGGGAACGAAGTCGGACCGCTCCGAAACCACGGCGACAGTGCGCATTTCGGGATTGTGCTTGCGCAGGTAGGTGGCGGTCCCCCTGGTGGAGCCGGTGGTGCCGAGCCCGCCGATCAGATAGTCGATCCTGGTGATGCCGTCGGCGGCCAGGTCCTCGTGGATCTCGCGTCCGGTGCCGTAATGGTGCGCCTCGATATTCTTCTCGTTGGTGTACTGCGACAGATGCCGGTACGCGCCGGGCTGTTGCGCCATGGTCGACTCGATCACCGAGTAGACGTCGTTCGGCGTGGTCGGGTCGGGGCACTCGGACAGCCCGGGCAGTTCGACGATCTCGGTCCCCAACAGCTGCAACAGATCACGGACTTCGCTCACCTTGATGCGGTTGGTGACCGCGCGCAGGTCGATGCCGTACACCGCGCCGAGGACGCGCAGCGCTTTGGCCGTGTTCCCACTGGACGCTTCGATGAGTGTCTGCCCGCCCGCGCGGATCTCCGCGAGGTCATCGCGCAGCATCGCCCAGGCCACCCGGTCCTTGACCGAGCCGAAAGGGTTGTGCGACTCCAGTTTCGCGTACAGCTCGACGTTCGGCAGTCCGTGCACCGCGGGATCGAGCCGCAGCAGCGGGGTGTTGCCGATGAGTTCGGTGATGTGGTCGTATCGCATTCAGTGCGCCTCGACGGATCGGATCGGGCCGGTGGCAGCATCGGCGGCGTGCGGCGCGACGGGGAAGTCGGGTTCGTACTCCGCGTCGGGGACGATCCGGAATCCGTCCGGCCCCCGGGTGACCGCGAATTTCGCCAGGAGCGGATGCATGGATGCCGTCGCCGCGGACAGGTCCATGTGGTAGGCGGCGGTATTGGGAAACACCACCGTATCCCCCGGCTGGGGTCGAGCGGGCAGCCACACCTTGTGATTGGTGATCAGGTCGCGTTCCAGGCACAGCCGTCCGGCCAGGTAGACGCCGACCGGGCCGGTCGCGTGGCCGTCGCCCGCGCACGGCAGGAGGATCGGATCGACCATGACCTCTTGATCAGCGGGCGTCACCGTATCGCGGCTGAGGTCGACGTGCACCAGCACGCTGCCGTCGGCGACCTCCTTGACGAACTCGACCGTGGCCAGCGTGATGCCCGCGTGGTCGACCAGCGCCTTGCCCGGCTCCAGCCACAACTCCAGCAGATTGTCGCCCGTCACCTGCGCCACCGTGCGCCCGCCGTGCCGCTCCAGCGGGGCGTCGAGCAGATCGGCGAGCATGCGGTCGGCGGGGACGGTGTTGCCGTACTTGTGGAACACCGGTGTGCCGTGCACGGCGCCGCCCGCGACGTGATAGCCGAAGGTGTTGCTGCCCCAGCTCATCGACTCGCCGCGGCCGAGCAGCGATTCGCGCAGCGCCAGCACATAGGCGTCGAACCGTTCGGCGTCGGCGGTGAACACCTGCCGGAACCCGCCGCCGATGTCGAGCACCGAAGGGGTGAGCCCGCGCTCGTAGGCTCGCTCGATCAATCGCAGGCAGGAGTCGATCGCCCGGACGCGCTCGCCGAGGTCACCGGAGTCGAGGTGGAAGGCGAACCCGAGGAAGGCGACCCGCCCGCGCTGTGCCGACAACAAATCGAAAGCCTGCCCCACGTGCGCGAGCGGCATTCCGAACCTGCTCACCTGTCCGGCGTCGAAACCGGAAAGACGCAGCAGCACGGGAACTTCCGCGCCCGGTGCGGCCAGTTCCGCGATGCGGCCCAATTCCCACAGGTTGTCCACGTTGATGGTCACCCCGCGGTAGACGAGGTCGCGCAGGAATGCCTCGCCTTTCGGACCGGTGACCTCGATGCGTGGCGGACCGAACCCGGCGGCGAGCGCGCCGGTCAGTTCGTGCGGCGAGGCGACGTCGATGGCGATGCCCTCGCGTGCGGCGGTGCGGACGAACGCGCTGGACTGATTCACCTTGTGCGCGTAGCAGATGCGGTGCCCGGGAACCCGTCGCTCCAGCACCGCGCGCAGACCCAGCAGATTCTCCGAGTAGACCTCGGGAAACACCAGATGCGCCGGGGATCCGAAGCGCGTCAGCGTCTCTGTCGCCAGACCGGGGGTGTCGAGAAAGGCGCGGACGGCCGGATGCACCTTCGCGGGCAGCGCAGGCGGCCACGGCGTCATACGACGGCTTCCGACGACTCGGTGACCTCGGCTCGCGTCGCGTCGTCGGGGCGTTCCGCGACCGGGTTGTAGCCGCCGTCCCGGATCGCCTCGAAGGCCCGGGCCCGGTTGCGCGGGCTGCGGAACTCGGCCACCACACGCTTGCTGTCCAGGTCGATCTCGACCACGCGGATGTCCATCGACTCCAGCACTCCGCCGATCGTGCGGACGCAGTGCTTGCAGGTCATATCGGGGACGTAGAACACCTGATCCTCGGCGGTGGCGGCCCGGTCGGCGGTGGCTTCGTCGAGTGCGGCGCTCACCTCGGCGACCGCGCAGCGGCCCACGATCGCGGTGAACGTCGCGACGAATCGGTCCACCAACTGCGGGAGGATGCTGAAGTGCCCGTTGTCGAGCTGATGGGGTGTGGCCGCCGGGCAGGCCGGATGGCTGCCCGCGGGCAGCAGCGCGTACTGCCGGGAGATCAGGTCGAGATCGTCGTGGTATTTGGCGATCGCCTCGGCGACCGTCAGTCCTTCGGTGGTCGTGGCGCGCTCCATCACGGTGTGCGCGTCGGCGATGGTGGCCTCCTTCATCGCGCGCAGGGTGGCCACCGTCTCCGCCGAATAGCGCAGCGTGCCGTCGGGCTGCGCGGCGAGGGTCACCGGGATCATGCCCCGCCGATAGGTCGAGGCCTGCAACTCCCAGAACCATCGCGTGGCCACCGCGGCGAAGATCCCGGACGCGCGCAGGGCCTCGGCGAACGCGGCGGCATCGCGGTGCGGGGTCTGGCCGGCCAGCAGCGCGTGCTGGGCAAGCACGCGTCCCGCCGCCTCGATGCCGACCCGGAAGATGTCGCGTGGATCGTGGTCGGTGGTCGTGCCCGCCAGAACGGCGCGTTCGTCCGCTCCGAGTGCCGCGATCCGCGCGGCGAAGGTGGTGTCGGTGTCCAGCTGGCGCCACAGGGCCAGGACGGTCTCGCGCATCGCGATCGGCACCACCGGGCCCAGCCCGCCGGCGCGGAAGTGCCCGGTATTCGGGATACCGTCGCTGTCGGTCCACGCGATCCGGTGCGTCGCACTGGTCACCTGATCCGCGCGGCACGGGCGCATGAACCGCTCCAGATACAGCCGCTGCGAGTAGGTGAGATGGCTCCCTGGCTCGGGTCGCAAAGCGGCACAGGTGAATTCGAATCGGCGATGTGGGGGCGGAGGGACCGGCTCGGTGAACAACCCCGGCTGCGCCAAGTCGGCCAGCACCCTGGACGCGGCCCGCCGGTCGTAGCGGGGGATGTCGTTGCTCACGTGACCTCCTCGGCGATGGTTCGCACGCACGCGACGAATCGGTCGATCTCGTCGGGCGTGTTGTAGATGTGCGTGCTGACCCGCACCGAGCCCGCGTCGTCGGTATCGGCGGGGACGCAGTGCGCGCCGGTGCGCACCAGGAAACCCAGTTCGCTGAGGACGAATCCCGCGTCGGTGGCCGAGATCCCGTCCAGGGTGAAGGAGACGATGCCGTAGCCGACCTCGCACGTCGCGTGCGCCGGGCCTGGCAGGAACTCCAGGCCGGGGACCGGCCGCAATCCCTCGATCAGGCGCAGGGTCAGGGCGCGGTTGTGCGCGGCGACGACGTCGAGGCCGAAGGATTCCAGTACGTCCATGGCACTGCCGAGGGCGAGGATGCCGGGGATGTCGGGCGTGCCGCCTTCCAGCAGCGCGGGCATCGGCCCCGGCCGCAATCCGTCCGGATCCGGCTCGACGCCGGAATTGCCGCCGGGCAGGAACGGCGCCAATCGGTCGTGCACGCGCCGGTGGCAGTACAGGATGCCGGTGCCCGGCGCACCGAACATCTTGTGCGCGGCGAAGACGGCGAAATCCGCGCCCAGCGCGGTCACGTCGACCGGGAGATGCCCGCCGCTCTGCGAGCAGTCGAAGCACAACAGGATGGCGGGGTCGATCCGGCCGCGCAATTCCTCCAGCGTGCTGAGGCCGCCGAAGACGTGATGCAGGTGCCCGGTCGTGATCAGCCGGGTGCGCGGGGTGATCTTGGCGAGGATGTCGTCGGTGTCCGCCTCGCCGGCGGCGGTCACCCGGTAGGGGATCAGGTGGATGCGTCGGCCGAAGCGGGCGAGCAGTCCGCGCAGATGCTGCCACGGATAGACGTTGGACGCGTGATCGCTTGCGTTGTACAAGATCTCGTCGCCGTCCGCGAGCGCCGCCAGGCCCCACGACAGCGCGACGGCGTTGAGCGCGGCGGTGGCGCCCGCGGTGAAGACCACCTCGTCCGGGTGCTCGGCGCCGATGAACGCGGCGGTGCGTTCCCGGATCCGGGCGATCCGCGCGGTGAGGCCGGTGGCCCAGGGGTAGGTGCCGCGGCCGACGTTGGCCGTGCCGTTGCTGTGATAGCGGTGGATGGTCTCGATGACCGGCAGCGGCTTCTGGGTGGTGGCGGCGCTGTCCAGGTAGACCTCGGCGGCGCCGGCCAGCGCCGGGAACATCGACCGCACCGCGGCCGGGGCGAACCGGGAAGGCTCCGCCGTCCGCGTCACCGGCGATCTCGGGGCAGGGGACCGCAACGTGACGCTCCCTTCACCGGGTAACTCGGACGTCACCCACGATACGCATTATCGGTACGGACTTCGAACGCTTGTCGCGGACAAGGTCTTTCACGACTAACCTGGAACGTATGCCTCTGACCGTGCAAGAGCGTCAAGAGTTCCTCGCGCAGCCGCATGTCGCGGCATTCTCGGTGGCCGCCGGCCCCGCGCGCGGCCCGCTCACCGTCCCGATCTGGTATCAGTACCGCCCCGGGGGCGAGGTATGGCTCCTGACCGGACCGGAGTCGCAGAAGATGCGCTACCTCCGGGAGACCGGTCGTTTCAGTCTGATGGTGCAGCAGGTCGAGCCCACGGTGCGGTACGTGAGCGTGGAGGGCCCGGTCGTCCGGACCGCCCCGATGACCGAGGAGCTGCACCGCGAGATGGCCGCGCGGTACCTGCCGGCCGAATCGGTGGACGCCTACCTGAAGGCGGCCGAGGCCTACGGTGAGCAGGTCGCCGTCTACCTGCGGCCGGAGCACTGGCTGTCGGCCGATCTGGGCGACCCGAGCACGCTCTAGTACCTGCCCTGCAGGTAGTCGACGAGGTGTTCGCGCTCGGTCGCCAATTCGGAGATCGCGCTCTTGACCACGTCGCCGATGCTGACGATGCCGACCAGCCTGCCCGCGTCCACGACCGGCAGATGCCGGATGCGGTGCTCGGTCATGGTGCGGCGCAGTCCGTCGACCCGGTCCTCCGGCGCGCAGGTGCGCACCGCGGCGGTCATGATCGCCGAGACCGGCGTGTCCAGCAGCTCCGCGCCGCGGGCGTGCAGACTGCGCACCACGTCGCGCTCGGAGACGATGCCCGCGATCGTGGCCCCATCGGGAGAGACGACGACCGCGCCGATGTTCCGCTCGGCCAGGGTGGCCAGCAGCGCGCGTACCGTAGTCTCGGGCGCGACCGTGGCCACGTCGCTGCCCTTCCTGCGCAGGATCTCCGAAATTCGCATATTTCACCATCCAGACGTCGCGGCACTACCAGGATCGCAAGTCAGCGCTCCGGTGACCAGCACGAATCCGTTACAGGTCGCGGTTCGGTCACGGGGCGGAGGTCAGAGGCGGCGCGCGACACTGCGGTCCAGATCCCGGGCCAGCAGGGCGATCGCCGCCTGGGAGATGCCCGCCGAGGTCGCCAGATCGATCGAGGTCAATTGGGCGATGCGGCGCAGGCGGTAGTCGACGGTGTTCGGGTGCACGTAGAGCTGGCGGGCGGTGAGCTGCCGGTTCATGTCGTTGCCGAGATACGCGCGCATGGTGTCGAACAGCTCGGGATGGGCGTCGAGCGGGTCGAGGATGGTCGCGATCCGCCGGGTGGCCGGGCCGCTGCGGGTGAGCTGGTATTCCACCGCCAGATCCGACATCTGGTAGAGACCGGGTGGCCGGACGCCGACGCGCACGAGGTTGAGCAGCTCGTGCGCCTGGTCGGCGGATTCGGGGATCTGATCGGTGTCGGTCGGCACGACGGTCGCGGTGAGCGGGACCTCGGCGGCGTCGGCCAGCAGCTCGAGCGTCGCGGCCGTGAGGGTGGTCTCGGCCTCCTCGCCCAGCGGGATGAGCAGTGTGCCGCCCTTGGCGCTGAGCAGGGCGAGCGCGCGGGAGGCGAACACGGTGGCCAGCTCGGACTGCAGCCGTCGCAACTTGCGGCGTGCCGCGACGTTTCCGTCGACGCGCGGGTCGCGTTCGTCCGGATGCTCCGGAATGGACAGGGCGACAACCTGATAGGACTCCGCGATCGGGATGCCGGTCTGCCGTGCCAGAGCCGAGCTGCCGCGACCGCTGAGCAGCGCCGAGGCGAGCGTCTGCGCCGCCGTCTGGTGCTCCTTGGCGACCAGGTGCTGCTCGTCGACGTAGGCGTCGGACACCGCCGCGGTGATCGCCTCGAGCAGTTCGAGCAGTAGATCGGCGGCGACCAGGACCTCCTCCACGTCGTCGGCCTCGGCCGGCGCGGTGACCAGACCGAAGGCCATGCGCAGTCCTTCGTGGTAGGCGCGCAGGATGGTGCTCAGCGGCACGCCTTCCCGCGCCCAGCGGGCGGCCGCCGCGCGTACCGGGCCGAGCTGGCGTTCGTCCGGCACGGTGCGGCGGTCGAACATCTCGGCGGCGAGGTTCAGGCAGCTGCGGGTGAGTTTCGTGACGTCCCCGCGTAATTGCTCGCCGGGCAGGGTGCGGCAGGGAGCCATGACGTTCTCGAAGTATCCGACCATGTGCGAGGCCACGCTGTCGGTGTTCTGCAGGGGCACCGAAGCCGGCTGTCCGCCGATTTCCAGCACCGGGTCGGACGAGTCGGTGGACAGATCCAACGCGGAGTAGGTCATTACGAGTTCGCTCCCAATGCCACGCCAGGCGTGCGAGATATCGCGCCCGGGTCGATCGATCACTATACGAAAGGGGCGTGTGCAGGGGGAGTGATCTGTGAGATCGTCCGGCACTCGGCGCTTTGCCGCGACCGAGCTGATTCGCGCAGCTGCCGAGGGGGCGAAATGTCGCGGTCCCGTCACTGCGATGAAGGGGATGCGCGCTGCGCCGAATGCTTCTGTGCCGAGCGAAGGGTGGATCTACTCGTCGTCCAGCCCGGCTGACAAGTAGGCGGCGGCCGCCAGCCATTGCCTGCACTGCGGGCCGTGGACCTCGTGCGCGGAGAGAATGTCGCGCGCCTGCCGGTAGGTGAGGCCGCGGGGCTCGACCCCGCAATCGGACATGGCGAACTCCGGTGCCGGGTACTGGCGCAAAGGTTCGGCGCCGCCGCCATCGATGACGGCAACCCGGGGGGAAGTTCGAAATGGCTCGATCATTCGACAACCCCTCGCGTCCGACGTGCGGCGAGGAGGTCGACGTGCTGGCGACGCAAGCTCGAACTCCCTGCGTACCTCCCCGATTTCGAGTTCGAGTCTATGCCTCCGTCGCTTGCAAATGCAAGTACATCTGCACGATCGGCCGCTAGAAAACGCGGCGGCGGTCGCCGGTGCGAGACCGGCGCCCGCCGCTGTGCCGCTTGCGGTTTGGTGTCCAGGGGCCTTACGGCTTGCGAGCGACCGCGCCGTAGGCGGAGATCGGCCGGGACTCGCCCACCTCCGCGTCGCCCGCGCGCCACTGCGTGATGGACACGAAGCCCGGCTCCACCAGCTCCAGGCCGTCGAAGACCGCCTTGATCTGCGCTTGCGGGCGGGGGACATAAGGAGTGCCGCCGGTGCCGGTGTAGTTCTCGCACAGGGTGACGTACGCCTTGCTGTCGTCGGTGCCGTCCCACATCACCAGATGGCTGCCCGAGGGCACGGCGTCGAGCACCGTGTGCACGATCCGCAGCAGTTCGTCGTAGCTCTTGGCGTGGCCGAGCACGCCCATGAACATCACGGCGATCGGCTCGTTGAAGTTAAGCACGTGCTTGGCGTCGTTGATGATCCGCTCGGGATCGTGGTAGTCGGCATCGATGTAGGTGGTGACGCCTTCCGGTGTGGTGGAGGTGAGCAGCGCACGCGCGTGCGTGAGCACCAAGGGGTCGTTGTCCACGTAGACGATCCGGGACTCCGGCGCCACGCTCTGGGCGACCTCGTGGGTGTTCTGCATGGTGGGCAGGCCGGTCCCGATATCGAGGAACTGGCGGATGCCGACCTCGCCGGCGAGGTAGCGCACGGCGCGGATCAGGAACTGGCGCGACTGTACGGCCATGGTGGTGATGTCCGGATCGACTTCGATGCCGGCATCGCCTGCGATGCGGTCGATCTCGTAGTAGTCCTTGCCGCCCATCCAGTAGTTCCAGATGCGCGCGGAGTGGGGGATGTCGGTCCGGATGAGAGGGCTGTGGTCTTCGGGCATGGGGTTGTACTCCTCGGCAAAAATGTGTCCGCGACACTGCCGTGCTGGTGGGTGCGTGGGTGCGTCGCGAATGACTGGTACATCCGATGTGCACTGTGACAGTACAAGATTCACTCGTGTCCAGCGGGCTGGATCGGTGAGCTGATCTCGGTGTTCTCCAGGCGAGGCGGGCGTGTTTCACATCCTCGGCCCGCCGGTCGTGATCGGCGGCCGCACGGAGGGCGAACTTCGTGCTATCGTCCGGTGTTGGTGCAGATGCAAGAACGTTTGAACGTGCATCTGCACGAACCGAATCGCCTAACTGCGGTAACCGAGGAGTGGGGAAGATGTCGGATACATCCACCAACGAGATCGTCGGAACTTGGCGCAAGAGTTCCTTCAGTAATGCGAGCGGCAACTGCGTCGAGGTGGCCGAAACGGCCAACGGCCAGGTAGCAGTGCGTAACTCGCGGGACCCGGAAGGCGGGGTCCTGATCTACACCCGTCCGGAGATCGATGCGTTCGTCCGTGGCGCGAAGGCCGGGGAGTTCGACTATTTGACTAGCTGAGCGGTAACATTGGCGGTCGGTGCGGTGTGTTTCGCAACAGGTGGTTGTGACACACTGTGGGCAACCCCCGGAGTATCGGAGACGAACTCGATGATCGCTGAACCCGATGACGATGGTCATGTGCAATCCGTTGTCGCGGAACGTGGTCCGACCGTGCTACGCATCGCATTGGGCGGCCAGCTGCGCAAGCTCCGGGAGAAGAGGAACATCACCCGCGAGGCGGCAGGCGAGGCGATCCGCGGATCGCACGCCAAGATCAGTCGTCTCGAACTGGGCCGTACCGGCTTCAAAGAACGTGACATCCGCGACCTGCTGACCCTGTACGGCGTCCACGATCCGGAGGAGCGCGAGTCGTTCCTCGAACTGGCCAGGCAGGCCAACGAGCCCGGCTGGTGGCATCGCTACAGCGACTTGCTGCCCCACTGGTTCGGTACTTACCTGGGTCTGGAGCAGGCCGCGAGCAAGATCCGCACCTACGAGTCGCATCTTGTTCCCGGCCTGCTGCAAACACCCGAATACGCCAGGGCCGTCGTGGCGCTCGGGTACGAGGACGGCGACATGGATCGGCGGGTCGCGGTACGTCAGCGCAGGCAGGAGATCCTCTTCCGCCCGGACCCGCCGGTGGTCTGGGCAGTGCTCGACGAAGCCGCGCTGGTGCGGCCCGTCGGCGGCCCGCAGGTGCATCGAGAGCAGATGCTGCACCTGGTCCGGCTGGCGAAGCTCCCGAACGTGACGATCCAGGTGCTGCCGTTCACCGCGGGTGAGCACGCCGCGGCGGGGAGTTCTTTCAGCATCCTGCGCTTCGCCGAGCAGGAACTGCCGGACATCGTGTACCTCGAACAATTGACCAGCGCGCTGTATCTCGAGCGGAGGCAGGATCTGGCGCTGTACCTGTCGGTGATGGACCGGCTCAGCGTGCAGGCCGAGCGTCCGGAAAAGTCGATCGAGATCATGCAGAAGTACGCCGACGGGCACTGAGATCGCGTGATACGAACCGAGCGGCCCCCTCCGATATCGGAGGGGGCCGCTCGGTTTACTTTGCTGTCTAATCGCTCGGCGGCGGGTAACCGCCGGAAATACTGGTTTTCCGGTCGGCGCCCGACGTCGGCGACATGGTGGTGGCTGTCCACCGGCGTCGGATGACGCGGAGAATGTGCTCGTGGCACAAAGTGTTAAGTGACCCCGCCGGACTCGGACGGCGGGACGGTCTACTGCTTGATGAAACTGGAGGCGATTCGCCAGAATGTAGCGGGTTGCAATGCCTCGAAATCCCAGTCGTCGGCCATCGCGTGCGCGGTGGTGACGATCCGGTCGATATCGAAATCGTGCCGAGTGGCCGCCCCGGTGGATTCGACGGCATCGATGACGTATGCCACGGCGGTTTCCCGGGAATATTCGGTATCGGTGTGGCCGCTGTGGGCCGGTAATGTGCTCATATGTCTACCGTTCGCTGGCTGGTCGGCCAGTGCGGTGTCGGTTGATCCGAACCGACCGCCGGTAAGTGGATGTTCCATTCGAACGCCCCTGCTTTGTCTGGCGGCGGCAAACCCATGGCGGCTTCGGCCTTCGGCTCGCCCACGCGGCCTCCCCTGGTGGTCCCCTGTAAAGCGTTGCGGGACCGAGTTTATGCCGCTGTACCTTTCACATGCAAGCACATCTGCACGATCGATTGCACGTGCGCAAGCCGTATTTCGCGGCCGGAAGTTTGCGGATGCGGTGCCCGCCGCGGGATATTCAGTCGCGGCCGAAGAGAACGTCCGTGCTGTAGTCGATCTGTGTACCGGGCTCGACGAATTGGTCCGCCGCGGCCCGCCAGGCGAGGAAATGTTCGGTGAAACGATGCGCTTCCGCCGCCTCGTCGTCGGTGTAGAGCTGGTACAGGAAGAAGCGGTGCGGGTCCACCCGATCTGCGCAGACGTCGAAGCGCAGACAGCCGGGCTCGGTCCGTACGGAGGCGTCGGCGCTGCGGGATATGGCCGCCAGGAACTCGGCGCGGGAGCCGGGGCGGATCTTCATCGAGACGATTCGACTGAACACGGTTGTTCTCCCATCGTGACCGTTGCGGTCGATCGGCAAGGGTGGTAACGGGCTGCGCGGCGCCTCAGTCGGCCAGTTGCGCAATTGCCTGGCTAATCGGGGTGTGACCCGAAACAAGTTCGAGGGTCTGCCCGGAGGTGTGCACGGCGGGCAGCAGTCCGGCCAGTACCGCCGCGACATCGGCGCGGGGACATCGCTGCGCCCGACCGGGGGCGGGGCGAGCGTCACCAGCCCGGTGCCAGGGGAGTCGATCAGCCGGCCGGGCCGCAGGATGGTCCAGTCGAGATCCCGGCTCCGCACGTCGTTTTCGGCTTGCGTCTTGGCGTCGATATACGCGGCCCACACCTCGTCGGTACCGGGAGCGGGGGGCCGGCCTGCGCCCATCGTGGAGATCTGCAAGAAGCGGCGCACCCCGGTTCGCTCCGCCGTCTCGGCCAGCCGGACGGAGCCGCCCAGGTCGACGGTGTATTTGCGGTCGGCACCGCTGCCCTGCCCGGCGCCCGCGGCGAAAATCGCCGCGTCGCAGCCTTTTACCACGTCCGCCACTTCGTCGGCGCCCGCATTCTCCAGATCGCACAGCACCGGCTCGGCACCGGTGGCGCGCACGTCGTCCGCGTGCTCGGGATTGCGGATCAGGGCGGCGACCTCGTGGCCGCTCCCGGTGAGCGAGGGGGCCAGCAGCAAGGCGATCTTCCCATGTCCGCCTGCGATGACGACGCGCATGGATCGCTCCTTCCGGTCGGGGCGGCGCCCGCGCTCAGCGCTCGGGGCCGCCGGGATTACAGCGCGCCTCGACGGTGGCCTGGTAGCCGACCGCAGGGCGCCACGGTTCCAGGTTCCAGCTCGGCTTGTCCGGCTGGACCAGCCGCGCCCACGCCCAATGGCAGACGAACTGATCGCGCATGCCGGGAGCCTCGGCGTCCGCCGACCGGTCGACGACCTCCTGCCACGCCCGTTCGTCCGAGCCGGGAAAGGTGGTCCGCCGACCGGCCTGCGTGGGAAAGACGAGCAGTCGCGGCCCGTCGATCGTCTCGGTCCAGGTGACGTGATCGATCAGCGGCTGCCCCGCGTATGGGTCGACGGACGGGATGGCGGCCAGTGGCGTGGAGACCGGCGACAGCGCCGCGCTGGAGGTCGTGGTCGTCGGGCCCGCCGGAGGCCCGGACGCGTCGGCTCCGCAGGCGACCGTCGCGGGTAGCAGGCCGGCCGCGAGCAGAACGGCCGCGCGCCGCCGGGTGCGGAGGCCCTGCGGGTACCGCTGCGCCACGGTCGAACCTCCTGTGTTCTCCTCGGCACCGCTTTCCGGCGTGCTCATCCGAGCCTAGCGAGCCCGCGCCGCCGCGGCGAGGTTCCCCCGGCGAGGCCACCGATTGTGGTGGCTTGCCGGTGGGGCCCGGGGTGGGGATAGTCGGTCGGTGCGATGTGGACGGATCATGGTGGGGGCGGCAGGCGTCGTGGTCTCGGTGACGGTCGCCTTGGCCGGGCCCGCGGGCGCCCGGGTGGGCGAAGCGCCCGGCACCGTGACGGATCTGATGGAGCTGGCGGGGCGGCTGCATGTGGAGGGGGCCACGACCGCCGAACGGCTGACGTATTGGTCGCGTGGCCCGCGCGGGCCGATGCAGAGCACCGGGGTGCTGTACCTGCCCGAAGGCACTCCGCCGGAGGGCGGTTGGCCGATCGTCGCCTACGCGCACGGCACCTCCGGGATCGCCGACGAATGCGCGTTCACGCTGCGACCACGGGACTACTACCTGACATCGGTGTACCCGGACCTGCTGCGCGCCGGATACGCGGTCGTGATCTCCGACTATGTCGGACTCGGCACCCCCGGCGTGCATCCCTATCTGGACGGCCCCGCCCAGGCCCGCAGCATCATCGACGGCGTGCGCGCCGCGCGGGCGGTCGCCCCCACACTGGGTACGCGCTGGGCGGTGTTCGGTCAGTCGCAGGGTGGGCACGCGGCGTTGTTCACTGCCCACCTCGCACCCGGCGACGCCCCGGAACTCGATCTGCGCGGTGCTGCCGCGACCGGCACGCCGTCGAATCTGGACGCGGTGTTCCCGCTGGCCGGCCCCTGGTTGCCGCGGCTGCCGTTGCAGAAGACGACGACTTACTTCGCCATGCTGCTGGCCGGATTGCGGGCCGGCGCGCCCGAGCTGGACATCGACAGCTATCTGACGCCGGTGGGCCGGGACGTGCTGCGCGTCGTGGAGCAGGACTGCGCCACCGAGGCGGACGCCCAGGTGTCCGGGATCGGCATCGGCGCCATGCTGTCGCGGCCGCTGGACGACCCCGCCCTGCTGGCCGCGGTGCGCGCGATGTTGAAGGTGCCGACGAGCGGCTACACCGTGCCGCTGTATCTCGGTCAAGGCCTCACCGATCTGGAAGTGCCCGCGCCCCTGACGCTCGAGCTGATCGCGGAACTGCGCTCTTCCGGCACCGATCTGCGGGTGGGCTGGTATCCCGGCGATCATCTGGGTGCGGCGCGGGAAGCGTTCCCCGACGCGCTCGCGTTCCTCCAGGGTGTGCTCGACCGGCCCTGAGTCCGCTCACTCAGCGCCAGAGCGATCGGCACGGTAGCCTGCGCAGGCCGGGACGAACCTGGCCGTCGACGGTGACGGTGAGCCCGGCGTGGGCAGCGGCCGAGGTGAACTCCCATGCCTCGGTCCTGGTCGCCGCGTATTCGAGGACCAGCGCGTCCTCGGGGGTGGGACCGTCGAAGTAGACGGTGATCCGCTGGTTCGGCGGATCCAGGATGTCGTCGCGGTCGGCGAGTCTGCGCGCAGTGCCGTCCATGCCACCGTCTCCTTCCTGCCGGTGCGGCAGCCGCGCCGGTAGGTCTGACGGTAAGGGGCCGCCACTGCTGAGAACATGTTCCAGGTTATCGGCTGGAAATGTCACAGAACGGACCTCGCGCCGTGGGGTACAGTCACCAGCCGAGGCGCACGGCCGGCACCGTCCGGGCGCTCGAAAGTTGTGAACTGTCAACATGTTCGCGGCGGGCGGTGTTCCGGTGCGGTGATGTTGCCGAGGATGAGCACAGCGTTGAATGATTCAGGAGGCACACGTCGATGAGTCAGGGCCCACGTTCGTTGGGTAGGGGAGTGGGGCGACGACGTCTCGCACGTGCGATCGGAGCGATGGCCGCGGGCCTGGTGCTGGTCGCGAGCATGGCCGGCGCGGCGGTCGGCACGCCGTTGTACCCCGAGCCCGATCCGGATCCCTTCTATGCGACACCCGCGGATATCGCCGACCGCAAACCCGGCGACGTCATCGCGACCAAGGTGATGCCGCCGCTGGCGATCTTCCCGGAGACCACGGTGACCGTCATCCGGTTCCGGTCGACGAGTTCGGAGGGGAAACCGATCGCGGCCACCACCACGGTGCTGACGCCGAAGGCGCATCGCGCCGACGGCCCGCTGCTGTCGTTCCAGCACATCATCAACGGGCTCGGCTCGGAGTGCTCGGTCTCCCGGGTACTCTACACCGGTGATCCGAATCTGGTCGTGCGGGAAGCGCCAGGCTGGAACGTCCTGCTGGCCCGCGGCTGGAGCGTCGCGCTGCCCGACCACCTCGGCCCGAACTTCGCCTACGGCGCCGCGAAACTCGGCGGGCAGATCACGCTCGACGGGATCCGCGCGGTGAAGCAGGTCGCAGAACTCGGTGTGCAGCGCAGCCCGGTGGCGATGGTCGGATACTCCGGCGGCGGAATGGCCACCGCGTGGGCGGCGGCTCTGCAGCCGAAGTACGCGCCGGAACTCGACATCGCGGGCGCGGCCATGGGCGGCGTGCCGATGAACCTGGTGAAGATGCTCGAGGGACTGGGGTTGAATCCGCATCCGGTGTTCGGTCTGGCGTTCGCCGCCGGATTCGGGCTGGAGCGGGAGTATCCGACTCGGTTCCCGCTGAGCGATCAACTGAACGAGCGGGGTCTGGCCGCTCGCGCGCAGATCGCCAACAGCTGCACCAACGACATCCTCGCCACGGGAGCGGGCCGCGGCGCGCTGGACTTCGCCAAGACCACCTCGATGATCAACGACGACACCGCGCGCGCCGTGGTCGAGGAGAACAGCCTCGAACTCTACGACGGCGTGCCGAAGACACCGGTGTTCGAATGGCACTCGCCGATCGACGGCCTCATCCCGATCGACGCGGTGGTCAACACCGACAAGCGGTGGTGTGCCGCGGGCGCCAGGGTGCAGACCGAGGAGATCCCGGTTCCGGACCATTTGACCGCGGCGGTGCTCGGCATTCCCGCGGCACTGAACTGGCTGGACGCCCGTTTCCGAGGGGAGCCCGCGCCGAGCAACTGCTGAGCGACGATACGCGGACGGCCGAACCGGGACCCGTTGTCCGGATACGGGTCTCGGTCCGGTTGTTGCGATATGGATACACGACAACACAACTCGGACGCTTTACTGCGTCCAGTCCGGGGCGCTGACGTAGCCTGACGTCCTGGCTCCCGGTCTGACAGGGGACATTTCGGGGGTCGAGGCCAGTGCGCCCGGGTGCCAGACGACGTTGCCGTTCCGCACCCGAAGGCGTGTGCCATGAGAATCTCGCCTGCCATTGCTGTGGCATTGCTCGCCGCCGGCTCCGTGCTGGCCGTCCCCGCCGCCGCGGAGCCACCGCCCGCCCCGCCGCCGGCCAGCGTGTCCGGCGTCTTCCCGCCCGGCGGACTGTTGCCCGGGCTGCAACAACTCATCGATCAGGTGATCCCGCCGCCGCCGATCGCGCCGCTGCCGGAGCCGGCTTTCCCCGCGCACGAGGCGACCACGCTGTCGCCGTCGCTGGCGGCGCTGCGCACGGCCACGCTGCCCGCGCCCGCCGGCGACCCGATGTTCGACCTATGGCCCGCGAATCTCGGCGAACTGGCCGCGGGTGAGGTCATCGAGGTCCGCGACGTGCGCCCGACCGCAGCGCCGTTGATGCTGCTGCCCATCGAGCGCGCGCTGCTGGTGAAGTACCGGACGACGGACGCCCACGGTGCGCCGTCGTACGCCACTGCGACGCTGATCGTTCCCGCCGCACCATGGCCGGGGCCAGGGCAGCGGCCGGTGGTGGTGAACAACCTACCCATCGACGCCCTCGGCCGTACCTGCACGCCGGGATACACCCTCGCGCACGGCCTCAACCCCGACACCAGCACCACCGACTTCCTGCCGCCCACGACGCACGTGGCGGCGCTGCGCGGTTACGCCGTGCTGATCCCGGACCACGAGGGCCCTTCGATGGCCTACGCCGAACCGATCGTGGCCGGACACGCCGTGCTCGACTCGATCCGGGCGGTGCGCGCCCTGCTGCCGGAGGAGTTCGGCGCCGCGCGGTTCGGGCTCGCGGGATACTCCGGCGGCGCGATCGCCACCCACGGGGCGGTGAAGCTGATCGACGGCTACGCACCGGAATTGACGGACGTGATCGTCGGCGCCGCGCTGGGCGGCGTGCCCGCCGACTTCGAGATCCTGGCGCGCAGCATGAACGGCAACCTCGCCTCGGCGATATTCATGGGCGCGGTGTTCGGGATCGGACGCGAGCGGCCGGAGATCCTGGCCGGGATGAACAATCTGGCCCAGTGGGTGGCCACGTCACCGGTGAAGAACATGTGCGGCAGCAGCTTCGGAGCGATCGGCGTGCTGATGCTCCCGATCGACATCGCCGCGAATTTCCCCGATCCGCTGCATTCCGCGCTGGCCGCGGACATCTATCGGGTGACCAAGATGGCCGGCATGAGGTCGGCCACGCCGCTGTTCATCTACAACGGGGAACAGGAGTTCTGGATCCCGGCCGAGGGCGCGCGCAATCTCTACCGGGAGCAGTGCAGGCTAGGGGTGCCCGCGGTGTACCGCAGTGTGCTCGGTGAGCACATCATCGCCGGTGCGCTCGGTTATCCGGACGCCATGATCTGGCTGGACGACCGGCTGCGGGGATTCCAGGCGCCCGACGAGTGCTGACCAGGGGACGGCGCCGGAACGGATCCGGTAACGCGGTGTGCCTGCGTTCGCGATCAAGACGGTGTCCCCTTCGGACCGTATGCCCAGAGTTGGCGAGGGCCTTCCCGCGGCGTGGTCGTGGCTTCGGTACGGTGGGCCGGTCCGGGCGGGTGACGCCCGTATTGCGAGAGAGGCACATGAACGACATCACCACCACCGCGTCCGAGCAAGCCAAGGCGCTGGTGGGACGGCATTACCGCCTGACCGATTCGTACGAGGTCGGGCGCGAGAAGATCCGGGAATTCGCGCGAGCGCTGCAGGACGGTCATCCGGCGCACCGGTACGAGGACGCGGCCGCGGGACTCGGCTTCGACGGGCTCGTCGCGCCGCTGACGTTCTCCTCCATCGTCTTGATGTTGGTGCAGCGCAAGATGTTCGAGTCCGTGCTCACCGGCTACGACCTCGGCCAGGTGCTGCAGACCGAGCAGTCGATCCAGGTGCACCGGCCGATCGTCGCCGGCGACGAGGTGCGGTGCGACTCGTACATCGAGTCGTTCCGGCAGTTCGGTGACAAGGATTTCATGGTCACCAGGAACGTGCTGAGCAACCAGTACAAGGAAGTGCTGCAGACCGCGCACACCACGGCGGTGGCGCAGACCGGGGTCGATCTCGCCGCCGATCTGCGTGCGGCGGTCGAGGGCGTGATCATGACCGGGCAGTCGGCCGCCGACCGCACCGACGCGGCGGCCGCGCGCGAGGCCGGTGACGACGGCGGATTGGTCGAGAGCTTCGACGAGGAATTGCGGCCGGACACATCGGACGAGCCCCGAACACCCCGCACCGCTCCCGCTTTCGAGGACTTGTCCGTCGGCATGGAGATCACCCCGCGCACGGTGCTGCTCTCCCGTGGTGATCTGGTGAACTATGCCGGTGTGTCGGGCGATTCGAATCCGATCCACTTCAGCGACGTGGTCGCGCGCAGCGCCGGATTGCCCGACGTGGTGTCGCACGGACTGCTGACGATGGGTCTCGGCGCCGGGTATCTCAGCTCATGGCTCGGTGATCCGGCCGCCGTCACCCGGTACGGGGTACGGTTCGCCGGGTTCGCCCCGGTGCCGGCCACCAAGGCGAGCGAGATCGAATTCCGGGGCCGGGTCAAGCAATTGGATCCGGATCGCCGCGCCGCGACCATCGCGTTGACGGCGACCTGCGGGGAGCGCAAGCTGTTCGGTCGCGCGACGGCGGACGTACTGCTGCGCTGAAGCGAGCGCCGCTCACGGCGCGAACGGTGCCCCGCCGTCGGCGACCCCTCGTCGCCGGGAGGTTCCCGCGACTGCGGCTTTCGCTTGCGTCGCGGGGCGTTCGTCGCGGTCGATCCCGGAGCCGCGTACCGCCAGGCGCGGTGCGCCGATCCCTCCTGAACCGCGTCGTTTCGCGCGACGGCCGTCCTGTGCTCGAAAGAGCGGCCCCCGGCTACCCCGGGAACGATCTTGCGGATGTGCTTACACCTGCGCATTCGCGGCGCTGGGCGGGGCTCGGTGCTGGAGTGTGCGGGATGCTCGTGCGAGACTCGGAGCATGCGTGCTTCGGTAGTGCGGCCTCACAACGAATCCATCGCTCGTGGAACGGCTCCCGCCGCTGAGGGCGGCCCGACCGCCTTGCGGATGATCCTCGGCGGGCGGATGCGGCGGCTGCGGGAGGCATGCGGCATCTCGCTCGAGGAAGCGGGCGAGGCCATCCGCGGGTCGCACTCCAAGATCAGCCGTCTGGAATTGGGACGGACCGGCTTTCGCGAGCGAGACCTGGTGGATCTGCTCGCGCTGTACGGCGTCACGGACGAGGCGGAGTGCGCGGAGTTCAAGCGGCTGGCCCAGCAGGCGAACACGTCGGGGTGGTGGCATCACGACACCGACTGGCTGCCGAAGTGGTTCGACACCTACCTCGGGCTGGAACAGGCCGCGCAGCTGATCCGCTCTTACGAGCCGCGAGTCGTCCCGGAGCTGCTGCAGACGCCCGACTACGCCCGCGCGCTGTTCGTGCTCGCGCATCCGCACGAGGACGAGGAGGCGATCGAGCGGCGGGTGGCCCTGCGGATGCGCCGCCAGGAAATACTGACCAGGCCCGATCCGCCGCAGATGTGGCTGATCGTCGAGGAGGCGGCGCTACGGCGCAGGATCGGGGGATCGCAGGTGTGGCTGGACCAGCTCGAGCACATGCTGCGGGCCGCGGACGCGCCGAACATCACGGTGCAGGTGCTCGCCGATCATGTCGGCGGCCCGGCGCTGGCCGACGGCGCGTTCACCATGCTGCGCTTCGCCGAGGCGGATCTGCCCGACATCGTGTATCTCCAGCAGCTCACCGGCGCGCTGTACCTGGACAAGGACGCCGATCTCGCGGCCTACCGGGCGGTGGCGAATCTGCTGTCGGTGCACGCCGCGCCGCCCGAGTACACCCGCGACCTCGTCGCGGCGCTGCGCGAGCGCGAGCCGCGGATCGTGGACCTGCCCTCGGGTTCCGCCTGACGCCCTGCCGTACCCGGGCGACCATGAATAGCCGGGTGTACAGGGACTTTCGGCCGTAGATCACGATCGGGTCGTCATGGCAGACTCGGGGCATGCGTCCTTCGAACGTACGACAGCCTGCCGACGCGCCCGGACTCGGTGCTGATCCGGTGTCCGGCGGCGGTCCGACGGTCCTTCGTATGGTGCTCGGCGGCAAGCTTCGTCGTCTCCGGGAGGCCCGTGGTATCACTCGCGAAGCGGCGGGCGAGGCCATCCGCGGGTCGCATTCGAAGATCAGCCGGTTGGAGCTCGGGCGCACCGGCTGCCGGGAACGTGACCTGGTGGACCTGCTCGACCTCTACGAGGTGACCGATCCCGCGGAACGCGAGCGGTATCTGGAATTGGCCAGGCAAGCCAGTGCGTCGGGCTGGTGGGCGCGGGACAACGACTGGCTGCCCAAGTGGTTCGACACCTACCTCGGGCTGGAACAGGCGGCGCGGCTGATCCGCAGTTACGAGCCGCGGGCCGTCCCCGAACTGCTGCAGACCCCGGAGTACGCTCGTGCGCTGCTCACCCTCTCGCATCCGGGCGAGCCGGAGGAAGCGATCGAGCGCCGTGTCGCGCTGCGCATGCGCAGGCAGGACATCCTCGCCGGTCCGCGCCCGCCCCAGTTGTGGATGATCATCGAAGAAGCCGCGCTGCGCCGCAGGATCGGCGGCTCGACCGTCTGGCGTGCCCAGCTCGACCATGTGCTGCGCGTGGCGGCGCAGCCGAACGTCACCATTCAGGTGTTGGCCGATCCGGTGGGCGGCCCGGCGCTCACCGATGGTGCGTTCACGATCTTGCGTTTCGCCGAAGCGGATCTGCCCGACATCGTCTACCTCCAGCAGCTCACCAGCGCGCTGTACCTGGACAAAATCGCCGACCTGGACGTGTACTACGCGGTGCTGAACCAGCTCTCGCTGCTCGCTCCCTCGCCTGCGCATTCCCGCCGGCTGATCGAGGTGTTGCGCGACGGCGTCCCGCCGACCGTCGACGAACCGGTGGACCGCCCGAGCCGGTGACCGGCTCCCGCGCGGCTGGACACGGCCGCGCATCCCCGGGGACCGGGCATGCGGCCCGGCTCCCCTCCGCCTGATCTGAACGGCGATTCAGTGCGCCCGAATCGGGCATCTCCTGTGCGAGGTGATCCGTATGCCGGGGAAGGGCGAAGTATTGTCCCATTGGGACAATAGGGCGTATGCTCTGGGTATGAGCGACGACGGTGTCGGTCTGGACGGCCGTCGGCTGCGCACTCGGCGCAGCCGCGAGGCGTTGTCGCGCGCGGCGTTCGACCTGTTCACCGAGCGGGGGCTCGAGGCGGTGGCCGTCGAGGACATCGCGGTGCGGGCCGGGGTCACCCGGCGCACGTTCAGCAGGCATTTCGCCTCCATCGAGGAGGCGATCCTGGGCGATGTCGATCAGGACGTCCACCTGTTCAACGAGGCGCTGTGCCGTCGCCCGCCCGCGGAGTCGCCCCTGATCGCCTACCGCAACGCCGTCCACGACTGGCTCGCCGCCGAGTACGGCGGCGCACGCGCCGCACTGCTGGCCCGCCGCTGGGTCCTGTTCCAGCGCTTCGAGGACGAGCCCGGGCTGTTCGCCGGTTATCAGCGCATCCGCATCGACGGGCAGCGCGAATCGGTCCGGATCATCGCGGCGCGCCTGGGGGTGGATCCACTGACCGATCCGCGTCCGGCCGCCGCCGTGGGCGCGGGCGCGGGCATGCTGCTCGCGGCGCTGCAGAGCTGGGCGGCGGGCCCGGATCCCATGGGCCTGCCCGGCCTCGTCGAAGAGTTCTTCGACACCCTCGTCACCCTCACCACCGAATTCCGCACCGAGGAGTCACCGTCATGTCTACCGGGTCGGTGAACATGTACCACCGGACGTGCCGACGCGTCGGCCTGGATCGAAACCCGCTGCGCCGCAGGGAAGACCGAGTGCAGACCGGAGTCGCGGTGCTGCTGGCCCTGGTCTTCCTGATCGTCGTGCCCGTGCTGGCGGTGACCGTCGGCGGCCGGGTGTACCGCACCGAAACGGCCGCGGTGCAAGCCGAGACGGCGCGATTGCGTCAGGTGGACGCCACCGTCGTCGAGACCGGGAAGGCGCCGCTGTACGCGCCGGTGGTGCCGGCCCGGGTGTCCTGGAAGGACGCCGACGGCGTAGCCCACACCGGCGATTATCAGTCGACCACGGTGGTGGAGCCGGGCTCCACCGTGCCGATCTGGCTGAACGAGCGCGGTGCGATCGTGGAGCCGCCCTCGGCGAGCCAGCCCGCCAGCAAGGCGGTGATGCTCACCGCGGGCGCGGTGCTCGGCGTCTCGGTCGTGTTCGCGGGCAGCTACTTGCTGGTGCGGCGCGGACTGGATCGCCGACGGCTGCGCCGATGGGAGACCGAATGGATCGCTGCGGATCTCACCTGGGGCCACGGCTGAGCCGAGTGGTGCGGCGTGCCCGCCGGGCGAGGGTAGGGAACAGGCGCAGCGGGCACGTCGCGTGCCGGCGCGACGCGGCGAACGAAGCGACCCGGCACTGACCCGAGAGTAAGGCATCGGCGTGCCGGGCGGCCGGATTCGGCGCCGATCGCCGGAGATCCCACCACATAGATCCGGTTACGTTGTGACACACCATAACCGGAGTCGGAGATCGCCTCAGACCGGAAACAGGCTGTGCTTGCGCGGGTTGGGCTCAGCGCTCGCCTCCTTCTCGCGCAGCAGGCGCAGCGCCCGGCGGATCTCCAGTCTGGTCCGCGAGGGCTCGATCACCGCGTCGATGTAACCGCGCTCGGCGGCGATCCACGGCGTGGCCACCGTGGCGTTGTACTGCTCGATCATGGAGTCGCGCAACGCCGCCCGTTGCTCCGGGGGCACTTGGGCGAGCTGACGTTTGGCGACGATGCTCACCGCGCTCTCCGCGCCCATCACGGCGATACGCGCCGTCGGCCAGGCCAGGCTGACGTCGGCGCCGAGTTGCTTGCAGCCCATCACGGCGTAACCGCCGCCGTAAGCCTTGCGGACCACGACGGTGACGATCGGGACGGTCGACTCGATCACCGCGCGGAAGAACCGCCCGCCGCGTTTGATCACCCCGCTGCGTTCCTCCTCCACGCCGGGCAGCACGCCGGGGGTGTCCACGACGAAGATCAGCGGCAACCCGAAGACATCGCACAATCGGATGAAATGCGTCGCCTTGTCCGAGCATTTGGCGTCGATCGCGCCGCCGAGCACCAAGGGCTGGTTCGCGATCACCCCGACGCTGCGCCCGTCCACCCTGGCGAAGCCGGTGATCAGGTTCTGCGCGGTGGCCGCACTGATCTCGTGGAAGTCGCCGTCGTCGAACAGGCGCAGCAAGATCTCGTGCATGTCGTAGCCCTGCCGATCGGAATCGGGAACGATCGTGTCCAGCTCCAGATCGTGCGGCGTGATGTGCGGCTCCAGGCCCGGGTTGACGACCGGGCCCGGCTCCAGGCAACTCGACGGCAGATAGCTCAGATAGGTCCTCGCCCAGTCGAAGGCGTCCTGCTCGGTGGCGGAGACATGGTGGACCGTGCCGGTGGCCGCCTGCGCCTGCGCGCCACCCAGTTCCTCCATGGTCACCTCCTCGCCGGTGACCTCCTTGATCACCTCGGGACCGGTGACGAACATGTACGACTTTTCGGTCGCGATCAGGACGTCGGTGTTCACCGGTGCGTAGACCGCCCCCGCCGCGCATTTGCCCAGCATGATCGAGACCTGTGGTACGAAGCCCGACAGCCGTTCCTGGCGGCGGCTCATCAGCGCGTACCAGGCCAGCGAGGTGACCGCGTCCTGGATGCGGGCGCCGCCGGAGTCGTTGATCGCGACGACCGGGCAGGCGTTCGTGGTGGCGAAATCCAGTGCGGCGGCGACTTTGCGGCCGAACATCTCACCCACCGAGCCACCGAAGACGGTCTGATCATGCGCGATCACCACGACCGGCCTGCCGTCGATCCGGCCGCGCCCGGTGATCACGCCGTCGCCGTACATCGCTCCGGGAGTGCCCGGCTGGCGCACCAGCGCGCCGATCTCGACGAAACTCCCAGGGTCGAGAAGGGCCCGCACCCGCTCCCGCGCGCTGGGAATGCCCTTGCTCTTGCGCTTCGCGATGCCGTTCTCGCCTGCGGGCTCCTCGGCCAGCTCCAAGATCCCCCGCAGCTCGTCCAGTTTTTCTCGGGTACCGCTCATATGTGGTGTAGCCCCTAGATACTCGTCGCGACGCCGTACGGCAACGCGGCGCTCGATGCTATCGGCGCCGCGATCCGCGGCACAGCGGTTCGGAATATGTCATGGAACAGCTCACAGGTTTGCGTTTCGATTCCTGGGTTCATAGCACGCGTCGGTCCGGTCCACTGCGACGACACGAACTGTGCGACGTCCCAATCGTGGCCGCGGCCGGCGCTGAACCGTCCTCACAGCACCGAGGAGGTCTTCTCAGGCGGCGCCCACGGATCTAGGGTGATCTCGACGCAGCGCCGGAAATGCGCGGACGGCGCTGCGTCACATATTCCGGAAATCGGCGGCCCCGCGCCGGCGCCGGCGGGTTCCGCCCAGGATGGCGCGGCCGTGCTCGCCGTAGCAGCCTGCCGCTGTCGCGAAATCCCTTCGAACGCTTGTGATCGCGCCCAACGAGCCGGGCGGCCGCTGATGACTTACCCGATGCGGGGCGCCATATCTCGATTCCATCACGATCCGTCGCTAGCCTTTGGGAGGCATGATGGACAGGCAGCCCAGAACGAGTACCGAGACGTGGGCGTCGAAACTCGTCGAACATCTGGCCGAGCGTTCCGGTCACGACACGTCCGGTGATGTGGCGACCACCGCGCGTAACTGTTTGGCGGCCGCCGTCGAACGGCTGGTTCCGCGACGGGCGACCCCCGCGTCGCGACCCCCGGAAATCGCCGGTTCCGCCTCGCGCTGGGCACGGGAGGGCATTGCGCTGGAAACGGTGCTCGGCGCGTATCACGACGAAATACGCGACGGTTTGGAATTTCTCGCCGACGAGGCCACCGACGAGCGGGCCGATCATTTTCTCGCGGGTGCGCGGCTCGCGGTCCACGTGCTGGAAATGGTGACCGTCGCGGCGTCCACGGCTTACGTGGACGAGCATCGCGCGGTCGCGCGGGAACATCAGACCGCCGCGCAGACGCTGGTCTCCGCGCTGCTGGGCGGCCACGCCGTCGGCGAGCTCGCCCGGGCCACCGGTATTCCGATCGCCCGGTCCTACCAGGTCGTGGCGCTGGGCATTCCGGCGCATCCGGACGAGCGAAGACCCCACACGGGCACCGAGGCGGCCCGGCGCAAGCTGCGCCGCGTGCAGGCCGCGCTGGCCGATCCGCTCGGCTCACGCGCGTTGTCGGTGCTCTCCGCCGCGGGCGGCACGGTGCTGGTCCCGCTCGACGACGTGCCCGCCCGCACTGGGACCTTCACCATGACCGACGATGTGCTGGCCATCGTCGGTGCGGCCGCCGAGGTGCCGTTGACCGCGGCGGTGGCTACCGGGCGCACCGCGCGCATCCCGGAACTGGCTGGTCGTGCCCACGACCTGCTGGACCGGGTGCGCGCGGCGGGCAGGGCTCCAGGGCTGTATCGGGTGGCCGACGCAGGGGAGACGCCGGGTTGTGAACTGCCCCAGCCGGGCCATATGGCCATCGTCACCTCGCCCAACGATCGCGTGATCGGTCGTTCGGCCTGATTTTCCCCCGCTATCGTCGAGTGTGCCCTGATGTCGAGGGTGAGCAAAGGAGTGCGAGTGACCACCGCATTGTCCGATCGCGATATTCTGCGCGAACTCGAGCCGACTGCCGAACGCCTGCTCAATGACCATCTGCGCAAGGCGAAATCATGGAATCCCCATGACTACGTGCCGTGGGACGACGGCCGCAATTTCGCCGCCCTCGGCGGAATCGATTGGGAGCCGGGCCAATCCCGTCTGTCCGAGGTCGCGCAGACCGCGATGATCACCAATTTGCTCACCGAGGACAATCTGCCGTCGTATCACCGGGAGATCTCGGACTCGTTCTCGCGGGACGGCGTGTGGGGTACCTGGGTGGGCAGGTGGACCGCCGAAGAGAACCGCCACGCCATCGTGATGCGCGACTATCTGGTGGTCACCCGCGCGGTCGATCCGGTGTCGCTGGAGCAGGCGAGGATGGCGCACATGACGACCGGGTTCGCCAAACCCGATAGCGAACAGCAGTTCCTGCGTTCGGTGGCTTACGTCACCTTGCAGGAGCTGGCGACCAGGATCAGCCACCGGAATACCGGAGCGGCCTGCGAGGAACCGCTCGCCGAGCGTATGCTGCAGCGAGTTGCCGCCGACGAGAACCTGCACATGATCTTCTACCGGAACATCAGCGCCGCGGCCTTGGACCTGGTGCCGAACGAAGCGCTGCGCGCGATCACCTCCGTGGTCACCCGCTTCCAGATGCCCGGGGCGACCCAGCCGAACTTCCGGCGCAACGCGGTGCTGCTGGCCAAGCACGGCATCTACGACCTGCGCCAGCATCTCGACGTGGTGGTGCGTCCGGTGCTGCGCGCGTGGCAGGTCTTCGAACGCACCGATCTGACCGGCGACGGCGAACGCGCGCGCGACGAACTGCACACCTATCTCACCGAGCTCGAGATCCGGGCGCGGCGGTTCGAGGAGCAGCGCGAACGCGCGGCGGCCAGACAGGCGGAGCGGGCCGCCGCGGCAGGATGAGCCCGCGTGTGCCGATGACCGCGGCGGCGATGGCCCTCATCGCCGCCGTCGGCGCCGCGCCCGTGCTCGCCGATCCGGTGCCCGCGACCCCGCCACCCGCGGTGGACCCGGCCATGACGCGGACCGGGCTGCTCTCGATCGAGCAGGCCGGGGCCGGTCATGAACGCCTGTCGATCGCCTCCGCGGCGATGCGCAGGATCATCACCGTCGATGTGCTGCGCGGCAGCGGCGACGGGCCGCGTCCGGTGCTGTATCTGCTCGACGGCGTCGACGGCGACGCCACGTCGGCGTGGCTGACCAAGGGCGGTGCCGCCGAATTCTTCGCGGGCAAACCGGTCGACGTGGTGCTCACCGGCGGCGGTACCGGCAGCATGTACAGCGACTGGATGCGGCAGGACGCCGCGCTGGGGCTCAACCGCTGGGAGACCTTTCTCACCACCGAGCTCCCGCCGATCGTGGAATCGCTGCTGCGCACCGACGGGCGCCGGGCCATCGCGGGGGTCTCGATGGGCGCGCAGGCGGCGATGATGCTCGCCCAGCGCCACCCCGGCTGGTATCGCGCCGTCGCCGGGATGAGCGGGTGCTATTCCACGGCCGACCCGCTCGGGCACGCAGTCACCACCATCACGGTCGCCTCACGCGGCGGCAACGTCGAGAACCTCTGGGGCCCGCCGAGCTCGCCGGAATGGGCCGCGCACGACAGCCTGCTGCACGCCGAACGCCTGCGCGACACCGCGATCTACCTCTCGGCGGCCGCCGGTCTGCCGACCGGCGCCGACCTGGTGGCGATCGCGAATTCCCCGACGGTCGCGGAGGCGCTGCGCACCGCGGGCGGCGGCGCGGCGCTGGAGGCGGGCGCTCGCGCCTGCACCGAGCGGTTCGCCGGCCGGCTGTCGGAACTGGGCATTCCCGCCACCGTGGAGTACACCGCGGAGGGCATGCACACGTGGCCGGATTTCCAGGCGCAGCTGCCGCGGGCGTGGCGGGTGCTGGCGCAGGCGCTGGGGGTGCCCGCGTCCTCCTGACCGCGGGCGGAATCAGCGCGGCGCGCTCGCGTTGACACCGATATGACCTCGGCGCTGTCCACTGTCCGGTTCTCCGTCCTCGATCGCTCGCGCGTCCGGCGCGGTCAGAGCCATCCGGCCGCATTGCGGGAGACGGTAGAGTTCGCGCGGCTCAGCGAGGAATGGGGTTATCACCGCTTCTGGGTCTCCGAGCATCACAGTGTGCCGGGAGTGGCCGGGTCGGCGCCGACCGTGCTGGCGGCCGCGGTGGCGGCGGCCACCGCGCGGATCCGGGTCGGCACGGGCGGCGTGATGCTGCCCAACCACCAGCCTTTGGTGGTCGCCGAACAGTTCGGCGTGCTGGAATCGCTGTACCCGGGACGCATCGACATGGGCTTGGGCCGCTCGGTCGGATTCACCGACGGGGTGCGGCGCGCGCTCGGGCACGACAAGGGCGACGCGGAGGACTTCGACGCCCAGCTCGCCGAACTCCTGGCGTACTTCGGCGAAGGCAGGCGGGGTGTGCACGCCTGGCCCGCGCAGGGGCTGCGTGTTCCCGCTTTCCTGCTGGCGACCGGGTCCGGCGCCGAGCGGGCGGCCCGGTTCGGGTTGCCGCTGGTGATCGCCGCGGTCGGCGGCGAGGACCGCATGGTCGAGGCCATCGAGCGCTATCGTGCCGAGTTCCGCCCCGGTCCGGCGGGCGCCACCCCTTACGTCGTAGTGTCCGGTTCGGTCGTCATCGCCGACACCACCGCGCAGGCCTATCGGCTCTTGCTGCCGGAGGCGTGGTCGGCCGCGTACGCGCGTACCCGTGGGGAGTTCCCGCCCCTGCTGCCGCCCGCGGAGATCGAGGCGCACGGCATGACCGATCGGGAGCGCGGGCTCGTCGATGACGGGCTGCGCGGCCAACTGTACGGCACCGAGGACGAGGTCGCCGGACAACTGGCCCGGCTGGTGCGCCGGACCGGCGCCGACGAGATCCTCGTGCACACCAGCACCTACGATCGAGCCGCGCGGCTGGAATCGCATCGCCGCCTGGCACTGCTCGCCGGCTTGCCGCGTGGCGGCGCGGGCGATCGAGCCGGGGCGCGCGCCGGTACCGCCGCTTGACGGCCGCCGGCTACGGGAAAAGTACCTCGGCGGCGGCGTAGCCGAACAGCCTGCGTCCCTCGGCGCGGGCGTCGACCGCGATGGTCGCCCGCCGCTTGCGCGGATCGATCGAGGTGACCCGGCCGCGGAATTGGATCGTGCCCACCCCCAGCGGTGGAATGCGCAGGTGGTGGGTGTTGTGCGCGAACTGCGCACGGAAACGGGTGACCGCGGCGGGGTCACCGAGCCAGGAACTGAGGAACGAGGTGGCCATGCCGAGTTTCAGCATGCCGGGCGCGACCACGGTCGGCAGGCCGCTGGCGACGGCGACCCGTTCGTCGAACAGCACCGGATTGGACTCGCCCGTCACTCCGGCATAGTTCACCAAGTCGCCCCGGGACAGGCGCATGGTGCGGACGGGCAGTTCCGTGCCGACTGACAAGTCGGCGAACGCTATGCGCGGCCGTGGGGTGCGGCGGGCCGGTGACGGCGTGAGATGGTCCGCCGCGGCCGGGACCACCGCGCTGCCGCGGGCCGTCGCGTCCGGGAAACGCTGTCCCATGGCGACTTTCCGGACGGCGTCGGCCAACCCCGGATCGCGCCCGCCGACGCGCGCGAGCAGCGCGCTGGAGCCGGTCTGCACCACCGCGCCGTGCTGGTCGATCAGCACGCTCTTGATCGCGAGGACGTCGTAATCGCCGAAGTGCCGGAACGATTCGAAGTAGATGTCACAGGTCAGGCGGTCGCCCGCGACCAACGGCCTGCCGAAGTCGAAAACTTGGTCCGCGTGCAGGATCCGGGTGGGGTCGTAACCGGTGATCAGCGTGTCCAGAATTTCGCGGTGCACTCTGGTCAGGATGATCGCGCTGAACGTCGCGGGCGCGATCAGTCCGGGAAAGCCGAGTTCGGCCGCGGCGGCCTCGCTCCGGTGTGCCGGATGGGAATCCTGGACGGCACGGGCGAATTCGCGGATCTTTTCCCGTTCCACTTCATAGCGAAAGGTGGAACGGTAACGGTGGTCGACCAGCGACCTCGCCTGATCGGCCGGATGCACCGCGATGTCGTTCATGATTGCTCCTGTATTGCGAAAACGGTGGATCGCTGTGGGCTCGCGCTCACGCGAAGGGACCGAACCGCCAGATCCGGGACGGCAGCTGCTCGGGAGTGACGGTGCCGACGACGTCCACCCCGGCGTCGTGAAAGGTGCCCACCGCCCGGTCGACGTGGTCGGCGGAGGTGATCACCACGGCGTCGTGCGCGCCGATCGCGCGCATGATCGTGGCCGAGCGCGCCGCGTTCTGCGCGGTGGTGTCGGCCTCCGGCTCGAGGTGGATCCGCGCCGCCGGGATGCCGCGGGCGATCAGCCAGTCGGCCATGGCCCGTGCCTCGGTGATGCCGTTGCGCGCGTTGCCGCCGGTGACGATGACGGGCGAGACCGGGGCCAGCAGGGCCTGCAGGTATCCGGCGCGCAGCCGGTCGATCAGCTCCGGGCGCATGCCGCCGTCGGGCAGCAGCCCGTAGCCGAGCACGACGATGGCGGTAACCGGCCCGTGCACCGTGGGCGACGGCCCGGGGAGGAGGGCGAAGGGCGCGGCGCTCGCGGGCTCGGCGTCGGCGGATCCCGAGTTGTCCGCGTGGGCGTGCGGCAGGTGGATCAGCGCGGCGGTGACCGCGAGCGCGCCCAGCACGGCGCGGGCGAGGGGAACCGGATTGGCGGACAAGGGATCTCCAAGCGGTTAGCCATCGGATGGCCACCGATGGCTGGGGTGCAGCGTCCATCCATGATGCGGCCGCCGGTCGTTGCGGAACCGTAATCGCCTGGTGATCTGGATAATTCACCGTTCCCGCACCGCCCGCTTGTGCCGTCTGCCCTATCGGAGGAATTGCGGGATCGCCCTTTACGCGCCCTTTGTGTCGCATCCCTAGCCGGGACAAATCGCATTCGTGAGCTCTCCAGACCCAGCCGTTCCGCATAGGACGCCGCGTTCGGCGGTTTTAGCGTTGGCGCAGCTTCGGTGCCGATGACCAGCGAAAACGGCGCCGGTGGTCGAACACCGTGGTTCTGCAGGAAGGCAACTCATGAAACGAAGTACCTACGGGCGCTCGTCTTTGGCGGCGGTGCTGTTGAGCGTGTCGGTGCTCGCCGTCGGCGCCTCGGGCGCCAACGCGGCGCCGGAGGCGAAACCCACCGAACAACAGCTGGCCGACTACATCGCGGCGGGCCGCAAGGTGGCGCCGGTGGCGGATTCGGGCAGCGCGGGCACCGGCTCGGCATGCACCTCGGGCAGTGGCGCGGGCTCGGGCAACGGTTCCGGCGACTGCTACGGCGGGTCGGGCAGCAGCTCCGGGTCCTCCGGCGGTTACGCCAGCGACACCGTCGGCTACGGTCCGCCGATGACCTCGTGGCTGGCCGCGTTCGGCTACGGGCTCACCCATCCGGACGTCGCGCCGCCGGGGGCCAACGACTGGAACTGCAAGCCGACTGCCGAGCATCCGCGCCCGGTGGTGCTGGTGCACGGCACCTGGATGAACGCCTACAACGGCTTCGCCTTCATGGGGCAGCCCATCAAGGACGCGGGCTTCTGCACCTTCACCTTCAACTACGGCCGGTCCAACCTGCTCGAGGGCGGTGGTCTCGGCTCGGTGCTGCCGGGCGTGATGGGCACCGGGTACATCCAGGACTCGGCCAAGCAGCTGGCCACCTTCGTCGATCGGGTGCTGGCCGCTACCGGGGCGTCGGAGGTGGACCTCGTCGCGCATTCCCAGGGCGGGTCGATGTCGAACTGGTACACGAAGTTCGAGGGCGGCGCGGCCAAGGTGAAGAACCTGATCACCTACGGCGCCACGCATCACGGCACCAGTCTGGACGGCATCGGTGCGCTGGGCCGGGCGATCAACAACTTCGGTATCGACATCCTCGGCTTCATCGAGATCTTCGTCGGCCACGCCGGCATCCAGCAGACGATCGGCTCGGACTTCGTCAACAAACTCAACGAGGGCGGCGACACCATTTCCGGTGTCGACTACACCGTCGTCGGCACCCGTTATGACGAAATCACCAATCCCTACGATTTGACCTTCCTGAAGCCGGCGCCCGGTGTGACGGTGCAGAACATCACGCTGCAGGACGGATGCGAACAAGACGTGTCCGACCACCTCACGATGATGTATTCGCCGCGGGCGTTGTCCATCGCGCTGCGCGCACTGGACCCGGCCGGACATCCGAATCTGGATTGCACCTTCAACCCGTGGTTGCTCGGCGGCGGAGGCTCGCTGTGATCACCGAATGACCTGCTCCCGTCGAGCGGCGTGGCTCGTGCCCCGACTCCGTCCGCCGCTCGACGGGAGCACCGACCGCCACGCGTGCTGCCCGCCGGACGGGATCCCTCAACCCGCCTCTGTCCGGCGCGCACGTCCCCTGCGCGGGCGGTATGCCCACCGAGCGGCTCCTCGCACCCGCTGCTCGGTGGGCATCGGGGTTTCTGGACCTTTTCAGTGCCGACATCCGGGACCGCCACGGTCCCGGATGTCGGCGCTGTCTGCTGTGACGAGCCGAGAAGTCCACCGGCTCAGACTTTTTCGAGGGCAGCCGAAGGAAGTGCTCCGGTGGCTTCGCCGCCACCGCCGATCCGCTCGGCGTTGTTTCCGCCTGCACGCAGCCGTTGCCTGCACAGCGCCGTGACTCCGAACAGTTCGGGGCCGCAGTTGGTCCGGCGTGGGTCGGCTGGATCCGAGATCTTCTCTAGCCGGGTGCGCCCCCGGTGGGTGAGGGCATCCGCCGAGAGGCACGCCCTCGATCGGAACTGCCGGCTCGCCCGGTAGTCCGGTATGGCATCCGACCCGTTGCCGAAATTCTCCGGGACGCCAACCGTTCGCCTCTGCCGAATATTCGTAGAATAAGCCGAATCGAGTTTTGTTCAATGGCGTGAACAAAATGATCGTTATAAAATGACGGTAAACCGGCTAGGTGGAGAACTGTGCGCTGTATCCGTTGCGGATCGGTTTGCAAGCGCGAAGTGCGGTCGAGATGGGTTGAATCTCGCTGCGCCGGTATCTGCACTCAGGCGAATTTCGCCCGGACGGGCGGCCGCAACCGTATTGCGGCGTGTTTTTCAGGTATTCGCCGAGAAGTCGATTTCGCAGTGTTTCCTATCGGGGCCCTCGGTGAGAGCCGAGTAGTCGAGGTTTTCAGCAAACGGTTCTGTCGCATCGCTGCGCGGCGCGGGCCGGAGTCGGCCGGTGTGCTTCGCTCGGACGCGGCACGGCTCAGGCCGCTGATCCGCAGCGCCGCGGGGGTTCTGGTCCGTGGTTTGCTCGTCCGGTGAAGTGGCGTGCACGCTCGGCGTTCGCACATGCCATGGCGGCAATCGGTCCGGTGCGGTGCATTCGCGCGGCCGCTTCGAGGCCGCAGGGACCTCCCTGATTCGACCTCGGGGGCCTGGGAACGCGCGCCGGATCTTTGCGCGAACGAGCGGTTCGCGGATCACTTGCGGGAAAGCGGAACGGCTGGCAGGCTAACGCTCAGCACGCGACTGGACGCTTGTCCTGGCGCTTTGCCTGCCGAAGAAAGATTGCAAATGTGCTATGGATTCGTCTTCTCAGCTCTGGGAAGTAAGGTGCTCGCCTCGGATAAAGATCCGTGGTACACAGGATGTTCCGCTGTGTCGGCTTTTCCGTCACTGAGGGTGACGTCGAGATGTCCATCTCGATAACCGCGGAGAAACATTCCTCCGTGGAAATACGCGGTCGCGACGCGCGCCGGCCTCGTCTGCCGCTCGCGGGCGCCTCGACCGGCTGCTTCGGCACCGATACCTGACCGAACCACTCGGTAGTTCTTGCGAACCCGCGCCGCTGCTCGCGCCGCCGGGTTTCTTTGTCGACCCTGCGATACCCGGGATGTGAAACGTGGACAACGGCGCTGGCGACTCGTCCGACCGCATGTTGGAGTACCTGAAGAAGGTCACCGTCGAACTCATGACGACGCGCGACGATCTGACCCAGCTGCGGGAGAAGATCGACGAACCGATCGCGATCGTCGGCATGAGCTGCCGGTATCCGGGCGGGGCCGCGTCGCCGGAGCAGTTGTGGGAGCTGGTCGCGGCGGAAGTGGACGCCGTGGGCGAGTTCCCGGCCGACCGGGGCTGGGATCTGGAGGGGCTGTTCGACCCGGACCCGGACCGGTTCGGAAAGGTGTACACGCGTTCGGGTGGCTTCCTGCGGGACGCGGGCGACTTCGACGCGGGATTCTTCGGCATCGGTCCCCGGGAGGCGGCGGCGACCGACCCGCAGCAGCGGCTGCTGCTGGAGGCTTCCTGGGAAGCGCTGGAGAACGCCGGTATCGCCCCGACCTCGCTGCGCGGCAGCGATACCGGCGTATTCGCGGGCGTGATGTACGAGGACTACGAGCACACCGCCAGAGCGGCCGGACCCATCGCGGAGGGCTACGCGGGAATCGGTTCGACGGGCAGCGTGGTCTCCGGCCGGGTGGCCTACACGCTGGGCCTGGAAGGCCCCGCCGTGTCGGTGGATACAGCGTGTTCGTCGTCGCTGGTGGCCATCCACCTGGCCTGCCAGGCCCTGCGCCGCGGCGAGACATCCCTCGTGCTGGCCGGTGGCGTCACGGTGATGTCGACGCCGTTCCTGTTCATCGAATTCTCCCGGCAGCGTGGGTTGTCGGCGGACGGGCGCTGTAAGGCGTTCTCGGCGTCGGCGGACGGCGTGGGCTGGGGCGAGGGCGTGGGTGTGCTGGTGCTGGAGCGTTTGTCGGACGCGCGGCGCGCGGGGCACGAGGTGCTGGCGGTGATTCGTGGATCTGCGGTGAATCAGGACGGCGCGAGCAACGGATTGACCGCGCCGAACGGTCCGTCGCAGGAGCGGGTGATCGCGGCCGCGCTGGCCGCGGCCGGGCTGACGCCCACGGACGTGGACGCGGTGGAGGCACACGGCACGGGCACCTCGCTCGGCGATCCGATCGAGGCGCAGGCACTGATCGCCGCGTACGGACAGCAGCGCGACGAGCCGCTGCGCATCGGCTCGCTGAAGTCGAACATCGGTCATTCGCAGGCGGCGGCGGGTGTCGGCGGCGTGATCAAGATGGTGCAGGCGCTGCGGCACGAGACGTTGCCGAAGACCTTGCACGTGGACGCGCCGTCGCCGCACGTGGATTGGTCGGCGGGTTCGGTGCGGTTGTTGACGCAGGCGGAGCGGTGGCCTGCCGGAGAACGGGTGCGCCGGGCGGGTGTCTCGTCGTTCGGGATCAGTGGGACGAACGCGCATGTGATCGTGGAGGAAGCGCCCGCGCCGGTATCCGGCGACGAGCCGGCGGACCGCGACGCCGGGCCCGCTTGCGCGGCCGACGCCGTGCCGTTGCTCGTGTCGGCTAAGACAGAGGAGGCGCTGCGCGCCCAGGCAGCCCGGTTGCACGAGTGGCTGCTCGGACATCCGGACGCCGACCCGTGGAGCGTGGCGTCCGCGCTGATCGAGACCAGGGCGCAATGGAACCGCCGCGCCGCGGTGGTCGGCGGCGATCGAGACCAGTTGCTGTCCGGATTGGCGGAGCTGGCGGCCGGCGCCGCAGATGGTGCGCTCGACGGTGTCGGCTTACCGGGGAAGACGGCGTTCTTGTTCACGGGTCAGGGTGCGCAGCGGGTGGGTATGGGGGCGGGGTTGTATGCGGCGTTTCCGGTGTTTGCTGCGGTTTTCGATGAGTTGTGTGGGGAGTTCGATCCGCTGTTGGGGGTTTCGTTGCGGGATGTTGTGTTCGGGGTGGGGGGTGGGGGTTTGGTGGATCGTACGGAGTTCACGCAGCCTGCGTTGTTCGCCTTTGAGGTGGCGTTGTTCCGGTTGGTGGAGTCGTTCGGGATCGTTCCGGATGTGGTGATCGGTCATTCGATCGGTGAGTTGGTGGCGGCGTATGTGGCGGGGGTGTGGTCGAGGGCTGATGCGTGTGCGTTGGTGGCGGCGCGGGGGCGGTTGATGGGTGGGTTGCCCGAAGGCGGCGCCATGCTCGCCGCCGCGGTGACCGAGCAGCGCGCCGTCGAGCTCATCGCCGCGCACGGGAACGCGCTGTCGGTGGCAGCCGTGAACGGCCCGTCGTCGGTCGTGATCTCCGGTGACGCGGACGCCGTCGATCAAGTCGAGCGACAGCTGTCGGATGCGGGCGTCAAGACATCCCGGCTGCGTGTCAGCCATGCGTTCCATTCCGCGCGGATGGACCCCATGCTGGCCGAATTCCGCGCCGTCGCCCAGCGGCTGACGTACCGGACGCCCACGGTCGCGGTGGTATCGAATGTCTCCGGCGTGCTCGCCGAGGCCGAACTGACCGACCCGGGATACTGGGTCGAGCAGTTGCGCGGTTGTGTGCGGTTCGCGCCGGGGGTGGACGCCCTGGTGGCCGCCGGCGTCCGCCGCTTCGTCGAAATCGGCCCGGACGCGGTGCTCGCGGCGACGACACGCCGGTGCCTGGCCGAACATCCGGAGGTGGAAGCCGAGTCGATGGTGACCGCCGCGTCACGTCGTTCGGCCGATGAGGTGACGCAGTACGTCACCATGCTCGCGCACGCCCACACGGCCGGTATCGACGTGCACTGGCGGCCGCTGTTCGCCGGCCGGCCGCTGACCCGCGTGGCCCTGCCGACGTATGCGTTCCAACGACAGCGGTACTGGTTGGAACCGCTCGCGATCGAGGCGTCACTGAAGTCATCGGATCATCCGATGCTCACCGGCGCCGTGCCGTTGGCCGGGCGGGACGAATGGCTGTTCACCGGCCGGCTGTCGGTGCGGACGCATCCGTGGCTGGCCGACCACGTCGCCTTCGGGTCGGTGCTGCTGCCGGGCACCGCCTTCGTGGAACTGGCGCTGACCGCGGGCGCCCGGCTCGGCACCGATCTCGTCGAGGAACTGCTGCTGGAGGCGCCGCTGCTGCTCGCCGACGACACGGCGGTCGACGTCCAGCTGACCGTCGAACCCGCCGACGAGGCGGGCGGGCGCCGGTTCGTCATCTATTCGCGCGCGGTCGCGGCCGAGGATGCCGATGCGGGCGAGTGGGTGCCGCATGCCAACGGTGTCCTCGCCCCCGGGACGGAAGGTGTTCCCGCGTGGGTCGAATCGAGCTGGTCCGCCTCGGCAGAGGACGCGGAATGGCCGCCGGCCGAGGCCGAACCCGTGCCGGTGGACCGGCTCTACGACCGGTTGGCGCGCCTCGGGTTCGATTACGGCCCGGTGTTCCAGGGCGTCACGTCGGCCTGGCGTGACGGTGACGACCTGCTCGCGGAGGTGTCGCTGCCAGCCGAATCGGGCGATCAGGCACCGGCTTTCGGGATGCACCCCGCCCTGCTGGACGCCGCCTTCCACACCGCGATCACCGAACTGGCCCAGGACATGCCCGCGGGCAGGCTGCCGCTGCCGTTCTCGTTCGGCGGGGTCCGGCTGTACCGCGCGGGGACGGCCGCCGTCCGGGTGCGGCTGGAGCGCTCGGGCGCCGGACGCGTTCGGGTGACCGCCGTCGACGACACCGGTGCGCCCGTGCTGAGCCTGGAATCGCTCACCGCTCGCCCGGTGGATGCCGAGGCGCTCGGCCGCGGGGCCGGGCGGCGCGCCTCCTTGTCGGACATCGAATGGGTCCCGGTGCCTGCGGCCCCGGGCGGGACGGCCGCGACGGTCGCGCTGCTCGGCGACGCCGAGGTGGCCGGTGCCGAGCGCCGCGGCGAGGAACTCGCGGATCTGCTCGGCGACCAGGCGCCGGAGATCGTCGTGTGGTCGCCCACCGGGGCAGGGAGCGACGCGCCGGCACGGACGCGAGCCTGGCTGCGGGCGACGCTGGAGCTGTTGCGGGCGTGGCAGGCCGGGGAACGCGGGCGCGAGGCGCGACTGGTGATCCTGACGCGGGGAGCCGCCGGCCTGCCGGACGAGCGGCCGGACCCGGCGGGCGCGGCGGTGTGCGGCCTGGTGCGCAGTGCCCAGGCCGAGCACCCCGGCCGGTTCGTTCTCCTGGACGCCGCTCCGGAGGACGACGTCACCGCCGAGGTGGTCACCGCGGCGGTGCGGTCGGACGAACCGCAGCTGGCCGTGCGCGGCGGTGGACTGCGCGTCCCTCGGCTGCGCAAGCAGCACGCGGCGGTGACGGCGGACGGCGATTCGTTCGGCCCGGGCGCGGTGCTGATCACCGGCGGCACCGGCGGACTGGGAGCGGAGGTGGCGCGGCACGTCGTCGCCACGCACGGCGCGCGGCGACTGGTGCTGGTGTCGCGGCGCGGTGAACACGCCGACGGGGTGGCCGCGCTGGTCGGCGAGCTGACCGCCGCGGGCGCGCGGGTGCGCGTGGCGGCCTGCGACGTGAGCGATCGGGCCGCGGTCGCGGCGCTGCTGGCCGGACTGTCCGGCGAATTCGCGCCCAGCGCGGTGATCCATTCCGCGGGTGTGCTCGACGACGCCACCATCGAGACCTTGACCGCCGGGCAGCTCGATCGGGTGCTGGCGTCGAAGGCCGACGCCGCGTGGCATCTGCACGAGCTGACCCGCGACCTCGCGGCCTTCGTGCTGTTCTCCTCGGTCGCGGGTGCGGTCGGCGCTCCCGGCCAGGGCAACTACGCTGCGGCGAACGCGTTCCTGGACGCGCTGGCGTTCCGGCGGCGCGCGGCGGGCCTGCCCGCGGTATCGATCGCGTGGGGCTCGTGGAACCAGAGCATCGGCATGACCAGCGGTCTGGGCGGCGCGGCGATGGCGCGGATGGGCCGGCTCGGCGTGCGGCCGTTGACGACGGCGGACGGCTTGGCGCTGTTCGATCGCGCCCTCGCCGCGCCGTCGCCGGTCCTGATCGCGACGGAGTTCGATACCGAGGCGCTGGCGGTGCAGGCCCGCGAAGGGGCGCTGCCGCGGCTGCTGCAGTCGATCGTCGCGGTGCCCGTGCGGCGGGCCGCCGACACGAGCGGGACGTTGGCGCGGCGCTTGGCCACCGCGCCGGAACAGGAGCGTGCGGCGATCGTGCTGGACGTCGTGCGCGAACAGGTCGCCGGTGTGCTCGGCCATATCTCCGGCGACGCCATCGACCCCGCCGCGCCGTTCACCGAGCTCGGCTTCGATTCGCTGGCCGGGGTGGAGTTCCGCAATCGCCTCGCCAAGGCCACCGGCGTGCAGCTGCCGTCCACGCTGGTGTTCGACCATCCCACCGCCGCGGCCGTGGCCGCGTTCGTGCGCTCCCGGGTCGGTGACGGGGACGAGGCGGACGCGGGCCGCGCCGCCCGCGTCAAACGCCGCGTCCGCACCGACGAGCCCATCGCGATCGTGGGCATGAGCTGCCGGTACCCGGGCGGCGTCAGCTCACCCGACGGGCTGTGGGAGCTGGTGGCGGCCGGAACGGACGCGATCGGCGAGTTCCCGGCCGACCGCGGCTGGGATCTGGACCGGCTGTTCCATCCCGATCCCGACCATTCCGGGACCTCGTATCTGCGGTACGGCGGCTTCCTCTCCGACGTCGCGGAGTTCGACGCGGGATTCTTCGGGATCGGGCCGCGGGAGGCGGCGGCCATGGATCCCCAGCAGCGCTTACTGCTCGAGGCGTCCTGGGAAGCGCTGGAGCACGCCGGCATCGACCCGGCGTCGTTGCGCGGCAGCGACGCGGGCGTTTTCACCGGCGTGTCGTACCAGGACTACGAGGAGATCGCCAAAGCCGCGGGCGCGATCGCGGAAGGTTATGTCGGCACCGGCTCGACCAGCAGCGTGCTCTCCGGCCGGGTCGCCTACACGCTGGGTCTGGAAGGTCCGGCGGTAACCGTGGATACGGCGTGTTCGTCGTCTCTGGTGGCCATCCATCTGGCCTGTCAGGCACTGCGCCAAGGGGAGAGTTCGCTGGTGCTGGCCAGTGGCGCGCAGGTGATGTCGACGCCGTTCATGTTCTTGGAATTCTCCCGTCAGCGCGGGTTGTCGCGCGACGGGCGCTGTAAGGCGTTCTCGGCGTCGGCGGACGGCGTGGGCTGGTCCGAGGGTGTCGGTGTGCTGGTGCTGGAGCGTTTGTCGGACGCGCGGCGCGCGGGGCACGAGGTGCTGGCGGTGATTCGCGGTTCGGCGGTGAATCAGGACGGCGCGAGCAATGGTTTGACCGCGCCGAACGGTCCGTCGCAGGAGCGGGTGATCGCTTCGGCGCTGGCCGCGGCGGGGTTGGCGCCCGCGGATGTGGATGTGGTGGAGGCACACGGCACCGGGACGCCGCTGGGTGATCCGATCGAGGCACAAGCGCTGATCGCGACCTACGGACAAGGGCGCGCGGAACCGTTGTGGGTCGGATCCCTGAAATCGAATATCGGTCATTCGCAAGCCGCCTCGGGGATCGGCGGCGTGATCAAGATCGTGCAGGCGCTGCGGCACGAGACGTTGCCGAAGACCTTGCACGTGGACGCGCCGTCGCCGCACGTGGATTGGTCGGCGGGCGCGGTGCGGCTGCTCACCGAGGAACGGCCGTGGCCCGCGTCGGTGGACCGGGTGCGCCGGGCCGGTGTGTCCTCGTTCGGGATCAGCGGCACCAACGCGCACCTGATCCTCGAGGAGGCCGCCGCGGGCGCGGAGCACGCCGCCGCGCCGGTCACCACGGACGGTCCCGCCGCGGGCGCGGGCATGGTGCCGCTGGTGGTGTCGGCGAAAACCGAAGCGGGACTGCGTGCGCAGGCCGCCCGGCTGCGCGAGTGGGTGGCGGCGCATCCGGAGGCGGACCCGGCGGATGTCGCGCACACCCTGCTGACCACGCGCACGCGGTTCGATCGGCGCGGCGTCGTCATCGCGGGCGACCGCGAGGCCATGCTGACCGGACTGGCGGACCTGGCGGCGGGTGTTTCGTCACCGGGGGTGGCGGAAGGCGCTTCGGTCGGCGGCAAGATCGCGTTCTTGTTCACGGGTCAGGGTGCGCAGCGGGTGGGTATGGGGGCGGGGTTGTATGCGGCGTTTCCGGTGTTTGCTGCGGTTTTCGATGAGTTGTGTGGGGAGTTCGATCCGCTGTTGGGGGTTTCGTTGCGGGATGTTGTGTTCGGGGTGGGGGGTGGGGGTTTGGTGGATCGTACGGAGTTCACGCAGCCTGCGTTGTTCGCCTTTGAGGTGGCGTTGTTCCGGTTGGTGGAGTCGTTCGGGATCGTTCCGGATGTGGTGATCGGTCATTCGATCGGTGAGTTGGTGGCGGCGTATGTGGCGGGGGTGTGGTCGAGGGCTGATGCGTGTGCGTTGGTGGCGGCGCGGGGGCGGTTGATGGGTGGGTTGCCCGAAGGCGGCGCCATGCTCGCCGCCGCGCTTCCACAGGAGCGGGCGGCCGAAGCCATCGCCGGATTCCGCGGGCGGCTGTCCATCGCGGCGGTGAACGGGCCGTCGGCGATCGTGTTCTCCGGCACGGAGGACGCCATCGCCGAACTCGAACTCGAACTCGCCGCCGAGGGGGTCAAGACAACCCGGTTGCGAGTCAGTCACGCGTTCCACTCGGCGCTGATGGAACCCATGCTGCCGGAATTCGAGGCGTTGGCGGCCGGAATCACCTACGGCAGTCCACTGTTGCCGGTGATCTCCAACGTGTTCGGGGTCGTCGGCGGCGAGGCGTTCTCCGACTCCCTGTACTGGGCAGGTCACGTGCGCGACACCGTCCGTTACGCCCGAGGTGTCGACACCCTGGTGGACCTGGGTGTCCGGCGATTCCTGGAGCTGGGGCCGGACGCCGTGCTGGCCGCGATGACGCGGCAGTGCCTGCCCGAGGAGGTCGGGGCCCGATCACTGGTCGCGGCGGCCGGACGGCGCGGCGTCGACGAGGTGCGGCATTTCCTGACCTTCCTCGCCCACGCCCACAACAGCGGCATCGAGGTGCACTGGGAGCCCTTGCTCGCGGGCCGGTCTTCGAAGCGTCTCGCGTTGCCCACCTACGCCTTCCAGCGACGGCGCTATTGGCTGGACGTGGTCCGGCCGGTCGCGGCGGGCTCCATCGATCATCCGATCCTGCTGGACGCGGTGCCGGTGGCGGGCAAGGACGAATGGCTGTTCACCGGACAGCTGTCGGATGCCCGGCATCCGTGGGTCGCCGACCACGTGGTGTTCGGTACACCGGTGGTCCCGGCGACCACCTACCTCGAACTGATGTCGGCGATCGGCGACCGGCTCGGAGCGCGCTCGGTCGAGGAGATGCAACTGGACATCCCGCTCGCCCTCGCTGAGCGCACCGTCGACGTGCAGGTGGCGGTCGGTGCGGCCGAAGCCGACGGACGGCGGCGTTTCACCCTCTACTCCCGCACCGCGGACCTCGACGACGCCGAGGCGTGGGTCCCCCATGCCGGTGGCGTGCTCGCCGCCGACCCCGGCCCCGGCCACTCCACCGGCTGGGATCGGATCTGGCCGCCCGCAGGCGCGGAACAGCTCGACGAAGAGGCGATCTATCGCCGGATCGCGCACCTGGGCATGGAATACGGTCCCGCCTTCCGCGGCATGCGCGCGGCGTGGCGACGCGGCGACGAAGTGTTCGCGGAAGTATCGCTGGACGACGTCACCGCCGCGCGGGCATCGGGCTACGGTATCCACCCCGCGTTGTTCGACGCCTGTCTGCACCCCGCGCTCGACTTCGTCATGAACGACCTGCCCGCCGGACGGGTGCCGCTGCCGGTCACGGTCGGTGGGCTGCGGACGGTCCGGTCGGGCTCCGGGCCGGTGCGGGTTCGCGCGGTGCTGTCCGGCGGTTACCGGATCCGGATGGATGTCGTGGACGAGAACGGCGCACCGGTGCTGAGCGTGGACTCCTTGGTGGTGCATCCGGTCGAGCGGCGCACCGTGGATCGGGTCCGGTCGAATACGGCGCCGGTGCCGCTGCACGGGCTGGAGTGGGTGCCGGTGTCCACCGGCCACGCCGGGCCGGCGGGAACGATGGCGATGCTGGGCGCGGGCAGCGTGGCGGGAATCGACCTGCGCGTCACCGACCCGCGCGAACCGGACGGCGGCGATCCGGACGCGGCGACGATCGTCTGGGCAGTCGAGACCGCCGAAGCGGTGGACGCCGATCCGGCTGAAGCGGCCCGGCACTGGGTCACGCGGACAGTGGAACTGGCGCGGTCGTGGCTCACCGATACGCGGTACGACCGCGCCCGGCTGGTCGTGGTCACTCGTAACGCGCTCGGGTTGCCGGGTGAATCGCCCGACCCGGCGGCCGCTGCCGTCGCGGGTCTGCTGCGCAGCGTGCAGGCGGAACATCCGGGCCGGATCGTGCTCATCGATCGGGACGGCGACATCGACGCCGGGGCGGTGTCGGCGGCGCTGGCCGCGGGCGAACCGCAGGTCGCGGTGCGCGACGGCCGGTTGTCGGTGCCCCGGGTGCGCCGGATCGCGGCGGCACCGGGAACGGGGACGATCTCGTTCGGGACGGGCACGGTGCTGGTGACCGGCGGCACCAGCGGTCTGGGCGCGCTGATCGCGCGACATCTGGTGTCCGAGCACGGGATTCGGCGACTCTTGCTGGTCTCGCGACGTGGTCCTGACGCCGCGGGGGTCACCGAACTCGTCGCGGACCTGTCGGCGCTGGGCGCCCAGGTGGACGTCCAGGCGTGTGACATCGCGGATCGCGGCGACCTCGCCGCGGTCCTGGCGGCGGTACCGGAGGAATTCCCGTTGTCCGGCATCGTGCACGCCGCGGGTGTGGTCGATGACGGGACGGTCGAGACCCTGACCGCCGCGCAGGTGGACCGCGTGCTGCGCCCGAAGGTGGACGGGACCTGGCTGCTGCACGACGCGACGCGGGACGCGAAAGTCTCGGCCTTCGTGGTGTTCTCGTCGGTCGCCGGGCTGGCCGGATCCCCCGGGCAGGGCAACTACGCGGCGGCGAACTCGTTCGCCGACGCGGTGGTCCGGATGCGCCGTACCGCGGGCCTGCCCGCCGTATCGGTGGCCTGGGGTCCGTGGAACGCGGGCACCGGGATGACCGCCGACCTCGGTCCGGCGGGGTTGGAACGGCTGCGGCGCTTGGGTTTCCGCCCGCTCGGCGACACAACGGGGCTGTCGCTGTTCGACGCTTCGCTCACCGCGGGGTCGGCGCTGGTGGTGGGCGCGGAATTCGATCGATCGGGGCTGGCGGAGCAGGCCGAGGCGGGAGCCTTGCCCGCACTGCTGAGTGCGCTGGCCCCCGCGTCGGCGCGGCCGGGCCGCACCGGCGGGGAGCCGGTCGGACGGCTGGCCGCGGCCACGCCCGCCGACCGCGCCGAAGTGGCCCTCGCCGTCACCCGGGAACAGGCGGCCGCGGTACTCGGACACGCCTCGGCGGAGGCGATCGACCCCGAGACCGCGTTCACCGAGCTGGGTTTCGACTCGCTGGCGGGTGTGGAATTCCGGAACCGCCTCGCCAAGGCCACCGGACTATCGCTGCCCTCGACCCTGGTGTTCGATCACCCGAGCGCCCGCGTGGTGGCGGAGTTCCTCGTGTCCAGGATCGGCGACGCTCCGGCCGCGCGGCCACGCCCGGCGCGGATGACGCCACGGACCCGGGTCGACGAGCCGATCGCCATCGTCGGAATGAGCTGCCGGTATCCCGGCGGCGTGAGTTCGGCGGAGCAGCTGTGGCAGCTTCTGGTCTCGGGTACGGACGCGATCACGCCGTTCCCCACGGACCGGGGCTGGGACCTCGATCGGCTGTACCATCCGGACCCGGACCAGCCCGGCACCACCTACGTGCGCGAGGGCGGATTCCTCACCGACGCGGGCGCGTTCGACCCCGCCTTCTTCGGAATCGGCCCCCGTGAGGCGACGGCCATGGACCCGCAGCAGCGGCTGATGCTGGAGGCCGCCTGGGAAGCCTTGGAAGACGCGGGCATCGATCCGACCGCGCTGCGCGGCAGTGACACCGGAGTCTTCGTCGGCGCCACCCCGTCCGGCTATTCCGAGCGGGTGGTCGGCGCGTACGAGGGCTTCCGGATGACCGGCAACTCCGACAGCGTCACCTCGGGACGGGTGGCCTATGTCCTGGGCCTGCAGGGTCCGGCCATGACGGTGGACACGGCGTGCTCGTCCTCCTTGGTGGCCCTGCACCTGGCCTGCCAGGCGCTGCGGAACGGGGAGACGTCGCTGGCGCTGGCCGGCGGAGTCACCGTGTCGGGCAGCCCGGAGCTGTACGTGGACTTCGCGCGGCAGCGGGGGCTGGCCCCCGACGGGCGGTGTAAATCCTTCGCCGCCGCCGCGGACGGTGTCGGCTGGTCGGAAGGGGTCGGCGTGCTGGCCCTGGAACGGCTTTCGGACGCCCGGCGGTCGGGCCACGAGGTGCTGGCGGTGATCCGGGGTTCGGCGGTGAACCAGGACGGCGCGTCGAACGGCCTGACCGCGCCGAACGGTCCGTCGCAGGAGCGGGTGATCGCGGCGGCGCTGGCGGCGGCGGGCCTGGAACCGGCCGACGTCGACGCGGTGGAGGCACACGGAACGGGAACGCCGCTGGGCGATCCCATCGAAGCGCAGGCCTTGATCGCGACTTACGGTCAGGGTCGGCGCGAACCCGTGCGGGTCGGCTCGCTGAAGTCGAATATCGGCCATTCGGTCGCGGCCTCGGGCGTGGGCGGCGTGATCAAGATGGTGCAGGCGCTGCGGCACGAGATGCTGCCGAAGACGCTGCACGTGGATGCCCCCTCGCCGCATGTGGATTGGTCGGCGGGGTCGGTGCGGTTGCTGACCGAGGCGGAGCCCTGGCCCGCCGGGGAGCGGGTACGGCGTGCGGGGGTGTCGTCGTTCGGGATCAGCGGGACGAACGCGCACGTCGTCGTCGAAGAAGCGCCCGCACGCGACCGACAGCCCGCCGTGCGCGACCGCGGATCCGAGCCGGACCGCGTGATCGCGTGGGTGGTCTCGGCGAAATCGGAGGCCGGTCTGCGGGCGCAGGCCGAGCGGCTGCGCGCGTGGGCGGTCGAGCATCCGGACGCCGATGCCGGTTCCATCGGACGCTCGCTGGTGCAGACCCGCGCGCAGCTGGAGTGGCGCGGCGCCGTCGTCGGCGATGATCGGCAGCAATTGCTGGCGGGACTCGCGGAATTGGCGGCCGGTCCTGGGTCCGGTGTGATCGAGGGGACGGCAGGCTCGGGCAGGACCGCGTTCCTGTTCACCGGCCAGGGCTCGCAGCGAGTGGGCATGGGCGCCGAGCTGTACGCGTCCTACCCCGTCTTCGCCCAGGCGCTCGACGAAGTGTGCGCCGAATTCGACCGGCTGCGGGAGAACGCCGCCGGTGCGGCGCAGACGGCCCCGACCGGCGATCCGGCGCCGTCGTTGCGGGAGGTGATGTTCGCCGATCCGTCGGGTGTGCTGGATCGGACGGAGTGGACGCAGCCCGCGTTGTTCGCGTTCGAGGTGGCGTTGTTCCGGTTGGTGGAGTCGTTCGGCGTGTTCCCGGACGTGTTGATCGGGCACTCCATCGGCGAGCTGGTGGCGGCGTATGCGGCGGGGGTGTGGTCGCTGCCGGACGCGTGCGCTCTGGTGGCGGCGCGCGGACGGTTGATGGGTGCGCTGCCGGAGGACGGCGCCATGCTGGCGGTGTCCCTTCCGGAAACCGATGCCTTGCCACTGCTCACCGGCTTCGGGGATCGCGCCTCGATCGCCGCGGTGAACGGACCGGAGGCGGTGGTGCTCTCCGGTGACGAGGACGCGATCGGCGAACTGGAACGGACCATCGCGGCGCAGGGGCACAAGACGACGCGACTGAAGGTGAGCCACGCGTTCCACTCCGCGCGGATGGAACCCGCGCTGGCCGCGTTCCGCGCCGTCGCCGGAGAACTGACCTACCGGCAACCGTTGGTGCCGATCGTGTCGAATGTGACCGGGGCCGTGGGGGATACCTTCACCGACCCGGAGTACTGGGTCGGGCAGATCCGCGCCGCGGTCCGGTTCGCGCCCGGTATCCGGGCGTTGGCCGACACCGGCGCGCGCCGGTTCCTCGAGATAGGTCCGGACGCCGTGCTCACGGCCATGACCCGCGGCTGCCTCGGGGACGAGGCCGCGAACGGATGGCTGACCGCCGCCGCGAGCCGCCGCGTGGGTGCGGAAGCGCGGCACTTCGTGACCTTCCTGGCCCGCGCGCACGTCGCCGGGCTGGCGGTGGACTGGCAACCGCTGTGGGAGGGCAGCGCGGCGCGCCGAGTTTCGTTGCCGACGTACGCGTTCGATCATCAGCGGTATTGGCTCACCGCCACCGAACACACCCCCGACGTGCGGTCCTCCGGTCTGGACGAGGTCGACCATCCGCTGCTCGGCGCCGCCGTCTGGCTGCCGGACTCCCGCGGTGTGGTGGCGACCGGCCGTCTGTCGCTGGCGAGCCATCCGTGGCTGGCCGACCACATGATCGGCGGAACCGTGCTGTTGCCGGGGACGGCCTTCGCCGAGCTGGCGCTGTACCTCGGCGCGATGACCGGCAATCCGCGCCTGGCCGAGCTCGTGGTGACGGCGCCCCTGGCGGTCCCGGCCGACGGCTCGGTCGAATTGCGGGTGCTGGCGGACGGCCCCGACGACACCGGCGCGCGTGCGGTGTCGGTGTATTCGCGTCCGCATCGCGTCGGCACGCCGGAACAGGCGGAATGGATCCGGCACGCCACCGGATCCCTTGTCCCGCAGACGACGACGGCCGAGACGACCCCCATGACGGAACCCTGGCCGCCGGCCGGGGCGCTGCCGGTGGACGTCAGCGATATGTACACCGAGTTCGCCGACCGCGGCTACGGGCACGGGCCGTTGTTCCAGGGGCTGACCGCACTGTGGCGGCGCGGCGACGAGGTCTTCGCGGAGGTGCGCCTGCCCGGACAAGAGCATTCGGCGGCCGACCGATTCGGGCTGCATCCGGCGTTGCTGGATGCGGCGCTGCACGCGATCCGGTTCACCGGGCTCACCGGGGAGCCCGCCGCGGACGAGATCTACGTCCCCTACTCGTGGGAGGACGTGGACCTGCACGCCGTGGGTGCGGGCGCGGCGCGGGTACGGTTGGCCGCGGCCGAGCCCCGATCCGGGGACCGGGACAACCAGCCGATCGCGGTGACGCTCACCGACGCGCACGGAGAGCAGATCTTCCGGGTCGCGGCGTTGACCATGCGCCCGATCCCGATCGACGCGCTGCGGACCGCCGGCGCCGCCCGCACCGGGCACGACCCGTATCGGCTCCGGTGGGTGCCCGCGCCGGCCGGGGAGCGCGCCGGACTCGTCGTGGATGAGGACTGGGCGTTTGTCGGCGACGACGAGATCGTGCGCGTAGACGGAGGTTCCGTCGCGGTGCTCCGGATCGAGGACACACCGGCGGACAGCGATGTGCCCGATGTGCTGCGCACCCGGCTCACCGATACGGCGCAAGGGATCACCGAACTCCTGACCCGCCACAACCGTGTCGTCGTCGTCACCCGCGGAGCGGTCGCCGTGACACCCACAGCACCGGTGGACCTCGCCGGAGCGGCGGTGTGGGGGCTGCTGCGCAGCGGACAGCACGAGAACCCGGGCCGGATCCTCCTCGTCGACGTGGCGGCCTGGGCGGGGTACCGCCGTGCCGTCGCGACGCTGCTGGCCATGGCCGACGAATCCCAGGCGGCCGTGCGTGACGGTGCCGTGTACGTGCCCCGGTTGAGCCGGAGCGCGGCCGGCGAGCACGGAAGGCCCGCTCCTCGACCGAATCCCGACGGCACGGTGCTGATCACCGGCGGCACCGGAAGCCTCGGCGGGCTCACGGCCCGGCATCTGGTCGCCGCGCACGGTGTGCGCAGGGTGCTGCTGGCGAGCAGGCGCGGCCCGGACGCGCCGGGCGCCGCGGAACTGGCGGCGGAACTGGCCGGACTGGGCGCGCACGTGCAGGTGGTGGCCTGTGATGTGAGCGACCGGGCGGCGGTCGACCGGCTGCTGTCGACCATCGCGCCGGAACATCCGCTGACCGCCGTCGTGCACACCGCGGGAACACTCGCCGATGGACTCCTGGCCGACCTCACCCCGGCGCGCCTCGCCGCCGTGCTCCGGCCCAAGGCGGACGCGGCCTGGTACCTGCACGAAGCCACCGCCGATCTCGAGTTGTCGATGTTCGTGCTGTTCTCCTCGTTCGCGGGCACGATCGGCAGCCCGGGACAGGCCAACTACGCGGCGGCGAACGCCTTCCTCGACGCGCTCGCGCAGCACCGGCACCACCGCGGACTGCCCGCCACCTCGCTCGCGTGGGGACCGTGGCGCGCGGAGAGCGGAATGACGAGCACCCTCACCGGCACCGACATCGCGCGGATGCGCCGCGAGGGTCTGATGCCACTCGACGACGACTACGGAATGTCCTTGCTGGACAGCGCCATAGCCGGAGGCGAGCCGACCGGTGTCGGCGCGCGTCTGGATCCCGCGGTGCTGAACGCCCTCGCCGCGGCGGGCGCGTTGCCCAGGATGCTCGGCGCCCTGGTCACCGCGGCGCCGCGCCGGGCGGGCGGAGCGCGGTCGCTGGCACGGCAACTGGCCGCGACCGCCGAAGCGGAGCGCCCCGGCGTGGTGCTCGCCGCCGTGCGCGAGCACATCGCGGCGAGCCTCGGCCACACCTCGGGCGAGGCGATCGATCCACGGGCTCCGTTCACGGAGCTGGGATTCGACTCTCTGGCGGGCATCGAGTTCCGCAATCGCTTGGCCGAGACCACCGGGCTGACGCTGCCGTCGACCCTCGTCTTCGACCATCCCACCGGCGAGGCCCTGGCGGCGTACCTGGTTTCCCGGATCCCGGAGATGGCGCCCGCGGACGTGACCACCGACGCGCCCGCGGCCGTAGTGCCCGTGGAAACCGGGGCGAGGGGCGCGCTCACCGAACTGGTGCTGGCCGCGCACCGGCGCGGCCGGGTCGGCGCGGCGATACCGATGCTGCTGGAGAGCGCGGAACTCGTGGACACCTTCACCGATGTGGCCGGCACGGCGCCGATTCCGCTGAGCAGGGGGACCGGACGGGCGACCCTGCTCTGTGTCCCGTCGTTCGTGGTCGGCACCGGACCGCACCAGTTCGCCCGGCTGGCCAGGGAACTCGGTGCCGACCGGACGATCGCGGCGCTGCGCCTGCCCGGCACGCAGCCGGGCGAGGCGCTGCCCGAATCCTGGGAGGTGCTGCTGGATCACCTGGCGGCGGCGGTGCGCAACCGCGGTGACGAGCGGCCGGTCGTGCTCCTCGGCTATTCGGCAGGCGGCGCGATCGCGCACGCGCTCGCGCATCGGCTGGAGCGGGACGGGCGCGGCCCGGCCGCGGTGATCCTGCTGGACACGTATTCACCCGACGATCCGGAGCAGAACCGCCGGGTGTTGCTGAGCGCGATCGGCTCGGTGCTCGACCTCGGACACGAGGTCACCGAGATCGGGGATCACGGCCTGGTCGCCATGGCGAAATACGCGCGGCTGTTCGAGCAACGCCTGCCGCTGCCGATCACCGCGCCGACGTTCGACCTGCGGGCCGCGACGCCGCTGCCGGGGCTGGACCTCGCCGAGCCGGTGCCGGCCTGGCTGCACACCGGCGAGACGGTCGAGCTCGACGCCGACCATTTCTCGATCATCGGCGCGGCCACCTCGGCCGTCGCGGCCGAGATACGGCGCTGGCTGGGCGAACTCGATGAAACGGAGCCGGCGCTCGCGCGCTCGGCGGCAGGCAGTGACGGTGCTCCGCGGTGACCGCCGGGCGGGCGTGACACGTGGCATCGAAGAGGCGAGACAGAGGAAATCCCATGGTCGAAGCAGCGAGTGACATCGCTATCGTCGGAATGTCGTGCCGGATGCCGGGCGCCTCCGACCTGGAGAAGTTCTGGCGATTGCTGCGCGAGGGCCGCGATGCCGTCGGGCCCGCGCCCGCCGACCGGCCCGGTGTCGAGGAGACCGCGGGATTCCTCGACTCGGCTACGGAATACGACGCCGGATTCTTCGGTGTCCCGCCGAACGAGGCGAACGTTCTCGACCCGCATCAGCTGCTCGGGCTCGAACTCAGCTGGGAGGCGTGGGAGGACGCCGGTCTCGGTCCCGGGACGGGCTCGCGGGCGGGCGTGTTCCTGGGTTGCACCGGCACCGATTTCGCCGAAATCGTGGCGACCCAGGGCATACCCGGCATCGGCAGGCACTCGCTGTGGGCCGTCGGGCGAGGAGTCACCGCCAACCGGATCTCGAACTACTACGGGTTCACCGGGCCGAGCATGGTCGTCGACAGCGGACAGTCCTCCTCCTTGGTCGCGGTGCACCTGGCCTGCGCGGCGATCCGCGACGGCGAGTGCGACGTGGCCGTGGCGGGCGGGCTGAATCTCATCCTGTCCCCGTTGAGCGGCGAACGATACGAACAGTTCGGCGCGCATTCGGCGACGGGGCGATGCCACACCTTCGACGACCGGGCCGACGGTACGGTCCGCGGCGAGGGCGGCGGCATGATCGTGCTCGAGCCGGTGGAGCGAGCGATCGCCGCGGGACACCGGATCTACGCCGTGATCCGTGGCAGCGCCGTCAACAACGGCAACGAACGGCAGGTGCTGAGCGCCCCCAGCGCCGCTGCCCAGGCCGCCGTCATCCGGGCCGCCCTGACGGCGGCCGGGGTCGACGGGCCCTCGGTGCAGTATGTGGAGCTGCACGGCACGGGTACGCCGGCGGGCGACCCGGTGGAGGCGGCGGCGCTCGGTGAAATCTACGGCGCGGGGCGTCCGGCGGGTCAGCCGCTGGCCGTGGGTTCGGTCAAGACCAATATCGGGCATCTCGAAGGCGCCGCGGGAATCGCGGGGTTGATCAAGACCGCACTGTGCCTGCGGCACGGGCAGCTGGCGCCCAGCTTGAACTTCCGCAACCCCAATCCCCGGATCCCGCTGGACGAGCTGGGGCTGCGGGTGCAGACCAGCACGCAGCCGTGGACGAGCGACGCGCGTCGCCGGGCCGGTGTGTCCTCGTTCGGGATGGGCGGAACCAACGCGCACGTGATCCTCGAGGAGGCGCCCGCGGCGGCGGCCGCGGCGGCGACCGCCGAGCCCCGGCCCGCGGTGTGGGTGCTGTCGGCTCGGAGCCGAGAAGCATTGCGGGAGCAGGCCGTTCGTCTGTGCGAGTGGCTGGCGGAGAACCCGGAAGCCGGTACCGCCGACGTGGCGTACTCGCTCGCCCACACCCGGACGCCGCTGGAGTGGCGGGCAGCCGTGGTGGGGTCCGGCGCCGAGCGGATGAGTGCCGGGCTCGCCGCCCTGGCCGAGCGGGCGCCCGATCCGGGCGTCGGCGATCCCGCGGTGGTGTCCGGCCGTGCCGCGTCGCGCCGGGTGGTGTTCGTGTTCCCGGGTCAGGGCAGCCAGTGGGTGGGCATGGGCGCCGGACTGCTGGCGTCCGACGAGGTCTTCGCGGCGTCCATCGCGGAATGCGAGGCGGCGCTTGCGCCGTTCGTGGACTGGTCGTTGACCGAGGTGCTGCGCGGGACGCCGGGAGCGGCCTCGCTGGATCGCGTCGACGTGGTGCAGCCGGTCCTGTTCGCGATGCTGGTATCGCTGGCGCGGCGGTGGCAGGCCGCCGGTGTGCGACCGTCCGCCGTGGTGGGGCATTCGCAGGGCGAGATCGCGGCGGCGGTGGTGGCCGGTGGCTTGTCGCTGGAAGACGGGGCGCGCGTGGTGGCCCTGCGCTCGCGCGCGGTCGCGGAACTGCTGGCGGGCTCGGGCGGTATGGCGTCGGTCGGTCTGCCGGGCGAGGCGGTCGCGGACCGGCTGGCGGCCTTCGGCGGCCGGTTGTCGGTGGCGGCGGTGAACGCTCCCGGCCAGACCGTGGTGTCCGGTGCGGCCGACGCGATCGAGCAGTTCCTCGCCGATTGCACGGCCGAAGGGGTCTGGGCGAAACGTATCCCGGTGGACTACGCGTCGCATTCGGCGGCGGTGGAACGCATTCGCGACCGGGTGCTTGCCGACCTGGCCTCGATCCAGCCCAAAACCGGTGCTGTTCCGTTCTTCTCGACGGTGACGGCCGAGTTCGTGGACACCGCCGGACTGGACGCGGCGTACTGGTATCGCGGGTTGCGCGAGCAGGTGCGCTTCGCCGAGTCGATCGAGGCGTTGCTGCGTGCGGAGTTGACCGCGTTCGTGGAGACGAGCCCGCATCCGGTGGTCGCCTCGGCGATCGAACTGGTGGCCGAGGCGCTGGGCGCGGCCGACCGGGTGGCGGTGTGCGGCACATTGCGTCGTGGCCACGGGGGACCCGACGAGTTCGCCGTGGCGTCGGCCCGGGCCTACTGCGCGGGTATCGACGCGGTGGTGGCGGAATTGGCTCCCCCCGCCGCGCGGGTCGACCTTCCGGTCTACGCGTTCCAGCGCAGCCGGTGCTGGACACCGCAGGTCGGCGCGGGCGCCGCGGATCTGCGCCGCGCCGGGCTGCTCGCGCCGGACCATCCGGTACTGAGCGCGGCGGTGCCGGTGGCCGAGCGCGACGAATGGCTGTTCACCGGGCTCCTGGCCCCGGACGACCAGCGCTGGCTGGCGGATCACCTCGTCTTCGGGGCTCTCGCCGTGCCCGCGGCGGTGTGGCTCGAGACCGCGTGGAGCGTGGGCGCTCGGGTGGGCGCTCCGGAGATCGAGGACCTCCGGATCGAGGCGCCGCTCCCGGCGAACCTGCCGTGGGCGATCCAGGTGCGCGTCGCGGCGGCCGACGAGAGCGGGCGGCGGACGTTCACCGTCCACGCCCGGCCCGCCACCGCCGACGCCGCTGCGGACTGGTCTCGGTGCGCGCAGGGCGTGCTGGCCGTGGACCGCGACGAGACCTCCGCCCGGCCGGGCATCGAATGGCCGCCCGCCGGGGCCGAGCGCGTGGCCGCCGAAGAACTGTACGACCGGCTGGCCGGCCGTGGGCTCGGCTACGGCGTGGCTTTCCAGGGAGTCACGGCGTCCTGGCGGCGCGGTCGCGAGGTGTTCGCCGAGGTGTCGCTGGATGAGTCGGTGGGCGATCCGGGCCGGTTCGGCGTCCATCCCGCGCTGCTCGACGCCATGACGCACGCCGCGACGGATCTGCTCGCCGACGACGCAGCCCCTCGGACGCCGATGCCGCTGTCCGCCAGGGGCGCTCGGCTGTATCGCGCCGGGGCCGCCGCGGCCCGGGTGCGGGTCGAACTGATCGGTGCGGACACCCTGCGAGTGACGGCCGTGTCCGAGGACGGCGACCCGGTGCTCACGGTCAGCTCGCTGGGAATGCGCATGGTCGAGCGGGTGGCGGAGTCCACGGCGTCCGCGCCCGCTCCGGTGCGCAGGAGGCGTGCCACCGTGGAAGGCCCGCTGGCGCCGCGGCTGTTCGCCGTGCCGGAGCCGGAACGAGACGCGCTGGTGTGGCGGGTCGTCGCCGAGCAGACCGCCGCGATACTCGGCTACGAGTCGCCCGAGGCCGTTCCCGCCGACCTGCCCTTCACGGCCTTCGGATTCGACTCGCTGAGCGGCGTCCAGTTGCGCGACCGGCTGGCCGCCGCCACCGGGCTGACGCTGCCCGCGACGCTGATGTTCGACCATCCGACGCCCACCGCGGTGGCGCGGCTGGTGCGCGCGCGCCTCGAAGGCGTGGATCCCGCCGCGCCGCGCGCGGTGCGCCGCGGCCGATCCGACGAGCCGATCGCCATCGTCGGGATCGGCTGCCGCTTCCCCGGCGGTGTCGGATCGGCCGAGGACCTGTGGCGTCTCGTCGCTTCCGGAACCGACGCGATCTCGCCGTTCCCCGAGGACCGTGGCTGGGACCTGGAGCGGCTGTTCCACCCCGATCCGGACCAGCCGGGCACGTTCTACATCCGGGAGGGCGGCTTCCTCCCCGACGCGGCGGAATTCGACGCCGGGTTCTTCGGGATCGGCCCACGCGAGGCGGCGGCGATGGATCCGCAACAGCGGCTGATGCTGGAGGTCGCCTGGGAAGCCCTGGAGGACGCGGGCCTCGATCCCGCCGCGCTCCGCGGTACGGACACCGGCGTGTACGTCGGCGCCTGCGCCTCGGGCTACGCGGAGGGCGTGACCGGGGAGTACGAAGGCTTCCGGCTGACCGGGACATCGCACAGCGTGATCTCCGGCCGCGTGGCCTACCTCTTCGGCCTGGAAGGCCCCGCCGTCACGGTCGACACCGCGTGCTCCTCGTCCCTGGTCGCGCTGCATCTGGCGTGTCAGGCGCTGCGCCAGGGGGAGACCTCCCTCGCGCTGGCCGGTGGCGTGAGCATCTCGGCGAGTCCGGCGCTGTTCGTCGACTTCGCGCGCCAGCGGGGGTTGGCGGCGGACGCGCGGTGCAAGCCGTTCTCCGCCGCGGCCGACGGCGTGACCTGGTCGGAGGGGGTCGGCGTGCTGGTCGTCGAGCGCCTCGCCGACGCCCGTCGCCTCGGGCACCGGGTTCTGGCGGTCGTGCGCGGCAGCGCGATCAACCAGGACGGCGCGAGCAATGGCCTGACCGCGCCGAACGGTCCGTCGCAGGAGCGGGTGATCGCGGCGGCGCTGGCCGACGCGGGACTGACGCCCACCGAGGTGGACGCGGTGGAGGCGCACGGAACCGGCACCGCGCTGGGCGATCCGATCGAGGCGCAGGCGCTGATCGCGGCCTACGGCGCCGAGCGGGCGCGACCGCTGCGGATCGGATCGGTGAAATCGAATATCGGTCATGCCGTCGCGGCCGCGGGTGTCGGTGGTGTCATCAAGATGGTGCAGGCGTTACGGCACGAAACACTGCCGAAGACTGTGCATCTCGATGCGCCGAGCCCGCATGTGGACTGGTCGGCGGGTTCCGTGCGGCTGCTGAGCGAGGCGGAGCCCTGGCCGGCCGGCGACCGGGTGCGTCGTGCCGGGGTGTCGTCGTTCGGGATGAGCGGGACCAACGCGCACCTCATCCTGGAGGAGGCGCCGCCGTCGGTGCTTCCGGCCGCAACCACGGGTGCCGCGGACGAGTCCGGTGATCGGAGCGTCCGGACGTGGACCGTGTCGGCGCGCACCCAGGAAGCGCTGCGCGCGCAGGCCCTTCGGCTCACCGAATGGCTGACGGCGCGAGACGACCTGCACGCCGACGATGTGGCGCACACCCTGCTGCGGCACCGCGCGCAGCTGGAATTCCGCGCCGCGATCGTCGGGCGCGACCTCGACGATCTGCGCTCCGGGCTCGCTGGTCTGGCCGGATCCGCGAGCGCCGACGACGACGCCGTGGTCACGGGCCGGGCCGCGGCACGCAGGGTGGCGTTCGTATTCCCAGGTCAAGGCAGTCAGTGGCCCGCGATGGGCGCCGAACTGCTCGCCACACACGAGGTTTTCGCGGCGTCGATCGCGGAATGCGAGGCGGCGCTGGCGCCGTTCGTGGACTGGTCGCTGACCGCGGTGCTGCGCGGAGAACCGGGCGCGGCGTCCTTGGACCGGGTGGACGTGGTGCAGCCCGCGCTCTTCGCGGTGCTGGTGTCGCTGGCGCGAGTGTGGCGGGCGAGCGGGGTGGAGCCCGCCGCGGTCGTGGGACATTCGCAGGGTGAGATCGCGGCGGCCGTGGTCGCGGGCGGTCTTTCGCTCGCCGACGGTGCGCGCGTGGTCGCCGCGCGGTCCCGGATCGTCGCCGAAGAACTGGCGGGAGCCGGTGGCATGGCGTCGGTCGGTCTGGCGGTGGACGCGGTCACGAACCGGTTGACCGGGTTCGGGAACCGTTTGTCCGTGGCGGCGGTGAACGGTCCGGCGCAAACCGTGGTCTCGGGGGAGACCTCGGCCGTGGACGAATTCCTCGCGGCCTGCGCGGCCGACGGCGTGTGGGCGAAACGGATTCCGGTGGACTACGCGTCGCATTCGGCCGCGGTGGAGGCCATCCGCGATCGGGTACTGGCGGAGCTGGCTGCGGTCGCGCCGCGATCCGGTTCGGTGCCGTTCTTCTCGACGGTGACCGCGCACTATGTCGATACCGCGCTGCTGGACGCCGCCTACTGGTATCGCGGCCTGCGTGAGCCCGTCCGGTTCGCCGAGTCGGTCGACGCGCTGCGGCGAGCGGGTGTGAACGCTTTCATCGAGGTCAGCCCGCACCCGGTCCTCACGGTCGGGATCGAGTTGACGGCGGACGCCGTGGGCGCGTCCGGCCGGGTGGCCGTCCTGGGCACCTTGAAACGCGATCAGGGTGGGCCGCAGCAGCTGTCGCTCGCGCTGGCGCGCGCCCACTGCGCTGGTGTCGACGTCGCGGCGCGGGCATTGGCTCCCGTCGCCACCCGGGTGGACCTGCCGAGGTACGCGTTCGAGCACCGGCGGCACTGGCTGATACCGGGCGGTGCGCCGGATATCCGGCAGTCGGGCCTGGACGAGGCGGCGCATCCCTTGCTGGCGGCGATGGTGCGTCTGCCGGACGGCGACGAGGCGGTGTTCACCGGCAGGCTGTCGCGTTCGGCGTATCCGTGGCTGTCCGATCACGCGGTCGCGGGCGTGGCCGTGCTGCCCGGAACCGCCTTCGTGGAACTCGTCCTTCATGTCGGTGCGGTGGTCGAGTGCACGCTGCTGTCCGAACTGGTGCTCGAGGCGCCCTTGGTGGTGCCGTCGACAGCAGCCGTCGAACTACGGGTGGTGGCCGGTGCCCCGGACGAGAAGGGCTCACGTTCCGTGTCGGTGTATTCGCGGTCGGACGGGGCGTCTCGCGCCGAGCGCGGTCCGGTCGATCAGAGCGCGGGCGCACCGCAGTGGGTCCGCCACGTCACCGCCACCATCACCGCCGAAGCGGACGCCGTGGCCCCGGCCGTGGCCGTCGCGCCACCGGCCGGTGTGCCCGCCGTGGATATCGCCGGTGCCTACGCGGATCTGGCCGAACGCGGTTACGACTACGGGCCGGTGTTCCAAGGGTTGACCGCGCTGTGGCGTGGTGATGGCGAAGTCTTCGCCGAAGTGACCCTGCCCGAGCCCGGCCGCGCCGGGGTCGCCGGATTCGGGGTGCACCCTGCTCTGCTGGACGCGGCACTGCATCCGATCCTGCTGGGCGGACTCATATCCGACGTGCCGGAAGGGACGGTCGCGGTCCCGTTCTCCTGGGAGAACGTCAAGTTGTCCGCGACCGGAGCGACCACGCTGCGGGTCCACGCGACCGTATCCGGCGCCTCCGCCGCAGCCAGGCGGATCGCGGTCACGCTCACCGATGCATCGGGTCTGCCGGTGGCCGAGGTGGGCGCGTTGACCATGCGTCCGATTCCGGTCCAGGCACTCGGACGGTCCCGGCCGCCCGGCGAGGGGCTCGGCTATCGCGTGGAGTGGGTCGCCTTGCCCGAGATGGACGCGATCGCGGACACCGGAGTCTGGAGCGAAGGCGAGGACGGCGACACCGTGCGTCTCGCGGGCCGGGCGGCGACGGTGATCCGGCTCGACGAGGACGCCGACCGCGCTGTGCCGGAATCGGCGCGGGATGTGGTGACCGCGCTGACCACCCGGATTCAGCGACTGCTGGATGGGGAAGACACCATCGTCGTGGTCACCCGCCGGGCCGTGGCGGCGCATCCCGGCGAGCCGGTCGATCTGTCCGCGGGAGCGGCGTGGGGGTTGCTGCGCAGCGTTCAGCGCGAGCATCCGGACCGGATCCTCCTCGTCGACGTCGACGACTGGGCAGGTTACCGGCACGACGTCGCCCTCGCGATCACCACGACCTCCGAACCGCAGTTCGCCGTCCGCCGCGGCGTTGCGCATGTTCCGCGCCTGCACCGGGCCGCAGGAGATGTCGGTAACGCGAGTGTGGCGACGCGGGCACCGGCGTGGGCGCTGACCCACCACGGCAAGGGCACCTTGTCCGGCGACAACCTGACGTTGGTCGAGACGCCGGAGGCGTTGCGGGCACTCGGCCCCGGCGAGATCCGGGTGGCGGTGCGGGCGGTCGGTCTCAACTTCCGCGACGCCCTCATCGCCTTGGGGATGTACCCCGACCCGGACGCCGTGCTGGGCGTCGAAGGTGCGGGTGTGGTCGTGGAGGTGGGTTCGGAAGTGACGGAACTCGCGCCCGGTGATCGTGTTTTCGGGTTCTTGACGGGTGTGGGGTCGTTGGTGGTGGTTGATTCGCGGTTGGTGGTGGGGATGCCTGCGGGGTGGTCGTTTGCGGAGGCGGCGGCGGTGCCTGCGGTGTTCGCGACGGCGTTTTACGGGTTGGTCGATGTGGCCGGGGTGCGTGCTGGGGAGAGGGTGTTGGTGCATGCGGCGACGGGTGGTGTGGGGTTGGCGGCGGTGCAGGTGGGGCGTTGGTTGGGTGCGCGGTTGTTGGTGACGGCGAGCCGGTCGAAGTGGGGTGTGTTGCGGGATTTGGGTTTTGGTGATGAGGAGATCGGTGATTCGCGGTCGTTGGAGTTCGAGGGGAAGTTCGGTGCGCTGATCGGTGGTGTGGATGTGGTGCTGGATTCGTTGGCGGGGGAGTTCGTTGACGCGTCGTTGCGGTTGCTGGGGCCTGGCGGGCGGTTCGTCGAGATGGGGTTGCTGGATCGACGTGACCCCGAGCGAGTAGCCGCCGAACACCCCGGCGTGCGGTACGAGAGTTTCGTCCTGCTGGATGTGGCGCCGGAACGGCTGCGGGAGATCCTGACCACGGTCGTGGAGCTGTTCGAGGCCGGAACCCTGACGCCGTCCCCGCTCACCGCATGGGATCTGCGGCAGGCGCCGGAGGCGTTGCGGCTGATGAGTCAGGGTCGGCATATCGGCAAGAACGTGCTCACCGTGCCGAGGCCGTTGCGGCCGGAGGGCACGGTGTTGATCACCGGTGGTACCGGTGGTTTGGGTGCGTTGGCGGCGCGGCACCTGGTCTCCGAGTACGGGGTGCGCAGGCTGGTGCTGGCCAGCAGACGCGGCCCGGACACACCCGGTGCGACCGAACTGCGTGACGAACTCGTGGCCTCGGGTGCGCACGTGGAGGTCGTCGCCTGTGACGCGGCGGACCGGGACGCCCTCGCGGCGACGCTCGCGGCCATCCCCTCCGAGCATCCCCTGACCGGCGTCGTCCACGCCGCGGGCGTGCTGGCGGATGGCCTGTTCACCGACCTGACGGCGGAGCGGATCGCGGAGGTGATGCGGCCGAAGGTGGACGCGGCGTGGAATCTGCATTCGGCGACGCGGGACATGGAGCTGTCGATGTTCGTGTTGTATTCGTCGATCGCGGGTGTGATCGGCAATGCGGGGCAGGCGAATTACGCGGCGGCGAACGTCTTCCTCGACGCCTTGGCCCAGCACCGGCATGTGCAAGGTCTGCCCGCGACCTCGATCGCCTGGGGACTGTGGGGTCGCAGCACCGGCATGACGGGTGCGCTCGGTGACGCCGACATCGCCCGGTTGCGGCGGGAGGGTTTCCCGCCGCTGGGTGAGGAAGAGGGGATGGCCCTGTTCGACGGCGCACTCGCGAGCGGCGCGTCCGGGTTCGTGGCCGTCCGCGTCGACCGCGACGCCTTGGCCGAAACGAAACCTCGCGCACTGACCCGCGATCTGGCGCGTCCGTCCCGCCGCCGCGTCGCCGATGACGTGGCGCAACGCCCGGAATTGGCCGCGCGGCTGGCGGGTCGCTCGGCTGCCGAGCAGGACCGCGTCGTGCTCGAACTCATCCGCGCCCAAGCCGCGGCGGTATTGGGGCACACCGGCGCGGAGTCGATCCCGGCGGACACACCGTTCCGCGAGATCGGATTCGACTCACTCGGTGTCATGGAATTCCGCAACAGGCTGTCCGAAGTCACCGGTCTCCAGTTGCCGTCGACACTGGTCTTCGACCACCCGACCGCCGCCGCGATGGCGAAGCTGGTGCGCTCCCTGGCGATGCCCGGCGACGCGCCCGAACCCGCCGAGCAGGCGCCGCGCAGCCGCCCGGTCGACGAACCGATCGCCATCGTGGGCATGAGCTGCCGCTTCCCCGGCGGAGTCACCTCACCGGAGAGCCTCTGGGAATTGCTGGCCGCGGGCACGGACGCCAGCGGCGATTTCCCCGCCGACCGCGGCTGGGATCTCGCGCGACTGTTCGACGCGGATCCCGACAAACCGGGTACCTCCTACACCCGGCGCGGCGGCTTCCTCCCCGACGCGGGCGATTTCGATGCCGCATTCTTCGGCATCGGTCCCCGGGAGGCGTCCGCCATGGATCCCCAGCAGCGCCTGCTGCTGGAAGCGACCTGGGAAGCACTGGAGGACGCCGGGATCGACCCGGCCGCGTTGCGCGGCAGCGATACCGGCGTGTTCGCCGGAGCGTGCTCGTCCGGCTACGGCGACCGGATCACCGGAGACCTGGAGGGCTACCGTCTCACCGGCACCACGCACAGCGTGATCTCCGGCCGGGTCGCCTACGTCTTCGGTTTCGAGGGTCCCGCCGTCACCGTGGACACCGCGTGCTCGTCGTCGCTGGTCGCCCTGCATCAGGCCACCCGCGCGCTGCGCGACGGAGAGACCTCGCTGGCACTGGCGAGCGGTGTGACGGTCGCGGCGGAGCCGTATCTCTACGTCGACTTCGCCCGTCAGCGCGGCCTGGCGCCCGACGGACGCTGCAAATCGTTCGCCGCCGCCGCCGACGGCGTCGGTTTCGCCGAGGGCGTCGGGGTGCTCGTGCTCGAACGGCTGTCCGACGCCCAGCGCCTCGGGCACCCTGTTCTCGCTCTCGTGCGCGGTAGCGCGGTCAACCAGGACGGCGCGAGCAATGGCTTGACCGCGCCGAACGGTCCGTCCCAGGAGCGGGTGATCGCGGCGGCGCTGGCCGACGCGGGGCTCACACCCGCGGACGTGGACGCGGTGGAGGCGCACGGCACCGGTACGACGCTGGGCGATCCGATCGAGGCCACGGCCCTGATCAATGCCTACGGGCGCGACCGCGCCGGTCGCCCGCTGTTCATCGGGTCGGTCAAATCCAATCTCGGCCACACCATCGCCGCCGCGGGTGTCGGTGGCGTGATCAAGATGGTGCAGGCGCTGCGGCACGAAACCCTGCCGAAGACACTGCACGCGGACGAGCCGAGCCCGCACGTGGACTGGTCGGCGGGCGACGTGCGGTTGCTGACCGAGCCGGAGCCCTGGCCCGCCGGTGACCGGGTGCGTCGCGCCGGCGTCTCGTCGTTCGGTGTCAGCGGCACCAACGCCCACGCCATCCTGGAGGAGGCGCCCGCGCCGGCGCCGGTCGTGCCCGCGCCCGGGCCGCGCCTCGAGACGGTCGTGCCCTGGCTGGTGTCGGCCGGCTCCGAGTCAGGTCTGCGGGCGCAGGCCGAGCGGCTACGGCAGTGGTCGATCCACCATCCCGACGCCGCCCCTTGGGATACCGCCCATGCGCTGATCACCTCCCGCGCACAGCTGCCGTGGCGTGGCGTCGTCGTCGGACATGACCGGGACGAATTGCTCTCGGGGCTGGCGGAATTGGCCGCCGGTGCCCCGGGCGCGATCGCGGCGAAGGCGAACACGACCGGCCGCACCGCGTTCCTGTTCACCGGTCAGGGCGCGCAGCGCGCCGGGATGGGCGCCGGTCTGTACGCGGCGTTCGGTGTGTTCGCCACGGCCTTCGACGAACTGTGCGCCCACATCGACCCGCTGCTCGGCCGGTCGCTGCGGGAGCTGGTCTTCGACCCGGACGGCGGCGGGCTGCTGGATCGGACCGAGTTCACCCAGCCCGCGTTGTTCGCGTTCGAGGTGGCGCTGTTCCGGCTGCTGGAATCGTTCGGCGTCGTTCCGGATGTGCTCATCGGACATTCGATCGGCGAACTGACCGCCGCCTACCTCGCCGGAGTGTGGTCGCTGCCGGATGCGTGCGCGCTGGTGGTGGCGCGCGGGCGGTTGATGGGCGCACTGCCCGGCGACGGCGCGATGCTGGCCGCGGCGATGCCCGAGGACCGGGCGGTCGACGTGCTCGGCGAGTTCGCGGACCGGGTTTCGATCGCCGCGGTGAACGGGCCGGAGTCGGTGGTGTTCTCCGGCGCGGCCCCCGCGATCGACGCGATCGCCGGTCGGCTGGCCACGGCGAATGTGCGGACCTCGCGGCTGCGGGTGAGCCATGCGTTCCATTCGGCGGCGATGGATCCGATGCTCGGCGAATTCCGCGGCGTGGCAGAAGGTTTGACCTACCACCGGCCGTCCGTCCCGATCGTGTCGAATGTGTCGGGCGCTCTGGTCGACGCCGAAGTGACCGACCCGGACTACTGGGTGGCCCAGGTACGCGGGTGTGTCCGGTTCGCGCCCGGTATCGCGACCCTGATCGACGACGGCGTCCGGCGATTCCTGGAGGTCGGCCCGGATGCCGTGCTGGCGGCGATGGTCCGGCAGTGTCTGGCCGAAATGCCCGCGGCCGAAGGGGAGTCGATCGTGGTCGCGGCCGCTCGGCGCTCGACCGACGAGCCGGATCGGTTCGTGACCGCGCTGGCGCAGTCCGCCGCCGGAGGTGTGCCGGTGGACTGGACGCCGTTGTTCGCGGGCCGTGCGAGCGCGCGGGTAGCGTTGCCCACGTACGCGTTCGAGCGTCGGCGGTACTGGTTGCCGTCGGTCCGGGTGGCGGACGTCGCGCACTCGGGTCTGGACGACGCGGGTCATCCATTGCTGGGCGCCCTGGTGCGGTTGCCGGATTCGCCGGATGTGGTGTTCACCGGGCGATTGTCCACAGCGGATCATCCGTGGCTGGCCGATCACGCGGTCGGCGGGGCGGTCGTGTTCCCGGGCGCCGCTTTCGTCGAACTCGTCCTGCACGCCGGTACGGTTCTGGCCTGTCCAGCGGTGTCGGAGCTGGTGATCGAAGCGCCCCTGCCGGTGCCCGCGACGGGTGCGGTCGAGCTGCGGGTGGTCGCCGGCGGGACGGAGGAATCCGGTGCACGGGCGGTCACGGTGTATTCGCGGTCGCGTGACCGCCAGGAGCCCGATGCCGACGCTCCATGGGTGCGTCACGTGACTGCGACGGTGACCGCGCGGGCGGATGGCCCGTCGGCCCCGACGGCGGCGAGCTGGCCGCCGGCCGGTGCGACCGCACGGGAACTGACGAGCGCCTACGCGGATCTGGAGGAACTCGGCTACGAGTACGGCCCGGCCTTCCGGGGGCTGACCGCGCTGTGGCGCGGCGACGGCGAAGTCTTCGCCGAGGTCGTCCTGCCCGAGTCCGCTCGCGCCCAGGCCGGCGGGTACGGCCTGCATCCGGCGCTGCTGGACGCGGCGCTGCACTCCGTCCTGGTCGGGGGGCTGGCGCCCGAGCCGGTGGCCGGTGCGGTGACTGTGCCGTTCTCCTGGGAAGACATCGGAGTGCATGCGGCCGGAGCCACCACGGTGCGGGTCCATGCCGCCGTGTCCGGCGCGGCGGCGGGAGAAACCCGGATCGCGGTGACCCTCACCGACACTTCGGGACGGCCGGTGGCCGAGATCGGGGCGTTGAGCCTGCGCAGTCTCGCGACCGGCGCGTTCGCCTCGGCGCGGCACCGCACGGTCGGCTACGGACTCGACTGGACGGCGCTGCCCGCAGTCGAAGCGAGCGCCACCGGGATCTGGGACGTCGCCGGTGACCTCGAAACCGTGCACGTCGCGGGCCGGGACGTGACGGTGGCCCGGGTCGAAACCGCCGTCGACGGGGTGGCGGTGCCCGTGACCGTGCGCGCGGTGGTGACCGCGACGGCTACGCGCGTGCGGGAGTTGCTGGAACGGGACGGCCGTGTTGTCGTGGTGACCCGGCGGGCGGTGGCGATCCACACCGGAGAGCCCGTGGATCCGGCGGCGGCCGCGGCGTGGGGGTTGTTGCGCACCGCCCAGAGCGAACACCCGGACCGGCTCGTCCTCGTCGACGTCGACGAGTGGGATCACCTGCGGCGCAGCGTCGTATCGGCGCTGACGCTGGAGGTCGAACCGCAACTCGCCGTCCGCGGCGGCGTCCCGCACGCACCGCGACTGCACCGTGCCGGGCACACCGGCCTGCGCGGCGCGGAGCTACTGCGCGCCGCCGGGTCCGCCGACCACCGCGAATGGGGACTGGCGCCGATCGGGAAAGGCACGCTCAGCGCGGACAACTTCGAGCTGCGTGAACTTCCGGCCGCCTGGGCGCCACTGGCTCCGGGGCAGGTGCGGGTGCGCACGATGGCGGTCGGCCTGAACTTCCGGGACGTGCTCGTCGCGCTCGGCACCTACCCCGACCCGGACGCCGTGCTGGGCGTCGAGGGTGCGGGTGTGGTGGTCGAGGTGGGTTCGGAAGTGACCGAACTCGCGCCCGGTGATCGTGTTTTCGGGTTCTTGACGGGTGTGGGGTCGTTGGTGGTGGTTGATTCCCGGTCGGTGGTGCCGATTCCCGCGGGGTGGTCGTTCGCGGAGGCGGCGGCGGTGCCTGCGGTGTTCGCGACGGCGTTCTACGGGTTGGTCGATGTGGCCGGGGTACGTGCCGGGGAGACGGTGTTGGTGCATGCGGCGACGGGTGGTGTGGGGTTGGCGGCGGTGCAGGTGGGGCGTTGGTTGGGTGCGCGGTTGTTGGTGACGGCGAGCCGGTCGAAGTGGGGTGTGTTGCGGGGTTTGGGTTTTGGTGATGAGGAAATCGGTGATTCGCGGTCGTTGGAGTTCGAGGGGAAGTTCGGTGCGCTGACCGGTGGTGTGGATGTGGTGCTGGATTCGTTGGCGGGGGAGTTCGTTGACGCGTCGTTGCGGCTGCTGGGGCCTGGTGGCCGGTTCGTCGAGATGGGGATGCTGGATCGGCGCGACCCCGCCCAGGTAGCCGCCGCATACCCCGGGGTCACCTACAGCGGTTTCATGCTCATGGACGTGGACCCCGACCGGCTCCACGAAATCTTGACCCGCATAGTCGACCTCTTCGAGGCGGGTGTGCTCACCGCGTCTCCACTGACCGCCTGGGACATGCGGGATCTCCCTGAGGCGTTGCGCTTCATGAGTCAGGCTCGGCATATCGGCAAGAACGTGCTCACCGTGCCGAGGCCGTTGCGGCCGGAGGGCACGGTGTTGATCACCGGTGGTACCGGTGGTTTGGGTGCGTTGGCGGCGCGGCACCTGGTCTCCGAGTACGGGGTGCGCAGGCTGGTGCTGGCCAGCAGACGCGGCCCGGACACACCCGGTGCCGCGGAGTTGCGCGACGAGTTCGTCGCCCTCGGCGCCCACGTGGACGTGGTCGCTTGTGATGCGGCGGACAGGGAGTCGCTGGACGCGGTACTGGCGGCGATCCCGCCGGAGCATCCGTTGACCGGCGTCGTGCACGCCGCCGGGGTGCTGGCCGACGCGCTCCTGGAGAACCTGACGGCGGAGCGGATCGCGGAGGTGTTGCGGCCGAAGGTGGACGCGGCGTGGAATCTGCATTCGGCGACGCGGGACATGGATCTGTCGATGTTCGTGTTGTATTCGTCGATCGCGGGTGTGATCGGCAATGCCGGACAGGCGAATTACGCGGCGGCGAATATGTTCCTCGACGCCCTGGCGCAGCACCGGCACGTGCACGGCCTACCAGCGACCTCGATCGCCTGGGGCCCGTGGCAGGCGGACACCGGCATGACGCGAGCGCTCGGCGACGCCGACTTCGCCCGGTTGCGGCGGGAGGGTTTCCCGCCGCTGGGCGAGGAAGAGGGGATGGCTCTGTTCGACGCCGCACTGGCCGACGGTAGAGCGGCGTTCGTCGCGGCCCGGGTCGTGCTCACGGAGATCGCCGATCACGACCCGCGTCCGATCATGCGCGACCTGCTGGGACCCACCCCGCGCCGAGCCGAGACCAGGGGGAGCGCATCGCCGGAACCGGTGCACCGCCTGGCGGGCCTGCCGACCGCCGAGCAGGATCGCGTCGTCCTCGATCTGGTTCGCGGCGAGGCCGCGGCCGTGCTCGGAAGCGACATCGAGTCGATCCCCGCCGACAAACCTTTCACCGATATCGGATTCGACTCACTCGGTGTCATGGAATTCCGCAACCGGTTGAAATCGGCCGCCGGCGTCCCGGTGCCCGCGACAGCGATGTTCGACTACCCGACTCCGCGGGAACTGGCCGGCTACCTGCGTCAGGAGATCGCTCCGATCGAGGACCCCGCGAAACGGATCGCCGCCGACGTCGAAGCGCTGGGCCGCAGCGTCGCCTCCGCCGATCTGTCGGCCGCCGACCGGTCGTCGCTGGCGACCACCTTGTCCGCCCTGCTGCGTGAGCTCGAAGGCAGGGACGCCGGTGCCGTCGATCCGGGCGGCGACGCCGACCACCTCGACACCGCGGACGATCACGAACTCTTCGAGTTCATCGACAACCTCAGCTGAACGCGCACGATCAGGAGCCCCACCGATGGCCGACACCGACGAGCTACGCCGCTATCTGAAGAAGACCGCGAAAGAACTCTACGAGACCAAACAACACCTGCGCGAACTCACCGATCGGACGCGGGAGCCCATCGCCATCGTCGGGATGGCCTGCCGATACCCCGGCGGCGTCCGGTCCGCCGAGGACCTGTGGCGCATCGCCGCCGAGGGCGTGGACGCCGTCGGCGGGTATCCCTCCGACCGCGGCTGGGACCTCGAGCGATTGTTCGATCCCGATCCGGACGTCCCCGGGACGGTCTACACGCGGGAAGGCGGTTTCCTCGACAGTGTGGCCGATTTCGACGCGGGCTTCTTCGGCATCAGCCCGCGCGAGGCCGCCGCGATGGACCCGCAGCAGCGCCTGATGCTCGAGGCGGCCTGGGAGGCCCTGGAAGACGCCGGCATCGACCCGCTGTCGCTGCGCGGGAGCGACACCGGCGTGTTCGCCGGGGTGGCCCACCAGAACTACGGGCCCCGCGTCGGCTCCCCGGATATCACGGCCGAAACGGAAGGCCATGCCTATCTGGGTGTTTCCAGCAGTGTGCTGTCGGGCCGGATCGCTTACACCCTCGGGCTGGAGGGTCCGGCCGTCTCGATCGACACGGCATGCTCCTCGTCGCTGGTCGCCCTGCATCTCGCGTGCCGGGCGCTGCGCAACGGCGACGCCACCCTCGCGCTGGCGGGCGGGGTCACCGTGATGTCGGATCCGTCGCTGCTCATCGCGTTCGCGCGGCAGCGCGCCCTCTCGCCCGACGGCCGGTGCCGGGCATTCGCGGCGGCGGCGGACGGAACCGGCTTCTCCGAGGGACTCGGCGTGCTGGTGCTCGAACGGCTCTCCGACGCACGGCGGCTCGGGCACACCGTGCTGGCGGTCGTCCGCGGCAGCGCGATCAACCAGGACGGCGCGAGCAACGGGCTGACCGCGCCGAACGGACGGTCGCAGGAAGCCGTGATCGGGCAGGCGTTGCGCGACGCGGGCTTGGCGCCCGCCGACGTCGACGTGGTGGAAGCGCACGGTACGGGCACGATGCTGGGCGACCCGATCGAGGCCCGCGCCCTGATCGCCGCCTACGGCGCTCGGGAACCCGAGGCGCCTTTGCGGCTGGGATCGCTGAAATCCAACATCGGTCACACCTCGGCCGCGGCGGGCGTCGGGGGCGTGATCAAGATGGTGCAGGCCATGCGGCACGAGATGCTGCCGAAGACCTTGCACATCGACGCGCCCACTCCCCATGTGGACTGGTCGGCGGGCACCGTGCGGCTGCTGCGGGAGAGCGAGCCGTGGCCCACCGGCGCCAGGGTCCGGCGCGCGGGCGTGTCGTCGTTCGGCGCCAGCGGTACCAACGCCCACGTCGTCCTCGAGGAAGCGCCCGCCGATGCGCCCACCGAGACCGAATCCGAGCCCGGTCCTACCGAGCCTGTCGCAGCGAATCATCCTTCGCCGCAGGTGCTCCCGTTGCTGTTGTCCGCGCGTTCTGGCGCCGCACTGCGGGAACAGGCCGACCGCTTGCGGCGCTGGATGACCGACACCCCGGCGGCGGATCCGCGGGATATCGCGCATTCGCTGCTCACCTCCCGTGCCCGGCTGGAATGGCGCGGCGCGGTCGTCGGTCGTGACCGGGACGACCTTCTGGCCGGTTTGGCGGCCCTCGCCGAAGGGCGTTCCACGCCGGGCGTGGTCGAGGGCCGGGCGCGCTCGGGCCGCACGGCGTTCCTGTTCACCGGTCAGGGCGCGCAGCGCGCCGGAATGGGACGGGAACTGTCCGCGGCGTTCCCGGTGTTCGCGGCGGAACTGGACCGGGTGTGCGCCGAATTCGATCCGCTGCTCGGACGTTCGCTGAAAGACCTCCTTTATACCGAGTCGCCGGACGGCGACAGCGCGCCCGGACCGCTGGATCGGACCGAGTTCACCCAGCCCGCGCTGTTCGCGTTCGAAGTGGCGCTGTACCGGCTCGTCGAGTCCTTCGGTCTGACACCGGACGTGCTGCTGGGCCATTCCATCGGTGAACTGGCGGCGGCGTATGTCGCCGGAGTGTGGTCGCTGCCGGACGCGTGTGCGCTGGTGGCGGCGCGGGGCCGGCTGATGGGCGGCCTGCCCGCGGGCGGCGCGATGCTGGCGGTGGCGGTCCCGGAAGAAGAGGCGTCGGCCGCGCTCGACGGGTACCACGGCCGGGTCTCCGTGGCCGCGGTGAACGGCCCGTCGTCGGTGGTGCTGTCCGGTGACGCCGACGCTGTCGCCGAGATCGAGGGGCTCTTCGCCGAGCGAGGTCGCCGGACGAACCGGCTGCGCGTCAGCCACGCCTTCCATTCGGCGCGGATGGAACCGATGCTGTCGGAGTTCCGGGCCGTGGCTTCCGGCGTCACCTACCGGCGGCCGACGATCCCGATCGTCTCGAATGTCTCGGGCGCACCGGCAGGCGACGAGCTGACCGATCCCGAGTACTGGGTCCGTCAGGTGCGGTCGGCGGTGCGGTTCGCACCGGGCATCCGGGCACTGGCCGCGAGTGGGGTGGTGCGATTCCTGGAGGTCGGTCCCGACGCGGTGCTGACCGCGATGACCCGGGAATGTCTCGCCGAACAACCCGATGTCGAGGCCCGCTGCACGGTGGTCGCCGCCGTGCGGCGTGGCGCGGACGAGGCCGGGCAGCTCACCGCTTTCCTGGCCGCCGCGCACGCCGCGGGCGCCGAAGTGGACTGGCGCCCGCTGTTCGCCGACACCCGGCCGCGCCGAGTGCCGTTGCCCACCTACGCTTTCCAGCGTCAGCGGTACTGGTTGCCGCCGGCCGACGGGATCGGCGATGTGAGCCGCGCCGGTCTGACCGCGATGGACCACCCGATGCTCGGCGCGGCGCTGGCCCTGGCCGGTACGGACGAGTGGCTGTTCACCGGCCGCCTGTCCACGCTGTCGCAGCCGTGGCTGGCCGACCACACGGTGTTCGGCACGGTGCTGTTGCCGGGCACCGCGTTCGTGGAGTTCGCGCTGGCGGTCGGCGCGCGACTGGACGCCGCGACGGTCGAGGAACTGGTGCTGGAGGCGCCGCTGCGGCTGGACGAGGGAACCGAGGTCGATCTCCAGATCAGCGTCGAATCGCCCGACGACGCGGGACGCAGGCGCTTCGTCATCGCCTCGCGGACGGTCGGCGACCGGACCGCCGGATCCACGCACGCACGTGGTGTGCTCGCGCCCGCCACGGATGGCGCGGGGGCATCCGGCGGTACGGACGGACCGTCCCCGGACGAGGACGCGACGACCGGAGCCGCGCTGTACGACCACCTGGCCGCCCGTGGCCTGGATTACGGACCCGCATTCCAAGGCGTGCACCGGTTGTGGCGCCGCGACGACTCCGTCCTGGCCGACGTGCGCCTCGGCGAGACGACCCCGGACGCCTCGCGTTTCGGTGTGCACCCCGCACTGCTGGATGCCGCACTGCACGCCGCGGTCGATGTATTGGCCGCCGATGCGCCCGCGCACCACGCGCCGCTGCCGTTCTCCTTCACCGGTGTGCGGTTGTATCGCGGTGGCGCGAGCGGGGCACGGGCGCTGATCCGGCCCGTGGGCGCGGACGGAGTGCGGGTCGAGTTGCGCGACGACATGGACGCGTTGCTGCTCACGATCGACGCGCTACAGGCGCGTCCGGTCGACAGTGACGCGGTGCGCGACACGCGCTCGGCCGCACCTCACGGTCTCTACGACGTGCAGTGGGTGGCAGTGGCATCCGGTGCGCCGTCCGGCGCGGTGCGGCTGGCCGCGGTCGGCGGACCGGCGCGATCCGCTTTCGGCGAACACCATCCGGACATGGCCGCGCTGACCGCGGCCGCTGGGACCTCGAACGCCCGGCAGGCCGACGCGGTGGTGTGGTTCGCGGAATCCGAACCCGGGCACACCGAAGGCGCCGAGGCCGACAGGGTACGCCGCAGCGCGAACACCGCGCTGGCGATGGTGCAGTCCTGGTTGCGCCTGCCCGAGTCCGGCGACACCCGGCTGGTCGTGGTGACCCGCAACGGCGCCGGACAGCACGGCGAGGACCTGGCGGCCGCGGCGACCTGGGGACTCCTGCGCAGCGCGCAATCGGAGCATCCCGGCCGGATCGTCCTGGTGGACGCCGAGCGTGACGCGGTCGTCGGGCCCGAGCTGATCTCGGCGGCCCTCGCGACCGACGAACCGCAGCTGGCGGCGCGCGGGGGCGAACTGCTCGCGCCCCGGCTCACCCGGCGCGGCCAGGTGACCGGCGGGCCGGTCACCCTGGGTTCGGGCGCGGTGTTGATCACCGGCGGCACCGGCGGGTTGGGCGCCCTGGTGGCCCGGCACCTGGCCGCGACGCACGGTGTGCGCGACCTGGTATTGGTGTCACGCCGCGGCGAACGGGCCGACGGTGTGGGTGAACTGGTCGCCGAACTGACCGGACTCGGTGCTCGGCCGCGGGTGCTGGCCTGCGACGTCGCCGACCGTGCCGCGGTGCGCGCCCTGCTCGACGAGTTGGCCGACGGTCCGGAGCTGACCGCCGTGGTCCACGCCGCGGGCGTCTTGGATGACGCGACGCTCCACGCACTCACCCCCGACCGGATCGAACGGGTCTTCGCGCCGAAGGTCGACGCCGCCCTCCACCTGGACGAACTAACCCGCGACCGGAACCTGTCGGCGTTCGTTCTCTTCTCGTCGATCGCCGCGGTTCTGGGCTCCGCGGGTCAGGGCAACTACGCCGCCGCCAACTCGGTGCTGGACGCGCTGGCCCGCCGCCGCGTCGCGGCGGGACTGCCCGCGGTCTCGATGGCCTGGGGTCCGTGGAGCCAGCACGGCGGGATGACCGCCGACCTGGGCCGTGCGGGTCTGGAACGTCTGTCCCGCATGGGTTTCCGGCCACTGACCGAGTCCGACGGGCTCGCGCTGTTCGACCGCGCCGTCGGCGCGGACACGCCGCTGGTCGCCGCCGTGGACTTCGACACCGCGGCATTGTCCGCACAGGCCCGCGCGGGTTTGCTGCCGCCGCCGCTGCGTTCGCTGGTAGCGGTGCCGCGCCGCGCCGCAGGGGGCGGCGGCGAGCTGGCGGAGCGGCTCGCCTCGGCGCCGCCGGACCGGCACGACGCGATCGTGCTGGAATTCGTTCGCGGGCAGGTCGCCGAGGTATTGGGCCACGCGACGGGCGACCTGATCGAGGCCGACAAACCGTTCAGCGAGCTGGGATTCGACTCGCTGGGCGCGGTGGACCTGCGCAACCGCCTCACCAAGGCCACCGGTCTGCGTCTTCCGTCGACCCTCGCCTTCGATCACCCGACCTCGGCCGCCGTCGCTCGGCTGCTGCGTTCCCGGATCGAGGGCGCCGGGCCGGGAATCCGCCGGACGCAGCAACGCACGCGAGCCGACGAACCGATCGCGATCGTCGGCATGGCCTGCCGGTACCCCGGCGGAGTCACGTCTCCGGACGAACTCTGGGATCTGGTTGCCTCGGGTACGGATGCCATAACCGAGTTCCCGGCGGATCGCGGCTGGGATCTGGATCGCCTGATCCATCCGGACCCCGAGCATCCGGGAACCTCCTACGTCAAAGAGGGCGGGTTCTTGACGGACGCGGCGGAATTCGACGCCGGATTCTTCGGAATCGGCCCGCGGGAGGCGAACGCGATGGACCCGCAGCAGCGTTTGCTGCTGGAGGTGTCGTGGGAAGCGCTCGAGCACGCCGGTATCGATCCGATGTCGCTGCGGGGCACCGACACCGGCGTCTACACGGGCGTGATGTATCAGGACTACGAGGTCTTGACCCGCAAAGCGGGGCCCGAGGCCGAAGGCTACGTGGGGACCGGCTCGGCGGCGAGTGTGGTCTCGGGACGCATCGCGTATTCGCTCGGCCTGGAAGGCCCCGCGATGACGGTGGACACGGCGTGCTCGTCCTCGCTGGTGGCGCTGCACGTGGCGTGCCGGGCGCTGCGGCAGGGGGAGAGTTCGCTCGCCCTGGTGGGCGGTGCGACGGTGATGGCCACGCCCACGGTGTTCGTGGAATTCTCCCGCCAGCGCGGTCTGGCCGCGGACGGGCGGTGCAAATCGTTCTCGGCCGCCGCCGACGGGGTGGCCTGGGCGGAGGGCGCGGCCGTCCTGGTGGTCGAACGACTTTCGGACGCACGGCGACTCGGCCACAACGTGCTCGCTGTGGTGCGCGGCAGCGCGGTGAACCAGGACGGCGCCAGCAACGGCCTCACCGCGCCGAACGGCCCGTCGCAGGAGCGGGTGATCGCGGCGGCGCTGGCCGATGCCGGGCTCGGCCCCTCGGACGTGGATGCCGTGGAAGCGCACGGGACCGGAACGACCTTGGGCGACCCGATCGAGGCACAGGCGTTGCTCGCCACCTACGGGCAGGGACGTCCGGAAGGCCCGCTGCGGGTCGGTTCGCTCAAGTCCAATATCGGCCACACCCAGGCGGCGGCCGGTGTCGGCGGCGTGATCAAGATGGTCCAGGCGCTGCGCCACGAGGTGCTGCCGAGAACCCTGCACGTGGACGAACTCTCCCCGCACGTGGACTGGTCGGCCGGATCGGTGCGGGTGCTGACCGACGCCGAGCCGTGGACGGCCGGCAGCCGGGTACGGCGCGCGGGGGTGTCGTCGTTCGGCATCAGCGGCACGAACGCGCATGTGATCCTCGAGGAAGCGCCCCCGTCCGCGCGCGACGAGCGTTCGGCGGCGGACACCGATCCGGTGGCGGGCGGCGCGGTGCCGCTCGTGGTCTCCGCGAAAACCTCCGAAGCGCTGCGCGGTCAAGCCGAACGCTTGCGCTCCTGGCTGGCCGGTGCGCCGGAGATCGACTCGCGGCGGGTGGCGAGTGCGCTGCTCGACTCGCGCGCACTGCTGGATCGCCGCGGCGTGGTGGTCGGACGCGATCGGCGGGAACTGCTGGCCGGGCTGGCCGCGCTGGCGGCGGGCGCGGGGTCGCCGCACGCGGTCGAGGCGCAGGCGGTGCCGGGTGCCACGGCCTTCCTGTTCACCGGCGGCGGCGCGCAGCGCGTCGGCATGGGCGCGGACCTGTACCGGGCGTTCCCGGTCTTCGCGACCGCGCTGGACGAAGTCTGCGCGGAGTTCGACCGGCATCTCGGCGGTTCGCTGCGGGAGGTGATGTTCACCGACGCGGCCGGGGTGCTGGACCGGATGGACCGGATGCAGCCCGCGTTGTTCGCGTTCGAGGTGGCGATGTTCCGGCTGCTGGAATCGCACGGTCTCGTACCGGATGTGCTGGCGGGTCACTCGCTCGGCGAACTCGTCGCGGCATACGTGTCCGGGGTCTGGTCGCTCGCCGACGCCTGTGTCCTGGTGGCGGCGCGGGGACGGTTGATGGGAGCAGCGCCCTCCGGTGGGGCGATGCTGGCGGCCGCGGTGTCGGAGACGGAAGCGGAGGAACTGCTGACCGGCCTCGGTGACCGGCTCGCGCTCGGGGCGGTGAACGGGCCGGAGTCGGTGGTGTTCTCGGGGTACGCCGACGCCGTCGGCGAGATGCAGCGGCGGCTGACCGAGGGGGGACGTAAGAACACCCTGCTGCGTATCTCGCACGCGTCCCATTCGATGCTGATGGAGCCCGTGCTGGAGGAATTCCGCGCGGTGGCGGAGGGGCTGACCTATCGCAAGCCCGCCGTGCCGATCGTGTCGAACGTCTCCGGCGCGCAGGCCGGTGACGAGGTGTGCGATCCGGGCTACTGGGTGGCGCAGGTGCGCAGCTGTGTGCGTTTCGCTCCCGGCGTGCGCAGTCTCCTCGACGCCGGAGTGCGTCGTTTCGTCGAGGTCGGGCCGGACGCCGCGCTCACCGCGATGATCGGGGAATGCCTGGCCGAGCGTCCGGAGGTGGCGGCGAAGTCGCTGGTGGCGGCGTCGTCGCGGCGGTCGGTCGAGGAGGTGACCCAGGTCGTCACCCTCCTCGCCCAGTCCTACGCGGCAGGCGTGCCGGTTCGCCTGCGGTCCCTGCTGCCCGCGGGAGACGCGCGGGTGACGCTGCCGACGTACGCGTTCCAGCGCCGCCGCTACTGGGTGCAGCCCGCGCCCGAGGCCGTGCCGGGTTCGTTCGGGCATCCGCTGCTGACCAGCGCGGTGCCGCTGGCCGGGAAGGACGAATGGTTGTTCACCGGCCGGTGTTCCACGCGTACCCAGCCTTGGATCGGCGACCACGCGGTGTTCGGTTCGGTATTGCTGCCCGGGACGGCCTTCGCGGAGATGGCCCTGGCCGCGGGCGCGCATCTGGACGCCGGGGTGGTCGAGGAACTCCTGTTGCAAGCTCCCCTCGTGCTCGACGCGGGCGTCGAGATCGATGTGCAGCTGAGTGTCGGTGTGCCGGACCAGGAAGGGCGGCGCGGTTTCGCCATCCATTCCCGCCCGGCGGACCCGGACGCGGCCGACGCGAACGCGTGGGTGCAGCACGCGAGCGGGGTCTTGACCACGGCCGACGACGAGCCCGCGCCGGTCTGGGGGGAGCGGTTCCGGCCGCCTTCCGATGCCGAGCCGTCGGACGGGTCGCTCTACGACCGGCTGGCGGAGCGCGGCCTGGACTACGGTCCGGTGTTCCAGGGCGTGACCGCGCTGTGGTCGCGCGGCGAGCAGACGTTCGCCGAAGTCTCCCTGGACGAATCCGTCACCGTCGCGGCGGCCCCGTTCGGTATCCACCCGGCGCTGCTGGACGCCTGCCTGCACGCGGCGCTCGGCGATCTGATCGACGACCTGCCCGCCGGGCAGGTGCCGTTGCCCTTCTCGTTCGCCGGTGTGCGGTTGTGGCGATCGGGAACCACCGCCGTGCGCGTCCGCGTCGTCCGCGATGCCGAGGGACAGGTCGCGATCGACATCGCCGACGAGACCGGCTCGCTCGTGGCGCGCATCGATGCGGTCTCCGCACGCCCGATCGCGGCCGACGCGTTGGGGCCCATAGCCGCGGCACGTCGTGCGGCGCCCCTGCACCTGCGCTGGACGCGCGCGGAGCTACCCGCGCTGCGGGCCGTGCCCGACCGCGTGGCGACGATGGGGCGGACACGGGTATCCGGCGTCGATCGCCACTACGCCGATGTCACCGAAGTGGCTGCGTCCGAACGACTTCCGGAAGTTGTCGTGTGGTCGCCCGGCGACGGACCCGCGGGCCCGGTGGAGCCGGGGACGGTGCGGCGCGCTACCCGCACGGCATGGGAGTTGTTGCGGTCCTGGCTTTCGAGCGAGCGGCTGGCGGACACTCGGCTCGTGGTGGCGACCCGCCGGGCGGCGGGCCTGCCCGGGGAGCCGATCGATCTGGCCGCCGCGGCGGTGACCGGCCTGGTCCGCAGCGCGCAGTCGGAACAACCGGGCCGCGTCGTGCTCCTGGACCACGACGGGGACCTGGACGCGACGACGGTGCTCGGCGTGATCGAATCCGGGCACGCCCAAGTGGCGGTCCGCGGGGGAGAACTCCACCTGCCGCGCCTGGCCCCTACCGATATGCCCGAAACAACCCTCAGCACAGGGCTTTTCGGTGACGGAACGGTGCTCGTCACCGGCGGTACCAGCGGATTGGGCGCGGTGCTCGCCCGGCACCTGGTCACCGCGCACGGCGTCCGGCATCTGTTGCTGGTGTCGCGCCGCGGCGCGACCGCCGACGGGGTCGCGGAGCTGGTCGCCGAGCTGGACGGGCTGGGCGCGCGCACCCGGGTCGCCGCGTGTGACGTGGCCGATCGCGCCGGTCTGGCCGCCGTGCTGGAGTCGATCGGGGACGAGCACCCGCTGACGGCGGTGATCCATTCCGCGGGCCTGATCGATGACGCCACCATCGAGACGCTGACCGAACGACAGCTCGATCGTGTGCTCGCGCCCAAGGTCGACGGCGCACTGCACCTGCACGAGCTCACCCGGGACCAGGAGCTGGCCGCGTTCGTCGTGTTCTCCTCCGCGGCGGCGATTCTCGGATCGCCCGGGCAGGGCAACTACGCGGCCGCGAACGCGTTCCTCGACGGGCTCGCGCATGCCCGCCGCGCACAAGGGCTGCCCGCCTTGTCGGTCGCCTGGGGGCTGTGGAACCAGGGCACGGGCATGACCGCCGAGATGGACCGCGCCACGCTGGCGCGGCTGCAGCGCATGGGTCTGCGGATCCTCGGTGACGCGGACGGGACGGCGCTGTTCGACGCGGCGCTCGCCACGGACGCGGCGGTGGTCGCCTGCGTCGCATTCGACCAGCCCGCTCTGGCCGCGCAGGCACGTGCCGGACTGCTGCCCGAGGTGCTGAGCGGCTTGGTACCCAGCCGTGCGCGGCGAGTCGCGGCCACGCGCGCGTCCGGCGGTCTGCTGGCCGACCGGCTCGCCGCGGCGCCGGAGGACGAACGCGACGCGCTGGTGCTCGGGTTCGTCCGCGAGCACGCCGCGGCCGTATTGGGATACCGGTCCGCGGCCGCCATCGATCCCGAAACACCGTTCAACGAAATGGGTTTCGATTCATTGAGCGGCGTCGAGTTGCGGAACCGGCTGTCGGAGGGCACGGGTACGCGTCTGCCCTCGACGCTGGTCTTCAACTACCCGACGGTGAGCGCGGTGGCGAAATTGCTGCGGTCGCACTGGGAGGCGACCGCGACCACCTCGGCGATCGACGACCAGATCGACGCGCTCACCGCGTTGTTCGCGACTCTGCCGTCCGCGGAGGACAAGGCCCGGCTGGCCGAACGGATCCGCGCGGCGCTCACCGAGGCCGTGGAGGAACCCGAGCCCGAACCCGCCGCCGCGCAGGGCCGGGACGCCGTCGAGGCGGCCGCCACCGCGGACGAACTGTTCGCTCTCATCGACCAGCAGATCTCCGGAAAGTAGAGGAAAGCTCATGACACACAACGACGTGTCGGCGATCGCGATGACCGATGGCGTGCGCTCGCTGCACCTGGAGTGGGAAGATCCCGGCATCGCCGTGCTCGGCATGATCCAGCTCTCGCGTGACGAACTCGTCGAGCGCATCCGCACCGGCGCCCTGCCGCTGCCGCCGCTGGCCAAACTGCTCAATATCGAGGTGGTCGACGCCGAGCCGGGGCGGATGACGCTGAGCCTCACCCCCGACGAGCGGCATGTGAACTTCCTCGGCGTGGTCGGCGGCGGTGTTGTCGGCACGGTGCTCGACGTCGCGATGTGGGGCGCGGTGCAGCTGTCGGTGGACGACAAGTCCATGCTCACGACCGTGAGCATGACCTCCAATCTGGTGCGCGGAGTGTCGCACAACCAGGGTGCGTTGCAGGCGGTAGCGGAGGCGGTGCACGTCGGCCGGACCACGGCCACCGCCGAGAGCCGCCTCGTCGATGCCCACGGCAAGGTCTACGCGACCGCCACCGCGACCTTCGTGCGAATGGGCGGCGGGAACGGGTGACTGCCGATGGGCCCGGGGATCGAGTCCCCGGGCCCACCGTTGTCCGGGATCAGAGTTCCGCGGCCAGCTGGGTGCCCTGCTGGATGGCGCGTTTGGCGTCGAGTTCCTTCGCCTCGTCCGCTCCGCCGATGACATGCACGCGCACGCCCAGGGATTCGAGCTGGTCGCCTAGGTCGCGAACCGATTCCTGGCCCGCGCACACCACGACGTTGTCGACTTCGATCACCCGGCGGCCCTGCCGTTGCGGGCCGAAGCTGATGTGCAGGCCGCGATCGTCGATCCGCTCATAGTTGACTCCGCCGATCTGCTCGACACCGCGTGCCTCCAGGGCGGCGCGATGGATCCAGCCGGTCGTCTTCCCCAGAGTCAGTCCGAAGGGCCCCGACTTGCGTTGCAACAGGGTGACTTCCCGGATTCCGGGGGCGGGCCTGCGGGTCCGCAACTGGCCGGGAGCGTGGATGTCGTCGGTGACACCCCACTCGTCGCGCCATTGATCGAGCGGCAGCGTCCCCTGATGACCCGCGGTGAGGAATTCGCCGACGTCGAATCCGATTCCGCCCGCGCCGATGACGGCCACCCGGTCCCCGACGGGCTTCTCCCGCCGGATCAGCTCCGGATACGACAGCACCATCGGGTGATCGATTCCCGGGATGTCGGGCACGCGGGGCCGCACGCCGGTGGCCAGCACCACGTCGTCCCAGTCGCCCGCCGCGAGCTGTGCGGCGGTGACGCGGGCGTTCAAATGGACGGTGACGCCGGTGAGTTCCAGCTTGCGCCGGTAGTACCGGATCGTCTCGTCGAACTCCTCCTTGCCGGGAATGCGGCGGGCGAGGTCGAACTGACCGCCGATCCGATCCTCGGCTTCGAAGAGCTCCACCCGGTGCCCGCGCTCGGCCAGCCCGATCGCGGCCGACAGCCCGGCCGGACCGGCGCCGACGACCGCCACCCGCTTGGCCCGTCTGGTGGGCAGCAGTCGCAGCAGCGTCTCGTGGCACGCGCGGGGGTTCACCAGGCAGGACACCGTCTGCCGGGTGAAGGTGTGGTCCAGGCAGGCTTGGTTGCAGGCGATGCAGGTGTTGATCTCGTCCACGCGGGATCCGGCGGCCTTGTTCACCCACTCCGGATCGGCCAGCAAGGGCCGCGCCAGCGAGATGAGGTCGGCTTCACCGCGCTCCAGGATCTGTTCGGCGACCTCGGGCATGTTGATCCGGTTCGACGCGCACACCGGAATCGAGATGTGCTCTTTGAGCGCCGCGGTGTATCCGACGAACGCGGCCCGCGGCACCGAGGTGACGATCGTCGGCACCCGCGACTCGTGCCAGCCGATATCGGTGTTGATGACGTCCACCCCGGCGCCTTCCAATTCCTTGGCCAGATCGATGATCTCCGCGTAGGTCTGCCCGTCCTCGACGAATTCGGCCAGCGACATCCGGAACATGATGAGCAGGTCGTCCCCGACGGCGGCCCTGGTGCGGGCGGCGACCTCGACCGGGAACCGCCGCCGGTTCGCCGCCGATCCGCCCCAGCGATCGGTGCGGGTGTTGGTGCGCGGCGCGAGGAACTGGTTGATCAGGAACCCTTCGCCGCCCATGATCTCGACACCGTCGTAACCGGCCAGCCGCGCCAGCCGCGCGCAGCGCACGTGATCGGCGATCGTGGTCTCGATCTCCTGCTCGGTGAACGCACGCGGCTCGAACGCGGTGAGCGGCGACGCCACCGCCGAGGGAGCCAGATTGGTGGGGATGTTCGAATCGCGTCCCCCGTGCAGGATCTGCAGGGCGATCTTGCCGCCCGCCTCGTGGACGGCCTGGGTGATCACGCGATGCCGCTCCGCGTCGGTCTCGTCCAGCATGGCGCACGCGAACGGCCACAGCCATCCGTCGCGGCTGGGGGAGTATCCGCCGGTGACGATCAGCCCCACCCCGCCGCGTGCGCGTTCGGCGAAGAACGCGGCCAGCCGGTCGATGTGCCAGGCCCGGTCTTCGAGGCCGGTGTGCATGGAGCCCATCACGACTCGGTTGCGCAGTCGCACCCTCCCCAGTTCGATCGGCGACAGCAAATGAGGAAAGGCGGAACTCATGGGATGAACCTAACGGCAGCTACCCGCCTCCGCAATCGCTGGCGGCCCATGCCATCAGCGGTGCACGGCTGACGCCGGCAGCGCTCCGGGCCAGGGGCGACAAGCCGGCAACTCGCACCTCCCGGGACCGGCCTCGCCGCCGGTTTCGCGAACAGCCCCCGCTCCGGCGATCGGGCCGCGTCGTTCCCAGCACCGGGATGACGAGTATTGACAATCTTCCTCGGCGCACCTAGGTTGACCAGCCTTACCAGAATGTGAAACACATTGTGCGCGAACAGGAGCCATGCATGCTGGTATCCGGTTCGACGCGCAGGTCCTTCTTGCGTGCGGTGGGCTCCGGCGCGGCGGCCCTTTCCGCCGCGGCCTGCACCGGATTCGCCACCAGCGGCAACGGCGGCATGGTCTTCCTGTCCACGCAGTTCCGTCCCGCCGACGAGGCCGAGCGGTTCCGTGGCCTGCTCGCCGCCGCCGCACCCGGCGTCGGCTACGTGACCATCGAGGAGAGCCCGTTCGCGAGCCAGGTGCGCAGCCAGGTCGACGCGGGCGCGACCCGGATCGGCCTGCTCGGCGGCCTGCACGGCGACCTCGCGCCGCTCGCCGACGGCTACTTGCAGGACCTCACCGGCCTGCTCGCCGACCTCGGTTCCCGTGGCTGGCCCGCCGCCTATCTGGACCTGGCCAGGGTGGGCACCGACCGCACGTGGTATATCCCGTGGGCCACCGCGAGTTACGTCCTCGCGGCACACGCGGAGGCGCTCGAGCATCTGCCGCCCGGCGTCGACGCCGCGTCGCTGTCCTATGACCAGCTCCTCGACTGGGCGATCGCCGCGCGCCGCGCCAATGGCAATCGCCCCGTGCTGGGCCTGCCCGCTGGTCCCAAGGGTCTGCTGCACCGGTTCGTGCAGGGCTTCCTGCTGCCCTCGTTCACCGGCGGCCAGATCACCACCTTCCGCTCGAACGAGGCCGTGACGGCGTGGCAGTATCTGCGTGAGCTGTGGGCGAACTGCGTGCCGTCGAGCACGAACTTCGACTTCATGCAGGAGCCGCTCGACAGCGGCGAAGTGCGTCTGGCGTGGGACCACGTCGTGCGCCTGGTCCACGCGCCCGAGCGCGACCCGCGGAACTGGCGGATGCTTCCGGCGCCGCGCGGCTCGCACGGCCTCGGCTACATGGCTGTGCTCGCCGGGCTCGCGCTTCCGAAGGGCGGTCCGGATCCCGAACTGGCGCAGCGCACGATCAGCACGCTCACCCGCCCGGAAACCCAGCTGCGGCTGCTGCGTTCCAACGGGTTCTTCCCCGCGATCGACACGGCGATCCCGGACGACCTGCCGCCGGCCATCCGGCTCGAGGCCGACGCGGTGCGCAGGCAGCAGGAGGCGCCCGGCGCCATCCTCTCTCTGCCGCCGGTGGGGCTCGGCCAGCGAGAAGGGGAGGTGAGCAAGGTCTTCAAAGACAGCTTCCGCTCGATCGTGCTCGACCGGGCCGATATTCGCGCCACGCTGGACCAGCAGGCGCGGGTGCTGCAAGGCATCCTCGACGACCTGAAAGTGCCGTGCTGGGCTCCCGACCCGGCCGCCGACCTCTGCCGGGTGGGATAGCCGTGAGGTCGAGACCGCGCTCCCCGTGGATCCTGCTGCTGCCTTCGATCGTCCTGCTGACGGCGCTGTTCGGCTGGCCGCTCGTACAGGGCGTGCTCGCGGCGTTCCGCGGCGACGACGGATTCACCCTCGCCCACTGGGACCGGCTGTTCGACGATCCGTACCTCTTCACCGCCCTGCGCAACACGCTGCTGCTGATCGTGATCGTCGTACCGGTCCAGCTCGTCCTCGCCGTCGGCATGGCGCTGCTCATGCAGGCCCGGCCGCGGTTCGCCGGCGGCCACTTCTACCTGTGGTGCCTGCCGCTGGCGATCTCCGAACTGGCCGCGGGGCTGGTCTGGCTGGCCATCTTCGACAACCGCGGCTATCTGAACTCCCTGCTGGTCGGCCTCGGGCTCTCCGACGACGGCGTGCAGTGGCTCGGCTATCAAAACCCGGGCACGATGCTGCTCGCCGTGGTGGTCGCCGAGATCTGGCGCGCGACCTCGCTGGTGTTCGTGATCGTGGTGGCGGGCGTGCAGATGATCCCGCGCGACTACGACGAGGCCGCGCAGGTGTTCGGCGCGAATCTCTGGCAGCGGCTGCGGCACGTGACGCTGCCGCTGCTGGGGCCCAGCCTGCAGGTGGCGCTGATCCTGCGGACGATCCTCGCGTTGCAGGCTTTCGCCGTAGCGCAGGCATTGACCGGACGGGACTTCCCGCTGCTGGTCGGCGAGACCTACGAGTGGTACGCGAATCTGCAGAACCCGGCGGTCGCCAGCGCCGTCTCGCTGATCGTGCTGGCGATCTCGCTCGCCACCGCCGTGTTCTACCTGCGGGCGGTCCGGCAGCCGGAGCAGGCCCGATGAGCCATCGCAGGAGGCGAGGAGCGCGATGAACCGAACCGACGCGCCCGCGCAGCGCGTGCTGCCGCCGATCGATCGCGCACCACTGCGCCGGCGCCGCAGGCGCGCCGTGTGGGTGCAGCTCGCCTGCATTGCCGTGAGCCTGTTCATGGCGCTGCCGATCGTTCTCATCGGACTCGCCGCGGTGTCCTCGAGGGAAGCGCTCAACGAGTTCCCGAAGCCGCTCGTGCCGAAGGAGTTCTCCACCGAGACCTTGGTCGCTTTCTTCCGCGCCACGGGGACCGTCGCGGCACTGGGCAACTCGGTGCTGGTCGGCCTCTACACGGTGTTCTGGTCCCTGGTGATCGGCGCGCCCGCGGGATATGCGCTGGCCCGGCACGCTTTTCGCGGCAAGGACACCTATCAGGTCTTCATCCTGTTCGTCCGGGCCTTGCCGATCGTGGTGCTCTCGGTGCCGCTGGCCACGATGTTCCTGCGCATCGACGTGTACGACACGGTTTTCGCCGTGACGCTGGTGCACACCACACTCGCGTTGCCGACCACCGTGCTCATCACCGCGAGCATCTTCGTCGCGGTGCCGCCCGATCTGGAGGAGGCGGCGCGGGTCTTCGGGTGCGGTCGATGGCAGGCCGCGCGCCGGGTCGTGGTGCCGCTCGCGCTGCCGGGGCTGGCCGCGTCGTCGATCTTCACCTTCGTCCTGTCCTGGAACGAGATCCTCGGCGCGACGATCGTGACCCTCGGGCACCGCACTCTGCCCGCGCAGGTGCTGACGGCGCTGGACGAGGCGTCGACCGCCTACCGCTTCGCCGGCGGTTTCGCGTTGATCATCCCGGCGCTGGCGTTCATCTTCGTGATGCGGCGCTACCTGGTGAACATGTGGGGGACGACGCTGCGATGACAGGGGTTGGCTGATGGCTGAGGTGGTGGTCCGGGATCTGGTGAAGACCTATCCCGGCGGCACGGCGCGTGCCACCGACGAGGTGTCGCTGGAGATCGCCGACGGCGAGTTCATGGTGCTGCTCGGGCCGTCGGGCTGCGGCAAGACGACCCTGCTGCGCATGATCGCCGGATTGGAACTACCCGACTCGGGACAGATCGTGATCGGCGGCAAGGACGTCACCTATCTGGAGCCGCGACGGCGCAACCTGTCGATGGTGTTCCAGTCCTACGCGGTGTTCCCCAACAAGAAGGTCGCCGACAACATCGGCTTCGGCCTGCGCGTGCACGGCGTGCCGTCCGACGAGATCCGTCGCAAAGTCGCCTGGGCGGCGGAGTTGTTGCAGCTGACGCCGTACCTGGACCGCTATCCGGCGCGGTTGTCGGGCGGGCAGCGTCAGCGGGTGGCGGTGGCGCGGGCGATCGTGATGGACGCCGACGTGCTGCTCATGGACGAGCCGCTGTCCAACCTGGACGCGCTGCTGCGGCTGTCGTTCCGGGCCGAGCTGAAAAAACTCGTCGCGGAACTCGGCACCACGACCATCTACGTCACCCACGACCAGGTCGAGGCGCTGTCGCTGGGCGACCGGGTAGCCGTGCTGCGTGACGGGGCGATCGTCCAGTGCGGCCCGCCCACCGAGGTCTACGACGACCCGGCGACGGAATTCGTCGGCGGGTTCCTCGGCAGTCCACCGATGAACTTCCTCACCGGCCCGGTTTCCGCTGGAGCGAGCGGGCCGCGCATCGACCTGGGCGGGCAATCGCTCGCCGTGCCGGAGGCACTGTCATCCTTCGCGGGCCGCACGATCCGGCTCGGCATCCGCCCCGAGGCCATCGTGGTGGAGCGGGGACCCGCGGACGCGACCGTGCGGTGCGAACTCGAAGTGCTCGAGCCGCTCGGCTCGTCCACCCTGCTCACCACCCGCGTCAGCGGGCAGACGGTGAAAGTGCAAGCGCCACCCGGATTCCGCGCCGCCGAGGGCGAGGCCGCGAGTCTGTACCTGCCGCCCGCGGCATGCCGCTGGTACGACCCGGAGACCGGATTGCTCTTGCCGGTCGACTGATCGCGGGACTCCCGCGCCGATCGCGGCTGCTCACCGGCTGCGTTCGGCGCGCAATTGCGCGTCATCGATCAGCGCTCGCGCCTGCCGGATGACCGCGAACAACTCGAAGCGGCGGGTGTGATCGGCGACCTGGATCTGCAACTCGTCCTCGAGTCGTTCCACCCGCCATCGGATCCGGTCGATCACGACGAGGTCGGCGGCGCGATCGAGCTGCTGCAATTCTTCGAGAACCTCGTCCAGACGGTCCTGCATACTGCGCATTGCGCACGTTCTTTCTGGTAGGCGACGCTGCCGGTAAGAATCGTCAACAGGGTGGACGAGCATCGTAATGCGGGGTTGCGGGCAGCGAAATGCCGGGTTTCCAGATAGTTACGCCGACCGGCGCGGACAGCGGTGGCGACGTCGTCACCGGCTGTCCGCGGCGCTGGGCGTCAGCGGAAGGCGTCCGCGTGCGCGGTGGCCCACTGCCCGAAGGTGCGCGGCGCGCGGCCGATGATCTCTTCCACCGTCGGGCGGACGATGGATTCGTCGATCGCCCCGTGCACGTAGAAGTCGAAGAAGGCGTCCACGTACTCGACGGGAGTGGTCCGGAGCATGTCGGCGCGGGCCTCCTCGTCGGTGAGGCCCTGGCAGGTCAGGTCGCGGCCGGTGGCCTCGGCCAGGATCGCCACCTGCTCGGCGGGCGTGAGCGGCTCCGGCCCGGTAGGCCAGAGGATTTCGCCGTGCCGGCCGTTGTCACGCAGGACGGCGGCGGCCACCGCGCCGAGGTCCTGCGGATCGAGAGCGGCCGTGCGCACCTCGGGGAACGGTGCGCGAATCACGTCTCCGTCGCGAAGCTGGGGAAGCCAGCGCAGAGCGTTGGAGGCGAAGGCGCACGGGCGCAGAATCGTCCAGGCCACACCGGATTCGGTGGTCTCCTGCTCGGAGGCCATCATGTAGCGGGTGATGGCGTTGGAGGTGTCCCCGGTACCCGCGGAAACGCCGGAGAGCTGCACGATGTGCTCGACGCCCGCCTTCGCGGCCGCCTGGGCGACCCCCGGATAACCCGGCAGCAGGAACACCGCGCGCACCCCGTCGAAACTCAGGCTATCGGGTGAGGTGAGATCGCCCGGCACGGCTGTCACGCCTCGTGGCACGACGGCGTGCGCGGGATCGCGCACCAGCGCGCGCACCGGTTCTCCCGTTGTGGCCAGGGCCTGCACAACTTCCGCGCCGACATTGCCGGTCGCTCCTGTCACGAGGATCATTTCGCCGATCTTTGCAGTACTCGGCCGGTTTGGCCCGGCCATTGCAGCTTCCTGCAGCACACTGTGCAGCCGCTGCCCTTCGGCCGGCGGGAAATCACCCCGTGAGATGTGCGGCGATGCCGTCGAGTAGTTTGCTCAGCCCGAACTCGAAGACGCCTTCCGCGACATCGCCGGTGTCCCGGTGGTCGGGGGGACCTGCGGCGAGCATGGCCAGCATGGCCGGGTAGCGCTCGGGCTGCCCGTACCGGTGGATCATCGCCGGGTCGAGGATCGGGCCGATGTGCCCGGCCGCGTCGCGTCCTCGGGTCGGATCGATCGCCAGACGGGCGGCGCCGCCGACGAAAGCGTTGATGGACAGGGTGATCTCGAAGATGTCGTGCGGGGGAAGCCCGGCCTCGATGAGCGCCGCCATCGCGGCCTCGCCCCACGCGGCCTCGTTCGGGCCCATGCAGCGATTGCTCGTGCCGACCGCCAGCACCCACGGGTGACGGAGGTACAGCTCACGGGTACGGCGCGCCCAGAGTTCCAGCGCCGCGCGCCAGTCGCCGCGCGGCAGGTCGGGCGGTTCGGACATGGTCGCGTCGAGCATCAGGGCGACGAGTTCGTCCTTGCCCGGCACGTGTCTGTACAGCGACATGGTGGCCGCGCCCAGCTCCTTGGCCACCCGCTGCATCGACAGCGCGCCGATGCCGTCCGCGTCCGCGACGGCCATGGCGGCGCCGACGATCCGGTCCAGGCTCAGTGCCGGCCGGGGGCCGCGGCCGGACCGCCGGCCGCCGGCCCACAGCAGCTGCGCCACCGGCGGCAGTTCGTCAGCCATGTTCGCTCCTAGCGATCTAATTGCGTATCGCCTACGCAATGCGTATATGATACGCAGTACTACGTCGTCTCCGATGTCCGGGGTGGTTCACCATGGCAGTTCCTGCCAGACCTTCGAATTCCGTCGTGTCCGAGCCGAATCGACCACGGTGGTGGCAGCGCCCCTGGGTGGGGCCACTGCTGGTGCTCACGTTCGCGTTCGTCGCCTTCTCTCTGCCGCCGTATCTCACGTTGGATCCGGGCCGGTCGCGGGTACCGGACCCGGGGTTCGCCCCGCATTATCCGATGCTGGTCGTGCACGTGATCTGCGGCTCGGTCGCCATCCTGGTCTGCGGTTTCCAAGTGTGGCCGTGGTTCCGCCGCAGGCATCCGGCGGCCCATCGGCGGCTGGGCCGCTGGTATGTCTTCGCCGGCGTGCTGCCCGCCGGGCTCGCCGGATTGGTGGTCGGGGCGACCAGTCCGTTCGGTCCCGTCGCGCGCGTCAGCAACGTCATGCTGGCGGCCTTGTGGCTGATCACCACGCTCATCGGCTGGCGCATGGCGCGACGGCGCCGCTTCGCCGAGCATCGCCGCTGGATGATCCGCAGTTTCGCGCTGACCTTGTCGATCGTGCTCAACCGGCTGCTCGGTGGAGTCCTGCTGCTTGTGCTGAGCCCGCGACTGGAGACGTCCTTCCACGGCGACGAGACACTGCTGACGCAGACCATCGCCGGCATCGGCACCTGGCTGGGATGGACCCTCTCGCTGCTGATCGCCGAAGCGTGGCTCGAACGCGGACGTTCGCCCCGGCGCGCGGAACTCGTCTCCACCGGCGCGCGCCGAGCATGAGCCTGACCGGACTAGGGCTGACCGCCGAACAGGAGCGCGTCTACCGGGAGCTGCTGCGCACCCGGCCCAGCGTCTCCTCGCGCGCGGGCGGGGCGGGCGCAGTCGGGCCCGTGCTCACCGAACTGCGTCTGCTGGGCCTGGTGGACGAGAACCTGTCCGCGGTGCCACCGGCGGCCGCGGTGGATCTTCTGGTGCGGCGGCGGATCACACAGGCGCAGAAACAGTTCGAGGGCATCGCCGCCGCCTGGGACGCGGTGCGTGAACTGAGCGAGGAACAGCGCACCGGCCGGCCCGCGGGCTTGATCGAGCTGCTGTCGAACGGGCCGGAGACCGCGCGGCGCATCAACGCACTGCTGACGGATCGTCCCGGCGAATTCTCGGCGCTGCGGACCGACGTGCTGCACGACGAATCGCGGCTCGCCTCCGTCCGGCACGGCCGCCTACTGATCGCCGGGCTGCGCAGTCGCACCGTATTTCCCGCGCACGCGTTGGACGATCCCCGGCAGGCGGCCCACGCGAGCCGACAGCATGCGCTCGGCGAGCTGCACCGGGTGACGGCGGAACCGGTCTGGCCGCTGACCCTGGTCAACCGGTCGGTCGCCTTCGTGCCGGCCGATCTCTCCGCACCGGAGACGGGTGTGCTCCAGATCCGGCGTACCGGTGTGGTCCGGATACTCGCGGAGGTCTTCGACGGCATCTGGGACCGCGCCCGCGACCTGGACCAACTCCCGGTCTCACCCGACGAGCGGCGGGTCCTGCGGGCGCTGACCCGCTACGACACCGACGAATCGGCGGCGCGTGCGCTCAATGTCTCGGTGCGCAAGTTCCGCGCCCATGTCGCCGACCTGATGGACCGGCTCGGCGCACGAACCCGATTCCAGGCCGCCCTGCTGGCCAAGGAACGCAACTGGCTCTGACCTCAGCCTGTCGGATATCCGACCAGCTTGCCTTCCGCGACCGCCACGAACACCGACTCGAATCGGCGAATGTCCATCATCTTGCCGCGCCCAAGCGAGTGTCCCGCTGGATCACAGCGTCCGGGCGAAGTGGGCGGCGACGGCTTCGACCGCGATGGTGACCTGTGGTTCCTGGTCGTAGAAGTCGAATTGGGTGCCCGGAGTCCAGACGATGTCCTTGGGTCCGGCCAGCCCGGCGTGGAAGCGGCGCGCACCGTCGGGGATCGCGGCCTGCTCGCTGTGCACGAGCACCGTGGGCTGGGAGATCTTCGGCGCCAGTGCGATGGCGTCGTAGGTGAGCCAGTCGACCCAGGACATGACGGCGAACCGGTTGGGCCAGACGGGTATTCCGCCACGGGCGGGGTTGAGGTAGAAGTCGATGTCGTAGGGCATGGCCGCGCGCTCGTCGGTGGCGCTGACCACCGGCACGTAGTCGACCACACCCGTCTCCTCGAATCGTGACCGCGCCAGCTCGCCGAGCGCGATTCTGGCCGCCACCGCCTCGGCTCCGCCGTAGACCTGTGCGCAGATGGCCGCGTCGTGCAGCCAAGGCGCCACCAGTGCGAGCGACTTCACCCGCGCGTCTTCCGCCGCGTCAGCGGACATGTACATCGCCGCCGCGCAGATGCCCAGCGCGCCCAGCCGCGTGGCGTCGACGGCCGGGTGTGCGGCCAGGAAGGTCATCGCGTTGTGGATGTCCCGGATCTTCCGCTCCGGCGATTCGACGTCCCGCGGTTCGCCCGCCGATTCGCCGAAGCCGGTGAAATCGAACGACAGCGCCGCGTAACCGTGTGCCGCCAACCGCTCGGCGTACCGGTCGGCCATCAACTCCTTGACGCTGGTCCAGGTCCCGGCCACCGCGACGCCCGGCGCCGGGTCCTGGCCCGGTGGCAAGTACAGGTTGCCGACGAGTCGCACTCCGGCACTGTCGAATTCGACCTTCATAACCTCGATCTCTCCTCGTAGCGTTTCGAATCGGCTCCCACCGGCACACCGGCCGCTGCGCGAACCCTCACGGCAGCGCTCGGTTGCCGTCGCCCCATAGCGCCGTCATCACCACCGCGGTGATCCGCCAGCCATCGGTGGATCGCACGAGGTCGAAACGGTAGGAACCGCCCAGCGTCCACAGGGACGCGCCATAGGGGGCCGACTTGCGATGGGTCGCTTGGAAGGAGGCGGTGCAGACCGCGCTGTCGCCCTCGATGCTCACCAGGTGGTTGCCGAGCAGGTGCTGGGTCGCCGCGAAACCACCGAGCGCTTGCTGCCACGCGGTCGCGATCCGCGCGGGAGTGAGTACGACCGGCTCGCCTCCGTTGAGGCTGGTGTAGTCCAGCGTCACCGTCTCGGCGAACACCTCCGCGAGCTTGTCCCACTCGCGGAGATCGGCGTACCACGCCATCCGCGTGCACGTTTCGATGACATCCAGGCGATCCATACGGCACAGAATGGCCGTCGCCGCACTGTTCGAGGAAGAGCAGAGGTTGCACACCGCGCTGCAGGAACCTGCATGGTCCGAGCGCAGCCGGTTCCCCTGTCCGGCTGTGGTTGACACGCGCCGCTCCCTCAATTACTTTTGCGATCAAAGCAAACTATCTTTGTTTACAAAGGTAGTTTACCGTCTCCGACGCCCACGCCGGTTCGGCGAGTGGCGGTCGCTCACCGAAGGGCAATCATGTCGCACGAGTCGCACGACGCCGCGGACGCGGCGCGCTGGATCCGTGACTTCGCGCACCCGCTCGCGCCGGTCGGTGCCGACGGGCCGCTCGCGGATCTGGCGGCGTTGGCGGACCGGGCCGGTGACGCTGTCGTCGTCGGAATCGGAACAACCACCCGCGCCGGGCACGAACTGTCCGCGACTGCGCATCGCCTACTGCGATTGTCGGTAGAGACACTGGGATTCCGGGCGCTCGCCCTGCTGGATGACGAATCCGTCGTCGCGGCCATGGACGACTACGCGCGGACGGGTGCCGGTGACCCACGGGCGATCCTGGGCGAGGCGTGGGTGCCGTGGCGGACCGCCGAGACGCTCGCTGTCCTGGAGTGGGCGCGTCGGTTCAACGTCGCGCATCCGCACGATCCGCTGCGCCTGTTCGGCTTGGTTCCCGAGGCCGCCAAGCCATCGCACTACGAGCACGTGGCACGGTTCGTCGGAACGGTCGCACCGCATCGGATCGAAGATCTGCGCTCCGCTTACGATCCGATCGTCACGGCCCATCAGGTGGGTGAGCACATCCAGCGCGCGAACGGCACCCACCCCGGGCGCCCGTTCTCCGACCATGCCGCAGAAGCACTGACCCTGGTCGAGTCGTTGCCTGGCGCCGCCGACGCACCCGGGGTCCTGGACGCGGCCCGCCTGATCGTGCGATACCACGCGAACAGCACCGCCTCGGGCCGCCGTGACTTCGCCGCCGAGTCCGCCGATGCCGCTCGCCGCATCGCGGACTGGCACGACCGCACCGGACAGCGGGTCGTGTTCTGGGAAGGGGTGTCCAACACCGCCGTCGCGCGGCAGCTCACCGTGGCCGCCATGGCACAGAGCTTTCCGAGCACGGGATTCCTGCTGCGACAACACTTCGGATCCGGCTACCTGTCCGTCGCGATCACCTTCCATCACGGCAGCGTCCGTGCCGGGCTCGCCGTGCCCGCGCCGTCGGCGGACTTCGTCGACAGCGTGCTCGACCAACCCGGCCTCGGGAACTACCTGCTCGATCTACGGACCGCTCCCGCGGGCGCGGTTCAGCGGTGGCTGCGTCGACCCGGGAAACTCCGCCTCGTCATCGGAACCTACGACCCGACCCACGACACCGATCACCACATCACCGGTGCCGGCCTGGGTGACTGGTTCGACATCGTTCTGCGCATCCGAACCATCACTCCGACGCAATCGTTCGCCGGCGGGCGGTAGCCTCTGCCCAGCCCGGGGTCTTCGCGCAGCGGCATGCGGGTGCGTCGAGCGTGCCCATCCGCCCCATAGGGTTGGGGCCGACGGGCCGGTCCGTCGAGAGGAGTTGCCGATGGATGCCGAACACTTCCTGCCGTTCCGCAAGAGCGCGGTGATCTCGCTATGTGCCGACGAGCTTCCCGATGCGGAACGCGCGTCGTTCGCCGAGTTCGCGCGTCTGCTGGCGGCCATGGTGCACCATGAGTTCCATATGCGGGGTGAGGCGGTGCTCGACGCCTATCACGTGGTCGATCCCGCGGAGGATGAGCGGGTGATCCGTGCCGCTACGCCCGAGGACCGGGCCGCGGCGCGGGCGCGGGTGGAGCGGGAACTGGTCGCGCTTGCCGAGGCGGCGGATTTCACGCGCATCGATGCCACCGAGATCGAGCGGGCGTTCGCCGAGCACTCCTTGGTGAAGGTGCGATTGGAGATCGACGAGGACGACATCGAGACGGCGATGTTCTTCCGGCGCGGAGTGGCGCAGCGTACCGAACAGGTCCGATGGCTGTTCGGTCTGCGACGCCGCAGCGTCGAATTCACCAGCTATAGCAAGGTTCTCGTGTACGTGGCGTTCGCTGAGCGCCCGGATGCGGTGGCGGATCGACCCAACGGCGGTGTGCTGCTGAAGCTGTTCGGGAACGTTCCGAGCAACGATCTCGAGATGTTGTATCCGAGCGTTCGGGTGCGGATGCGATCGGTGGACAAGCTGCTGATCGGGGTGCCGGCAGTGGCCTCCGGAATAGTCGTGGTCGTCACCAAGCTGGTGGCTTCGCTGGGGCCGCTTGTCCTGTTGCTGGCGTTCTGGGCCGGGCTGCGCGAGGAATCCGTACGGCTGGATCAGGCCACGCTGATCACCCTGGGCGCCGGATTGGCGGCCTTCGGCGGTTACCTGGTGCGGCAGTTCTCCAAGTTCAAGAACCGCAAGATCAAGTTGATGAAGACGCTGTCGGAACATCTCTACTTCCGCAATCTCGACAACGACGCGGGAGTGTTCCACCATCTGCTCGGCGCAGCCGAGGAATCGGAGGTGAAGGAAGCCGTTCTCGCCTACCACTTCCTGCGCACGGCCGACCGGCCGCTCACCGCCGCCGAACTCGATCAGCGGGTCGAGGACTGGTTCAGTCGGTGGTGGGGGACGACCTTCGACTTCCGGATCCGCGACGGGCTTCGCAGGCTCCGCGCATACGATCTGCTCATCGAACACGAGCACGGCACGCTGGGCGCGGTGCCGCTGACCGAAGCCAAACAGCGGCTGGACCAGCAGTGGGAGAACATGTTTCGTGTCCGTCCGGACGACAGCCGCCTCGGGGTCGCTTCCGGTTGAGGCGGGTGGCCGGGCCCGGATCTGTCCGGGCGGCGGGATAGGCCTTCAGCCGGGTGCGGGCACCGGATCGTTGCCACCGCGGGCGGTGGCTTCCTTTGCCGGCAGCGAGCCGCCGGGGGCGACTCCGGGAAATCGGCGGCGTAGCTGAGTGATGCAGCGGAGCACTTCGTTCAGTTCGTTTCGGAGCCTGCGCAACTCGGTGGCCTGTTCCAGCTGGCTCGACGCCCCGGTGCGCGTCATGGCCGCGATGAAGGAGTCCAGTTCGTCCGCCTCGGCGATGAGCAGGTCGACGAACTTCTCCGCCTGAGCCCGCTCCGCGTGGTTCTGCACCACCGGTTCCTCCCACCCGGTCTCGGAGAGTTCTCTACCCGCGCGGCGTTCCACGAGTAACGGCACGAACTCGCGCACAGACGCGTGCCCGAAGCGCTCGTGGGCTCGTCGCACCACCAATGCCACGGCATCGGGGGAAACCTGCGGATGGCACTGCACGAGTCGTCGGACGACATATCTGATCTGGATGGCCTCGTGGTTCTGCATGCTCAGTCCCTGGTGAACGGCCGTGCGCGCGGAGCGCGCCGACCACGCGTCGTGAGATTCCGGACGAAACATCTCGGCGGCGCGGGAACGTTCCCTCGTGCTGCCCGCCGCTCTGCGCGACTCCCGGATAACGCCGCGCCGGAGAGGTTTCCGGATGAACCGACCGCGGCGCGGCTACCCGAATCGTCACGCCTACAATGTACCGTTACATGACGGTACAATCAATGGCGGCAAGGAAATTCGGATTCGCGCCCACTGCCGGAGAAGCAGGGCGTGGTTGTCGCGAAGTCGACGCGCTCGATCGGTTGGGTGCGTGGCCGCGAACGCGCCGGGCGAGCCGTCGACGCCAGGGCTACTGGGGCGCGGACCCGGTCGTGAGGTGTTCGGCGATCAGAATGCGGTGCGCCTGCTGGGCCGCATCGGCGCGGCGTCGGTCATCGATCTCACTGCTCGGCAACTGTTCGAGCCCGCGGGTGAGCACCGCGATGGTGTCACCGAGCAACAGCACCCGGTGTTCCAGGTCGTCGAGTCTTTCGGTGATGGCGTCCGCGTCCGCGATCCGGTCGGCGCCGGGCAGCGCCGAGCGCAGGCGTGTCGGCAGCTCGGTGACGGTCCGGGCGGCGGCGGTCAGCCACGAACGCGCGATGCGCACGGACGCTGCGGGTAAGTCGCTGGTAGGTAGGGGACATGACACCAGCGTCGTCCCGGTGCCGGCGGCTCGCCTAGGGTCCGATGACCCCGGCCGGAAGGTCCGATGGTCCTGCCGGGAGGGAGGGGTATGCGGGGTGGTAGTCGGCAGCCCCGGCGCGGGTGGGCTGAGCGGGTCCAGTCGGCCACTGCGGCAACAGAATCGGCGCTCGTTGTCGAGGCGCCGGTACGGGGATCCCGGTGTTGGGGTCCTGCGGCGAAGATGTAGTCCCCGTGGCTGTCGGTGCGCCACGCCGGGCGGGCTGTCCGTTCCGGGTGCACAATGCGGCTGATGAATTCCTCGGCCTGCGATCGAAAATCCGGACGACGTTTTTCGTATCACCGATTGTCCGGGCCGAGTTTGCGGATTAGAGGATTAACCCCGCCGCCGTCGGCGTGGGCTACCTTCGCCACCTGCTGCCTCTGCCACGGAGTGCGCGGGCATCCTCGGAGCGGGCGGCGGTAGGAAATGTGGCAAGCACGATAAATTAGTCGACGCGGCGACTTCTGGAGTTCGACGAAAACGCGTAGAATTCGGGCAGGTCGGGACTGTATCTGGAGCCCTATCATGTTCGAGAGAAAGAATTCACACACGAAGTTCGCCCGGTTGGCGGCCGCCACCGGTATAGCCGCTGTTGCCGCGATTCCGGTCGTCGCAGCCGCGGCGCAAGCGCCTGGTGCGCACGCAACGACGCCCACGTCCGCAACCCAACTCGTCGACAACCCCGGTTGGGGCGGCGACGGCTGGGGTCGTGGGGATGGTTGGGGTCGTGGGGGCGGTTGGGGTTGGGGTCGCGGCGACGGCTGGGGTCGCGGCGGCGGTTGGGGTAACGGCTGGGGAGGGAACCCCGGCTGGTGGAATTGGTGGAACCCACCCGGCTGGGGTGGCTGGGGCAGCTTCTAGCGCTGGTGACCGAGCCCGGACACGCACAGCGTGCCGGGCTCGGTCGCGTCGAGTACCGATCCCGGTTCGACCCACCGGGCTGGAGCTGGTGACGAGATGAAGATCGTATGTATCGGTGGCGGGCCGGCCGGGTTGTATTTCGCTATTTCGATGAAGCGGCGCGACCCGGCCCATGAGATCACGGTGATCGACCGTGATCCCCTCGGGTCCACCTATGGCTGGGGCGTCGTGTACTGGGACGACCTGCTCGACATTTTGTATCGGAATGACCCCGACAGCGCCCAGGCGGTGCGTGCTGGGTCGGTCCTATGGCGTGAACAGGCAATCCATGTGCGCGACGACCAAACCGCGTATTTCGGGGGCTACGGGTTCAGTATGGGGCGCGCGGCATTGCTCGACGTACTATCCCGGCGGTCGAGCGACTTGGGCGTCGATGTCCAGCACGGGCGAGAGGTCCACGATCTGTCCGGCTTCGACGACACCGATCTCATCGTCGCCTCCGACGGCGCGAACAGCCGGGTACGGCAGCTGGGTAACCACCGCTTCGGCACGTCCGTCACACTCGGCGCGAATCGATATATCTGGCTCGGCACGGACAAGGTCTTCACCCGATTCACCTTCGCCTTCGAACACACCTCGGCCGGTTGGATCTGGTTCCACGCCTACCCGTCGGTTGCCGAGAAAATGAGCACCTGCATCGTTGAGTGCCAATCGCGGACTTGGCAGGGACTGGGGTTCGATTCCATGGACAGCCTCGAGAACTTGCGTGTTCTGGAGAACATATTCACGCGCTTTCTCGACGGTCATTCCTTGATCAGCAAGACACGAGGCGAGCCCGCGAGGTGGAGCCGCTTTCCCGAAGTCACCAACAAGACCTGGTATCACGACAACGTGGTACTGCTCGGCGATGCGGCGCACACGACGCACTTCACCATCGGTTCGGGCACCCGGTTGGCGATCGTCGACGCCGTCGTGCTCGCACAGAACCTGTACGAGCATGCGGAGGTGGCCGACGCGCTGGAGAACTACGATGCGCAGCGGCGGGCCGCGCTGCGCCCGATCCAGGCCGCCGCCCGTACCAGCATGATCTGGTTCGAACACGCCGACCGGTATCTCGACCGAAGCGCCGTGCAGTTCGCCTATGCGATGGCGGCTCGGCACGGGCCACAAGTGCCGTGGCGGTACCAGCTACACCTGCTCACACAGGCGCCCACTGTCCGCAAGATCCGGCGTGGCATCGACTCCGGGCAGCGGTGGTGGCGCGCTGCCCGGCGGGGTGAACTCGCGATGGCGCTGCCTCCGGTGCGGCGATGAATGCGTGCGGCCGACTTCACCAGGCCGCCGGGCTTGGGTGGGCATGGTTCGACACAGGCCGACGCGGGTGCAGCCGACCCGGGCGCCGGTCGGCTCGTAGCGCGAGCGTCGGGCTTCCGGGGACCGCGACGGCCGGACCGCACCCTCGCAGGCATGCCGAAGGGGTGGACAGGATCTGGCGCGAGACGCCGATGCGCTCGGCGGGGTCCGGCGGGTAGCTTGGCGCGGGGCGCGGATCGAGCAGGACTCTGGGTTGCCTCGATGTAGGGCGATCCATCCAGGAACGGATGCGTGGGCTTGCCTCTGCTTGTGTCGCGCCCTCAGTGGCATCCGGGCCGATTCGTGAGGTGTCCAGACCCATCGGACCGGGAAAGTACGCTGCCTTCTTCTGTTTTAGCGTTGGCGGACTTGCGTCGAGCAGGTGAGTCGGTGCCGGGTAGGCGAACGTGATGTTGGAGGAGTGCAAGCGATGAAACGAAGTTCCGACGCCGGTCCGGGACGTGCGTTTGCGCCTGTTGGCGATTCGGCAAGAGTACGCATCGGATCCGGACTGTTATGCCGCTCGATGGGGCGCGCGCTCGTCGTCCTGGCGGCGGTGTTCGCCGTGACCACCGGTGTGGTGACGGCATCATCGCCCGCGAGGGCAGATGCTGCGTCGATCACCGGGTCGTGGGCGGAGGGCGACCGGACCGTGCAGCTACGGGTGCATTCCGCGGCGATGGGCCAGGACATCATGGTGAAGGTATTGCGCCCGGCCGACCGTTCGGTGCCACGGCCGACGCTGTACCTGCTGAACGGTGGTGGCGGCGGGCAGGACAGCGCGACCTGGCAGAAGAACACCGACGTGCTGGGCTTCCTCGCCGGCAAGGACGTGAATGTGGTGCAGCCGGTGGGCGGGCGCTGGAGTTATTACACCGACTGGCGCGCACCTGATCCGAAACTCGGTGTCTACAAGTGGAAGACGTTCCTCACCGAGGAGCTGCCGCCGTTGATCGATGCGGAGTTCGGCACCACTGGAGTGAACGCCATAGCGGGCCTGTCGACCTCGGGCACCTCGGTCTTGCAACTGCCTATCGCCAAACCTGGCCTGTATCAGGCGGTCGCGGCATACAGCGGTTGCGCGCAAGTCAGCGACCCGATCGGCCGGGAGTTCGTGAAGCTCGCCGTCGAGAGCTGGGGCGGCGGCGACACCGACAACATGTACGGCCCACCCGAGGACCCGATGTGGGCCGCGAACGACCCCTATCTGCACGCCGACCAACTCCGCGGCATCCGCCTGTTCCTCTCCACCGGAACCGGCGTCCCGGGCATGTACGACGTCTACAACGGCGATTACACCCAGCCGGGGCCGCGCGGCTACCTCAACCAGCTGGTGCTCGGTGGCGTCATCGAGGCGGCGGTGAACTGGTGCACCCACAACATGCGGGACCGCTTGAACGCGCTCGACATTCCCGCCACCTATGACTTCCAGCCCACCGGCACCCATTCGTGGGGCTACTGGCAGGAAGCGCTGAAGAATTCGTGGCCGGTGCTGGCCGACGGATTGCGCCTGCCGCACTGAATCGCGCGGCCGGTCGGAACGGCCGTGGGCGGATACTGGCCCGTATGACCCACGCGCTGGTGGACTCCCGATCCCTTCCGGTTGATTTGCGTCCGTACCTCGACGCTCTCGCGCGACGCGCCCGCGCGGTCTGCGGACCGCATCTGGTCAGTGTCTTCGCCGTGGGGTCGATCGCGCTCGGGGACTACCGGCACGGGCGCAGCGACGTCGACGTGGCGATGGTCGCCGACCCGCTACTGCCCGCACAGGCACTGCGTGAACTGGCCGAGGCGCTCGCACACCCTGGCCTGGCCTGCCCCGCGGCCGGGCTGGAACTGGTGGTGTACGGGGCGGATTTCGTCGCCGAACCGTCCGGCGCGGCCGGTTACCTCATGGACCTCAACACCGGTCCGTTGTTGCCGAACCGGGTCAGCTTCGATCCGTCGGAATCCTCGGCTTTCTGGTATGTCATCGATCGTTCCATCGCTCACCAGGCCGGCCGTCTCCTGCACGGCAAGCCCGTGCGGGAGGTCATGGCAGCCCCGTCGCAGCGCGACCTGTACGCCGCGCTGCAGGCATCGATCCGGGAGCACGCCGGGGGAGAGGGTCATCTCGGCGACAATCGAGTACTCAACGGCTGCCGGACGGCAGCGTTCAGCCGAACGAACCGCTGGCTGGCCAAACGCCACGCAGCACAACTGATCGCGGCGCAGGAGACGGAGTTCCGCCCCCTCATCGAAACGGCGCTGCGCAGCTTCCAGCGCCCCCGCTCGGCGGCACTTCCGCTGCCCAGCACAGACGTCCGAGCCTTCCTGTCCTGGGTGGAGGACCGTGTCGGCGAAGCGGCGAACCGCCCAGCGGCCGGTGATCTCGGACGTTGCGACGAATAGTCACTTCGTTTTGAGCGTCCGCCCGAGAGGCAGGTAGACACCCACCGCGTGGTTCTCACTGCGGCCTCGAAGACGATACCTGATCCAAGGTGATATATGGATATGCGCATCTAACTCGATGCCCCGGTTGCCATCCGACAAGACCTGTAACAGCGAGAACGCTCTCCCCGAATAGCAGTGAGTCGCATCTCCTTTGCCTGCGATGCACTAGGGGGCCGGGTCTCGACCGGCTGAACGCGGATTTGCCTGTGACTGCGCGTCTCGGAATAGAGAAGGATGGAGCCTGGATGTCGTCGATTCTCGCCAAGGGGCAGAACATGTCGCTGCCGGACGATGTGGTCCGGATCGACGTCGTGCTCGGGTGGACGGAGGCGGAGATCGAAGTCGACGCATCTGCCTTATTGCTGAAGGCGGATGGAAAAGTCAGCTCCGATGGCGATTTCGTCTTCTACAATCAGCCCGAATCGCCCGATGGCTCGGTGCGTTTCTTGGGCACTAGTGCGACGGAGGAGGGGGCACAAGCCCGAATCGCGATCGACCTGTCGGTAGTCTCCGACACCATTCACGCGATCGCACTGGCCGGTAGCATCGGCACCGGGACTTTCGGGCAACTCGGCAAACTCGCGTTTCGTGTCGTCGATGGCGCGGGGCATTCGCTCGCGGAGTATGTCACCGCGGATGCGACGACCGAGTCGGCGTTTGTGTTCGGCGAAGTCTACCGCCGTGGTGGCCAGTGGAAGGTCAGGGCTGTAGGTCAGGGCTGGGAATCCGGCCTGGCCGGGTTGGCGACGGATTTCGGTGTCGATGTCGACGACGATGCCGAGCAGGATTCGGTTGAGCAGCCACTCCGGGACGCACCGATGCTGGAGCCGGAAGTCATCGTGTCGGCAACCGTGAGCCCTGCCGAGAGCAACGTGCCGGAGGCCAACGGCAAAGCCTCGGCCCGAGCGGATATGCCGACGAGGCGGAGTAGCGGGGTGCGTACTGCGAACGGGTAGCGAGAAAAGCGAAACCGATGGAATTCAAGCTCGCCGAACACGAGGCATGGCAGCCGGCACGGTTGTTCTCGGTGTTCGGGGTCGGCGCCGGAGAGGAACAGGAACGACGCGCCACATCGGCTTTGATCGCTACGATGCAAGCCGTGCGCCCGTTCGCGCGGGCATTGTGCGCCCGGATGGGGGCTCCTGCTGGTGCTTTCGAGGGGTACGTTGAGGTGCAGTACCACCAGGGGGAGTCGACCGTCATTCCGGATGCGGTGCTGAAAGTTGTTCGGGGAGGTCGCGTATGGACCGGCTTGCTCGAAGTGAAAACGGGCAACGCCAAGCTGAAACGCGATCAGCTCGAGAGCTACCTCGAAGTTGCTCGCAGGAACAAGTACGACGCGGTGGTCAGCCTGTCGAACGACGTGCCTGCGGGTCCGGGAGAGCTTCCCGTCCAGGTGGATCGCCGCAAGCTCGCGAAGGTCGCCTTGCGGCACCTCTCATGGGCCGAGGTGATGCACGAAGCGCGGATGCTTCTGTCGCACGGCGGTATAGACGACGATCTGCAAAGCTGGATCTCGAGTGAGTTTCTGCGGTACCTGGTCCATCCCCGCTCCGGGGCCAGCGAGTTGGTCGACATGGGTCGTCACTGGGTAGCGGTTCGTGACTCGGTGGTCGCAGGTACCCTTCGGGCCGGCGACCAGAAGGTCCTCACTGTCGCGGATGCCTGGACGTCGCTGTCGCGTCATCTCGCACTGCGACTGACGGCCGAGCTCGGCGTCACCGTCAAGCACATCCTGCCCCGTCGGCACCGCACCGATCCCTCCGCACGCACTGCCGCTGTCGCGGAGAGGCTTGCAGGCGAGGGAACCTTCGAGGCGGTTCTGCAAATTCCTGATACCGCCGGCGACCTGATGGTGATCGCGGACGTGCGAACCAACAGGATTCGCTGCCGTACCACTCTCGATGCGCCTAGCGAGGGCGGTGCGGGTCGTCGGTTGTCGTGGTTGCTCAGACAACTCGAGGACGCTCCTGGTGACGTGCAGGTCGAGGCCGTTTTCTCGGTGCGCGGCAACGAAGCGTGTGAGCACCTGGACACGGTGCGCGGGAATCCGAAGGTGCTCACGCAGGGACGTGCGGGTGAGATCGTGTCGTTCTCGCTGGAGAAGACTTTTCCGATGGGCAACCGACGATCCGGTTCCGGGACCGCTGCCACCTTCATCGCCAGCGTGACCGCGGCGACCGATGCTTTCTACGGATCGGTGGTGCAGCCTCTGCGCGGATGGGTGCCGCCCGCGCCGAAACAACCCGAACCGTCCAACGCCGAGGGCGTTGCGCGGGTCGACGCGTGAGTTGCCTCGGCGCCGGGGTGATGATCCGTCAGTAGGATCCGCCTGCTGTGTAGTGCACCCGCACCGGGACGTCGTCGGCCCAGGGCTGGCGGGTCACCATGTCGGCGACGCGCACTTCTCCGCGTTCGAACTCGCCGGTGGCGGCGTCGACGAGGCGGTATTGCTGGGTCTGCTGGTGGATCGGCTGGGCGTCGAGGAGCACCACGCGTACCTCACCGGGTTCGAAGTGGCAGCGCCGGTGCATGGCGGCGATGAGTTGTTCGTTGTGCAGATGGCCGTCGCCGAAGTTCCAGCCGATGGCGGTGCTGCAGATGCGTTCGCCGTCGGTGATGGTGTACTCGTGTTCGCGACCGGGCGGCATGGCGCGGTGGACGAGCGTGAACAGCGCGCGGCCGTGGGTGTTCATGGCCCGGAAGGCGTATCCGAGATACAGGGGGATCTGCGCGCGATCCTTGCCGTAGAACCGTTCCAGTTGCGCCTGCGGCATGCTCGCGATAGCGACGATGTGTTTGCCGATCTTCTCCGCGGCAGAGGGTTTGAGGCACCACATCGTGGTGTCCCAGTTTCCGGCGTAGTAGCGCATGCCGGGCAGGAAGGAGATCTTGCGCGGGAACAAGTTTCCGGCGATCACGATGCTCGCCACCACGACGAACAGCACCGCCACCGGCACCGGGTTGCGCACGCTGCCCAGACCGAGGTCGGCGTGAGCGACGAACAACGCGGCGATCCCGAAGATCATGAAGACGTTCCACTCCAACGGCACGCCCATGGGTATGGCGGTCAGGATCGCGAGATGGAAGCACACCATCACCAGTGCCGCGGTCGCGGTCGGCCACCCACCGTGGGAGAAGAACAGCACCGGCGGAACGCACAGCTCGATGGCGGTGCCGCCGTGGGCGAAGACGCGGGACAATCGCCCCGGCCGCAGATCGTCGGGAAAGTGTTCGAAGAACGCGCGCTTGAGTGGTTTCGGCCGGAACACCGGACTGTTGGACATCATCGTGGAAACCACGAACGGGAAGTGCTTGTTGAGTTTCGACGTGGCCGCGCCCATCCAGATGACGACGAAGACGACCTTCGCGGCGACGATCGAGTCGGCTCCCGGGAGCAGGAAGGCAACCGCGAGGGTGGCGTAGACCTCGCCCCGGGCGGCAAGGAAGATGACTTTGTCGCGCAGGCCGAGTACCGCCAGCAGGCCGAGGATCGTGGCGATCTGCCAGTGCGGCAGCAATCCTACGGTGGTGTCCAGTTCGGGGATGGGACCCGTGCCGTCGGACAGCAAGGTGACCATCGTCATCGCCAGCAGCGCCGCGTACAGGGCGACGTCCACCGGCGTGCGGTTTTCACCGGTGGTGAACGGTACCCGTCCGGGCCATGGTGGTAGCCGAATGGTGTTGGGGCGCAACCAATACAGGATCGAGCCGAACGGCGGGAAGTACCGATTGTTGAGCGGGCCGAATCCGCAGCCCAGGCCCACCACTTCGAACAGCAGCGTGTACAGCACGATCTTCTGGAAGACGATCGGCTCCGACCACCAGGCTCCGACGTCGGTGAATCCGTCGATGCCCGCGGTGGTCAGCACGACGAGCCAGCCGCCGAGCACATAGAGGCAGATCTTCCCGACGTAGAACAGGTGCAGCGCCACGGGCGTCCCGAAGCCCACCTCGGCCCAGTGCCGGGCCATGGGCCGGATGCGTTCGCCGCGTGTGCCTTTGCTCCATTCGGCCATGTCGACCACCGGCAGGTCGGGCTCGAGAAACCCCATCAAGCACGCTCCGATCGAGAACGCCGGGGCCACGGTCGGAGCCCCGAGGTTCCCGATACGGTGGCAGGTACGACAGTCGCTGTCAACGACTTCCCTCGGCGCACGTCGGCGGCGACGGTCGGGCAAGATCGAAGCCATGGAGCCGACCCAGCGCGTGCCGCTGCCCACGAGCATCGATGAGTTCCGCGTGCTCGCGCACTCCCGCCTGGCCGGATTCCCGCGCGTCGAAGTGGCCGGCGCGCCCGGTACGCGCCGCGCCGCGGTCGTGCTGTGCGTGGTGGAGCAGCCGGATGGACCGCTGTCGGTGATCGTGATCAAGCGGGCCTACCGGGGCCGCAACGCCGGACAGTGGGGACTGCCCGGCGGCCGCCTGGACGAAGGCGAGACCGCCGAGCGAGCCGCGTTGCGTGAACTGCACGAAGAACTGGGCCTGCACGCGCGGCCGGAAGATCTGCTCGGCGCGCTCGACGACTTCCCGGCCGCGTCCGGTTTCGCGATCACGCCGCTGGTCCTGGCGCTGACCGACGCCACGCGGCTGCGGCCGAACCCGGACGAGGTCCATTCCGTCCACTTCGTCGACCTCGCCCGGCTCGCCGCCGAGGACACCCCGCGCTGGGTCCGGCCTGAGGACGCGGTGCGGCAGGCGGAGTTGCGCGACGACGCCGCGTCGGCCGATGCGGCCGGCCTGTTGCAGATGCGGCTCGGCCCGAAGATGACCATTCACGCGCCGACCGGCGCGTTGCTGTGGCAATTCCGCGAAGTCGTCCTGCTCGGCACGAGCCCCTCCGCCGCCCGCGTCGCGCACTTCACCCAACCTGATTGGACCCATCGCTAGGTCGCCGGGGACCGCCGCAGGCTGCCGCCCGGTGCACCGGGCAGGCCGTCTCGCGCGGTACCGCATTCGGCCTGCTACCTTGAACGTCGTTCAAGTTCTATGCGGAGGGTTGTCGTGGAAGGTGTCGAGAACTCTCGGAAGCCGAGGGTCGCTGTTTCGGCGCGGGACATGGCGCAGATCGCCGTCTTCGCGGCGCTGATCGCGGCGCTGGGTCTGCCCGGCGCCATCACCGTCGGATTCAGCGGGGTGCCGATCACCGTGCAGACCCTCGGTGTCATCCTGGCCGGTGCGGTGCTGGGAGCGCGCAAGGGCACGGCGGCGGTCCTGGTCTTCCTGGCGCTGACGATGATCGGCCTGCCGCTGCTGTCCGGCGGCCGCACCGGCCTGACGGCGCTGGCGGGTCCCAGCGCCGGATACCTGATCGGCTGGGTTCCCGCGGCGCTGTTCATCGGCCTGTGCACCGCTCGCGTCCTGCCGAAATACCCGATCGCGCTCGGCTTGCTGATCAACGCCGTCGGCGGTCTGGTGATCATCTACCTCTTCGGCACCGTGGGCCTGCTGCTGCGCACCGATCTCGGAGTCGGGGCCGCCGTCGCCACCAACTGGGCGTTCATTCCCGGCGACCTGCTCAAAGTCGTCGTCGCGAGCGTGGTGGCCAAGGGAGTGCACCGCGCATACCCCGGTCTGATCCGTGCCTAGTCCCGAACTCGGCGGCGCGGACGACGCGCCTGCCGTCGACGTCGGCGGCAGGAGCTACACCTACCGTGACCTCGACCGCGCGATCGAGCAGTGCATCGACCGCGATCCGGACGCGGCGGTGTACGACGCGTCGGACCTCCCGGTCGCGGACGCGCTGATCCGCGTCTGCGCCGCGGCCCGGCGCGGCATCCCGGTCCTCGTCGAGGACCCCGCCGCTCGTCCGCACCGGACCGGCATCCCGCCCGGGGCGTTTCTGCTGGTGGCGACCTCGGGCTCCACCGGTCGTCCCCGGCCGCTCGCGCGGACGGCCGCCTCCTGGTACGACAGCTTTCCCGCGTTCACCGCGATCACCGGCGTCGCACCGGCCGACCGCGTGCTGATCACCGGGCCGCTGCACGCGACCATGCACCTGTTCGGCGCGCTGCACGCGCTGTGGCGCGGCGCGTGCGTCACCGACGACCCGGCGCGCGCGACCGTCGTGCACGCGGTGCCCGCGGTACTGCGCGAGGTGGTGCGGACCTGTCCGCGCCTGCGCACCGCGATCGTCGCGGGCATCGCGCTCGACGACGGTGCGCTGGCGGCGGCCGCCGGCGTCGACGTCGTCGAGTACTACGGCTCCGCGGAGGTCTCGCTCGTGGCGGCGCGGCGCGTACCCGAGCCGATGCGGCTGCTCGACGGAGTCGAGGCCGAAGTGCGCGACGGACTGCTCTTCGTCCGGTCGCCCTACCGTGTGCTGGGCGCGCCCGACTGGTTCGGCGTCGGCGATCTCGCGGAGCTCGGTCCGGGCCGCGAGTTGACCGTGCTCGGTAGGGGTGACTGCGCGATCAACGTCGGCGGCACCGTGGTGGTCGCCGAGGAAGTGGAACGCGTGCTGGAATCGCTCGACGGCGTCGTCGCGGTGGCCGTGATCGGCTCGCCGCATGCGGTGTTCGGCGAAACCGTCACGGCCGCCGTGCAATTGGACCACGGTGCCGGTCTCGACGAGATCCGGTCGCGAGCACGTCGCGTGCTGGCCAAGGAGGCGATGCCGCGCCGCTGGGTGCCACTGCCCGCCCTGCCCCGGACCGCGGCCGGGAAGGTGGCCAGGGGGCGGCTGAAAGACTTGCTGACATGAACCCGGTCCCCGTTCTGGTAGCGCCGTACCGCACGCCGATCGGCAACGCGGGACACGGATTCGCGAACCTGACCACCACCGACTTGGCCGCTCCCGTGCTGCGCGCGGTGCTGACGTCGCTGCGCGGCGCCGGCGTCGACGCCGAGGTGGACGACGTGGTGCTCGGCAACTGCCTCGGACCCGGCGGCGATCCCGCCCGGGTCGCCACGTTGGCGGCGGGACTGGGTGTGCACGTTCCCGGCGTCACCGTGGATCGGCAGTGCGGTTCGGGCCTCGACGCGGTGATGCAGGCGGCGTTGCGCGTGCGCAGCGGCGCGGACGACCTCGTCCTCGCCGGAGGGGTCGAATCGGCGAGCACCGCCCCGTGGCGATTCTGGCCGCCCGTGGGCGACGCCGACCCGGTGCGCTACACCCGCGCTCCCTTCGCGCCACCCGGCTTTCCTGATCCGGATATGGGCGCGGCCGCCGACGATCTCGCGCGAGCGCGGGGCATCAGCCGGGAGCGGCAGGACGCCTACGCGGCCCGCTCGCACACCCGCGCCGCGGCCGCCGACTTCGCCGCGGAGATCGTGCCGATCGGCGACGTGCACCGGGACGAACGCATCCGGGCGGGGATGACCGCGGCCCGGCTCGCGCGCCTGCGCCCCAGCTTCGGCGTCGACGGCACCGCCACCGCGGGAAATTCCTGCGGCATCTCCGACGGAGCCGCGGTCATGGCGGTCACCACCGAGGCGATGGCCGCCGGTCTGCCCGCGTTGCGGATCCTCGGCTGCGCGGTCGCCGGATCCGACCCGGCGTATCCCGGCCTCGGTCCCGTTCCCGCGATCCGTAAACTGCTGCGCCGCACCGGCGTCGGCCTAGCCGACCTGGGCGTCGTCGAGATCACCGAGGCGTTCGCGTCGGTGGTGCTGGCGGTGGCGGACGAACTGGGCCTGGACGAGTCCATGATCTGCCCGCAGGGCGGTGCCATCGCGATGGGGCACCCTTGGGGTGCGTCGGGAGCCATCCTGCTGGTGCGGCTGGCAAGCCAGATGCTCCGCGCGGACGGCCCGGAACTCGGGCTGGCGGCCTGCGCGATCGGCGGCGGCCAGGGGATCGCCGTACTGGTGGAGCGCGTGTCGTGAGCGAGCGTCGGCGGGTGAGCGGTGAACACAGCGCGCCGTCGCGCACGGCCGGACCGATCCTCAGCGAGGTGCCGTCGTGAGTGAGATCGTCTTCGACTCGGTGAGCCACCGTTTCGGTGAGCGAAACGTGTTGCGCGACATCAGCCTGCGGATCACCGAACGCCGCGTCGGCGTCATCGGGTCCAACGGTTCCGGCAAATCGACGATGGCGCGCATGATCAACGGCCTGCTGGCGCCGAGTTCCGGGACGGTCACGGTCGACGGCGTGGACGCCTCCCGCAAGGGCGCGCTGGTGCGGCGGAAGGTGGGGTTCGTCTTCACCGATCCCGATACGCAGATCGTGATGCCCACGGTCGCCGAGGATCTCGCGTTCTCACTGCGGCGCAGCGGGTTGAGCAGGCCGGAGATCGCGGCGCGCGTCGGGGAGATCCTGGAGCGATTCGGGCTCGCGGGCCACGCCGAACATCCTTCGCATCTGCTGTCCGGCGGCCAGAAACAGTTGCTCGCCCTCGGCGCGGTCCTGATCCGGCGGCCGGAGGTGATCGTCGCCGACGAGCCGACCACGCTGCTGGACCTGCGCAACGCCAGGATCGTCGCGGGCGCCCTGGACGCCGTGGACCAGCAGGTGATCGTGGTGACCCATCAGCTGTCGCTGCTGGAGAGTTTCGAACGCGTCATCGTGATCGATGACGGCGCGGTGGCGTTCGACGGGACGCCCGGCGACGCCGTCGCGGCCTACCGGGCGGCGGTCGAATGATCGGCCTCTACCGTCCCGGCGATTCCCCGCTGCACCGGCTGCCCGCCGGGGTGAAGCTGGTGCTGCTACTGGTGTCGATCGTGGCCGCCACGGTGTTCCTGCGGACTCCGCCGCAGGTGGCCGTCGCCGCTGGGGTGGTGGCGGGCCTGTTCGCGGTGGCCGGGATCCCGTGGCGAGTCGCGCTGGCGCAACTGCGCCCGTTGGTGTGGATGCTGTTGCTCATAGCCGTGTTCCAGGTGCTGGTCACCTCGCCTGCGCGGGCCGCGGTGGTGTGCGGCGTGCTGGTGATCTCGGTGGCGCTCGCGGCGCTGTTCACGCTCACCACGCGGGTGAGCGACATGCTGGACGCGGTCACCCGGTGGCTGCGGCCCCTGCGCCGCGTGGGTGTCGATCCCGAGCGGATCGGACTGCTGCTGGCACTGGCCATCCGGTGTGTCCCGTTGCTGGCCGGGATCGTGCACGACGTCGCCGAGGCGCGGCGCGCTCGCGGCCTGCAATGGTCGATGACGGCGCTGGTCACGCCGGTGCTGGTACGGGCGCTGCGGACCGCCGACGCGATGGGCGACGCCCTCGCCGCGCGGGGAGTGGACGATGCCTGAACTGCTCGCCGCGCGGATCGCCCGGCAGGCCGCGGCGAATCCGGCGGTGACCGCGGTGATCTCGGGACGCGAACGGGTCGGCTACGAGCGGTTCTGGTCGAAGGTCGTTCGTGTCGCCGCCGGGCTCGACGGCATGCGGCGGGTGGCCGTGCTCCCCACCTCCGATGTCGAATCGCTGGTCGTGGTGACGGCGGCGATGCACGCCGGGGTGAGCGTCGTCCTGCTGCATCGCCATCTGCTGCCCGCCCAGCTGAGCCGGGTGCTCGCGCTGGCCGAGCCGGCAGCCGTCGTGGCCGCGCCGCACCAGCATCGGCGGTTGCGGCGCCTGGGATTCGACGCGACCGTGCGGACCGCCGCCGCCCTCGAATCCGCGGGCTCGGTGCGTCCGGTGGACCCGGGCGCCGAGCTGCTGGTCGGGATCACCTCCGGCACCACCGGCGAGCCGAAGCTCTTCGTGCGCGACCACCGGTCGTGGGCCGCCACGCTGGATCGCTCCGACCACACCTTCGACATCGGCGCCGGCGATCGGGTGTCGGTACCCGGCGTGCTGGACCACACGCATTTCCTGTACGGCGCGTTGCACGCCCTGACCCGGGGCGCGACGGTCGACCTGCGGCCGGTGGCCGATGCGCTGAACGATGGCGCGACGCAGCTGTATTCGGTGCCGACGATCGCGTGGGACGTGGTGCGTGCGGGGATCGGTCCGGTCGGCAGCGTCCGGGAAGTGCTGTCCTCGGCGGCCCGGTGGCCGCGCCCGGGACGGCGAGCGTTGCAGGAGGCGCTGCCCAACGCCTCGCTCGTGCACTTCTACGGTGCGTCCGAGTTGAGCTTCGTGTCCTTCGACCGAGGGCTCGGCAGCACCGACGAGAAGTCGGCGGGCGAACTCTTCGACGGTGTCGATGCCGATATTCGCGGCGGACTGGTATACGTGCGCAGTGACATGCTGTTCGACGGCTACCTCACCGCCGACGGTGTGGTCGGCGGTCCGGTCGACGGCTGGATGACCGTCGGCGATCGCGGCGAGGTGACCGGCAGGCGTCTCCGGTTGGTCGGCCGGGAGAGCGAGATGTTGATTCGGGCGGGTCTCAACGTGGAACCCGCCGCGGTCGAAGCGGCGCTCACGGCGATTCCGGGTGTCGCCGAGGCCGCCTGCATCGGCGTGCCCGACGCGCGGATGGGGGAGGCGCCCGCGGCGGCGATCGTGGTAGACGCGGGCGCCCCTGCTCTCGAGGAGATCTGGCGGCGGCTGCGCGCGAGTCTGCCGAGCCCGAGTATGCCGGTGCAGGTAGCGATCGTGGGCAGCCTGCCGCGCACACCGCGGGGGAAGCTCGATCGGTCGGCGTTGGCCGAGACGCTGGCCGCGCAGCGCCGTGGCGGGGCCGGGCGCTGACTACGAAAGGCGAGTGATTCGTCGTCGGCGCACGCGGGATTCGTCACGCGTGCGCCGGCCGACTCGGTGCTACGGCATCGCGCGCAGGGAACTGGTATGCCCGCTGTCGTCACTGTGGTCTCCCGTCGCGGAGCGGGTCAGCTGCTCCGGCTGGATGTCGTCTTCTTCTCGCTGGACCGCCGAGTCCGCACTCGCCGCTGTGGGCTCCACCGACGCCGAGCCGAACCACGTGGCGTAGAACGTGATCACCAGCGCACCGAGGGCTCCGAGGAGCACGATGCCGGACGGGAGCGGGTGCGCGGCCATCTGCAGGGCGAAGAAGCGAATGCACAGCAGGACCCCGGCGCAGACGGCGACGCCCATGGCCACGAGGCGGACGCGCGAGCGATCCCAGCCGCGATCCGGATCGCGCAGCGCGGATTCGACCGTCAGGCACAACGCCGCGCCCACGACCAGGTCGACGCCGTAGTGGGCCCCCAGGCCGAGCGTCGCGACAAGTGTGCACACCAGCCAGAACGCGCCGCCCCAGCGCAGCCACAGCGGGCCGCGCCGCGAGTGGATGAACAGCGACAGCGCCCAGGCGGTGTGCAGGGACGGCATGCAGTTGCGCGGGGTGATGGCGTCGAAGCGCAGCGCCTCGATCGAGGAGGGCACCTCAGGAACGACATTCGGCCAGACGTCGGTGATCTCGAAGCCCAGTCCCTGCGGTCCGTACGCGAGCACCGGCCCCACCACCGGGAAGACCACGTACCAGATCGGCCCGACCAGGCCCAGGGTGAGGAACGTTCGCACCAGGTAGTGCCGTGGCCACCCACCGGTCGTCACGCCGCGCAACTGCCAGGCCGCGACGAGGACGGCCGCCAGCGGAAGCTCGAAGTAGACCCAGCGCACCACGCCCGACGCCACCGGCCCCGCCGCGTCCAGTGCCTGCCCGGCCAGCCACGACGGACTGCCGAGGACGCGATCGGCGACTTGCACGTACGGATCGAGCACCATCGGGCACGCCCACGCGGTGATGTCCAACCAGATCTCGCTGATCTTCGTCGCGCAGATCAGCAGGGCGCCGAAGGCGATGGTGCGCAACGCCGTACGGCGGCGCTGCCCGTCCCACCGCACGAACGCCAGCACCGCCAGCGCGGTGAGCACGATGGTCGGACCGTTGCCGACGGTGAACGGCCGTCCTTCGGCCGTCCTGATCACCACGAACAGCAGGTCGATGGCGATCGCCGCGGCGACGGCGCCGACGCGGGCGCGCACCGTGATCCCGACCAAGGCCAGCAGGAACCCGGCCCACGGTGTGGTCGCCGACTTCGGCGTACCGGCATAGTCCCGAAACAGGCTGGTCAGCGGCCCCAACGCCCCGATGTGCGCGGCCATGAGCTCGCCGCAGGCCAGCGCGAGCACGATGGCCGCGACGCCGCACCATACGGTCACCGGCCGGAACCGACGCTCCGGAAGCTCTTCGATACCCACTCGCTCGCCCGGTGGGGTCAAGCTTCCTCGCACGTCGTTCACAAGCACCGAGACATCGTAAACACGGCATTAACGGCGCATGTACGGGGAGATGGGCGAGCGAGCGTTGCCGCGGCGGATGGCACGGAAAACCACCGGATAAGCCGAACTCATTCGAGGCCGACACGTTCTCGCGGGTCGGTGCGCGCGTCGCGCCCGGTCGCCGTCCGCCCGGTGTAGCGGTCTGTTACCGAAGAGCCGCGTCGTCGAGGGGAGCGTGCCGTCGCCAGGGACGGATCCGCTCCAGTTGCGCGGCGACCGCCAGCAGCGTGGTCTCGCCGCCGGGCGCCGCGGCGAGCTGTACGCCGATGGGCAGGCCGGTGTCGGACAGCCCGGCGGGAACGGAGATCGCCGGATACCGGACGGTGTTGAACGGCGGGGTGAACGGGATGAAGCGGGGCACGTCGCGCAAGGTCCGCAGAAACCCTTGCCCGGCGAAGGCTCCGACCGGCACCGGCGGGGTCGCCAGCGTGGGCGTGAGCAGAAGATCGTGCTCGGTGAACCAGGCGGCGAATCGCTCGGCCTGCCGTGCCGGGGGAGCGTCGGGCACCGGGCGCACCCTGGTGAGCACCCGTCCGGCCCTGGCCACCTTGCGGGTCAGCGGTTCCAGCAGGTCTGCGCTGAGATTCGTGGTGTCCTCGGCGACGCCGGCGAAGTAGCGCGCCAGGAAGCCGAGCGCGTCCTGCGGCCGCCACGGCGGCGGCGCGTCGGTGACGGTATGGCCCGCTTCGCGCAGCGCCTCGGCCGCGGCCAGCATCGCCGAACGTACCTGCGGGTCGACGGACGCGCCGAGTACCGGTGGCCGGGTGGTCATGCCGATCCGCAGCGGCCGCTCGGGCGCGGCGGGGGCGCGGTAACGGTCGTCGGCCGCTAGCGCGGCGAGGAGCAGGGCCGCGTCGGACACCGTGGTCGCCAGCGGGCCGAAGGTGGAGATGCCCAGCCAATTCGAGCCGAGTTCGGCGGGACGTGGCAGCACGCCGTCACCCGGTTTCAGGCCGACGAGCCCGCAGCAGGACGACGGGATGCGGATCGACCCGCCGCCGTCGGAACCGATTGCCAGCGCGGCCATTCCGGCGGCCACCGCCGCGGCGCCGCCACCGGTGGAGCCGCCGGGGGTGTACGCGAGGTGCCACGGATTGCGGGTGACGCCGTGCGCGGCGCTCTCGGTGACCGGCCACTGGCACAGCTCCGGCACATTCGTCTTGCCGATCAGCAACGCGCCCGCGGCGCGCAACCGGCCGACCAGCTCGCTGTCGGAGTCGGCGGCGGTCTGCCGCGCCGCGCGCGATCCGTTGCCGGTCACGCAGCCGGCGAGGTCGAGATTGTCCTTCACCGCCACCGGAACTCCGGCCAGCGGGAGGTCGCGGAGATCGCCGCGGGTGGCCAGCGCGCGAGCTTCGTGGCGGACCTGTTCGTGCCGCACGATGCGGAAGGCGTTGATCCGTGGGTCGAGGGCCGCGATGCGGGCCAGGTGCTCGTCGGCCACCTCGAGCGGGGACACCGTCCGGCTCTGGACTCCCGCCGCGATCTCGGCCGCAGGCGCGCCCGCCCATGTCATCGCTGTCTCCTCGGTACCTCAGGTCGCGACGACCGACGTTGCACCGCTACCGGCCGTCGAGACTCGCCGCTCACGGTAATCGTCGGCGTGGGCGGCCACAATGACCAGCCGCCGTTCCCGGGCATGGGAACGAGCGGCACGCGGTCCCGCCGCGCTGGGCCGAGGGGACGGGGACCTGCTCGGCGAGCGGTCAGGTCGTGCGATACGTGCGGGCCACCAGTGCCGAGCGCAGATACCACAAGCCCGAGGGCTGGGACGGGTCGAATCCGGTGAGCTGTCCGATCCGCTTGAGCCGGTAGTCCACGGTATTGGTGTGCACGTGCAGCACGCGTGCCGTGCGCTGCCGGTTGAGGTTGTTGGCGATGTGCCGTTGCAGTGTCTCCAGCAGTTCCGGGTGCGCGTCCAGCGGGTCCAGCAGCGAGCCGAGGTACTCGCGGCCGGGTCCCGGTCTGGTGAGCTGGTATTCCAGCGCCAGCTCGTCGAAGCGGTAGAGCCCGGCCACGGCCTGCAATCGCTGCACCATGTCGAGCAGTTCGTGAGCCTGGTCGGCGGCGGTGGGGATCTTCTCCGGAGTCGCCTCGACCATGGTCGCGGTGACGCCCACCTGCGCGGCGTGCGACAGCTGGGTGACCAGCGCGTCCAGCTGCTCGTTGTCCAGGTGGCCGGACGGGATGAGCACCGTGCCGCCGTCCACGCTCAGCAGCGACAGCGCGGCCTCGCCGCAACGGGTGGCGAGCTCGGCCTGGACCCGGCGCAGTTTCCGGCGGGCGACGACTTTGCCGTCCACCATCGGGTTGCGTTCCTCGCGGTGTGGCGGAATCGCCACGGCCAGAACGACGTACGAGGACGCGATGGCGATGCCGCATTCGCGGGCCATGGTGGAGGTGCTGTGCCCGCCCAGCAGCGCGGAGGTCAGCGTGTGCACGGCGGTGTGGTGCTCGCTGACCACCGCGCGCAGTTCCCGGACGTAGGCCATGGAGACCGCCGAGTTGATCATGTCGAGCATCTCGACGACCATCTTGGCGCCGTCGACGAGGTCGTCGTAGTCCTTCATCGTCGCGTCGGACACCACCAGCTCCAGGCCCATCTTGAAGCCTTCGTGGATCGAGTGGTGGATGGTGTCGATCGGCACTCCCTCGCGCGCCCATCCCGCGGCGGCGTCGCCGAGTCGCTGGAGTTTCTCCGGGAGGTCCTTTCCGTCGAGCATGCTCACCGCCAGCTCCAGGCAGACCCGGGTGATGGTGGTGACGTCTCCGGCGATCGCGTCACCCGGTAGGGTGCCGCACGGGATGACGTTCTCGACGAAGTGCCCGACCATCTGACGCGATAGCCCGCGAACGTCCTTCAGCGGGGACGACATCGGCTTCCCCGACAGGCTCAGGCTCTGCCGGGCCGAACTGTCGACGGACATTGGCGACTCCCTTCCGCCCACGATTGCTGTGCAGCGCATTTACACTAATCCGTCGATCCCTTTCGCGGACCCGATCGACGGGTTCTGTGAGAGCAGGTGAGACCGGTCGAGGCGCGCTTGTGAGCGCTCACAGCAGCTGGACATATGACCGATTCTCGGGGGCGGCCGGCACACCGCGAGGCCGAGGTCGTCGGCCTCGGGTCCTGGGTCGGGTCCGTTGTCGCCGCGAGGCGCGGCCGACATGCCGGTAGGATCACCCGCGCCGGCCATGGCCATGTAACGAGGGTCTTGTCCGGCACGTGTCGTGTCCCGGATGGTGTGCAGTGCCCTTCCGCCGCGCACGCCACGGCGGAAGGCAGTGATGGCGCGACGATAGGGGCAGGCGATGGCACCGGCTCTGAGATGTCTTGTCTGGGAACTGGACAACACCTTGTGGGACGGCGCCGTGTGCGACGCGACCGTCGGCGCGTTGCGGCCTGCCGCGCTGCGCACCCTGCGCGTGCTCAGCGAGCGAGGGATCTGGCATGCCGTGGCGAGCCGCGGCGAGCGCGAGTGGACGCTGGACAAGTTGTACCGGTACGGCGTCTACGAGATGTTCTCGGCCGTCGAGATCGGCTGGGGTCCCAAGTCTTCGGCGATCGTGCGGATCGCGCGCACGCTCGGTCTCGGCTTCGACACCGTGGGTTTCATCGACCACGAGCCGGTGGAGCGCGCCGAGGTGTCGCGTGCGCTGCCCACCGTGCGCTGCTACGCCGCACGTAATGCCGACGTCCTTCCGGTGCTCCCCGATTTCCGTCCCGTGTTGCGCACGGGGCCCGCTCCCACGCCGCCGCTCGGATTCGCCCGGGTGCCCGCGCGCTGATTTCCGGGTGAACACGTAATGTTCTTCCTACCAGCGGAATCCGGCGTCCGAGCCGGGTCCGCGGCCGAGGCTTCCCACCGGCGCGAGTATCCCGCCGGAGCCGGATCGTTCTGGTGGACAATACGGTGTCGGTGAAATCGGGCGGCGATAGGTTGTCACCATGCAGTGCTACGGCGTGACCGCCAACGATGCGGATTCGTGGACCGCGATCGCCAACGGCTTCGTTCCGATGGACTACCGCTACGGCGATCCCGAACGGTGGTATTCGGGCCTGACGGTGCAGGAATCGGCCTCCTACCGGTTGTTGCGCTGGGAACAGCGTGGCACGAGCACCTCCTACCGCACCCGGACGAACATCCGCCGTGGTCCGTGCGACGACTTCTATTGGGTGGTCATCCCCGAGCGGGGCGTGTACTCGGTGCGCTATCGCGGCGAGGAGACGCGCGCGCAGCCCGATCAGGCGGCGGTGACCGCCCTCGACGACCTGTGCCAGATCCATATCCCGCTGTTGTCGGCCTACGCGATCCAGCTGCCCCGGGCCGAACTCGACCATCGCGCCGGACCGCTCGCCGAGCGCGGCATGACGATCGATCTGAATTCCGGACTCGGCCGGATCACCCAGGCGATGATCCGCAGCACGCACGCCGAGCAATCGAATCTGTCGGATCGCGAGTTCAACGCGGTCTGCGACCGGATCGCCGAGTTGCTGAGCCTGATGTCGCTGGGCGACACCGAGCCGCAGCGTACCCACCACGCCCACGTCGTCGCGCAGATCCGGCAGTTCGTGCGCGCCAACGTCGGCCGGGGCGACGTGCGGCTGCCCGCGGTGGCGCACGCGCTGGGCTGGTCGCCTCGGCAACTGCGCTCGGTACTGCAGCAGGCCGGCACCACCTACCGCGACGTGCGCCGGGAGGAGGCGCTGCGGGCCGCGCGCGCTCTGCTCGAGGATCCGGCGCGGGAGGACGATCCCATCCGTGAGCTGGCGGTCCGGGCCGGATTCACCCCGGCCTGGTTCTCCGCGGCGTTCAAGGCGCGCTTCGGCGAGACGCCGCGGGAGTTCCGGCGGCGCAGATCAGCGGAGCGCGCCGAGCCGGGCGAGGCGCGGGAGCCCGTGCCGTCGCCCTGAACGGGTGTCCCGAAACTAGTTGGGCAGCACAGTGATCGAGAGATCATGCAGCCGGGACGAGTCGGCGATCACGCGGTATCCCGCCACCCGGTCGTCGCGCACCGTCACGATGAGCGCCAGGCGCAGTCGGCCGTGCGGCGCGACCACGATGCCCGGCTGACCGTCCACCAGCGCGAGCGCCGCCATCTGCGCCCGCCGCCGCAACAGCACGGTTTCCCCGGCCACCGAGGACGCGCCGCGCACGATCGTGGCCATGCCGGCGGGAAGCGCGGCGGCGTCGGCCGTGCGGACCACATCCGGCGCGAGCACCGCCAGGAGCCCATCGAGGTCGCCACTGCGCGCCGCGCCGAGAAAGGCGTCGACGACATGCCGCTGCGCGGTGAGTGCCGGTGCGGCCGCGGCATCGACACCCCGCACGCGGTGCCGGGCCCGGCTGGCCAGTTTCTTGGTGGTCGGTGTCGTGCGGCCGACGATCGGCCCGATCTCGTCGAACGGCACCGCGAACAGGTCGTGCAGGACGAACGCCACCCGCTCGTCGGGGCCGAGCCGGTCCAGCACCACCAGCAGCGCCCGGCCGACCGACTCGATCAGGACCGCCTCCTGCTCCGGTTCGTTCTCCTCGGCGCCGTCCTCCAGCCCGGATGGGTGGCCGAGCGGTTCCTCGCGCCGCGCCGACCTGGCGCGCAGCATGTCCAGGCAGATGCGGGACACGACGGTGGTGAGCCAGCCCGGCAGGTTGCGTACGTCTTCGGCATCGTGGCGGGCCAGCCGCAGCCAGGTCTCCTGCACCGCGTCGTCGGCCTCGCTAGGCGAGCCGAGCATGCGGTAGGCGACCGCGCGCAGGTGGCCGCGCTGCGCCTCGAATTCTCGCGCCAAGCCGTCGTCGGTGGGCATCGGTCACCTTTCCGCTCCGGGGTCCGTCATCGGGATGACGGATTCGACAGCTCACAGGTGACCGGCATCCGGACCGGGTGCGGCACCTGACGAAAGGGTATTGCCATGGACATCGCCTACGTCGTCACCACGGTGCTGGCGGCCGCGGCCGCGTTGCTCGCGGCGGGCATCGATGTGGTCCGCGCCGAGTGGGTGCGGACGAATATGCGCGCCTACGGGGTTCCGGAGTCGTGGCTGACGCCGCTGGCCGTCGTCAAGGCGCTCGGCGGGACCGCGCTGCTTGCCGGTCTGGCGTTTCCGCCGATCGGCGTGGCGGCGGCGGCCGGGTTGGTGCTCTACTTCGTCGGCGCGGTGCTGACCGTCGTCCGGGCGCGTTTCTATACGCACATCGGATACCCGCTGCCATATCTTCTGCTGGCCGCCGCTTCACTCGGGCTGTTCGTCGCGTCGTGAACGCGCATCGACGGGCGCTATGAACGTTGCCGTCGCACACCGGCGCGGGGCAGTCCCGCCATCGCGCCGGTGCACGCGAGCCGGCGGACCGCCCTTACCCGGCAAGGATGAACTTGGCCGCCTGCTCGCCGATGAACACCGCCGGTGCGTGCGTGTGCCCGCGGATGATGAGCGGCATCACCGAGGCGTCGGCCACCCGAAGTCCCTGCACGCCACGCACTTCCAGCCGCGGCGTGACGACGCTGGCGGCGTCGGTGCCCATGCGGCAGGTGCCGACGGGGTGGTAGAGCGTGTGCGCGTAAGAGTTGAGCGTCAGTTCGAGTACGGCTTCGGGTTCCGCGGGCGCCTGCGGCGGATAGATCAGCGGGCCGAGCACCGCCTTCATCGAGGGTTCCGCGGCGATGGCGGCGCACACGCGCAGTCCGGCCATGATGGCGGCGCGGTCGGCGCCCGCGCTGTCGGACAGGTAGCGCGGATCGATCACGGGTTTGGCGGCCGGGTCGGCGCCGGACAGGGCGATCCGTCCCCGGCTCTGCGGGCGCAGCAGCACCGTCGCCAGGATGACGCCGTGTTCGGTCGGGTCCTGCAGTCCTTCGTAGTAGAACGGCGCGGGCGCGAAGACCAGCTCCAGATCGGGGAACTCCAGATCGGCCCGGCTGCGGATGAAGCCGTACGCCTCGCCGACGTTCGAGGTGAGCATGCCGCGATGGCGGATCAGGTAGGCCAGCAGCTGGCGCGGCTTCTCGGCGCCGAACAACGAATCGCCCGCGACGCTGTAGCCGAGCCCGGCGACCAGATGGTCCTGCAGATTCGCGCCCACCTCCGGCGCGTGGTGGCGGACCTCGATGCCGTGGCGGGTCAGGTCGTCCCTGTCGCCGATGCCGGAGAGCATCAGCAGTTGCGGGCTGTTGATCGCGCCGCCGCACAGCACGACCTCGCGCCGCGCGGTCACCGTGTGGGTGGCGCCGCCGCGGCGGTACTCCACGCCGACGGCGCGCGTGCCGTCGAACAGCACTCGGGTGGCCAGCGCGTCGCTGCGCACGGTGAGGTTCGGCCGGCGCAGGGCGGGCCGCAGGTAGGCGTCCGCGGTGCTCCAGCGGCGGCCGCCGCGCTGGGTGACCATGGTCTCGCTGAACCCGTCCGGCTGCGGACGGTTCGGCGGCTCCACCTGGTAGCCCGCCTCCTGGACCGCGGCCAGGTAGGCGGCGGTGAGGCCGCGCGGGCTGCGCTGGCGGGAGACGTGCAGCGGACCTTCGGTGCCCTCGTCGGGATACTGGGCGTTCTCCACGCGTTCGATGCGCCGGAACTGCTCGACGGCCGCGGCGAAGCCCCACTCCGCACCCGCCAGCAGCGCCCACTCGTCGTAGTCCGCGCGGAACCCGCGCACCCACATCATGGCGTTCATCGAGGACGAGCCGCCGAACATCTTGCCGCGCGGCCAGTAGATCTCGCGGTTCTTCAGTTCCGGCTGCGGCTGCGTGAGGTAGTCCCAATCCACTTCGGAGCGGAACAGTTTCGCGAAGCCGGCGGGGATGTGCGCGAACTTGTTCTTGTCCGGCGGGCCCGCTTCCAGCAACGCCACCGTGGTGCCCGGATCGGCGCTGAGCCGATTGGCCACCACCGCGCCCGCCGATCCCGAGCCGACGACGACGTAGTCCGCGGAAAGCTCACCAGGTTGCACTTTTCCCACTCCGATCTGCACCGACTACGGCAAAGATACGAGCAAGCACGCGCCGTGCGGTCCGGTTTCGGGTAACCGGCCCGAAGTCGTCCGGCGTTGTCCGCGCTACCGCAGGATCAGCAGCGCCGAGGCCTCGATACGGTCGGCGATCTCGGAGTACGACCCGTAACCCATGCCCGCGCGCACCAGTGCGCCCGCGTAGAGCAATTCCAGCGACTCGACCACGTCCGGGTCCGGATCCGGACCGAGCGCGCGGATGATGCGTTTACGGATCTCGGCGCCGATGCGTCCGCGCAGATGCTCCACATCGGGGTCGCGGCCGAGCAACGCGCTGGTGACCGCGCCGGAGAGCTCCTGCTCGTCGGCCACCAGCATCGCGATGTTGCGCAGTTCGGCGACCACCCGGACGGTCGGGTCCGGGTCCTCGCTGACCGGCGACGGCGAGGCGACCAGCCGCCGCCAGAAGATCTCCGCGACCAGATGCTCCTTCGACGAGAAGTAGGTGTACGCCGTGGCCGTGCCGACGCCGGCGGCCGCGGCGACCATCCGGATGGTCATGCCCGCGAACCCTTCCCGCGCGAGCACTTCCACCGCCGCGCGGGTCAGCTTGTCGACGGTGTCGGCCTGCTTGCCGGAGAGCCTGCGGCGGGTCGCCTCGAGAATGACGGAATCGGGTTCGGACATGTGTCTGGATCCTACTAGGCGGACTGGAACGGTTCAGTTCTTGGCCGCCGCGATACCGGCCCGGCGCCCGTAGAAACTGCCGTCGCCCAGCGACGCGCCGCTGACGTACCCGCCCGCGCACAGGCCGGAGGTGCACCGGCCCGCCGCGAACAGCCCCGGAATCGGCTCCCCGGACACGTGCAGCACCCGGGAGTCGAGGTCGGTGCGCAGTCCGCCCAAGGTGAAACCCGCCGTGAAGCCGCGCATGTCGAACGCCGCCACCGGTCCGCGCAACGGGCGCACCCATTCCGGCTTCTTGCCCAGCAACGGGTCCTCGCCGTTGGCGGCGTGCAGGTTGTAGCACTCCACGGTGGCCTGCAGCGCCTGGCCGGGCAGGCCCATCTCGGCTTCCAGTTCGGCGATGGTCTCCGCCGCCCACGTGGGCGGCTGACGGAAGAACGGCGTCGAGGTCTCGGTCGTGAGCGCCTCCTCGTAGGACGCCTCGTCGATCACCAGGTACGCCTGGTTGTCCTGCTGGATCAGCGTCGCCTGCCCGATCCGGCCGGGGTAGGTGTCCTCGGTGACGTAGCGCTGGCCGCGCCCGTTGACCAGGATGCCGCGGGCCAGCAGCTGCGGGTCGCCGAAGAACGCCACCTCGGTCGCGTCCATGTGCGCCAGTTCCGCGCCGAGCGCCTGGGCCAGCCGGATGCCGATGCCGTCGTGTTCCTCGATCGCCGCGGCGGGCCTGCCGATCAGCCGCGGTGCGTAGCCTTCGATCATCTCCTTGTGATAGGCGAAGCTGCCGGTGGCCAGCACGACGCCGCGTTCGGCGCGGATGGCGACCGGTTTGCCGTACCGGCGGGCGAGCACGCCGACCACTCGATCGTCGTCGTCGACGATCAGCCGCGCGATCCGCATGTCGTACTCCGCGCGCACGCCCAGCGCTTGCGCGGTGTCGGCCAGCGGCTTCATCAGCATGTAGCCGCCGCCCTTCTCGCCGGTGCGCTTGTCGGCCATCTGCGGGACATGCCCGCGCGGAGCGGGTTTCGCGATCGCGTTGAACGGCGCGGCGTTCTCACCGCCGGAGTACATCAGTCCCTCGTCGTGCGGCGGCTCCCACCCCGGCTCGCCCCAGAACGCCTCGCGGAACGGCACGCCGCACGACACCAGCCAGGTGAAGTGCTCGACACTGCCGCGGCAGTAGTCGGCGATCTTCGCCTTGTCCACGCCGGGGCCGAGCGCGGCGAGCAGGAAGGTCTCCATGTTCTCGGGCGTGTCCTCGAAGCCGAGGGCCTGTTGCAGCGGTGTGCCGCCGCCCAGGTAGATGAAGCCGCCCGCCAGGGCGGCGGCGCCACCCCAGCCGCCGGTGCGCTCCAGGACCAGCACGTCCGCACCGGCGCGGGCGGCCTCGATGGCGGCGCAGATCCCGGCGATGCCGTATCCGGCGACGACGACGTCGGCCCGGTGATCCCAGGTCTCGACCCGGCTCGCGCGCAGGGGACGAATGGTGGTGGCGTCGGACATGGTCAACGAATCCTTCACTGCTCGGCGGACGCGGATTGCGCGCGGGCGGCCTTCTTCTGCTGTGCCACGATCGTGCCCACCAGGATGTCGAGTTTGGTGCCGTTCGGCCAACCCACGTAGTGACACAGGAACACCGCGATCTCGTGCAACTGGTCTTCGGTGAGTTCGCCGTTGCGCAGCGCGGCCCCGATCTGGATGCCCGCGGTGTCGATCGCGCCTTGTGCGGCCAGTGCGCCGAGCAGCAGCAGTCTGCGGTCGCGGATGGTGAGCCCGGGCCGCGACCAGATGTCGGCGAAGAGGTGGTCGGCGGTGACGGCGAAGTGGGCGCCCGGGTACTCCTGGAATTCCGTGCCGTAGACCTCGGCCATCCTGGCCAGACCGCGCTGCCGCACGGTATCACCGGATCCGTTGTCGCTCATGAGGGTTGCCTTTCCGCTGCGAAGGTGCCCGTTCCGACGCCGAGGCCGGGGCCGAGCCGGTCGAGGGCGAGTGCGGCCAGCGGCAGCGCGGTGCCCAGCCGCTCACCCAGTTCCAGGGCGAGACTCAGATCCTTCTCCCCGAGGTCGCGCACGTGCCGCAGGATCGGCAGCCAGAAGTCGCCGTCCTGGATCGGGGCGGTGGTGTCGCGCAGCATGATGGCGCCCGGCCCACCGGTGACCGCGTCGGAGTGCCGCACCACCTTGCCGAGCGCGGTGAGGTCGAGACCGGCCGCCTCGGCCAGCCGTTGCGCCTCGGCGGCCGCGGTGAAGGAGACGAAGTGCAGCAGGTTGCGCGCCAATTTCATGCGCGTGCCCGCGCCGATCGGCCCGGCGTGCACGATCAGATCGGCGAAGCAGCCGAAGGGTTCGCGCACCTGCTCGAACGCCGCCGCGCTGCCGCCGACCATGACCGCGAGCGCGCCGCGGGTCGCGCCGGGCGCGCCGCCGCTGATCGGCGCGTCCACCAGTTCGACGCCGCGCTCGCCGCAGACCGCCGCGAGTTCTTCGGCGGTGCGGTCGCTGATCGTGGAGTGCACGGCGACCACGGTGCCCGGCGCGGCGGTCCGCAACACGCCTTCCGGGCCCGTGATCACGTCGCGGACCTGGGCGTCGTTCACGACGGTGATCGAGATGATCGCCGCCTGCCTGGCCAGTTCGGCGGCGGAGGCGACCGCGTCGGCGCCGGCCGCGAGGAACGGCTCGACCGCTTCCGGCCGCATGTCGCACACCGCGAGCCCGCCCGGCCAGTCCAGCAGGCGCTTGGCCATCGGCGCGCCCATGTTGCCGAGGCCGAGGAATCCGATGCGAGCGCTCATGACCGCACGATCTGTCCGCCGTCGACGTTGAAGATCTGCCCGGTGACCCAGCTCGCCTCGTCCGACAGCAGGTACAGGCAGGCGCCGACCAGGTCCTGCGGCGTGCCCATCCGCTTGAGCGGCAGACGCTTGACGATGTCGTCGACGATCACCTCCGGGGTGACGGCCTTGGTGGCGTCGGTGTCGATCGGACCCGGCGCGATCGCGTTGACGCGGATGTTCGACCCGCCGAGCTCGAAGGCCAGTTGCTGGGTCAGCCCGTTGACGCCCACTTTCGCCAGGCCGTAGAAGCTGGAATACAGCCATGCGGCAGTGGAGGATTGGTTGACGATCGATCCGCTACCCCGCTTGGACATGTGCGGCCAGACGGCGCGGGTCATGATCAGCGCGCCGTCCATGTTCACGCTCATGAACTTCTTGTAGTAGTCCCACGGCACGGTCAGCAGCAGGTTCAGCTTCATCTCGCCGTAGATGGCGGCGTTGTTCACCAAGTGGTCGATGCCGCCGAACTCGGCGACGGCGAGATCGGCCAGCGCCGTGGCGGATTCGGGATCGGCCACGTCGACCTGACCGAATACCGCCGTGCCGCCGTCGGCGACGATCTTCTCGACCACCGCCGCCCCGCTCTCGGCGTTCTTGTCGGCGACGACGACGTTCGCGCCTTCGGCGGCCAGCGCCTGCGCGTAGGCGGCGCCGATGCCCTGGGCGGCGCCGGTGACGATGGCGGATCTTCCCGTGAAACGGGCCATGGAGTTCAGCTCCTCTGTGTTGTCCCGCGGCGGTCAGGCCGCGGTGGCGATGACTTTGGTCTCGAGGTACTCCTCGAAACCGGCGATGCCCATCTCACGGCCGAGGCCGGATTGCTTGTATCCGCCGAACGGAACGTCGGCGGAGTACCAGATGCCGCCGTTCACGCTCAGCGTCCCGGTGCGCACGCCTTCGGTGACGCGCCGGATGCGTTCGGGGTCCGTTCCCCACACCGAACCGGAGAGGCCATAGGGGGAGTCGTTGGCGATGCGGACCGCGTCCTCGTCGCCGTCGTGCGGAATGATCACCAGCACCGGGCCGAAGATCTCCTCGCGGGCGACGGTCGAGCTGTTGGGGACGTCCGCGATCAACGTCGGTTCGACGAAGAATCCGCGCTCGCGCTCCGGCCGCCCGCCGCCGACGACGATGCGCCCGCCCTCGGCGCGCGCGATGTCGATGTAGCGTTCCACTCTGGCGCGCTGGCGTTCGGAGATCAGCGGCCCGCACACCGTGCGCGGGTCGGCCGGATCGCCCGGCCGGATCCCGCCGAGTGTGGCCGCGGCCGCTTGCACCGCTTGGTCGTAGGCGGCGCGGGGAACCAGCAGCCGGGTGGACAGCGCGCATCCCTGCCCGGCGTGCACGCACACCGAGAACGCCGCCACCGAGCAGGCCGCCGCGATGTCGGCGTCGTCGAGCACGATGAACGCCGACTTGCCGCCGAGTTCGAGGAACGCCTTTTTCAGCGTCGTGGCGGCGCCGGTCATGACGGCGCGGCCGGTGGCCGTCGACCCGGTGAAACTGATCATGTCGACGCGCGGGTCCGCGGTGAGCCGGGCGCCGAGCGCGTGGTCCGCGGAGGTCACGATGTTCACCACGCCCGCCGGGATGTCGGTCTCCTCGGCGATGACGGCGCCGACCGCCGCCGCGCACCAGGGAGTGTCGGGGGCGGGTTTGAGCACGACGGTGTTCCCCGCGGCCAGCGCGGGTCCCAGCTTCGCGAAGTTGATCTGGTGCGGGAAGTTCCACGGCGTGATCGCCCCGACCACGCCGATCGGTTCCCGGCGCAGGACTCGGCGGGTCTTGATGCCCATCGGCTCGGCGACGCCCAGATCCGTTTCCCAGTCGTAGGTTCCGGCGAGCCCGGCCGCATAGGCGAGGTCGGCGACCGGGCCTTCCAGCTGTGGGCCGCCGGTGAGCATTCGCGGCGCGCCGACCTCGGCGATCGTGATCTCGCGCAGGTCCTCGACGTGGGATTGCAGCGCGGTACGCAATTGCTCGAGGCAGCGGGCGCGGAAGGCGTGATCGCGCGACCAGTCGGTCTCGTCGAACGCGGTGCGCGCGGCCTCGACGGCCGCGTCGAGATCGGCCGCGTTCGCGTCCGCGGCGAGGCCGAGGACCTCCTCGGTCGCGGGGTTCACCGTCGCGAAGACACCGTCGGCGCCCTCGACCAGCTTGCCGCCGATCAGCAGGCGGGACCCGTCGGCGGGCAGGAGGCTGCTCATGGATTACTCCGATACTGTCTGGACACGTGTACGGAATATAGTCCGGGGCGATGATCGGTTGCAATAACAGGTTCTAACTCTGCCATTCTCGCCGACGTCGGCGCCCGGAGTGGCATGGCGGTCGGATGCTTGCGATGTGGCGGCATCGAATCGGCGAAACAGGGTGAGCGAATGATTGTCGGAGGCGATGGGGCGGTGGTAGTGTCCGGACACATGTCCAGCTATCTGTCTTCACGCGCAGGCCGCAGTCATGGCGTCCGGCGGAACGTGTTCTCGATTTCCTCTGGTTTCGCCCGGCCGGCCTGTACCGTGGAGAGCCGATAATGCCCAGATTCACACCCCATCCGGAGCGCAGGCCCGCGCTGGTCTCCGGCGCCTCCTCCGGGATCGGCGCGGCCACCGCCGTGGCCTTGGCCGAACTCGGCCACCCGGTCGCGCTCGGCGCGCGCCGCGTCGAGCAGTGCGCCGAACTGGCGGACAAGATCCGCGCCGATGGCGGCGAGGCGTTCGCGCACCGCCTGGACGTCACCGAACCGGATTCGGTCGAGGAATTCGTGCGCGCGGCCGAAGAAGCGCTCGGCCCCACCGAGATCCTGGTCTCCAGCGCGGGCGACATCGAATTCGGGCAGGCGCACGCGATGGATCCGGAACGGTTCGTGCGCCAGGTGCAAGTCCATCTCGTGGGTGCGCAGCGCCTCGTGCACCGGGTGCTGCCCGGCATGCTGCGCAGGCAACGCGGCGACATCGTGCTGATCAGCTCGGACTGCGCGCCCGAACCGCGGCCGCGCACGGGCGCCTACAGCGCCGCCAAGGCGGGGTTGGAAGCGATGGCCGCGCAGATGCGCATGGAACTAGAAGGCAGCGGCGTCCGCCTGTCGCTGGTCCGCCCCGGCCCGACCCTGACCGGTATGGGCATGAACTCCACGCCCGAGGTCGTCGGCCCGGTCCTGGAGGACTGGAAGGCCTGGGGATTCGCCAGGCACCCGTACATGCTGCGGGCGAGCGACCTCGCCGCGGCGGTGGTGGCGGTGGTGGCCACGCCGCGGGGTTCACATCTGGTGCTGGTGGAGGTGCAACCCGAGGCGCCGATCCGTCCCCTCGCCGACGGGGCGGGATCGAACGAACAGTAGGGAGCGACGATGCGAGTGCGGGCCGATCTGGATCTGTGTCAAGGGCATGCCGTATGCCAGGACGAGGCGCCCGAGGCGTTCCACGTCCCCAAGCGCGGCAAAGTGGAGATTCTCGACGCGGCCGCCGACCCCGCCGCGCAGACCGAGGTCCAGCGCGCCGTCCGCTACTGCCCGACTCAGGCGTTGTCGATCGTCGCCGACGAGTGAGCCGACGAGTGAACCGGAATTCCGCACCGGCGGCACGGTAGGCAGGGCGGGCCGGGGCGAATACGATGAATCCAAAACCGGAACGTGTTCTAATTCAGTCGCACGGCCCGGCCCGGTACCTGCGGGGATGCCCGACGTCATGGAGAAGATCCGATGAGCACAGCACACACCGAGAAGGCGGCGGGCACGCTGCCCGCCAGGATCACCGCAGAGCTGATCACCCGGCTGACCGGTGCGGTCGCCGCCGACGGCAGCGCGGCGCCGTTCGAGATGCTCGAGGTCTACACCGGCGCTCCGGTCGGTGCGCTTCCGCAATCGACACCGCAGGATGTCCTGGACGCGTGCGCCGCCGCCCGGACGGCGCAGGCCGAGTGGGCCGCGCTGCCGCTTCGGCAACGGCTGCGGGTGTTCGAGCGGCTGCACGAGCTGATCCTCGGCGAAGTGGAGACCATCGCCGACCTCATCCAGATCGGGTGCGGCAAAACCCGCCGGATGGCCGTCGAGGAATCCTGCGACGTGCCCATGGTGATCAGCCACTACCTCAAGACCGCGCGCCGGGTGCTGCGGCCGAAACGGCGCGGCGGGCCGATGCCGCTGCTGACCACGTCGACCGAACAGCACCGGCCCAAAGGGCTCGTCGCCGTGATCGCCCCGTGGAACTTCCCCTTCGCCATCGCCCTGTCCGACGCCATGCCCGCGCTGATGGCGGGCAACGGCGTCGTGCTGAAGCCCGACAACAAGACCGCGCTGTGCGTGCTCTTCGGCGTCGAGTTGCTGCACCGGGCCGGGCTGCCCCGCGGGCTGGTCCAGGTGGTGTGCGGTGAGGGACCCGATATCGGCCCGACCCTGATCGACAATGTCGATTTCGTCATGTTCACCGGCTCGACCGCCACCGGCCGGATCGTCGGCGCGCAGGCCGGGCGCAACCTCATCGGGTGCAGCCTGGAGCTGGGCGGCAAGAATCCGATGATCGTGCTCGCCGACGCGAACCTGGACGAGGTGATTCCCGGCGCGGTGTTCGCGGCGTTCGCCAACTCGGGGCAGGCGTGCATGCACATCGAGCGGATCTATGTGCACCGCTCCATCCACGACGAATTCCTGCGCCGGTTGGTCGCCGCGGCGGCGGAGCTGAACGGAAAGATCGGCGGCAGCTACGATTACGTCCCCGAATTCGGATCCCTCGTCTCCCCGCAGCAGCTGGAACGGGTCGCCGCCCATGTCGAGGACGCGCGGTCCAAGGGAGCCACCGTGCACGTGGGCGGGCAAGCGCGTCCCGATGTCGGTCCGGCGTTCTACGAGGCCACCGTGCTCACCGGCGTGACCCCGGAGATGACCCACGCGACGCTGGAGACCTTCGGCCCGGTAGTCACCGTCTACCCGTTCGACGACGAGCAGGAGGCGGTGCGCCTGGCCAACGCCACCGATTACGGCTTGAACGCCAGCGTGTGGACCCGCGACCTGGCGCACGGCGAGCGTGTCGCCGCGCAGTTGCAGGCGGGCAACATCAACATCAACGACGGTTTCGTCGCAACCTACGCCGCCAAGGGCACGCCCTCCGGTGGCGTGAAGCAGTCCGGCGTCGGCACCCGGCACGGCGACCAGGGCCTGCTGAAGTACACCGACACGGTGAACGTCGGCGTGCTCAAGAAGCAGGTACTCGCCGCACGGGCGGGCCAGCCCTACGACAAGCAGCTGAAGATGACCTTGCTGTCGCTGCGGCTGATGCGCCGCACCAGGTTGCGCTGAGCCCGGTTCCCGCCGCCGACCGACGACGGTCACTGGCCCGGCCGATCCGGTAGCGTGGCCGCCGGGGTGGGTCCACGGAATCGAGAACGGATACCTATGAGCCTTCGAGAAGTTCCGCTGCGCACGCTGTCGGGCGAGCCGACGACCTTGGCCGACCTGGTCGGCGACCGCGCCGTCCTGCTGGTCAACGTGGCCTCGAAATGCGGACTGACGCCGCAGTACTCCGGGCTGGTCGAACTGCACAAGTCCTTCGGCCCCCGCGGTTTCAGCGTGGTCGGCGTGCCGTGCAACCAGTTCATGGGCCAGGAACCGGGCACGGCGGAGGAAATCCAGGAATTCTGTTCCACCACCTACGGCGTCGATTTCCCCTTGCTGGAGAAGACCGACGTCAACGGCGAGCAGCGCCACGCCCTCTACCAGCAGCTGGTGGAAACCCCCGACGCCGAAGGTAGCGCGGGCGACATCCAATGGAACTTCGAGAAATTCCTCATCGACCGCGAGGGCAAGATCGCAGGCCGTTTCCGCCCGCGCACCACCCCGGACGCGCCGGAACTGGTCGCCGCCATCGAATCCGTGCTCTGAGGTAGTCACGACGAACAGCCGGGGCCGCCGTCCGCTCGAGACGGCGGCTTTGTTCAGCGGCGAATGCCGGCAACGAACCTCGTCATCTTCGATCGCCAAGTGGTTGAGGGGGCACATCGCTGCGGCGAATTGCGAGTAAGCCTCTCGATGGTGTGCCACTCGCGGGATCGTCAGGAGCGGTGGGTGAGGGGAGCACGGAGGCCGAGGTGCTCGCGCAAGGTGGTGCCGGTGTACTCGGTGCGGTAGACACCGCGTTCCTGGAGTTCGGGGACGAGCCAGTCCACGATTTCGTCCAGGCCGGTCGGGACCAGGTACGGGGAGATGTTGAAACCGTCGCTCGCGCCGTGGCGGACCCAGCGGGCCAGTTCGTCGGCGACTCGAGCGGGGGTGCCGGCGAAGCCGGAGCGTTCGGTGGAGGCGATCACTACTTCGCGGAGGGAAAGATTCTCCGCCTCCGCCCTGGCTCGCCAGTCGCGGGCGATGGCGGCCGGGTCTTGGCCGGAGCGCGGTGCGCCACGGGTTTCGGAGATCGGGCGCGGCTGCGGGTCGTCCGCGGGCAGGGGGCCGTCCGGGTCGAGGCCGGACAGATCGCGGCCCCAGATCTGGCCGGCCAGCGACAGCGCGGTCTGGCCGGTGTACTGGCCGTTCTTCACCCAGCGCACCTTCTCCTCGACCTCGGATTCCTTCTCGGCGAGGATGATCTGCGTGCCGGGCAGGATCCGGATGTCGTCCTCCGGGCGGCCCGCCGCGCGCAGGCGTGCGCGGATGTCGGTCGCGAAGGCGAGCGCGTCGTCGAAATGCGTTCCGTGCCGGGAGAAGATCACATCGGCGTGCGCCGCGGCGAAATCGCGACCTGCCGGTGAATCGCCCGCCTGGAAGATCACCGGATGCCCTTGGGCGCTGCGCGGCAGCGTGGGGGTGATCCGCACGTCGAAGTGGGGACCGGTGCGCACGACCGGGTGGATCGCCTCGGCGCTCGCCCACGCCGGGCTCTGCTGCGACGTCGCGATCGCGCCGTCGTCCCAGGCGTCCCAGATCGCCCGCACCGTCGCGACGAACTCCGCGGCGCGCTCGTACCGCAACGCGTGGTCGAGGAATCCGCCGCGCCGGAAGTTCGCTCCGGTCCAGGCGTTGTCGGTGGTGACCGCGTTCCAGCCCGCGCGGCCGCCGGACAGCACATCCAGGCTGCCCAGTTTGCGCGCCAGGTCGGCGGGCTCGTTGTAGGTGGTGTTCTGGGTCGCGACCAGGCCGATGTGCCGCGTGATGCCCGCCAGCGCGGCGAGCTGGGTGATCGCGTCGGGGCGGCCCGCGATGTCCAGTTCCAGAATCGCGCCGTCCTGCTCGCGCAGCCGCAGGCCCTCGCCGAGGAAGAACGCGTCGAACAGCCCGCGCTCCGCGGTCAGCGCCACCCGGCGGAAGGTTTCGAAGTCGATCTGCGAGCCGCTGGCCGGGTCGGACCAGATCGTGGTGTGGTTCACGCCCTGGAAGAAGACGCCGAAGTGGACCTGGGCGTCGGGACGCGGGAAGTCGGTCACGGAAACGATCTCCTGACGATCAGCGCGTGGTCGCGTAGCGGTTGGCGGGACGGGGCAGACCGAGATTGGCGCGCAGTGTGGAACCGGGAACGGGCCGGTGCGCGACCCCGGTGCGCAACAAGGCGGGCAGGACCTCGCGCGCGAGCACGGGCAGGTCCTCATCGATCACGGCCAGGTGCAGCCGCACCCCGTCGAGGTGGGCGCTGAGCTCGGTCAGCAGAGCGGTCAGTTCCGGCGCCGCACCGGAGAACGCGAGCCGGCCGGGGGAATCAGCGGCCGCGCCGAATCGCCGCGCGGCCGGAACACCGGAGACGTCCAAGGTGACCTCGACCTCGGCGAAGACCAGCGCATCCTCCGCCGAGCGCACCGCGGTCCCGGCCTCGACCGCCGCCGCGACCGAATCGGCGGCGACGAACCGGACGTCGACCTCCCCTTCCGCGCCGAACACCACCGGTTGGCCCTGGGGCGGGCGCGGCACGATGGCCGGTCCTTTCACCGCGAAGGTCTCGCCCTCGAAGTCGATGTAGTGCAGTTTGGTCCGGTCCAGGAAGCGGCCGCTGGGGTAATCGCGGATGACCGCGTCGTCCTCCCAGGAATCCCAGAGGCGACGGGCCACCTCGATCGAATCCCGTTGCTCGCGGGCCAGTTCGGCGTCTCCAGTGACCGGCGTACGCCCCCACGCGGCGGCGGCTCGCGCGTCGTCGACGCGCTCGGCGATCCAGCCGGCCCGCCCGCGCGAGGCGTAGTCCAGCGACGCCACCTGCGATGCCGTGTGGAACGGTTCGGCGTAGGTGGTGGCGACGGTGGGAACCAGCCCGATCGTGCTGGTGGTGGCCGCCACGAACGACGCCCGGGTCACCGCGTCGATGCGGCCGGATATCTCGTGTCCCGGCAGGATCGAGTCGGCGAAAGTGGCCAGGGTGAATCCGGCGTTCTCGGCGGCGGCCACCCGCCTGCGCACGGTGTCGCCGGTGAGCAGGCGGTCCGGTGCGTGCGCCGCCCGCCGCCACGCCTCGGGGCGGAATCCCTCTCCGTCGAGTTCCACGCCGAGCGCGAAAACGCCCATCCCGCACCTTCTTTCATCCCGCGAACCATGCGCGACAACGGTGGTCCGAGCCGGGCACGATCCGGCTCGGGCCACCGGTGGCGCACCCCTGGCGAGCATGCGCGGCGGGGCGGCGATACGCGATGGTTTGCGTCGCGATGATTCGAAGGTTGTCGAATGGCAGGCGGGCTACCGCGCGGCGCGGGCCGCGAACGCCGCGGCCACGAGGACGGTGACGCCTTCCGCGATCGCCGTGCCGCCGAGGGCGTGCGCCGCGCTGGTCACCGTGCTGCCCGCCAGTCCGAGGAACAGCGACCCGAAGGTGGCGATCCCGACCACGATGCCGAGTTGCACGTTGGTCACCAGGATGCCGCTGGCGTCGGCCGCCAGGGTCATCGGCACCTTGGCCAGCGTGCGGGTCATGAGCGGACTGAAGGCGATGCCGTTGCCCGCGCCGCACAGGCCGAGCAGGGTCAGGGCCAGCGGCCCGAGCTCGGCGCCGTCGCGCAGCAGTGCGCCGAGAGCGACCATGCTCACCGCGCCGAGTACGAGCCCGAGCGGGATCATCGTCGCGTGGAACCGGGCCGGGACGCGCTCCCAGTTGAGGCTGGCGACGGCGAAGGCCACACCGAGCGGAACGAACAGCAGACCCGCGTGCAACGCGCTGTAGCCCAGCGTGCTCTGCAGATGGATCGCCATGACGAACATCCAGCCGCCGAAGGTCGCCATGATCACGAACAGCGCGACCGCGGCGGGGACCAGGCCGGGCGCGGTGAGTACCGGCCGCGCGAAGAGGGGTTCGCCGCCACGGGAAGCGACGATCCGTTCGATCACCACGAACGATGCGAAGCCGAGCACGCTGACGGCCAACGCGATCCACGACCACAACGGCCAATCCAGCTCCCGTCCGAGCACCAGCGGCAGCACCAGCAGCAACACCGACGCGGTGAGGGTGGCCAGTCCCGGCAGGTCGAGCTTGCGCTCGAGGCGCTGGGCCGAGGACGGCAGGATGCGCGGCGCGGCGACGAGCAGCGCGAGCCCGATCGGCACGTTCACCAGGAACACCCCGCGCCAGCCGCTGCCGAACAGATCGGCGTTGACGATCAGACCGCCCAGCACCTGCCCGGCGACCATGCCGCCGGAGATGATCGCCGAGTAGACGCTCAGGGCCCGCGCGCGGGCGTCACCGGTGAAGGTGCGCTGGATCAGCGTCATGATCTGCGGCACCATCGCCGCCGCGCCGACGCCTTGGGCGAAACGGAAGACGATCAGCGCGGTCTCGTTCCAGGCCAGACCGCAGGCCAGCGAGGCCACGGTGAACAGCGCCAGCCCGGCGACGAACGCGCGCCGCTGGGTGAACCGGTCACCGAGCCGTGCGCCGGTGACCAGCAGGACGGCGTAGGCGATGACGTACCCGGCGACGATCAGCTGCAGGGCCGCGCCGCTGGTGTGCAGCGAACCGCGGATCGAGGGGATCGCGACGTTGACGATGGAGGAGTCGAGCACCGCCATGAACTGGCCGGTGAGGATGACGATGAGGACGGCCAGCGAACGCCGCGCTCCCAGCGCGGCGGGCGGAGCGGCCGGAGTCGCGGCGGGCGTCGTTGCCGCCGCCGGCCCCGGCGATATGGTCTGTGTCATGCATCGAGGCTGCGGTGCGCCGGGCACCGGTAACAGGAGCCCGATGACACTGGTACCGGCAGCACCAGGCTGAGGGTGTCCCGCAAGGGAATTGCGGAACCTTTGGGACATTTCCGGCATTGTGTCCAGTGTCACAGACACATGCGGCGGCTATCACCTGACCGAAGTACTTAGGCGAGCTAACGTGTTTGGGGAAGGCGCGTTCCCGGACCAAAGGAGGTCGTCGTGGCATCTGAGACACGCAGGGAGCGGCTCCTGCGCCGCATCGCGCGGCTGTACGCCGAATACGACGACATCCGCAACGCCACACCGCGTGCGGAGGTCACCGAGAAGGTTCGCGAATCCGGCGTGGGGCTCGCGAAGATCATCGAGACGGTCATGGTCGGTTACGCCGACCGGCCCGCCCTCGGCCGGCGCGCGACGGAACTGCGTACCGGCGAGACCGGCCGCACGACGCTGGCGCTGCTGCCCGAGTTCGACACCATCACCTACGGCGAACTGTGGGAGCGCGTACGCGCGGTGGCCGCGGCGTGGCACGGTGACGCCGGCCATCCGCTCCGGGCGGGCGACTTCGTGGCCATCCTCGGTTTCACCAGCAGCGACTACACCACACTCGATCTGGCGTGCATCCACTTGGGCCTGGTCGCGGTTCCACTGCAAGCGAGCGCGCCCGTCGCTCAGCTGACCGCGATCGTCGGCGAGACCGCGCCCCGCGTGCTCGCCGCGACACCGGAACTGCTCGACGCCGCGGTGACCTGTGCGTTGGCGGAGTCCGGACCGCGACGGCTGGTCGTCTTCGACTACCACCCGGGAGACGACGACCAGCGCGCGGCGTTCGACGCGGCTCGCGCCCGGCTGGCCGATGCGGGCAGCCCGGTGGTCGTCGACACCCTCGACGAGGTGCTCGCGCGCGGCAGGTCGCTGCCGCGGGCGCCGCTGTTCGCCGCCGAGCCGGGCGAGGACCCGCTGGCGCTGCTGATCTACACCTCGGGAAGCACCGGAACACCCAAAGGGGCAATGTACACCCAGCGGCTGGTCGCCCGGAGTTGGGTGAACCGGCCCGAGGTCGCCGCGATCAACCTCAACTACATGCCGATGAGCCACGTGGCCGGTCGCGGATCGCTGACCGGCGTGCTGGCGCGCGGCGGCACCGCGTACTTCGCGGCCAAGAGCGACATGTCGACGCTCTTCGACGACATCGCGCTCGCGCGACCGACCGAGCTGTTCTTCGTTCCGCGCGTGTGCGACATGATCTTCCAGCGTTTCCGCAGCGAGGTGGAGCGGCGCGACGCACCGGGCATCGACCGGGCCGCGCTGGAGGCAGAGGTGAGAACCGAACTGCGCGAGCATTTCCTGGGCGGGCGCATGGTCGTGGCGATCTGCGGAAGCGCTCCGGTGTCGGCGGAGATGAAATCGTTCGTCGAGTCGGTGCTCGACCTGGAGCTGCACGACGGCTACGGGTCCACCGAGGCGGGTGGCGTGGTCGTCATCGATGGACGGGTGCAGCGTCCTCCGGTGCTCGATTACAAGCTCGCCGACGTCGCCGAGCTGGGCTACTTCCGCACCGACAAACCCCATCCGCGCGGCGAGCTGCTGTTGAAGAGCACCACCTTGATCTCGGGCTACTACAAGCGGCCCGAGCTCACGGCCGAGATCTTCGACTCCGAGGGCTTCTACCGGACCGGCGACATCGTCGCCGAGCTCGCCCCGGACCACCTGGTCTACGTCGACCGCCGCAACAACGTGCTGAAACTGTCCCAGGGCGAATTCGTCGCGATCTCGCGTCTGGAGGCGGTCTACGCGACCAGTCCGCTGATCCGGCAGATCTTCGTGTACGGCAGCAGTGAACGCGCCTACCTCCTCGCCGTGATCGTGCCGACCGAGGACGTGCTGGGCTGGGGTGACACCGACAAGATGAAGACGGCGTTGAGCGAATCGCTGCGACAGCTCGCCAAGGACGCCGAACTGCAGTCCTACGAGATCCCCCGGGACTTCCTGATCGAGCCCGAGCCGTTCACCGCCGCCGACGGATTGCTCTCGGGCATCGGTAAACTGCTGCGTCCCAAGCTGAAAGAGCGTTACGAGCCGCGGTTGCGGGAGCTGTACGACGAGCTGGCCGCCGGGCAGGCGAACGAGCTGCTCGACCTGCGCCACACCGCGCTCGATCGGCCCGTGCTGGAGACGGTGAGCCGCGCGGCGAAGGCCGTCCTCGGCTGCGCGGAGGCCGACCTGCGCCCGGACGCGCACTTCACCGATCTCGGCGGCGACTCGCTCTCGGCGCTGTCGCTGTCGAACCTGCTGCACGAGATCTTCCAGGTCGAGGTGCCGGTGTCGGTGGTGATCAGCCCGGCCAACGGCTTGCGCGAGGTGGCGGACTACATCGCGGCCGAGCGCGCTTCCAGCGGGCGGGGCGCTACCTACGCCGCGGTGCACGGCGACGGCCCGCAGGTCCGCGCCGCCGACCTGACGCTCGACAAGTTCCTCGACGCCCGCACACTTGCCGAGGCACCGGCTCTGCCACGCCCGTCCGCGAGCCCGCGCACCGTGCTGCTCACCGGCGCGAACGGTTACCTCGGGCGCTTCCTGTGCCTGGAGTGGCTGCGGCGCATGCACGACAGCGGGGGCACCCTCGTCTGCCTGGTCCGCGGCTCGGACGCGGGCGCGGCGCGCCGGCGCCTCGACAGCGCCTTCGACTCCGGAGACCCCGCGCTGCTCCGCGATTTCCGAGCACTGGCCGCCGAGCATCTCGAGGTGATCCCCGGTGACATCGGAGAGCCGAACCTGGGCCTGGACGACGCGACGTGGCAGCGGCTGGCCGAACGCGTCGATGTGATCGTGCATCCCGCCGCGCTGGTCAACCATGTGCTGCCCTACCGGCAACTGTTCGGCCCCAACGTGGTCGGCACCGCCGAACTGATCCGGCTCGCCCTCACCACGCGGCTCAAGCCGTTCACATATCTGTCCACGGTCGCCGTGGCCGCGCAGATCGATCCGGCCGTCTTCGCCGAGGACGGCGACATTCGCCGGATCAGCCCGGTGCGGGCGGTGGACGACAGCTACGCCAACGGCTACGGCAACAGCAAGTGGGCGGGCGAAGTGCTCCTGCGCCAGGCCAACGACCTGTGTGGGCTGCCGGTCGCGGTGTTCCGGTCGGACATGATCCTCGCCGACCGCCGTTACGCGGGTCAGCTCAACGTGCCCGATATCTTCACCCGGCTCCTGTTGAGTCTGATCGTCACGGGTATCGCGCCGTTCTCCTTCTACCGCACCGACGCGGGCGGCAACCGCTCGCGCGCCCACTACGACGGCCTGCCCGTCGATTTCACCGCCGAGGCGATCACCGTGCTCGGCGCCTCGGCAGCGACCGGTTTCCAGAGTTTCGATGTGCTCAACCCGCACGACGACGGCCGCTCGCTCGACGAGTTCGTCGACTGGCTGATCGCCGCAGGCCATCGGATCGAGCGGATCGCCGACTACGACGAGTGGGTCACCCGGTTCGAGACCGCCCTGCGGGCGCTTCCGGAACGACAGCGCCAAGCATCCGTCCTGCCCTTGCTGCACGCCTATCGGCGACCGGCCCCGGCCGTACGCGGCTCGGCCCTGCCCGCGGAGAAATTCCGCTCTGCGGTCCGAAGCGCGAAAATCGGTCCAGAACAGGATATTCCGCAGATCTCCCGGGAACTCATCGAGAAATACGTCACGGATCTGCGGCTGCGCGGCTTGGTGTAGGAGCTAGGACGGTCGCGGCACGGCATCCAGCAGGGCGTTGGCGATGCGTTCGGCTTGGACCAGGATGTTCGTCTGCGCCGATATGTAGTCGCCGATGCCTTGTTCCTGGGCCGCCTGCAGATACGGCGGCAGCGGCTGTTGGATCTCGGTGCGGATGACGTTGTCCAGCAGCGCCTCCATCTCGCCCCGCAGCGGATTTCCGGTCGCGGCCTGGTTGTCGAGTTCGAGCCGGCCGCCGTCGGTGCTGTAGTCGTAGAGTTCGAATTCCTGTTGTCGCGCCGGATCGATCTGGATCCGGCCGTGCACCCAATGGGAATACGACGCGAACTTCGCGTCGGCGGTGCGCACCATGGCGACATGACCGGGCGCGTCCTGGTTGAACAGGATCGCGGCTTCTTCGATCGAAGCCTCGTCGGTCGTGTGGGCGACCCACGGCCTGCCGGTCGCCCCCGGGTTACGGCAGAGCGCGGCGATGTCCAGACGTCCGCTGAGATGTTCGTACCGTCCGTCGCTGCGCCAGTCATCGCCGCCGGTGCCGATGGTGAGCAGCAGGGGTGTGAAGTCGACGCTGGAGGTGAGTTGATCCCTGGTGCTCGTCCCGTCCACCGGGCTCAGGTAGCCGCGCGGGTCGTGGACATAGAGCGGGACGCGCAGCGCCTCGTCGTAGGCCGCGCCGCCTTTACCGTGCAGGCCGTGCGAACCGGCGTAGTCGCCGTGGTCGGAGGTGAAGACGACGACGGTGTTGGCGGCGACGTCGGGACGCGACTGCAAGGTGTCGAGCACCCGGCCGATCTGGATGTCGACCTGCTGCTGCGCCCACAGGTAGAGGTTGCGCATCTCGATCCAGGCCTGCAAGGCCTCCGGCGTCCCGTAGGGCGCCGCGCCGAACGCCACCGCCGAGACCTCCACCAACGCCATCTGCAAGCGCGGCTTGCGCGACAGTTGTTCGAGCGATTCGAAATTGGGCGGCAACTCGTTCATCCACCGCGGGATGTCGGCGTTGAACTGGTCGCGCCGGGTCCAGCGCGGCCACCACTGGATATCGTGCGGGTTGACCAGCGACACCGTCGTACACCATGGCGCGTTGCCCGAGTCGTTGTGGAACCAATCGGCGAATTGATCGACGATCTTCGGATCCGCTTGCAAGCCCTGCCCCGGCGCACCGTTCGGGGAGGGATAGGTGCCACCGTGGAAACCGTAGGCTTCGAGGGCTCCGGGTGTGCGGTCCGGATAGCTGCCGAGATGCCACTTACCCCAGTAGGTGGTGTCGTAGCCGTGGTCGCGCAGCATGGAACCCCACGTCGGGAACAGGGGCGACAATGTCGACTCCGACACGACCATGACCCCGGTCTGCTGTGCGTAGAGGCCGGTCAGCAGGCAGCCGCGTGCGGGCGTGCAATCGTTGGCCGCCGTGTAGTGATTCTCGAACGACACACTGCCCCGGCGGATCCGGGCGATGTTCGGCAGAACGGCGTCCAGCGTCTGCTGATCCGGGAACCAGACGGGTGTGCGCATCTCGTCCACGATGATCACCAAGATGTTGGGCTTGTCCGGATCGGTGTCCGCCCGCGCCCGGCCCGGAGCGGCCCCGGTGGACACGGCGGCCGCGGCTGTCGCCGAGGTGGCCGCACTGGTCAGAAATCCCCGGCGAGTGAACGAGCTCGGCAATGTTCCTCCACGAATGAGTGATGTCCGTCGGGCGAATGGAACGCGGAGAATCTCGGTGCTGTCACCGTAGCGCCGCCGGGCGCGCGGCAGCCGCACTCCGGTGCGGACACGCCGCCGTGCCGACGTCACGCAGGAGCCGGCCGGACCGTAACCAGGCGGTGACGGCCGGAAGCCGGATTACGGCAGGCCCACCAGATCGGCCATGACGTTCATGTGGTGGCCGAAGTAGTCGGCGCGTGCGTCGATGAGGCCGTGCAGGCGGCCGAAGATCTCGAAGTTGATCAGGCCGAACAGTTGAGTCCAGCCGACGAAGACCCGGTCGAGCACGTCTTCGGGCAGGTCGGAGGACTGCTGCTCGATGAGCCGGCGCAAGTCGGCGTGGACGGGCGCGGGGAGCGGCGTCGAAAGCGGCAGTGGGGTCAGTTCTTTCGCACCTGCCCGCGCGATGGCGGCCAGCCGGAGGACCACGGCCGCGGCCGGGGCGATCGTGTCCTCCGGCGCGGCGTAGCCGGGCACCGGACTGCCGTAGAGCAAGCCGTATTCGGCCGGATGGGACAGCGCCCATTCCCGGACGGACGAGCACACCGCAATCCATCGGCCACGCAGATCGGCGGCGGGTGGTTTCGCGTCCGCGGCTTCGGCCTCGGCCGCGAGCGCCTGGTACGCCTCCATGATCAGCGCGGTCAGCAGGTCGTCCCGGCTCGGGAAGTACCGGTAGAGCGCGGACGCGACGATGCCCATATCGCGGGCGACCCCGCGCAGGGACAGATTCGCGCCATCCACCGCCAACCGTTTGCGCGCGACCGCCTTGATCTCCTCGATCATCTCGGAGCGGACGCGGGCGCGCAGTGACTGGGCGGACATGTCTCCCAGTTTAGGGAACAGGCGACGAGTGCAAGAACGAAGTACCCGTTTGTGAACAGTGTTCTTGACTCGGATAGGTGTTCTGGCTTAGGCTCGAGTCTCGAAAGAGAGCAATGTTCTCCAAAAGTCGCGCCAAACAGGTTGGATTGCCATGTCCCTGCACGTCGTTGTCGGAGCCGGTCCGGTCGGATCGGCCACAGCCCAACTGCTCGCCACACGGGGGATCCGGGTGCGCACGATCACCCGGCGCGGATCCGGCCCAGACCACCCGCTGATCGAGCGCGTCGCCGCCGACGCGGCCGACGCCGCGGCATTGATTTCGCATTGTGCGGGCGCGGATGTCGTCTACCAGTGCGCCCAACCTCCCTATCACCGCTGGGCGACCGACTTTCCACCGCTGGCCGCCGCCGCGTTGCGAGCGGCGGAAGCGACCGGCGCCGTGCTGCTGAGCGTCGGAAATCTCTACGGCTACGGACAGGTCGACGACCCGATCAGCGAGCGTCTTCCGCTGCGGCCCAACAGCGTGAAGGGCCGGGTCCGGGCGCGGATATGGGCTGAGGCGCTGGGCGCGCACGAGGCAGGCCGCGTGTGCGTCGCCGAAGTGCGCGGATCGGACTACCTCGGCGCGGGGGCGAAATCGGCTTTCACCATGGTGGCGTTGCCTGCCGTGCTCTCAGGTCGCCGAGTGTGGTTCCCGGCGGATCCGGACGCCGCGCACAGCTGGACCGACGTCGGTGACACCGCCCGGACGCTGGTCGCGGTCGCCGACGACGAGACGGCCTGGGGGCGAGCGTGGCACACGCCGACCGCGCCGCCCACCTCCATCCGCGAACTTGCCGGGATGGCCGCGACGGTGGCGGGCGCGCCGCCCGCGCGAGTGAGCCGGATGCCCGCCGCGGTGCTGTGGGCCGCGGGGCTTTTCGAGCCCAACGCCCGCGAGATGCGTGAGTTGCGCTACCAGTTCGATCGCCCGTTCGTCATCGATTCGTCCGCCGCGACCGCGGCGTTCGGCATCGAGCCCACACCCACCCTGGAGTCCGTGCGCGCCACGATCACCGCCCTTCGGGCGGAAGAAGAACAGGCGGTGGCGAACGCATAACCGGGAGGCCTGTGCTCGTCGTCGGCCAGCCGGTTCAGCGGGCGGGGCGCGAAGCCGCCGTCCGGGGAAACCATCCGTGGCGGTCGAACAGCCCGAAAGCCAGCCACTCCCGGTCCGCGGCGGCATGGCCATACACCGTCCCGGAGGCGGTGGGCCCGGCTGTCGTGCCGTCCGGCGGGATCGCCGGACGGCACGAAGCTGGTGTTCGAGGAAGCCGCGCACGCAGAGCGCGGCGTGCTATCTCCTCGCAGAAAGATAGACGGAATCATCAGGGTTCATCGCCATAGCTACCCCACTACAGCGAATGGATAGTTGAATCCGGCAATTTCACTGCAATAGCGAGAGCACGCTACTGCGCAGCGGCACAGAAGAAATCCGTACCCGGGAGAATCGGGCGAAGCGGTGATCTCTCGAGGCCGGATCAGGCGGCGGGCTGGGGCTGGTTCAAGTCCCGGACGCCGGTGATCGCATCGATGATGTTGACGATGGCGGAGGTGCCACCGTCGAGGGCCGAGCTACCGGAGTCCAGCATGGCGGAACCGGAGGACGAGCCGGCCGAACCCGTGGACGAGCCGCCGTCGGCCGAACCCGAGGCCACGCCGGCGGAGCCGGTGGCGGGGGAGTGGGCGGCGGAGGCCACCGCGACCGGGCCGAAGAACAGGGCGGCGGCGGAGATGGTGCCTGCGGCGGCAAGGGCCTTGCGAGAGAACATATGCGGAGCTTCCTTTCACGGCTGGATAACGACGCCATCACGACGTGCACCAGCAACGTTAGGAAAAAGAAATCAGCAAAGCCACTTCTCTCCTTGTGTGAATAATCACCGTTAATAATGAGCTAACAAGATATTGTGGGCAAGTAACACAATTTGATCTTCACCTCGGAGGAATTTCGGGACGATCCTCGCGATCCGGGCAGGAAGGCCGGTGCGACAGTGCGCCGAGCGCGGCGGTCCGGACCCCTGTGAACCGGCTCGGTGATCCGCTGCTCACTCGGCCGGCACGGTCTCCGGCCCGATCGCCGTGGAGCGCAGAGCGGCCACTTCGGCGCGCAACGCTTTGATCTCCGCGACGAGTTCGGTGATCTCGCGGTCGGTGTTCTCCACATTCGTCTCGACGCTTTTGAGCTGATCCATCACCCAGCTGGTGGTGGTGCCGATCGCGAAACTGATCAGCCCGATGCCCAAGGTCATCAGAATCAACGAGATCAAACGGCCTTCGGTCGTCACCGGATACACATCGCCATAGCCGACGGTGGTTACCGAGACCATCGACCACCACAGTGCGTCACCGAAATTGTGAATCTTGCTGTCGGGCGCCCCGAATTCGGCGTCGAAGAAAGCCAGACTGCACAGCAGCAGAAGCAGCAGCGAACTCGCCCCGACGAACACCGCGAGCCTGGCTCTGGTCGTCGTGTTCCGGTTCAAGGTGCCGATCACGAGCATGGCCGCCCGCAACAGCCGCAGTGGGCGAAGCGGTGGCAACAGCACGATCAACAAATCGACCGGGTGGGTACGCAGAAATCGCGAACGGTTGCCCGACAGCCCCAACCGCACCGCGAAATCCAGCGCGAAGGCTGCCCAGATCACCACGTCGACCCGCGTGAGCCAGGCGTCCAGACGAGGTGAGGCCCCGGTATCGAGAACCTGCCAGGCGTAGACGCCGAGGAACGCGACGGCCAGCACCATCAAGGGAATGCCGGTCGTCCGCTCCCACGACTCCCTGCGGGTGAAATCGGCATGTGTCTCGTCCATCGAATCACCTGTGTCGCTCGGCTGCAGCGTCGGCGACACCGCAGGTCCGGCCGCTGAACCTCTCGAAAGAGAACGGCCGTTCTCCGGCTGATTCTCACACGAAACCCAGGTCACCGTACCGACCACGGTCGGCATTCCAGCGCCGAGCCGGGCTGCCGGCAACGTTGTAGCCACCGATGGCTGTGTTCGATGAGCGGCCGATCGGCAGGCGCGACAACGCCTACTTTCCGGCTCGCGGATCGGGCGGCCTCGTGTGGGCGCAGATCACCTCGTAGGCCCGGACGGCGTCCTCGGGGAAGACCAGAACAAGCAGGCGATGGCGCCGACCGCGCCGGTGGGTCCATCCCACAGTCGAACGGATCCCGTTCGATCGCAGGGTGTCTCTGACCACGTGACCTGCGTAATCGCTGGCAACGGTGGCCGCGGGGACCAGCAGGCCGTAGTCGTCGGCGTGCCTGACCGGGCGCCGTCTCATCGTTCGCCGTCGCGGCGCCGCTGGTATTCGCGGAGAACGGCCAGTTGTCTGCGTTCTTCGGTGTGCGCGGTCGTCACGAGGTGTTCCGCTTCGGGCGCCGGATCCGGTCGCAGGAACGAGCCCGGTCCGGGCTTGCCCGCCGACCCCAATTTGTTCATCTTCTTCGGTACCGGGGCGGCTTGGTACTCGAGCGGAACCGGGTGCCCGTGGTCGTCGACCGGACCCAAGGGCTGGTGCATCTCGATGTATTCCCCGTGCGGTAGGCGTTTGACGACACCGGTCTCGATGCCGTGGGCGAGCACCGCGCGATCGCTGCGCTGCAGGCCCAGGCACATCCGGTAGGTCAGGAAGTAGGCCATCGGCGGGCCCAGCAGCACCGCGATGCGGAAGAACCAGGTCGTCGCGTTGAGCGAAATGTGGAAGTTCAACGCGATGATGTCGTTGACACACGCCAGCGTCAGCACCACGTAGAAAGTGAGGGCCATGGCGCCGATCGCGGTGCGCACCGGCACGTCTCGCGGGCGCTGGAGCAGATTGTGGTGCGCGGTGTCCCTGGACAGCCGCTTCTCGATCCACGGGTACACGATCAGCACCACGAGCACCAACCCCATCGCCAGCGCGACCCAGAAGGCGGCGGGCACGGTGTAGTTGCCGATGTACAGCTCCCAGGGCGGCATCAGCCGGGCCATGCCGTCGGTCCACATCAAGTAGAAGTCCGGCTGCGAACCCGCCGACACCTGCGACGGGTTGTACGGACCCAGGTTCCAGACCGGATTGATCTGGAACACCCCGCCCATGAACGACACTGTCGCGAGGGTGAACATGAAGAATGCGCCCTGGTCGAGGGAGAACACCGGCACGATCCGCGTGCCGACGACGTTGTTCTCGGTTCGGGCCGGTCCGGGGAACTGGGTGTGCTTCTGATACCAGACGATTCCGATGTGTGCGACCACCAGCGCGGCCATGATCGCCGGGAACAGCAGGACGTGCGTGATGTACAGACGGGGGATGATGATGTCGCCGGGGAAATCGCCCGCGAAGATCAGCCAGTGCAGCCACGTGCCCACTACGGGAATGGACATCGTGATACCCGAGAAGGCCGCGCGCAGACCGGTACCCGACAGCAGATCGTCAGGCATCGAATAGCCGAAGAAGCCTTCGAACAGCGCGAGGATCAGCAGCAGCGAGCCGATAACCCAGGTGATCTCGCGCGGGCGGCGGAACGCGCCGGTGAAGAATATCCGGCACATATGCACGATCATCGACGCCACGAAAAGCAACGCGGTCAATGATGTACCTGCCGTACGAACAATCCGCCGCGGACCTCGAAACTGAGATTCAGCGTCGACTCGTAGGCCCGCGACATGGTCACCCCGCGCAGGGGCTGGTACGCGCCGTCATAGACGACCTCGGTCATCGAAGGGTCGAAGAACAACGTCAGATACACGCCCGACAGCAGCAGGATGATGAAGCTGTACAGCGCGATCTCCCCGAGCAAGAACGACCAGTGGGTCGGGAAGACCTTGTTGATCGAGCGCTTGACGAAGGCGGAAGCGCGGTAACGCTGATCCGCCGCATCTGCGCCCCGTAGCACGGTGCTCATAACTGGCAAGACCTCCCGGTCGACGACGACGGCTGCCCATAAGACAGTTCGGGCCGCCGATTTCTGACAGGGTGTGATGGAAATCACAATCAGCCGGTCGCGTCACCGGATCGCGCGGGTTTGCCGACCGCCGACGGCCGTTTCGGGAGCATCCGGATCGATCGAGGAACGGTATCGGTTGTGCGGCGGATCGGTGGAGATGCTGGTCGTCGGTGTCACGGGGACTTGCAGCTGCCGCATGCTGACGGACGGAGGTCGACCCAGCACCCGGCGAAGGGAGATGGACGGTGGCATTGGGACGTCGTCGGCTGCTGATCGGCTTCGCGGGTGCGGGTGGTCTCGCCCTGGCCGGATGGGGGTGGTCGCGAGAAGTCGCGCCCCCACCCGAACCTGCCACAATCCGATTCGATCCCCCACCCGGGACCCACGATGTCGACGCGCGCAGCCCCGGCACGATCACCGTCACCGACGGGACGCTGCGGTCGGTCGAATGGATCGATGAGACGGGCAGATCGCTGCCGGGCGCATCGGCACCCGACCATCGGACCTGGACCAGTACCGAACCACTCGGCTACGGCCACACCTACACCGCGAAAGCCGTGGCTCACGGCGACACCGGCGACGTCACCGCGACGACGACCTGCACAACGGTGCGACCACGACAGCTGGTCGACGTCTCCCTCCGCTCCGCGAACCTCGTCGAGCTGGCCGAAAACGACACCTACGGAGTGGGTTTCGTGCTCGTCGCGCATTTCGACGAACCCGTCGATCGAGCCGCCGTGGAAAGCCACCTGAAGATCACCACCGAGCCTGCCGTCACCGGTGCCTGGTACTGGCTCGACGATCAGAACGCGCACTGGCGGCCGGAGCACTACCACGCCCCCGGAACCAGGATCACGATCGAGGCCGAACTGTTCGGCCGCGCGCTCGGCGAGGGCCGCTACGGCGCACGTGACCGACGGGTTTCGGTGATGATCGGGCCCGCGCACGTCGCGATCGCCGACGACAATTCCAAACAGATCGAGGTCTTCGACAACGGAAACCTGGTGCGCACCATGCCGACCTCGATGGGCATGGGCGGCACCGCGGTGGTCGGCGGCAGAGTCATGTCGTTCTGGACTCGCCCCGGCATCTATACCGTGCTGGACCAGAAAAACCCGGTGATCATGGACTCCGCCACCTACGGCCTGCCCACCAACTCCGCGCTCGGCTACCGCACGAGCATCGACCACGCGGTCCGCATCAGCCACGACGGGATCTTCGTGCACGCGTTGGCCGCGAGCATGTGGGCTCAAGGCAACACCAACGTCTCACACGGCTGCTTGAACCTCTCCCCGGACGACGCCGCATGGTTCTACGACTTCGTCATCCCCGGCGACGTGGTCGAGGTCCGCAACACCGGTGGCGACCCCCTCGATATCTGGCAGAACGGCGATTGGAGCATCCCGTGGGCCGACTGGCTATCCGGTGGCGCCCACCCATAGCCGCAGTTTCTCCGGATTCCGGATCGCCCAGATGCGAGTGATCCGGCCGTCGGCGATGTCGAAGGCGTAGACCGAGACGATGGTGCCGTCGAGCTGTGCTACCAGGCCGGGCTGGCCGTTCACGGTGCGCTCCAGCAGGGTTACCGCGGGGCCGCGCGCCGCGATTTCCATCCAGGCGCGGGCGATCTGCTCGCCGCCGTCGATCGGTGCGAGGAACGCCGGTGCCAGGCCGCCGCTGTCGGCCGTCGCGGTCGCCCGTGGATCGAGCAGGCCGATCAGCGCCTCGATGTCTTTCGTCTCCCAGGCCCGTTTGAAGTTCCTGACCACCTCGGCGCGCTGGACTGCGGACGGACCCTGTGCCGTGCGGATGCGGCGGCGGGCGGAGGAGGCGAGCTGACGGCAGGCCGCGGGGGTACGTCCGACGACCTCGGCGACCTCGGCGAAGGAGTAGCGGAACACGTCGTGCAGGACGAACGCGACCCGCTCGGCGGGCGTCATGGAATCCAGCACGACGAGAAAGGCCATGCTGATCGACTCGTCGAGAGTGATCCGGTCGGCGGGATCGACGGGGGCGGGACCGTCGAGCCATTCGGACCGGCCGGGTATCGGCTCCGGAATCCATTCGCCCACGTACTGTTCCCGTCTGGCGCGCGCCGAGCCGAGCAGATCGAGGCAGATCCGGCCGGCGACCGTCGTCAACCACGCGCCGGGCGCCGCCACCTCCCGCCGCTGCCGCTCGGACAATGCGTACCAGCGCGCGTAGGTCTCCTGCACCACATCCTCGGCCTCGGCCAGGGAGCCGAGCAGCCGGTAGGCGAGATTGATCAGCTGACGACGTTCGCTGATCACCGCGGGCAGGTGCGGGTCGGTCATGCTCGGCTCCTTCGGTCTGTGGGCGCTCACCGAAATCGACGAATCAGCGACCCGATTTGTGAGGCGGCCTGACATTCCGGACAGCTGTGTCGTCGGTAGGTCGTGACACTGTCAGCAAAGCAGGAGTGGGAAAAATGACCAGAATCGGCATCATCCTCGGCAGCACCCGGCCCAACCGCAAAGGCCCGCAGGTCGCGCAGTGGGTGCTGGATACGGCATCGCAGCGCGGCGACGCCGAGTTCGAACTGGTCGATCTGCGCGACCACCCGCTGCCCCATCTGGACGAGCCCGTGCCGCCGATGTTCGGTCCATCGACCCATGACCACACCCGCGCCTGGGCCGAGCGGATCGCCCCGTTCGACGGCTTCTTGATGGTGACCCCGGAATACAACGGCGGCGCCCCCGGGGTGCTGAAGAACGCCATCGACCACCTGTTCGCGGAATGGACCGACAAGGCGGTCGGCTTCGTTTCCTACGGCGTGAGCGGCGGCGCCCGCGCCGTGGTGCAGCTGCGGACGGTATGCGGCACGCTGGGCATGGCCGACGTGGGCTATCAGGTCGCGCTCTCGGTGCTCACCGATTTCGAGAACCACACGACCTTCACACCGCGCGACCACCATGTCGCGGCCTTGCACAAGACGCTGGATCAGGTCCTCGCCTGGAGCGCCGCGCTCGCGCCGCTGCGGGCGGGCGCCGAAACCACGCTCATCGATTCCTGAGGAGCCGACCATGACCGAATCCGACGACTTCCAATCACCCGCCGACCGCATCGAGGCGGATGACGCCGAGCTCCGCCGGCAAATCGACAAGGTGGTCGAAGCACTGCGAGCCAAGGATCTCGAAACACTGAAGCAGTGCTACACAGCCGACGTCGTGTCCTTCGATGTCGAGCCGCCACTCCAGCATGTCGGAATAGCGGCGAAACTGGAGAACTGGGCGAGAGTGTTCTTGTTCTTCGCGAGTGTGACCTATGAGGTTCGCGATCTGACGTTCACCGTGGGCGGTGACGTGGCATTCGGGCACGCCTTCGCTCGTCTGAGCGGCACACTGCAAGACGGAGCGGCAACGACCGGTATGTGGGTCCGGGTCACCTACGGCATGCGGAGGATCGACGGCACCTGGTTGATCGCCCACGACCAGGTCTCGGTGCCGCTCGATATCCCGAGCGGCAAAGGTGTGGTCGATCTCGAGCCCTGACGGGGCGCCGAGATGATTACCCCGGGTCAGTGGGCGGAAATGCCACCCGCGCGCTAGGTGCCGCGGCGGGCGCCCGGAAAAAAATAGGTATGTCGTAGGTAATTCGACCGTCGCCGCGACGCGCCGACCGGACCACTCTGGAGGGAAACCTACCGGCACTCTTTCGCGGAGGATCGCAATGTACGCACACGATACGAAGGACGGCGCGACCGTCGTCGGCGACGGCATCGCCGAGCGCGCGAATGACACGTTGATGATTCGCCGCTGCGCGAGCTGCGACAAGCTGCTGGCGCCGATCACGGCCGGGTGCTCGTCGTGCGGATCCGACGACCTCGTGCGCGTACCGTCGTCCGGCGGCGGTTCCATCGTGTCGTGGCGGGTAGTGGATCGGGCTCCGTCCGACCGGCGCGGCGAACTGGTGCCGTTGACGATCGCCATCGTCGAACTCGACGAGGGCCCGTGGGTCTACACCTCCATCGAAGGGGACATCCCCCCGATCCAGGGAGACACGGTGCGCGTCCACTTCCAGCCGCATCCCCGGGAAGACCGGTTTCCCGTGTTCACCGTCTGCGCCGAGCCGCGCGACACCGAACATCGGTGCTCGTCTTCCCGGTGATGGACGGATGCAGGAGCCCTCGGCTGGAGAGGCCGACAGCCCCCGCCGGTCGTTCTTCGAAGCCGAGGCAGTTGCTCGGCGAGCCGTGCCGGTTGGCGGATCGCGGAACATCCGGGCCCGAGGAGGGCGGATTCGAGGGTTCTAGAGTCGTGCCATGGGAATTCGCGACGGCGATCGTGCCGTAGACGTCCGGGACGTTGTGGCCGCGCAACTGCCCGACTATCGGATCGACTCGGTAGCGCTGCTCGGGGAGGGGGAGGACAACGTCGCGCTCTGGACATGGCATTGGACAATTACCGGACCAGTGCGCACGCCTTGCGGGCGATCCGGGCGCGTGCTGCTTTCTATGCCAGGTGCAGCGTGCTGGAGGATATGGCTTACGGGCTCGAGCACGGGCTGCGGAGGTATCTCGACAAGAGCCTCGCGGCACTGACTTGGCTGTATCCGATTCCAGCCCACTGGCAGCAGCGGTAAATCGACGGCGTGAACGGTGGTGGAGAGCCTGAGCGGGGGCGCCGAGCCGGCCTGGCTCGGCGCAACCCGGTCACTGTGGTGGAGTACGACGGGCGGATGTGGCTGATGGAGGTCGTTTCCGCAGGCAGTGGCGACCTACGTTCGTGAGATCAGGTAAGGACAACGTCGTGCCCCGCTTGACGCCGCTGTCGAATCGCCTCGTAGCCGACCCGAAGGCGCTACGGTCCGAGTTGGGTGCACGGTGCCCACCCCCTGCGGGTGCCCACCCACCCGGGGGGTGGGCGCCCTCCACCCCCCGGGGCCCCAAAGGGGCTCATGTGGGCTCGGCCTGCACCGATTCGGTCAGGCCGGCACCCCCGCGCAGTCCCACGCTTCCACCGGGTCGCGGGAATACCAATGCCCGGTCCATTCCCGCCCTGCCTCGAGGGCTGCGTAGAACTCCTCGTCATCGGGCAATTCCGGACCATGGGCGTAGACGACGCCGGGACGGTCCCCGTGGAAGCGGCGCGCCCGCTCCACCGCGCGAGCCGACCGCTCGGCGAGATAGGCGCGTTGCGTGATCAGCCATTCCTCGCTCGTGCGAACTCCCGGACCGCCGTAGTCCAGCGGGTAATGCGATTGGTATTCCAACCGCGCCAACTGCTCACCCGCGTGTTCATACAGCCACACGATCCACCCCGGAACCTCCGGCTGTGCGGCCAGCGCACGAACAGCGAATCCTGCACGCGCGGTCGGGCTTTCCGGATCACGCCGCGACGCGGCGGCGACACGAGCGACCGCCGCGAAGTCGATGCTGCTCCGCTCCCGATCCTTCCGATGCCTACCACCCATAGCCGATAACTCTAAAGCTCGGCGGCGGTCGGCGACCAGGATTTGCTCCAAGTTGGCCCGCGACCGGCCGCCGCGGTCTCTCTGCCTACCGATGCCTACGTGAGAAACGAAGCCCCGGCCCGAAGTTCGTCGATCGGATGCGCCCGGCAACCCCCGCTTCTGCGGCTACGCATCCGAGGCGGACACCAGGGTGTCGGAGCGGCCGGCCAACAGTCTGTGGTGGGCTGCCGGTCCAGCACCCCCGCAGCGCGATCCGTTCGCGTTCCTCGGCGACGCTCGGTTGGTCGGCTTGTGGACGCTATTCGGCCTGGTGCGCACGGTGATCCAGACATTCTTCCACTGCCGACGCGCGCCCGAGATGGTATGAACTCCGGTAACCTGGCCGCGCGAATTCCTCCACCTGAAGGGGGATTCGCGGCGCAGTCCAGCACCTGCCGGTAAGCCGGGAACATCACCCGGCACGGGTACTGCGAACACCTCGTCATGCCGAGGGAGCGGCCCCACGCGACACCCCTCCGGTCCCGAGGATGCTGGATTAGCCGGTTGCATGCTGTCGCTGGAGCGGCACCTCAATTCGGACGGTGAAATCCCGCTGATCGGCGGAGGCACACGGCAGAATGCGGCTATGCGTACATTTGCCCGGTTGTTGCGGTGTGTCGTATTCGGGGCGCTGATCGTGGTGGCCGGTCACAGCGTCGTGGCCGCTCCCGCCGCAGGAGAGGTCCATCTTCGGTTGCCCTGGCTGACTTCTGAGCCGGACGGAGTGCGGGCGTCGGGAGCCATATTGGCGGACGGGATCACGGGCACGGTGCTGTGGTCCCGGCAGCCGCACACCTCGGTCCCGATAGCCAGTATCACGAAGGTGATGACGGCACTGGTCGTGATCAATGCCGGCGACCTCGACCGAGTCATCACCGTGCCGCGTGAAGCCATCGCCTATTGCACCGAGCACGACGGAAGCAACGCGGGCCTGGTCCTCGGCGAGGTGCTCACCGCACGACAACTCCTGTACGCGATGCTGCTGCCGTCCGGCTGTGACGCCGCCTACACCCTCGCCGAAGCCTACGGGCCCGGCCAAGACGGCTTCATCGCCGAGATGAACGACACCGCGCTTCACATGGGCCTGGCAGGAACACATTTCACCGATCCGAGCGGACTTCCCATCCCCACCGACCACTCCACCTACTCCACCCCGGCGGACCTGCTGGCACTCGGCCTGCGCGCGATGAGTCTGCCGGTGTTTCGTGAGATCGTCAGCGCGCAGAGCTATCACGTGCCCGCCGGACCGGGCAACCGCGCTCACCTCTGGCAGACCACGAACCGGCTGCTGCGCGACTATCCCGGCACAGTCGGCATCAAAACCGGATGGACCGACGCCGCGGGAACGTGCCTGTTGTTCGAGACCGTCAGGGCGGGAATACCGCTGATCGGTGTGGTTCTGCACAGCTCGGCCGACAGCGACGTCGCCGCGAAGGACGACGCCGAGCGCATGTTGAACTGGGCCTACCACCCGATCCTGAGCGTGCTGCCGATCGGTTAGCGCCGGGAGACCGGCTCGGTGACCCATGGATCAACCGAGCGGGCACGGCGCGACCGCCCTCCGCCCTCGTGTCGGCCACGTGCCCCCGGTTGCGATCAGTTCGGGGGCCGCGACGAGTGTGCCGCGCCGTGCTCGAACATGGCCGTGGACTGGGCAAGGGCGGGCATCGACGACGACCGCCTCGATGAACTCGTCGAACACATGCCGCGCATCGTGCAGTCCTTCGTCATCGACCCCGGCCGTCCGCCCCGCTCCGGTGCCGGGTTACGCCGCAACCTCGCCACCTGGGTGGCGCCCGCGGTGCACCACCACACCGAGCGGCAGTAGGCCCAGGACAGCTTTCTTGGCGTGCGACCGCCCGAACTGGGTATCACGTCTGCGCAGCGCAAAAGGCGAGCGTTCGGAAATCGCGGTACGCCACTGCGACATGGCAGCGGCCCGGAGGATGGGAGGAGAGCGTCATGGCGGCGCGACACCGTACCTACCTCGTTCGTCTCGACCCCTGCCTACGCGACGAAAGTGCGACACCGAAGGGGGTTCGAGGCGCGTTCTTCGACTGGCTGCAGACCGTCGACGCCGAGCCCGTCGAACTCTGCGGCGCCGATCGCGTCGTCATCTTGTGCTCGTCGGAAGCCGCCGACCGCATCCGCGACCTCGAGTACGTCCTGGATGTCGAACAACGCGCCTAGCCGCCTGTGCCGAAACCGGAGCCCGGGCAGACATCGACGCCGGCGGCGCGGCTCCTGGGCGCCTCAGGGTGCAGGATGGGTTGTTCAGCGATCCACACCGGAGAGGGTGCAGATGACCATCCTGGTAACCGGGGCCACCGCAAACATCGGCCGCAAGGTTGTCGACCACCTGCTCGAATTGGGAGCCACCGATATTCGCGCGCTCACCAACAACCCGCGGAAGGCCGCGCTTCCGGCCGCGGTGCAGGTGGCCGAGGGTTACTTGCGGCGACCGGACACCTTGCCCGCCGCGCTTTCAGGGGTAGAGCGGATGTATCTGGCGCCCACACCCGACAGCGTCACCGAGGTGCTCGCGCTGGCCCGCGCGGCCGGTGTGCGGCACGTCGTCGACCTGTCCGGTGAACCGGAGAGCTGGTGGGGCAGCGTCTGCACGGCTGTCGAGGACAGCGGCCTGGCCTGGACTCATCTATGGCCCGGCGATTTCATGGAGAACACGCTGATCTGGTCGCGCCAGATCCGCGAGACCGGTGCGGTGCTGGAGCCGCGGCCCGACGCCGCGAGCGCACCGATCGCCATGGACGACATCGCCGCCGTCGCCGCCACCACCCTGCTGAGCGACACTCATCTCGGCCGGGCCTACCCACTGGCGGGACCGGAGATCCTCACCCGCACCGATCTCGTCCGACACCTCGCGGAGGCACTGGGCCGCGACATCACGTTCCGGCAATCCACGCGCGAGGACACTATCGCTGCGCTTACCCCCACCATGGGCGACACCGCAACGTGGTACGTCGACAACGTCCTCACCAGTTTCGACGTGCCTCCTCAGGCCCTGCCCGTCACCAGCGTCCAGGATGTCACCGGCCGACCCGCGACAACCTTCGCCCGCTGGGCCGCCGACAATGCCCCGCGTTTCACTGCCGACTGACACCACGCTCACCGGCAGGGCGTTCGCCGACCGCCTCGCCCCACGCACCATGAGAATCCACCCGAAACGCCCCGCACCGTGGGGAACACCGGAGCGGCGAAATCGATCCACCGGCAGACGTGCCACACCGAAGCCGGGCCCAGCACCAGCGGCGGCATCAAGGCCGATCCTCCGGACCGCTCGCTGAGCGCGCGGACATCGGTGACAACTTCCCGCCGGTATTCAGCCCGCACCTGGTGCAGAGCCGCACGTAGAGCGATTGCGGGATTCAGGTGAAGCGTCGGACGTGCGGTATTGCTGGGCCACACTTCGGCGCTGTGCGCCTGAGCCGGAGCTGTTACCCGGTTGCGGGGTCGGTGAGGGTGCCCGATTTTCGGTCAGGATGGTGGCTCTTCGTCGAGTTCGCGAGCGAGTTCCACTGTTTCGTACAGCGGGCTGCCCGGCCCGGCATCGACCGCGAAGACGTCGGAATAGTGTTGTGGCGCAGGCAGGCCGGGGTTGGCCGCGAACTGGTCGGCAAGGGCGGTGAACATCGCGTCGACGAGGCTTGGCGCGAACTCGAGGGTGGGGAGGGAGCAGTAGGCGGCGATCCATGTCGGCAGCATGAATGCCTGGCCGAGCCATCTCAGTTGGTCGGGCAGGTAGACGGTGAGGATCGGTAGGTCGACATCCCTGATCGCGGGCCAGGTGTCCGCCGCCTGGTCGGCGTGCTGGGTGAGGAAGACGATGGCCTCGGTGCGCAGTTGCAGCATGCCGCGTTTGATGGCGTGGCTGGGGTCGTCGGCGAATGTTCTCGCGTCCAGCGGTCGGCAGTCGATGACCACGCGCTGCGATTGCCAACGGTCCGAAAACCAGCGGCGGATCTCACGGTTCCACTCCAACGCGGCCAACAGGTCGGTATCTGCGTTCTGGCGCCGGCTCAGATCGGGTACTCGGTCGACGACCTCGGCGAAGTCCAGCGCGAACTCCGAAGGAGGATAGCCCCGGGTCAGACGCACCGGCGATCGCTGGTGCTTGCGTCCGTACCGCGGCAATGCCCGAAAAGCCGCGCGGTGCATCGCCCAACCCATCGGGTGGTTGGTCGGCGCCGGAAGAGTGATGAGCTGATCGGTGAACAAGTCGTCGGCGATGCGATTGACCGTATCCACGTCGCGGAGGAGGCCGATCAGCAGCCGTAAGGTGCTCACTGCCGCGAATACGTCGATGAGCACGCGCGGAAGACTCGGTACATCCAGTACAAGGGTGTTGGGCGGGAAGTCGGGCGTTCGCCGCCCCGACCGCACCGAGAGCAGTTGCCGGGCCGCGAATTCGCGATCGACCGCCGTCAAGCCGGAGACGGTGAGATCCGCGACGACACGGCCGCGGAGGAAGTCGGAACGATCCCGGAGATATTGCGTCAGCTCCGCCTCACGTCTGCACCACAGACTCGCGGCGTATCGCTCCGAGCGCACGCGAGCGATCACCGGTGCTGCGGCGAAGAGGCGCCACACCATTGCGGTGTTGGTTTCACCCGCCGGGACCGTCACCGCGTCGATGGACACGTGGGCGGCGCCCCAGAGGCCGAGCGTCATCAGCGTCGGTTTGACATCGCCGGATCTGTGGCTGAGCGCTAGCGAGGGGCGCGGCCACCACGGGGCGACAGCGCTGAATGCGTAGAGGACGACGTCTGCCGGCCGGACGTCTTGCCACGGATGCGAGATCGCCTCCTCGAGCCAGGCCAGGGCCCGCAGTCCCAGGGCGTAACGGCGCAGGACGCACAAGCCGAGTGCCTGCACGGGATCGTCCCTGGTGGCCACGAAGCCGACAGCGGCCACGATCGGCGGACAGACCAGGAGTTCGGCGACGAGGCGTATGGCCGCGCGCAGGGCGTCGTGCTCCCATGTCTGACCCAACCAGTACCAGTGGTCCTGCCACCAGATGGGTTGTCCCTGCTGCGTGGGAACGAGATTCGGTTGCTGGTCGCGCCATTCCGCCGCATACCAGGCCTCGACGGCGCGGGCGAGGTCGATCTGCGGCTGGTCTGTCCACTCCACGATGTCCAGCACTTGTTCGAGTCGTTGCAATGTCGCTCGATAGAGCAGGTCGGCGTCGGTGGTCTCGGCGAAGAGGAGGCCTGTGAGCGCACTACCGGTGATCGAACTCAGCCAGGCGCGAACGAACTCCGCTTGCAGCAGCCGCTGTGACGGTTGTCCGGCCGCACCTGGCTCTTCGCGAAGGATCGGAATGAGCCGAGTGAGGCACTCCGCCCGCCGGTCGGCGAGGGGCTCCGCGCCGGTGAGCACCTCGTCGAGGGCAGCGGAGTTCGATGTCCGGCCGAGGCCGGGTGGAACCAAACCCGTCGGCTCGGCTTCCAGTAGCGGCCAGTCGTCCAAGGGGCCGCGCTGACTCCAGGTTTGCATCGCGAAGCCGATCACGGAGTACCGGACCCCCTGGGCAACCCAGTAGTCGTGCGGCCACGGTTCGTGCCACATCACGTCGGTTCCGTCGTTCACCCGCCGCTCGAGCGAGGTCCACCAGGACTCCCAGATCCGCGGATCTATCTCGTCTACCGCTCGTCGAAACCAGGCATACGCACCGGCTGCGACATCAGACCCCGACACGTGCGCATCCGGAAAGGCGCTCAGCCACAACGACGCTCACTACTACAGCATAAGGGCGACCAGATGAGTGTCCGGGGTGAATGCGGCGGGGAGTTCCGCATCCGGTCCTCGCCGGCGTGCAGCGGCTGACCGATCGGTCAGCTACCCTTGGCCTGCACGCACACGAGAAGAGGGGCAGGATGAAGCAGCTCGCGGGTGGAGTGAACGAGCCTTCGCTGGGATCACCGGCGCGCCCGAAACCGACGTGGTTCGGGGAGGCCAAGTTCGGGATCTTCGTCCATTGGGGATTGTTCTCGGTGCCCGGCTTCGCGCCGAGGGGCCGTTATACCGATGTGCTGCGCGACGATTACCGGCACGCCATGACCAGGAATCCCTACGCCGAGCAATACCTGAACGCGATGAAGGATCCCGGCTCGCCGACCGCCGCGTTCCATCGGCGGCACTTCGGCGATCTGCCGTACGACGGCTTCAAGACGATGTTCGAGCAGGGGCTGGAGGATTGGCGCCCGGACGCGTGGGCCGAGACGTTCCAGCAGGCAGGAGCCCGGTACGTGGTGATGGTCACCAAGCACCACGACGGGTTCGCGTTGTGGCCGACCGGTGTACGCAACCCGCACAAAGCCGGATGGTGCACCGAGCGCGACCTGGTCGGCGAACTCGCGGACGCGGTGCGCGGGCGCGGGATGAGATTCGGTGTCTATTATTCCGGCGGAATCGACTGGACCTTCCAGCCGAAGACGATGAAGACCCTCGGGGACTACATCTACTCCCCGCACGGCCGCGATTACCCCGCCTACGCCGACGCCCAGATGCGTGAACTCGTGACCCGCTATCGGCCGGACATCTTGTGGAACGACATCTCGTGGCCGACCGGCCGGGAACAGTTGCTCTCGTTGTTCGCCGACTATTACGACGTGGTGCCCGACGGTGTGGTCAACGATCGCTGGCAGATCGACTCGTGGGTCAGGAAGGTGATGCGCTGGAAACCGGCCAGGGCCGGTTTCGATCTGCTGATGAAGCAGTTGCTCACCGCGCGCCCGGACCTCCTTCACAACGCGGCGCCGCAGGCGGTTCCGCACGCGGATTTCACCACTCGCGAGTACACCCGATTCGACACGATTCAGTCGGTCGAATGGGAGGCGACCCGGGGTATCGGCAACTCGTTCGGTTTCAACCGCGACGAGACCGACGCGGACTACGCCTCCTTCGAAGACGATCTCTTCCCGGCTTTCGCCGACACGGTCGCCAAGAACGGCAATCTGCTGCTCGATGTCGGCCCGAGCGGTGGCGCGGGCGTCATTCCCGCGGCGCAACTCGATCGGCTCGCGGCGTTCGGCGACTGGCTGCGGGTCAACGGCTCGGCGATCTACGGCACCAGCCCCTGGAACGAAGCGGCGGGCGAGACGGCCGAGGGGCTGCCTGTCCGGCTGACGTGCGACAGCACTGCCGTCCATGTCCTGGTGGTCGGCTATCCGAAGGGGCGCGAGGTCACCTTGAAGGCACTGTCGCTTCCGGGATCCACCGGCACCTTGGCGGCGGATGGCAGCTCGGTGACGGTCCGCAGGCGTGGTAGCGACACCGTCCTCGAGTTCACCCGTGATCTGACCGGCATGTACTCCCCTGCGGTGGCCATTTCGCGGTCCTGAACGCGTTGCGGGACCGTATTGATCTCAGTGGAGACGAAGGAGAACATCGTGACAGTCGACCCCGCAGAATCGGCCGCCGACGTGCGTCGTGGGCAGCTCGTCGACAGTGCGATCGCCCTTATCGCCGAGGTAGGACATGCTCGTACCTCGCTGTCGCGGATCGCGGAGAAGGCGGGCGTCTCGAAAGCCGCGGTGCTGTACCACTTCAAGAACAAAGAGGAACTGCTCGATCAGGTGCTCGACCGCGTGCTCGGCGGCCTGGTCGAGCACGTGGAGGCGGCGGTGCGCGCCGCGGGCACGCCCGCCGACGCGGTCGGCGCGTACATCCGGGCGATGCTCGGCCATCTGAGCGCCCACCCGTCCCATATCCGAGCGCTCACCGAGGCCATCGCGATCGGCGAGGCCGCAGGCCGTAGCACGATCCGCGCGGACTCCTCGCGCTGGCGAGTACTGGCGGACCTGTTGGCCGCGGGGCAGGCGGATGGCCGGTTCCGCGCGTTCGACGTCGAGACGACCGCGGTGGTGATCAGCGCCGCTATCGACGGTCTGGTCGGCCGATGGCTGACCGAACCCGAGTTCGATCTGCGGGCCGCAGCCGAAGAACTGGAAGTATTCGTCTACCGCGCGATTTCTGTTGCCGGACGGTAGACGCAGGGCACACGGTGGGCAGGCAGTTCGAGTCCGCAACCACCTTTTGCTACTTCGTTCGGCCGCAGCGGTCGCACCGCCGGCTAGTCCATGACGGGTTCCGAGGGCGTCACCCGCTCGTGCAGGGTCAGCAGGAGATGATCGAAACGGGTGCGTTGCTGCACCAGCGCGCCGCCCATCGCGACGACGTCGGCGGTCAGTTGCTCGGCCAGCACGCGGATCTTGATATTGGTCTCCTGCGAGCGCCAGCGCAGCACCCGGAACGCCTGATCGGCGTTGACGCCGTAGACGAACATCACCACGCCCTTGGCCTGTTCGATCACCGCGCGGGCGTCGATCACGTCGGGTAGCACGTCATCGAGGGCTTCCTGCAGAGTGTCCTCGAGCGTCTCGGTGACATCGATGAGGTAACCGGCGGAGCCCACCACCGTGCCGTCGTCGTCGAACAGTTGATCGCCGATGACGATCACGTCGTGCGTCTCGCCCTCGGTGTCGATGATCCGCTGGCGGGTGCAGAACGGCGTGGCGGTCTCGATGGCGTGGGCGAGCGCCTCGGCGACGCGCACGCGGTCGTCGGGGTGCAGGTGGCTTTGCAGGAGTTCGGCGGACGGGTCGACCTCGCCCGGTGCGTACCCGTAGATCGCGGCAGCGTCGTCGGACCATTCCCACCGCTGGTCGGCGAACCGGAAGCGAAAGCTGCCGATGTTGGGGCAACCGCCCAGCAATTCGGATGCAGTCTCCTGCTCCCGTTGTCCCATTTCAGTCACCGGTCCAGTATGGCCCGCGCGCAAGCGCAGGTCAGGAGGAGGATGGCCTTGTGTGGCCGGCGCCTCGCCGACCAGCGGCGCGCCTGGGCGGCCGCAGGGCGACAAAAGTGAAACAGGAATATTCGCGAACCCGAGGTCAGCGGGTGCGGCGCGACGGGACTCGATGGCGTCTTGCTTCTTCGGCCGCCGAGCTCAGGGGCGGTGATACGACGGTGGCAGGCGGTAACCGCGGTCGGACAGCAGGGCACGCAACACGTCAGGGCGATTGGTGATCAGACCGTCCACCCCGAGGTCGAGCAGCGCGGTCATGGTCGGACGGTCATCGACCGTCCACGGCACCACCCGCATGCCGCGGCGGTGCGCGGCGCGAACGAGTTCTCTGGTGGTGAACGGCTGATAAGCCGGATCGGTGATCGGGGCGTTCTGTGGCGTGCCGTGGACCGGCGAGACCGCCGCGGCGCCGATGGCGGCCGCGGCCGCGACGTATTTCTCCTGCAGCGTTCCCGGGAAGTCGTCGATGTCCATTCCGCCCAGCCACGGGGAAGCGCCGGCTTCTCCGGCTCGCAACTTCGGCTGGCCATCGGTCAACGCGACGACCGGTAGGTCGGGCGCCGCCTCGCGCAGCCGCCGCAGGGTGGCGAAGTCGAAACTCTGGATGGTGACCTGCCGCGCGATGCCCGCCCGGCGGATCTCCGCTACCACGATGTCGACGAACTGTTCACGCGGCGCGGTTTGTTCCGGGGCGGCGGCCTCGACCTTGGTCTCGATGTTCAGCATCACCTGATCGGCGTGATACGCGCGCACGAGGTCGAAAACCTCCGATAGCAGAGGCATTCGCGCTCCCGGCGCGGTGCGCTGTCCGGGTTGGTCGGTGGAGGGCACCGAACCACAATCGATCGTCCGCACCTGAGCCAGCGTCAGATCGCGAATGAAGATGTTCCCCGGCACATAGGGGAACTTCGGGTCGCCGGGAACGTCAGGCGCGGTGTCCACGCACTTCGCCGGACTCGGATCGCGGTCGTGGGTGACCACCGCGTACCCGTCCGCGGTGATCTGCACGTCCAGCTCCAGCGTGCTCACCCCGAGTTCCAGCGCGTTCGCGAAGGCGGGCAGCGTGTTCTCCGCCACCAGCCCCAGCCCGCCGCGATGGGCTTCGAGATCGAACGCGGCCGGACCGTCGGCCGCCGCCTGCTGCGCGCCTGCCGTCAGACCACCGGCTGCCAGCATCCCCGCCACCGCGCCCACCACGCACATTCGCCGCATCGTGTCATCCTGCCGCCGGGTGGTCACGCTCGGATGAAGAACCGGTGAACGGCGAGCCGCCGCGCTCGGCTCGAGGCGTCCGACGCCATCGGGATGTGACCGAGCATGCCGCGTTCGGTGGTCGACCGCGACGGCGAGAACGAGACCGGTCGCGGCCTCGGCCAGTTGCTCGCGGAAGACATCGAGCCGTCCGTCGACAGCGATCGTCGGGCTCAGGTCATCCGGCCGACCATCCGGCGTCGACGGGCACGATGGCGCCGTTGACGAACGAGGCGGCGTCGGAAGCGAGGAACACCGCGACCGCGGCCATCTGTTCGGGCGTGGCGAGGCGTTGCTGGTTGAGTTCGATGATCGGTCGCAGCGGGGCGACGCCTTCGGGGTCGAAGTCGGAAGCGATGCCGGTCATCGTGGGGCCGGGCAGGATGGCGTTGCAGCGGGTGCCGTCGCCCGCGTGTGCCCAGGCGATGTTGCGCGTGATGCCGAGACGCCGTGCTTGGACGCGGTGTAGGCGATTCCGGCCGCGCCGCCGCGGATTCCGGCTTCGGAGGCGGTGTTGACGGTCGCGCCGCTCCCGCGTTCGAGCATGTGGGGCAGCACCGCTTTGGTGACCAGGAAGGTGCCGGTGAGATTGATGTCGATGACCCGGTTCCATTGCTCGAGCGAGGTGTCGGCGGGCAGCGCCATGCTGTCCATGATCCCGGCGTTGTTGCACAGCACGTCGATGCGGCCGTAGGCGTCGAGGATGAGCTCGACCAACCGGTCCACGGCCTCGGCGTCGAAGATGTCGGCCGCGACGGCCGGGCATGCTCGCCGATCTCGGTGGCGGCCTGGTTCGCGCGGTCGGCGTCGACGTCGGCGACCACGACTCGGTGTCCGGCCCGGGCGAAAGCCTGAGCCATGGCGCGGCCGATGCCCGAGCCCGCGCCGGTGACGACGGTGACCGGCTGCTCGCTGGTGTCGGTCATGGACGGTCCTTTCGGTCGGTGGGGGTGGACGGCCGTGGCGCCACCGTGGGTCGATGTTCGTCGAGCAGCAGCGTGGCGAGTTCCTCGAGTAGTGCCGCGGCACGCCGCGCGGCGGCGGGGTCGCCGAGGGCGCTGGCGAGGGTGTCGTCGATGGGCCGCCGGCGACGGTCGATACCTCGCGTGAGCTGCTCACCCGGGTGAACCAAGGTGCGGCGACGGTCGGCGGGATCGGTGTCGGTGACGAGCAGACCCCGCTCGGCGAGCCCGGCCACGATCGTGGAGACGTGACTCTGGACGAACCCCGTGCGCTCACACAACTGGCGGATGGAGCAGCCCGGATACTCGGCGACCTCGCCGAGGATCGCCATCTCTCCCGGGGACGGAAGGCGGTCGCCGGGAGCGATGTCGGCCTGACGCGACAGCTCGGTCAGCCGCCGAGCCAGGCGATAGAGCTGCCTGCCGTTCACGCGCCTCACCGCACCAAAATGATCTGTGAGAGATACATCTGGAAGCGATGAATCTGTCCGAGTCTGCTCCCGGAGGTGTGCGGCCGCCTCTCGCGAATCGGTCGCAGGGCTGCCTGAAATTGCACTATGTGACTGCTGATTTCTCTCATGCACCGATAATCCTTGGCATGAGCCCTGCTGTCTGCTTCGGCCGGTTGTTCGGTGGGCCTGTGGCTCCACCGCGTTGATGTCAGCGTGAAAGCCATGCTGGTAAGCAGTATTCAGAAATGCCCAGCTGGAGGCATGGCGGTGGACCAAGGTTGTCGATAACGACGGAAGTGGTGGAACGGGAAGCGCAACGTCTGTTATGTTAATAATCGTTCTGATGTGATGAGCGCTCTCGCGGTCTCCGTGATCAGTGCTCGGGCTCAATGAGGAGTGGCGCAGATATGGACGAACTCGTCCTGCGCGGAGCATGGAAGACGATCGCCGCCGTATGCCTTGCGGCGGCGGTGACCACCAGTCTCCAACTCGGTGTCGTATCCGTTGCCGAGGGCGCACCGCCCCATTGCCCGGCGTTGTACGCCGTAGCGATCCCCGGAACATGGGAGACGTCCAGCACCGGCGCGGGCAAAGGAATGCTCGCCGTGAGCCTGAACGATCTGCCCGGTGACGTCGAGGTCGACTATGTCGGTTACGCGGCGACGGCCTTCCCTTGGGAGAGCGAAGTGTACGGCCGCTCCAAACAGGAGGCTATCGACAAAGCGCGTGGCTTGGTCTCGGGCATGGCGCAAGCGTGTGACGTGACCCGGATCGCGTTGCTCGGCTACAGCCAAGGTGCCGATGCCGCAGGTGATCTCGCTGCCGAGATCGGTACCGGGCGGGGCGTGGTGCCGCCGCATCGGGTCGTTCTGGTGGGGCTGATCTCCGACCCTCGTCGCTCGCCCGGTGACACGCTGATCGGTCCGCCCGTCCCCGGCGCGGGCGCGGCGGGTCCCCGGATCGGCGGATTCGGCCGGCTCGCCGCGCGGACCTACACCTTCTGCGTCGCGGGTGATCTGTATTGCGCGATGCCGGATGGCGATTTCGCCGGACGGATCGCGGGCTTCTTCGTCCAGTTGTCGAATCCGGATCCCGCGCAGCTGGGCAGCTACCAGCAACAGGCGACCGAAATCATCGGCGACGCACTGGCCGCGGGCGGGCTCGGCCTCTTGTCCGATCAACTCAACGCCTCCGCTTACGAACAAAGGAAGCGGCAGATCGATGATTTCCTGCGATCCGGCATCCACCAGAGCTATCCCTCGTACGCCATCGGCCCGGATGCCGCGACGCCCTTGACTTGGCTGCGGCAACGCCTCATCGAAGCAACCGGCCCCTGACCGGCCCCGGGCGACGAGGCGCGGTGTGCGCCGCCGGTTCTCCGCCTCGACGGCCGGGTCGAGGCGGATCGTCGCCCGACGCTAGATCTCGGCCTGCTCCAGTTGGCGGCGCACCAGCTTGCCGGTGGCGTTGCGTGGCAGTTCATCGAGGAACACCACATCACGGGGAACCTTGTGGCGGGCGAGGTTCGCTTTGACGTAGTCCTTGATCTCCTGCGGGTCGCGCTTGGCGTCCAGGGCGGGAACGACGAATAGACCTATTGGTCTGTGGTACTGGCAAGGGTGGCAACCGGACTTTTACCGCCCGGCAAGGGAGGAGCGCGGTTCTGGTTTCGTGCTGCCGGGGATCGGCGAGGAGAATCTCCATCGGCTGACTTTTCGCTGAAGTCGACGCGATAATGCCGTTCAAGATCTCGCGACGCATCGAGGCTCGTCAGAAGTCTCGTTCGGGGAAAGAGGGGGGTACATGAATCGCTATCGGATATTTCTCAGCTATCGCCGGGACGGCACTCACCACTTCGTCGGTCGGCTGCGCGCCACCTTCGAAAAGGAGCTCCCGGACGACCTGACTTTCTTCGACCGGGACTCGATCGACGTCGGGGTTCCCTTTCGTCAGGCGATTGTCCAAGCCATCGCCGGATCGGCTGTGGTCATCGTGGTCATCGGGTCGGAGTGGCTCAGCGCCCACAACAAGAGCCGATTGCACGCACCCGACGACCCGGTACGCATGGAGATCGAGACGGCGCTGAGCCTGGGCAAGGTGATACTCCCGCTTCTGGTGGACGATGCCAGACTGCCCCACCCGGACGAGTTGCCACCGAGCATCCGGAATTTGCTCGAGCACAACACTGTTCGGATCAGGTCCGAGGTTTACGACGACGATACGGACAGGCTGGTCCGCATCGTCGATGGTCTCGTCGCGCAATCCGTCCCCGAGCGCAGGACCGACAGCGGCACCGTGTTTCCCGACACCGGCGAGAGCGCCAGCACGTATCTCAACGTGGCGATCGCTGGCATCGCGATCCCGCTGTTCGTCTGGTTCGTATTCCGAGTGCACGGTGAACTGCGCGATCTGCTCTCGGTGCTCTTCGGCGTCTCCGTCGTCTCCGGGCATTTCTACATGATCAGCCGCGGTGACAAACTGGCGATCGATGCGGGCGGCGTCGAGGTCCGCAAAGTCGGCGTCGTCCATCGCTTCTCGTGGCGCGATATCGACAGGTTGGCGATATATCCCACCGGGAAAAGCGTCTTCCTCGTCGCGCGGATGGTCGACCCTCTGATACAGCGGAAGTACAGCCACGCCAGCGGTTGGCCTCGCTGGGACAGCGGAACGGGACAACTGCTCATCTGCGATCTGAAAGTGGAAGCCTACCGTAACGCAGGTAAAGACGGCGGATCCATCTCCTTCACCACCGACCGATATTCGGGCGGAAGCGAATATGTGCTGGAGTCGGTGAAACGTTACCGGCCCTATGGCGGGTTCGGGGGTTTGCCGCCGCCGGTCCCCGTCTCGGATCCGGTCCCGCGCAGGGCGATCGGCGTGGCAGTCGCTGTGGTGCTGGCCGTCCTCGTCACCCTCATGGCTGTGTCGGTGGCTCGATCGACGGATACGGCGTCGAGCAGAAACCGGCATTTCGGGCTCTATCCGACGACTTCCGGAATGGTGGAGTACGGCGATACCGCGCGGGCATAGGTCGCGGGAGATCGCGGCCGCGTCATCGCCGCGTGTGGCGGGTTGACCTCGGTGGCGTGGGCGGGCATGGTGGCCCGGTGGGCCAGGAAGAGGTGCGCCACGGTGTGGCGATGTCCAATCTCGATCAGCCGCTGTTCGACGGTGCGGAGGCGACCAAGCGGGATCTGATCGACTATCTCGAGGCGGTCGGGGAGCGGCTGGTCGCTGTATTGCGCGACCGGCCGCTGTCGGTGGTGCGAATCCGGCCTGGTCAGCCCGCGTTTATGCAGAAGAACCTGCCGAAGTACACGCCGGAGTGGGTCCGGCGGGTGACGGTGTGGGCAGAGAGTTCCCGGCGCGAGATCTCCTATGCGTTGTGCGACGACGTGCGCACCCTGTTGTGGTTCGGCAATCAGCGCGCGGTGGAGTACCACCCGACGCTGCTGCCCGCCGACCATGCTCTCGGTCCGACACATCTGGTGCTCGACCTCGATCCCTCACCCGGGCAGACCTTCCGGCACGCCGCGGACGCGGCGAAGTTGATCCGTACGGCGCTGGCGAACGACGGTTTGGCGGGTGCGGTGAAGACCAGTGGCGCGAAAGGCGTGCACGTGTTCGTCCCGGTCGAGCCGGGCACGCCGGTCGAGGATGCCGCCGCGGCCACTCGCGCGATCGCGGCCCGAGCCGAGCGGCTGGACCCGGACCTCGCCACCACGGCGTTCATCAAAGAAGACCGTGCGGGGAAGGTGTTCCTCGACTCGACGCGCGCGGGTGGCGCGACTGTGGTCGCGGCCTACAGTCCCCGTATCCGCCCCGGAACGCCGGTGTCCTTCCCGCTCACGTGGTCGCAGCTCGACGAGGTGACGCCGACGGACTTCACTCTGCGACCCGCGCTGACCCGGCTGGCGGACCGCGATCCTTGGCGAACCGAAATGCCCGCGCCGCAACGGCTTCCGGACGATTTGATCGCCGAGGGCCACACCATCCCGGTGGCCCGGGTGCAGGCGATGCACGAGGGTAAACGGCGCGCCCGCGCGCGCCGTGCGGGTGCGGACACGCCGCCCTCCGGCTGATACCGGGGTCACGCGAGACAGATCAAGAACGCGTTGACGTTCACTGCGGGCGGAAGGATCCACGGTAAACACGGCGGGGCGGAGAACCCGGCCATGGCTTCGTGTCGTTGCTCCGTGCCGGGAGCGGGCGCGGATTCGGCGGTGGCCGTGCCGGAAGCGGCGGCGATGGCGGGAGCTAGCGCCAGCGCGACCACCCCGGCGTGCAACTTCTTGTTCATGACGAACCTCGCTGTCGTCGTGCCGGGCGCCTCCCTGCCCGGCCGTTTCGGTTGTCGACGGATGCTCAGGCCGCCGGAGCGAGCGATCCGGCGACGGGGCGGGATACGAACCCCGCACTCATCGATTACCTCGCTCATCGGTGCGCGCCGCAAGGGGTCACCGAAATCCCTGTCGTGTGCGGGGTCCTTCCGCACAAGTATTCTCCTATAGGGAGAATCTCGATCTCGGAGACGGCGCTGGATGTCTCGACGCTCGCCGTTTCGCTGTGGCGCGCCCGGTGAAGGAGCACGCCGAGACCCGCGGGGACTTCAGGGCGGACATGAGGCCGTGACGAGCTGGTAGGCGCCGTCGACCCGCTCGACGCGCGGTTGGTGAAAGCCTGCCGCCTCGAGCATGGCGACGAGTTCGGTGTCGGAGTGCAAGCGCACGCGTCCCGCCAGCGGCGCGGGCATGACCGAGCGCGGCGGCTCGGGTGCGACGGTGTGCAGGACGAGGCGTCCGCCGGGCGCGAGCACGCGATGCAGTTCGGCGAGCATGGCGGGCACGGAGACGAAGAACAACACGTTCATCGCGGTGGCGCAGGTGAAGTGCCGATCCGGCAGAGGCAACGATTCGGCGGCCGCCTCGACGACCTCGAGCCGGCCCTCGCGCACGGCGTCCGCGTTCGCCGACTTCGTGAGCGCCACCATGTCGGCGCTGTGATCCACCGCGGTCGTCCGGCAGCCCGACTCGAGCGCTCGTGCGGCGAAGGTGCCGCCGCCGCAGCCGATTTCGAGAAGCCGGTCGTCGGGGGTGAGGTGCAGCGCCGCCAGCGTGTCCCGGAAGATGTCGTGGTGGGACTTCATGTCCCGCCACATCCGCCGGGCCAGCGGCCCTCGCGGTCGGCGCAGCAGGTGGTCGACGAACAGGTCGAAGAGAGCCAAGATCGTTTCCTCGGGGGTGTCGGTGCTGGGTGTCAGGACCTGGAGCGCGTTTCGACGCGCATGTCTCCGACAAGGGTCCGGCGCGCCATGGGGCGCGCGAGGACGTTGTGCGGATAGCCCGCGGTGATGGCAGACGCTTCCCGGAGCTGGTCGAGATGGTGCTCGTCGAACTGCACCGTCAACGCGCCGAGATTGTCCTCGAGTTGCGCGAGGGTGCGTGCGCCGAGGACGGGCGCGGTGACATCGGGGTGCCGCAGCGTCCACGCGAGGGCCACCTGCGCCGGTGAGCGGCCGAGTTCCGCGGCGACGCGGCGCACGGAATCGGCTATGGCCAAGCTTCGATCGGTGAGACCCTCGCCGGCGACGATCAGGTCCTTGCGGGAGGTGCCCAGCGTCGGCTTGCGTGCGTCCGGCGGCAGGTCGGCGCGGGTGTACTTGCCGGTGAGGACGCCACCCGCCAGTGGCGACCAGGCGACGACGCCGAGGCCGAGTTCCCGCGCCATCGGCAGCATGTCGTGCTCCGCGGTGCGCTCGGCCACGTTGTACTCGAGCTGAACGGCGATCATCGGCGTCCAGCCGCGCAGATCGGCGATGGTTTGCATGCGGGCGATCTGCCAGGCGGGGGTGTTCGAGATGCCGACGTACAGCACTTTGCCCGTGCGCACCAGATCGTCCATGCCGCGCAGGATTTCCTCGGCCGGTGTCCGGTCGTCCCACAGGTGCAGATAGAGCAGGTCGAGATAATCGGTGCGCAGGCGGCGCAGGCTCGCCTCGACCGACGCGATCATGTTCTTGCGATGGTTGCCGCCGGAGTTCGGGTCGGTGAGCCGTCGCAGCGCGGAGTACTTGGTCGCGAGGACGAGGGCGTCCCGGTCGGTCGAGGCGAACTCGCCGAGCCATTCCTCGGCGGTGCCGCCGGTGTAGTTGCCCGCGGTGTCGAAGAAGTTGCCGCCGCGGGTGACATACGCGTCGAAGATTCGCCGGGCTTCCCCTTTGTCCGCTCCCCATCCCCAGGCGGATCCGAAGGTCAACGTACCCAACGCCATCGGTGATACGCGCAGTCCCGACCGACCCAGCAACCGGTAGCAGTCCAACGCATTGTTGAAAAAGATTGTCATTACTGGTTAGTGTAAGCGCGTTGGATTTGCCGAGCAAGGGCTGGAGATGGCGACCACCGTGGATGAAGTTCGCCGTTGCGCTGCAACGGTTCTGGGAATCGACGCGCACGAGATCGAGGCACGGCGGCCGTTGCAGGAGCTCGGACTGGATTCGTTCCTCGCCGCCCGTCTGCATGTGCGCCTGGCCGAACGCACGGGGGTCCGCGTTCCGCTCGCCTCCTTCGTCGGAGCCACGATCGAAACCCTGACCGCCGAAGTCGAGAAGCGCGGCGGGACAACCGATCACCCGCCCGGCCCCGATGCCGAGCCGCCGACCGCCGAGGTGCCCGACGCCGTCGACGAGGAGGAGCTCACTCCGATCCAGGCGTCCTACTGGGTCGGCCGCGAGGAAGGCATGCCACTGGGCGGGGTGGCCACGTTCTACTACTTCGAGTTCGACCGCGATCCGGAACGGTTCGTGGCGGCGGACGCGTGGTCGGAGGTCGCCACCCTCGAGGCGGCGTGGAACAAGGTCGTCACGCGTCACGACATGCTGCGAGCCGTCGTCACCGACGACGGCAGGCAACGGGTGCTACCGGCGGGAGATCCTTACCGCATCGGGATCACCGATCTACGGGACGGAAGCGACGCCTCCGCCGAACTGGCGCGGCTGCGGCAGGAGAAGTCGCATCAGGTGCGCGATGCCACGACCGGACCGTTGTTCGACATCCACGCAGCACTCCTGCCGTCCGGTGCGATGCGGCTGTTCGTCGGCTTCGACATCATGATGCTGGACATGGCGAGCTGGATCCAGCTCATGCGCGAGTGGGGACTGTTCCTCGCCGATCCCGAGGCCGCGTTGCGCGCGCCTTCCACCACGTTCCTTCGCGTACTGCGCGCACGCCGGGCGTCCGAAACAGAGCGGCGAGAGCGGGACAAGGCGTACTGGCGACACCGCCTGGCCGCGCTGCCGCCCGGTCCCCGGTTGCCCTACGCCGCCGCGCCGGAAACCATTCGCACCGCCCGTTTCCGCCGCCATGAGGAACGGCTGAGTCCAGCTCACTGGTCGGCGCTCACCGCCCACGCGGCGCGGCGCGGACTCAGTCCCACCGCCGTGCTGCTCGCCGCCTTCGGCCTGACCCTGTCCCGCTGGGGCGCCACCGACGCGTTCTGCCTCAACGCGACCCTCTTCGATCGTCCCGACCACGTGGACATCGACGGGGTGGTGGGGGATTTCAGCACCACCGCGCTGGTCGAGATGCCGTCGCCGGACCCGGAGTCGTGGCAGGGCTTCACCGATTTCGCCCGCCGCGTGAACGCGCGGTTCTGGGCCGATCTGGAGCACCGTTCCTACAGCGGTGTCGAGGTCCAGCGCGAGCAGGTCCCCGACCTGGCACCGCGCTACCCGGTGGTCTTCACCAGCGGTGTCGGGCTGGGCCAGGCCGACGGGGCGGCGGCGGGATGGCTGGGCGACGAGATCTTCGGCGTGTCGCAGACCCCGCAGGTGACCCTCGACCACATCGTGTGGGACGAGGCGGGCGGGCTCCGGCTGGCCTGGGACGCGGTCGAAGCGGCCTTCCCGGCCGACTTCGTGGCCCGGATGCTGTGCGCCCATGCCCGCCTGTTGCGTCGCCTGGCGGAGGACGACGAGGCGTGGGAAGCCGTCGACCTGGGTTGGAATCCGCATTTCGAGCAGACGCAGCCGCTTCCATCCGGGCTCGGCGCCGGGCTGCTCATCGACCCGCAGCGCGAGCAGTCGGCGGCGCGGCCCGGGGCGGCGGCGGTGCTGTCCAGCCGGGAGACGCTGACGCACGACGAGGTGTCCGCGCGGGCGCGCACGCTGGCCGGGCGGCTGATCGCGGCCGGGGTCCGTCCGGACGACCGTGTCGCGGTCATAGCCCCGAAGTCGGCGGCCCAGATCGTCGCCGTCTACGGAGTGCTCTGGGCGGGAGCGACATTCGTGCCGGTCGAGCCCGAGTGGCCCGCGGCGAGGATCGCCTCGGTCTGTCGCCGTGCCGGAATCACCCATGCCGTGGCCGCGCCCGGCGTCGAACTGCCCTCGAACGTCACCGCGCATCCGCTGGAGGCCACGTCCGGCGCGGTGAGCGTGGATCAGCCGATGGCGGCCGCGGACGACGCTCTGGCCTACGTCATCTTCACCTCCGGATCGACCGGTGAGCCGAAGGGCGTCGCGATCGAACATCGCGCCGCGCGCACGACCATCGACGACATCAACGACCGCTTCGGCGTCGGCCCGAGCGATCGCGTCCTGGCCCTCTCGGCGCTGAGTTTCGATCTGTCCGTGTACGACATCTTCGGCGTGCTCGGCGCGGGCGGGGCGCTGGTCGTGCCGGACGCCGAGCGGCTGCGCGATCCGGGGCACTGGTGCGACCTCGTCGCCGCGCACGAGGTCACGGTGTGGAACACCGCGCCCGCGCTCGCCGAGATGCTCGTCGAATACGCCGAGGCGGATGTGGCGGCCGCGGCGCGGTTGCGCTCGTTGCGGGTATTCCTGTTGTCCGGTGACTGGATTCCGCTGTCGCTGCCCGACCGGCTCCGCGCGGTGATCGGCGAGCATGTGCGCATCATCAGTCTGGGCGGCGCGACCGAAGCCGCGATCTGGTCGATCTGCCACCCGATCCGGCAGGTGCGGCCCGAATGGACCAGCATCCCCTACGGCACGGCACTGCGCGCGCAGTTCTTCCTCGTGCTCGACGAAGAGGGCCGGCCCTGTCCGGTCGGCGTGCCCGGTGAACTGCACATCGGAGGAGCCGGTCTGGCGCGCGGGTATGTCGGCGACGACGAGCAGACCGCGCGTCGTTTCGTCCGCCACGACCGGCTCGGCCTCCGGCTGTATCGAACGGGCGACCTGGGCAAGTGGCGTCCCGATGGGACCATCGAGTTTCTCGGCCGCGTCGACCGGCAGGTCAAGGTGCGCGGCCACCGCATCGAACTGGGAGAGATCGAGGCCGTGCTGGCCCGGCATCCGGGCGTGCGCCGCTGTGTGGCGGCGGCGGTGCCGGGGGCGGACGATCGGCCGCAGCTCGTAGCGTACGTAACCGGCGCCGATGCACCGGTGGACACCACGGGACTCGCCGACCACGCGGCGCGGCACCTGCCGCAATACATGGTGCCGTCCCGGTGGGTGCCGTTGGACGCCTTGCCGTTGACGTCCAACGGCAAGGTCGACCATGCCCGGCTGCCGAACCCGTTCCGTCGCGACGCGACCGGTGCGGCGTCCGGGATACCCGCCGAAGACCGTCGAGCGGCATCAGCAGCGGACGATGATCGATCCGCGGTCGAGAAGCGCGCGCCGGCAACAGGTCTGGTGCGGTCAACCGTCGTCGCGGCCGACGAGGTAGCAGCCGCGTCGGCCGGAGTTCCGGACCGGGAGCAGGCGTCGACACCGGTCGACGACTGGCTGCTGCACGCGGCGCGACAGGCCGAAGCGCTCGGGCTGACGCTGACGCTGCGCGTGGAACCCATCGATGGCGCCGCCGCGGACCACGCCGCGGAGTGGGTCGGCCGACTGCACGCCTCGGCCACGGCCGCCGGGCTCACCGCCGAAACGCAGTACGGCGATGCGGCCGAACTCGTCCTCACTGCCCCGGCCTCGACCGCCTCGGCCGCCCGCGCACGTGTGGAGGCGGTGATCGTCGAGGTGTTCAGCGATCTGCTCGGCCCCGGCATCGCGATGACCACGCCGTTCCACGATCTCGGCGCGACTTCCCTGACCCTGGTTCGCGCCCATCGCAGACTGCGGCACCTCACCCCGGCGCTCACGGTCCCGGACATCTTCCGGCTCGGCACCGTCCGGCGACTGGCGGACTGGATCGCCGACCGCGTTGCACCGGACCCGTCGAGGAGCCGATCCGGTGCCGTGCCGATCGATCTCACCGGCGCCGCGGCGCGGGGACGCCGCAGGCGGGCGCATCGATCGAAAGTGAGGCTCGCGGATGTCGTTCGCTGACACGGTATTCCGGTTGCGTTCGGCTGCGAGCCGCGCAACCGACCGCAGACAGCGGTTCACTGTTCGTACCGAACACCGCTCGGGCACGCCGACCGAGATGCGGGTGCGCATCGGACGCCACAGCCTCGTGGTCGACGAACCCGTGGCGGCCGGGGGCGGTGACGCGGGCCCCGACCCGATCGGAACGGCCTTGGCCGCACTGGGCACCTGTCAGGCGGTCACCTACCGCTTCCACGCGGCCCGGCTGGGCATCGCCATCGATTCGCTGTCGGTGGACGTCACCGCCCAGGTGGACCTCGGTCCCGTCCTCGGGCTCACGGACCCGGCCCAGCCGGGACGCATCGGCGTGCGGGTCCGGATCGACGGCCCGGACGCACCGGACCGATATCGGGACCTGCATCGGCTCGTCGAGGCCTCGTGCCCGGTGCTGGCGATGATGCGCGGACAACTGGCGGTGGACTCGGAAGTGGAGATCGAATCGTGAACGAAGACAACGCCGTAGCCGTCATCGGAATGGCGTGCCGGTTTCCGGGCGCACCGGATCTGGCCTCTTACTGGGACCTGATCGCCGCGGGCCGGGAAGGCCTCACCCGGTTCGACGACGCGGAGCTCGCCGCTCGTGGCGTGTCCGCCGAACTGCGCGCGCACCGCAATTACGTGCCCGTCGGCGCGGTGATCGATGGGCAGGACCGTTTCGAACCGGAGCATTTCGGCATCCTGGCGCGCGATGCCGAATTGATGGATCCACAGCTGCGGCTGCTGCTGGAATGCTCCTGGGACGCGCTCGGCGACGCGGGATACCGCGCGGGCGCGGGCCTGGGCGCGGTCGGCGTTTTCACCGGGGCCTCGCGCAGTGACTATCTGGAACACAACCTCGCGGCCTATCGCCTGAATGCCGAACGGGATCCGATCGGCCGGTTGCAGGCGGAGACGGGCACGCTCACCGACTATTTCCCCCAGCAGATCGCCTACCGGCTCGACCTCACCGGCCCCGCTGTGGCGGTGCAGGCCGCCTGCGCGACCTCGCTGGTCGCGGTACATCTGGCCGCCCAGGCGCTGTTGTCGGAGGAATGCGATGCCGCCCTCGCCGGGGGCGCGTCGTTGATCGTGCCCCAGGGACGCGGTTACCTGCATGTACCCGACGCGGTCTTCTCCGCGGACGGCCGGACCCGGGCGTTCGGAGCCGGCGGTACCGGCATGGTGCACAGTCAGGGCGTGGGCCTGGTGGTGCTGCGGCGGCTCGCGGACGCGCTCGCCGACGGCGATCCGATCTACGCGATCGTGCGCGGCAGCGCGGTGAACCACGACGGCGGCGGCAAGGCCGGATTCACCGCGCCGTCGGCGGCCGGGCAGGCGCGAGCGATCGCCGAGGCGCTGGCGGTCGCCGATATCGGCATCGACGCGGTCGACCTGATCGAGGCGCACGGCACGGCCACCGCACTGGGCGATCAGATCGAGCTGTCGGCGCTGGCCGCGGTGTTCGCCGACCGGACGGCTCCCCAGCCGATCGCGCTGGGATCGGTCAAGAGCAACATTGGCCACACCAACAGTGCCGCAGGCATCGCCTCGCTGATCAAAACCGCCCTCGCCCTGGACCATCGGCGCATTCCGGCGACGCTGCACGCGCGTCCGGCCCATCCGGATCTGGAACGCCACCGCGGCCTGTTCGAGGTCATCGAGCACACCCGGGACTGGCCCGAACGGGACGGCACCCGGATCGCCGGGGTGAGCTCGTTCGGTATCGGCGGCGCCAATTGCCATGTGGTGCTGGAACAAGCCCCCGTGCGCAGCCAGTCGAGCGACCCCGATCCGCGCCCGCAACTGCTCTTGGTCTCGGCGGTCACGGAGGCCGGTTGCCGGGAACAGATCGCGCAGGCCGACGATATGACGGCCGAAACCGGAGCCGACTACGCCTACACGGTTTCGCGGGGGGCGCATCCGGAGTCCGGGTGGCGTGCCGCCGCACTGTTGTCGGGCGACGATCCGAAGCCACGGCCCCTCGCCGCCGGGCGGGTACCGTCCCAGCGACCGGACATCGTCTTCGCGTTTCCAGGTGCCGGTGCACAGTATTCGGGCATGGGGGCCGGGCTCTATCGCGACGAGCCGGTGTTCGCCGCTCAGATCGACGAATGCTCCGAAGCGATGCGGTCGTTGCTGGACTACGACATTCGCGAGATCGTGAGCGGCCGCGCCGCGCGGCACGACGTCGACCGTGTGCGCTACGGACAGCCCGCCCTGTTCGCGGTGTCGCTCGCGACCGCGGCGACCCTGCGCCACTACGGAATCGAGCCCGACGGCGTCATCGGCCACAGTCTGGGCGAATACGCCGCCGCCGTCGTCGCGGGGGTGCTGAGTCCGCCGGACGCCGCGCGGTTGGTGGCGGTCCGGTCCAGCGCGCTGGCGGACACCGCGCCCGGAGCGATGCTGGCGGTCACCCTCGGCGAGGAGGATGTGCGCGCCGCTGTGTCCCGGTACCCCGAGATCGCGCTCGCCGCCGTGAACGGCCCGGACGCCTGTGTGGTCGCGGGACCGGTCGACGCCATCGAGGCGCTGTCGGCGGCTCTCGGTCGCGCCGGGATCCCCGCGAGCAGGCTTCGGGTCGACGCCGCCCTGCATTCTCCCGCTGTCGCCGCGGCGGTCGCGCCGCTGCGCGCCGCGGCCGCGGAGGTGCGGTCGGCTCCGGCCGCGCTGCCGCTCTACAGCACCCGCACCGGTCGGCCGGTTCGTGTCGTGGACGCCGAGCACTGGGCACGGCATCTGCGGGAACCGGTGCGCTTCGCGGCCGCGCTGCAGGCCGCGACGGCCGCCGCCCCCACAACCGTGGTCCAGGTCGGTCCGGGCAGTTCCCTCGCCGCGCTCGCGCGCCGCAACGCGCCGCCTACGCTGACCGCCGCGCTGACCACCCTCGCGGACCCCGGGGAGCGGGCCGATGGCCCGGCCCCGGATCGGGCGGCGCTGCTCACGGCCGTCGGTCAGCTGTGGTGTACGGGCGCGGCTGTGGACGTCGAGGCCCTGCATCGTCGCCGCCGCCGCACTCGCCTGCCCGCCTACCCCTTTCAACGCCGCAGTCTCTGGATCGACCCGCCCACCGAGACGGTGCCGACCGAGCCCGCGCCCCGGGCCGTGGCACCGAACGGCGATGGTCCGCAGCCCAGCCCGGCCGGACGGATCGAGACGCCCGCGGTGGTGCGCGCACCGTCCGTAGCGCAGGCTCCCGCGGCCGTCGAGCGGTCGGCGGTATCGCCCACCCATGCACCGGTCATGCCCGACGGTCGGCCGGTCCAGACGGAGTCGATCCGTCCCGAAGCGCCGACGCGCAACGGCAGCACGCAACCGGCGACGGGGCTTCTGTCCGCTGATCCTGTTGTCGCGCAGAATAAGCCGGAGACGACGGCGCCCCTTCCGGAGCCTGCCGCGTCGCCGAGGTTCGCGGGTGCGGAAGAGGAGCGGATCGCCGCACTCTGGGAAGAGTTGCTGGGCGAGCCGGTCGTCGACGCCGAGGCCGACTTCTTCGCACTCGGTGGCACCTCCATGCTGGCGACCAGGATGCTCGACATCCTCAACGACGGCGAGCACACCGATATCCGCATGCGGGAGTTGCTCACTCACTCGACCGTTGCCGCTTTCGCGGCGCTGCTGCGAGATCGCCGCCCGGCGGCGCCCGCCGCCGCATCGGTGCCACCCGAGCCACCTGCGACCGATATCGTCCGTCCGCGAGACGAGGCGAACCTGGACTTGACGTTCCCGCTCACCCGGGTACAGCACGCGTATTGGGTCGGCCGGTCGGGCGCATTCGGATTGAGTGACGTGTCGTGCCACATCTATCTCGAATACGACTGTGACAAGCTGGATCTGGATCGCTACGAGCAGGCGTGGAACCAGGCGATCCACCGGCACGAGATGCTGCGCGCGGTCATCACCGAGGACGGGCGCAACCACATCCTCCCCGAGGTGCCGCGATTCCGGATCCGCCGCCACGACCTCACCGGCTCGGCCGCCGAGGCCCGCGAGGGCACGCTGTCGGACCTGCGGCGTCGTCTGTCGCACCGGGTGCACCGCCCGGACCGGTGGCCGCTGTTCGACGTGCGGGCCGCGCTCCTGGACGACACCACCACCCGGCTGTTCGTCGGCATCGATGCGCTGATCTGCGATGCGGGCAGTTTCCTCGTCCTCGACCGCGATCTGCGGCTGCTCTACACCGACCCGGCCGCCGTGTTGCCGCCCTTGCGGACACGCTTCGCCGATTACGTCGCGCATATCGAGGCCCGCGCCGAGTCCGCCGACCGCAGGCGAGCGATCGACTACTGGCAGAGCCGGATGGACAGCCTGCCCGGCGCGCCCGCTCTGCCGACCCGCACCCGCACCCAGGCCCAGCCGTGGTTCGCCCGCCGGGAAGCCCGGCTCGCGCCAGGAGAATGGGAGGGGCTGCGGCGGCTGGCAGCAGAACACGGGGTCACGCCGTCCGCCGTACTGCTCACCGCGTACTCCGACGTGCTCGCCGCCTGGTCCGGTGACGAGCGGTTCACCCTGTCGCTGACCCTGATCGACCGACCGGTGGCGCTGCCGGGAATCGACCGCGCGGTAGGGGATTTCACCACGCTGCTGGCTCACGAAGTCGATCGCACCGAGGGCGGCGCCTTCGCTCAGCGCGTCGCCCGCACCCAGCGGCGACTATTCGACGACATCGATCACCGCGAGTATTCGGCGCTGGACGTGCTCGCCGAGCTGTCCACCCGCACAGGGCAGCGCCGGCTGTTGCCGGTGGTGTTCACCAGTGCCCTCGATGCGGCTCACCTGGTGGACGGCGCCCCGGATCTGGAGTGGGCGGGCAGAATAGCGCACGGCGTGAGCCAGACACCGCAGGTATGGCTCGACCATCAGGCGTTCGTCCATGCCGGGGGAGTGCAGCTGCAGTGGGACGTCCTGGAGACCGTGCTCGATCCCGCGGACGCGGATACGGCGTTCGCTTCCTACGTGGCGTGGCTGCGCCGCCTCGCCGGTGATCCGGAAGCGTGGACCGCAGCGGATTCCGGGATGCGCGGCGGTGATCGCGACGAAGACGTGGCCGCCGCGGTCACCGAGATCTGGACGCAGGTCCTCGGCGTCGAAACCCCTGCCGTGCAACCCCATTCCACCTTCGTGGGTCTGGGCGGCGATTCCGTGCTGGCGGTGCGCATGGCCACCATGGTCCGCACACGGCTGGGCGTGGCGGTGCCCGTGGCGGAACTGGTCGGGGATCTCTCGTTCGCCGATCTCGTCGCGCTGATCGCGCAGCGCCGTTCCGGGATCGCGGCGGCGGCTGTCGAACTGGCGCGGCAGGCCGACCCGGCGGCGCCGTTCCCGCTCACCCCGCTGCAACAGGCCTATTGGGTGGGGCAGCAGCACGGATACGCACTCAGTTACGACTCGGCGCACAACTATGTCGACTTCCGGCTCAGCGGGATAGATCCGACCGTGCTGGACGAGGCGGTGCGTCGGCAGGTGGAACGCCAGCCCATGCTGCGGGCGATCTTCCTGCCGGACGGCACCCAGCAGGTGCTGCCCGTCGACGATCCGCGGCTGGCCGCGCTCCCGATCATCCATCTCGACCTGAGCTCGGCCGACGCCGAGGACATCGACCAGCGGCTGGCCGCCATCCGCGCGGATGTGCAGCGCACCGGTCCACGGCTGAACCCGTGGCCGTTCGCCGTCACCGCCGTCCGGCTTCCGGACGACGAGCTGAGCTTGCACATCGTGTGCAGCCTGCTCGTGGCCGACGGGTGGTCGGTGCAGCTGATGTTCACCGAGTTGTTCACCTACCTGGACGAACCGAATACGGTGCTGCCCGCGCTCACCGCCCACTTCGGCGACTACGTGGAGACCATCGGACGCCAGCGCGGCGAACCGGAATGGCGAGCACAGCGCGACTGGTGGTGGGAACGCATCGATGATCTTCCGCCCGCTCCCGCGTTACCCCTGGCGGTGCCGTTCGATCAGGTACGTCCGGACACGCTGGAACGACGGGAATTCCGCGTATCCGGCGCGCAGATGGCGGTCCTGCGCGACCGCTGCGCCGAGTACAACATCACACCCACCACGATGTTCGCCACCTGCTGGGCCGCGGCGCTGGCCCGGATGGCGGGGCACCGCCGCTTCCTGCTCAACGTGCTCTATCTCAACCGCCTGCACCTGCCGCGCGACCTCGATCACGCCATCGGTCCCTACGCGGGGACGGTGCTGCTCGACATCGCCCTGCCCGCGCGGCCGACGTTCCTGACCGCCGCCCGGACCGTGCAGGAGTCCGTCGCCACCATGCTGGACCACGGACAGGTCACCGGCGTCGAAGTGTTGCGCGAGCTGGCACGGCGCAGGCGCGACACCGCGCCGCAGGCGCCCGTCGTCTTCCACAGCACCCTCGGGCTCAATCCGCCCGGCGGCACCCCCGACACGGTCGTCGTCCGCGACTTCTATCAGCGTGTCCGCACGCCGCAGGTGGCCTTGGACATGCAAGTGTTCCAGTGGGACTGGGACGACTCGGTGGTGGTGAACCTGGACGCGGTCGCGGAACTGTTTCCCCCGGGTGTGCTCGACGCGCTGTTCGCGCAGGTGTGTGACATGATCACCGCGCTCGTGGATCGGCCGGGCACCTGGACGGCGCCGGTGGACGTGCCCGATGCCGAACGACCCGCGCGCATCGTCGCCGCACCGGTCCGGGCGGTGGCGAGCGGCCCGCCCGCCACCGACACCGAGCGCGCCGTCGCCGGGCTGTGGCAGGGGATGACGGACGTCGCCGGTGACCTCGACCGCGGCACCGACTTCTTCGCCCTCGGCGGCGACTCGGTACTGGCCATCCGGATGCTGAATCGGCTGCGCGCCGAGCTCGGCTTGACGTTGACACCCCGGGAATTCCTCGCCGACCCCACCCTGGCCGCGGTCGCCGCGACCGCGCGGCGCGAGGCCCCGGAGCCGTCGGCCCCGGGTGACTGTCTGGTGCCGCTGCGCGACGGCGCCGGACGGCCGCTGTTCCTCATCCACCCGACCGGTGGCGACGTGCTCTGTTATGTCGATCTGGCGCGCACGCTGGACACCGGCATACCGATCATCGGGATACAGGACCCGCAACTGGCCGGCGCTCCCGGCCCGGAGACGATCGCCGAGCTGGCGCGGGTGTACGAGGACGTCGTGCGCGCGCACCAGCCGACCGGCCCCTACCGGATCGGCGGCTGGTCGATGGGCGGAATCATCGCGCACGAGGTGGCACGCAGGCTGCGCGCGGCCGGTGACATCGTCGAGGCGCTGATTCTCCTCGACTCGAACATCGCCGATCGCATCCACCATGTCGACGGACGGGGATTCTGGACCCGCTACCTCGGCTCGCTCGCCGCCTACCTCGATCTCGAAACCGGCACGCCCGGTGCTGATTTCGACAGGCATCCGGACGAGCAACAGCGCGACGAGATCCGGCGCCTGCTGGCCGACGCGGGCCTCGTCGAGCGCGGCGACCCGGCCGACCAGCGGGTCAAGGAAGACATCTTCCGGCGTCATCTGCGCGCGCTCGGCGCGCATCACACGGGTCACCTCGACGGCGACGGGCTCGAGGTCCTGTTGGTGCGCGCCGAACTGCCCGCGCCGCACAACTCCGGGGTCGGCATGGGAGTCGACGACTGCTCCGATCTCCAGGACCTCGGATGGGCAGCGCACACCGACGTCGTCATCGACACCCGGCCGGTCGCGGCCCACCACTATGCGCTGCTGCGCCCGCCCGCTGTCTCGACGGTCGCCCATCTGGTGTCGGAACTGCTCGCGAGCCTGGACGATCCGGAGAAGCCGTGACCGACGACTATGCCGCCGCCGCGGAGTTCTACGACCTCATGGCCACACCGTATGTGGCCACCGTGGAACCCGTGCTGGCGAGATTGCTGGCCGAGGTGGACACCATCGCCGGACCGGTGGTCGATATCGGTGCGGGCACCGGCCTGTCCACGATGCTGGTCGCCGACGCGTTGCCCGACGCGCGGATCGTGGCGGTGGAACCGGCGGCGCCGATGCGCGCGGTGCTGCTGTCGCGACTTGCCGCCCGCAAGGACCTGCGCGAGCGGATCACCGTGCTGCCCCGCGGTTTCCTCGATACGCGACTGCCGAGGGGGTGTGCGGCGGTGGTCGCGCTGGGCGTCATCGGGCACTTCGATCCCGCCACCCGGCCCCGGGTGTGGAGCGCCGTCGCGGACGCCCTCGCCCCGGGCGCCGACGCCGTGGTGGAGGTGCAGCGTCCCGGGCGCGTCGAGCCGTCGGCGGAACGCCGATACACCACCGCCAAGGCCGGTGACCTGCGGTACGAGGGCTGGAGCCGGGCCGACCCGGTGGACGCGGAGTCGCTCGTCTGGCGGATGACCTACCGCGCCTACGACGGCGACCAGCTGGTGCAGGAGGTGCGCACCGAGCACCGCGTATGGCCGGCCGACGTCGACCGCCTGACCGCCGAGGCCCGCACGGCCGGGCTGCGGCCCGCCGATGTGGACTCGGCGACCGGGCTGCTGCGCTTCACCCGCTGACCGATCGCGGCATCCGTGCCGCCCGCAAACGAACGGCGACGGCCGACCGGATCACTCGACCCGTTATGGAGGACAACGTAATGACCGACGACGCCACCGCCGCGGTGCTGGCCGCGGTCGGCGACCTGCTGCCGACGCTGCGCAAGCGTGCCCAGGACACCGAGCTGGCCAGACGGATTCCGATCGAATCGTTGGAAGAGATCACCGCTACGGGATTCTTCGGCCTGCTGCGCCCGCGGCGCTACAGCGGGCTCGAGGCGCATCCGGCCGTCTTCTACACCGCGGCCGCCGAACTGGCCTCCGCATGTGGCTCGAGCGGATGGGTCGCCGCTGTCCTCGGTGTGTCGCCGTGGAACCTGGCACTGTTCGACGGTCGCGCCCAGGAAGAGGTGTGGGGATCGGGCGTCGACGTCCCCCTGTGCTCCTCGTACGCCATGACCGGCACCGCCGTTCCCGTCGAGGGCGGCTACCAGCTCAGCGGCACGTGGGGTTTCGCTTCCGGCTGCGACCACGCGCGGTGGGCGTTGCTGGGCGCGCGGGTGATCGTCGACGGCGAGCCGGTCGACTCGGGCACCTTCCTGGTGCCCGCCGGTGACTATCGCGTATCGGATGTATGGCATGCGGTGGGTCTGCGCGGCACCGGAAGTAACGACATCCATGTCGACGAGGTGTTCGTGCCCGCCCACCGGGCGCTCTCCTCGGATGCGGTGACCGCGTGCCGAACACCGGGCCAGCAGGTCAACGGCGGTGCGCTGTACCGGATCCCGTTCGGCTGCCTGCACACCAGCGCCATCACCGCGGCCATCGTCGGCATGGCGCGCGGGGGTTACCGGGCGTATCTCGAGCAGCAGAGCGGCCGGGTGCGGGCGGCGCTGCCCGGCGACGCGCGAAAGGACACCGGCTACCGTGGTGACCAGTTCCGCGACGACCCGGCCACACTGGAGCGGATCGCGTTCGCCGCGACCGAGATCGATGCCGCCTGGCGTCAGCTCACCGGCAACATCGACGACATGTACGCGCTGGCGGCGGCCGACCGGCCCATCGGACCGCGTGATCGGTTGCGGTTGCGCCGCGATCAGGTCCGCGGCACCGAGCGCGCCGTGGCCGCCATGGATCGGCTGTTCGAAAGCTCCGGCGGCCGGGCGTTGCGCCCCGACAGCGCAGTGCAGCGCTTCTGGCGCGACGTGCACGGGGGCCGAGCGCATGCGGCCAACGATCCCGAGCGCGTGTACCGTATGTTCGCCGCGGCCGAGCTCGCGGCCGTGTCGCAGGCGCACCAGCCGTGACCGACGAGCTGGCCGCCGTACTCGGACGGCACCCGTGGGTCGACTCGGCGCGGTGGGACGAGCGGCGCGCGGCGCTCGTGGTGCGTCCCGCCCCGGAGGCCGTCGCGGTGCGACCCGGGCCAGGCGCGTTGCTCGTCGAGTATCTCGAGCACTGGCGGCACGTGTACGAGTTCGTCTACTCCTCCGAGGAGCTGCGCCACGGCGACGATCTCGATCTGTCCGGATGGCGCGCCTCCGACACCGGTGCGGCGTTCCCGCGCGAGCACATGCTGGAGTGGATCGATCACGCCGTCGGGCTGATGCGGCGCGGTCGGCCCCGGACGGTGCTGGAGATCGGCTGCGGCAGCGGGCTTCTCGTCCACCGTCTGGCTCCGTCCACGCGCGGCTACGTGGGCCTGGACCCGGCCGCGCCCGTGGTGGAAAGACTGCGCGATCGACGCCTGCCGGGCGTCTCGGTGCTGCGCGCCGCCGCGCACGAGCTCGGCACCGACCGGGTGCGCGCGGCATTGCGTGCGCTGGACGCGAGCGGGCGGCCGGACTGCGTGGTGCTCAACAGCGTGACCCAGTGCTTCCCGGACGAGCGCTACCTCACCGCCGTACTCGACGACGCGCTCGACGTGGTTGCGCCCGGAGGCGCTGTCGTCGTCGGTGACATCCGCAATCTCCTCGGGGCGCGGGATTTCGCTAGCTGGCTCGAACTGGCTCGCGATCCCGGCCTGAGTGCCGACGATCTGGCGCGGCGGGCCGCCGCCCGGCTCGACGCGGACGAAGAACTGCTCTGCGATCCTCGCCTCTTCACCCGGATCGCCCGCCGGCATCCTCGATCGGTGCGGGTCGCCTGCTACGCCAAACCGATGCGAGACGATACCGAGCTGACCCGATACCGCTACGACGTGGTGCTCACCGTGGACGCGCCACCGCCGGGCCCGCACCGTACCGTCGCCTGGCGCGAGCTTCCCGGCCGCGACGCCACCGACCGGATCGCCGCGCTCGCCGACACCGTGCGCCGGGAGGCGACCATGGTCACCGGCATACCGAACGCGCTGCTCGTCCCCGACGCCGCGGACGCGGTCGCGCCCGCTGCGCTCGCGGCGGCGTTGCCGCCGGAATGCGCGGTCCTGCTCGACTCGGCCGACGCGCGGCTGCTGGCCGCAGGCCGCCCCGACCACCAGGCCGAGATGGACGCCGAAGCGCTGGTCGCCTGCAACGACCCGTTCACACGCTATGTGCGCCGTCGGATGCCGGAGGTCCTCGCGGACTATCTCGAATTGCTCCGCGGCGCAACGGCATCGCCTTCCATCGTCGTATCCGAGGAGTTCGCCGCCACATGACCGCTATCCGATCGACGGACCATCTCGCCGACCTGCGCGCGACCTGTCGAGGCGCCGTCCTGACGCCGGGCGATGCGGGATACGACCTGGCCCGGCAGCGCTGGAATGCGGCCGTCGACCAGCGGCCCGCCGCCGTCGTACGCTGCGCCGGGGTTCCCGACGTCCGCGCCGCCGTCACGAGTGCGCGGCGGCACGGCATGGTCGTTTCGGTGCGCGGGGGCGGCCACGAAGTCGCGCGTCACCCCGCGGCGAACGGCGCGCTGCTGCTGGATCTGTCGCGGCTGCGCACGATCACCATCGATCCGATCGCCCGGCGTGCCACCGTCGGCGCGGGCGTCACCTGGGCGGATTTCGATCGCGCCTGCCACCGGCACGGCCTGGCCGTGACCGGAGCGGACGTGTCCACGGTCGGCGTGATCGGCTCGACGCTGTGCGGCGGCAGCGGCTGGCTGCAGCGGATGGCGGGCTTCACCTGCGACAGCGTGCGCTCGGCTCACGTGGTGCTGGCCGACGGCCGACTGGTGCACACTACCCAGGACCATCACCCCGAGTTGCTGTGGGCGCTGCGCGGCGGCGGCGGCAATTTCGGTGTCGTCGTGTCGGTCGAGTTCGAACTGCATCCGATCGGCTCCGTGCACGCGGGCACGCTGCTGTTCCGGCTGGAGTCCGGGCGCGCCGTGTTCCGCGAGTTCCGGGAGCTCTGTGCCCAAGCCCCGGACGAGTTGGCGTTGCGCGCGACCCTCTTGCACTGGCCGCCCACCGCGCCCGAGGGGCCTGCGATGGCCGCGGTGACGGTCGCGTACTTCGGGCCCGACGACCGGGCCCGCGCGGCATTGGCCGGACTGAAGCGCCTGGGCGAACCGGAGCTCGACCTCATCCGGCGGCTGGATTACCCGCAGCTGCAACGCAATACCGAGCAGGCATTCCACGAAGGCCACGGCACCGCGACCGGAACGGAATGGCTGCGCGCGTTCGACGATGACGCCATCGACGCCCTCATCGACCTCGCGGCCGACATGCCCACCCCCTATTCGCTGGTCTCGGTACATCAACTCGGCGGCGCGCTGCGCCGTGTGCCGGTGGACGCGACCGCGTTCGGCTACCACGACGCCGCCTACCACGCGGTCATGTTCTCCGGTGGGCCGGCCGGGACGGATCTGGACCCGTCACGCCGGTGGATCGCCGAGGTCGTGGCCGCGCTGCAGGACGGTTCGGCGGGCGGGCCGTATATCGGGATCCTCGACGACACCGCCTCACCGGAACGGGTGCGCCGCGCCTACCATCGCGATTCCTATCCGCGACTGCAACAGCTCAAACACCGCTACGATCCCGACAACCTGTTTCGTTGCAATCACAACATCCCGCCGCTGAACGAGGCGCGATGACCGCCGGCGAGGCCATCGACATCGCTGCGCACGCCGCCGCGGCGGTCGCCGATTTCGATGCGCGGCATTGCCTTTCCGCCCGCGACGACCTCGATCTGTTCGGCCTGCGCGCCATGGCCGCCGCACTGCGACCGGCGCTGTCCGGCGGTGCGGCGCGCACCGAGGACGACATCGCGGCAGCACTGGACGTCGCACCACGACATCGGTGGCTGCTGCGGCGCTGGCTCGGCGTGCTCACCGCGCACGGATGGCTGGAACACCAGGACGGACAAACCTACTCGTCCCTGCGGGAGGCCGCTGCCCCGCGTCGCGCCGATCTGGATCGAGTGTGCGCCGACCTGGGGTTCTCCCCGCAGCTGGCGCGCTTCTTCGCGGCAGCCAATCGCCATGCGCTCGATCTGTTACGGGACCGAGTGCTCGCCCAGGAGCTGTTGTTCCCGGACGCCGACCTGCTCACCGCCGAGGCCGCGTACCGGGACAATCCGGTGAACCGATATCTGAACGCGGCGGCAGGCGCGATCGTCACCCGCGCCGTGGACGCACTCGCCGCCGATCGCCACCCCGTCCGCATCCTCGAACTGGGCGCGGGTGTCGGAGGCACCACCGCCGACCTTCTCCCGGTGCTCGACGGTCTTCCCGTCGAATACCACTTCACCGATGTGTCGTCGTTCTTCCTCGATGCCGCCCGGGCGCGCTTCTCGCACTACCCCTGGCTACGGTTCGGCCTGCTCGATCTCAATGCCGAGTTGCCGCCGAAGCGATCCTTCGACGTCATCCTGGCCGCGAACGTGTTGCACAACGCCCACCACTGCGGCGCGATGTTGGGAGGGCTGCGGGAGGTGTTGCGCCCCGGCGGGCACCTCGTCGTCATCGAGTCCTGCCGTGAACACTGCCAGTTGCTCACCTCCATGCATTTCCTGATGTCCGCCCGTCCCGGCGGTGTACGCCCCGGTCGCGATGACGTGCGTGCGGGGACCGACCGCATCTTTCTGACCGAAACCCAGTGGCGTGCCGCGCTCGTCGCGGCCGATCTGCCCGCCCGGCTGGTTCTGCCCGGGCCGGAACACGCGTTGGCCGCGCACGGCCAGCGGGTCTTCGCCGCTCGCGCCCCACGGTGACCCGAGGAGTCCGTCATGTTCCCGCGCCATGCCGTCACCGATGATCACGGCGTTTCGGACCATTACGAGGTGGCCCGGGAGAAGATCCGGGAATTCGCTCGCGCCGTGCAGGATTCGCATCCCGCGCACTGGGACGATTCCAGCGCCGCCGCGCTCGGTCATCGGGGCCTGGTCGCGCCGATCACCTTCGCGTCGGCGGTCGGCTCTCTCGCGCAACGGTCGCAGATGCGGGCCGCGCTCGACGGTTACGACCCGGCGCAGCTGCTCCACGTGGATCAGGACATCCGCTGTCACCGCCCGGTGGTCGCGGGAGATCGGCTGACGCACGAGGTCGTCGTCGATTCCCGGCGGTCCACACCGAGTGGTGACCTCATCGCCGTCACCACCGTCATCCGCGACGGGATGGCGAACCCGGTGCAGACCGTGCACACCACCCTGGCCGGGCGCGCTCAGGAACTGGCACCGACCGTGCGGGCCCTCGCGATGCTCGACCTTCCGGTACCGGCGGCGGCCCGGCTCGCGCCGCAAGCCGTGCGGTCGACCTCGCTCACGAGGGAGGGGAACGCCCGCATCGCCGTGCCGGGATTGACAGTGGGACGACGATTCCCCGACCGCGTGTTCCGCTTGTCCCGCGGTGAACTCGTGCACTACGCCGGGGTCTCCGGCGACGTCAATCCGATTCATTGGAGCGACGAGGCCGCCCGGCACGCGGGTCTGCGCATGGTGACCGCGCACGGCATGCTGACGATGGGTCTCGGCGCCGCGTGCCTGAGCGAATGGCTCGGCGTCGCGGACGGCGTCGTCGGCTACTACGTGCGGTTCGCGAGCCCGGTTCCGGTGGCGTCCGACAGCGTGGCCGAGATCTCCATCGGCGGCGTGGTCCGATCCGTCGACGACGCCACCGGGCGGGCGACCATATCGCTCACCGCGCAGCGCGACGATGTCGCGGTTTTCGCGGGCGCCACCGCCACCGTGTACACGAGGTGATCCTTGTCGCGGGCGCTTCATCGATCCTGTTCGTAGGTGTGTTCCGGCGCGGCCACCCTCTGATAGCCGGTGACGCGGAGGGTCGGTACGAGGTCGGGATCGTGTTGTGCGCTCCCCGGCTCGACGAAACCGCGGACCTCGAGCCACGCGTCGTCCTCGATCGTTTCGGTCATCCCGGCCAAGTGGACCTGCACGTATCGGGCATCGCCGACACAGCACGTGATGACTACTCGGGCGAGGTCGGCGTCGGGCGTGCCGGGTCGTTGCCGACCGGGATCGTCGGGCCGCATGACGAATCCGCTGACCAGCACCTCCCTGCCGTCCAGAGAGCGATCGGCGTCGAGCAGCGCCCGGTTCACCAGCTCGACGAGCCGCAGCGTCGGCACCGCGTCCGCGGGCAGCGGCGGAAACGACCGCTGCTCCGGTCCTGCGCTGGATGATTCGCGTGACACGACCTGGACCCGGCTGCTGGTCACCGCCGCTTGGGCGCCCAGGGCGGGCGGAGCGATGAGCAGCAGTGCGGCAGCCGGAAGCAACAGCAGCCACTGGACCCGGCCGCTGCCGTGCGCGTGGTCGTGCTCGTCGGCGGCCGCCGCTGCGCCGTGCCTGATGTCGCGCCCGATGGCCACTAGTCCCAGCAGGATGAATCCGACGCCGCTGACCACCAGGAACGGATACAGGCTCGGCTTCACATAGCGCAGGTACGAGCCGTCGAGCGCGGTCCACAAGACCGCGCCGCCGATCAACAGCAACAGCAGATTCTGCGTCTCCCGCCTCATCGAGCGCCTCCCAGCAGAACGTATCCGGCGATCGTGCCGCACAGCACGGCCACCACGAAAGTCAACGGAGCGAACCGCAGCGCGAACGAGCGCCCGAACGCGCCCGCTTGCATGGCGAACAACTTCACATCGACCGCCGGGCCCACCACCAGGAACACCAGTCGCGGCAGCAGCGGCAACGCCGACATGCTCGCCGCGACGAACGCGTCGGCCTCCGAGCAGAGCGCGAGCGCGATCGCCAGCACCGCCAGCACCACAACCGCCAAGACCATCCGACCGGCCAGGTGCTCGTACCAGGCGGGCGGAACCAGCACGTGCAGCGCGGCGGCGGTCGCGGCGCCGAGCACCAGAAACGCACTCGCCTGCAACAGGTCATGGCGAGCGGCTTCGGTGAAGACCTCCCAGCGGGTGCGGCCCACCGCGCAGTGGTCGTGCCTGCCGCCGGGTAGCAGCCACGCCGGCCGTCCGATCCTCGACCAGATCAGTCCCATCACCATCGCGGTGGCCAGCGAGCCGGTGAACCGCGCCGCGACCATACCCGGCTCGCCGGGGAACGCCACCGCGGTGGCGATCAGCACGACCGGGTTGATCGCGGGCGCGGACAACATGAAGGCCAGAGCCACCGAACCCGGCGCTCCCTGCTCGGTGAGCCGCCGCGCGACCGGCACCACCCCGCACTCACAGCCCGGCAGCGCCATACCGGCCAGGCCGGCCACTCCGATCGCGGCGGACTCGTTGCGCGGCAGCACCCTCCGCAGCATCGCGGGCGAGACGAACGCCGCGATCGCGCCGCTGACCAGGACCCCCAGCACCAAGAACGGCACCGCCTGCACGAACACGCCGGCGAAGACCGTCACCGCGGTCTGCCACCGCGCCGAGGACCCGACTACGCGGACCAGGGGAGCTTGCAGGCCCACCGCCAGGACGATCAGCGCGGCGAGCACGTAGGTCGAGGACACTCTCGTCCGTACCGAGTTCAGCGTATTCTGCGCGAGCACTCCTCCATCCTGGCAGCACGCGCCGCCGAAACGGATTGTGGTGCAGTGGTTTATGTCGCCATCAGACCAGGCCCGCGGTGACCGGTCCGGTGTCGTGGCTGCCGACCCAGGCCAGGTAGCCGTCGGGTCGCACCAGCGCCGCTGTCACCCCTGCCCACTCCGGTCGGTCGTGGATCGGAACCGCCCGCGCGAGCGGTAGCTCACCGACCGGCCCCAGGCCGCCGGCGATGTCGACCAGGACGTGGCGTGCGTCGGTGAGAGCCGTGAACAGCGACCGGCCGTCGTCGAGCGGCAGGTCCGGGGCGCGGTGACCGGTCAGGGCGTGCGCGCCGGGTGCGGCGGGGTAGGCCACCGACAGTCCGGACAGCTGCTCGGCGAGCGTGCGAGCGAATTCGGGTCGGTTGCCGATGAGGTCGGACAACAGGGTGCGCAACTGCCTGCCGTCCGACGAGAAGGAAGTCATCAGCGCCGCCTGGGCTTGGGTGCTGCGCAATGCCCGGGCGCCGACCGGGTGCCGCTCGGTGTGATAGGTGTCCAGCAAGCCTTCGGGTGCTCGCCCCGATACGGTGGCGGCGAGCTTCCAGCCGAGATTCATCGCGTCCGCGAGGCCGAGATTCATTCCGACCCCGCCCGCGGGCATGTGCTGGTGTGCCGCGTCACCGGCGAGCAATATCCGGTCGGCTCGGTAGCGTTCGGCTTGCCGCGAGGCGTTGCCGAAGCGGGACAACCACGTGGGGGAGTGCATCCCCCACTCGGTGCCCGCGATCGCCAGGGTCTTCGCCCGCAATTCGTCGAGGGTGAGTGCGCCGGGCCGATCGGTGCGCAGATCCTTGGGCGTGATACCGATCAGGCGATAACAGCCACCGGGCAGCCGCACAACCATGAGCAGGCCCGCCTCGGTCCATTCGCTCAGGACGGGCTGCGGTGGTGGGTCGGCGAGTTCCACATCGCCGAGCCAGCCCAGCATCGTGGATTCGGTTCCCGGATAGGCGATGCCCGCGGCCTGCCGTACCGTGCTGCGGACCCCGTCGCATCCCACGACCCATTCCGCTTCGATGGCGGCTCCCTCATCGAGGTGTACGACGACCGACTCGGTTCGCGCGGTCAATCCCGCGACGCGACGCCCGCGCCGGATGTCGGCTCCGGCCGAGCGAGCGTGCGTTTCCAGGAGTTGTTCGGTGCGCACTTGCGGAAGTGACAGCGTGAACTGGTACGGGGTGTCGAGCAGCCGGAAATCCAGCCGAGTGGCCAACGCGGCGAAGTGCCCGCTCGGAATCCGGCTGCCTTCGGCGAGAAATCGGTCGAGCAGCCCTCGCGACGCCAGCATTTCGAGAGTGCGAGGGTGGATCGCCAGCGCTTTCGAGTTCGGGTCCGGCTCGGCGCGCGCCTCCAGCACGAGCACGTCGACGCCGCCGAGGCGCAGTTCCGCCGCCAGCCACAATCCGACCGGACCCGCGCCGACCACGACGACCTGGTGATGACGCACACCCGACCTCCTTCTCGGAAGTCACCACATGGTGGTGAGAATCAGCTTTCGTGGTGGAATCGGCTGCCGAGATCGGTGCCGAGGCGTTCGGAGTCGAGGAAGCGATGTACGGGAGCGACCAACCTCGGGGCGATGGATCCGACCGTGGCGAGCAGTCGCGTTTCGATCGGGGCGACGACGATCTCATCGACGTTCTCCCGGATGGCGCGGACGACAGCGTCGGCGACCTGCTGCGGCGTGGCCGTTCGCATTCCGGGTGGAAGCCGACTGCCGCTCTCGGCGAACATCCCCGCGTCACGGACGAATCCCGGCTCGACGATGGACACGCCGATTCCGGCGTCGTGCAGATCGTGCCGCAGGCCGAGCGCGAAGCCCCGCAGGCCGAATTTCGTGGCGTTGTAGAGGCTCACGCGCGGTGCGGGCAGCAGGCCCGCGACCGAGCCCATGAAGACGATGTGCCCCTTTCCGCGGGTGGTCGTCTGCACGGCGAACTGACGGGCGAGCAGCATCGGCGCGCGCAAGTTGACCTCGAGGACACGGTCGATGTCGGCTGCGGAGAAGTCGAGAAGATGCCCGCCTGCCGGTAGACCGGCGTTGGCGATGAGCACGTCCACCGGCCCGGCCTGGTCGAGCAGGCGCGAGAGGTCCTCGTGTTGCGACAGATCCGCGGGAATCACCGTGGCGTCGAGCTCGGCGGCGAGCGCGCACAGGGTGTCGGCGCGACGGCCGGTCAGCACCAGAGCCGCACCGCGGGAGGCGAGTTCACGCGCCACCGCGTGACCGAGACCGCCGGTGGCGCCGGTCAGCAGCACTCTGGCGGACGCCAGATCCACTGGGGACATGATCGGGTCCTTTCGTATCGTCGGCGATCGAGGTGGCAGGGCATCGTCGCCCCGGCGGCCGCGCTGCGCCCGGTTCAATGGGTGGAAGCGGCTCCATAGGCGCGGAGAAAGGCACGGACGCCTGAGGTCACGTCGGCTTCGACGACACCGGGCTCGGCAGTTACGGCGCCCCAGAAGGTTCGGTCGTTGGCCTCGCCCGCGGCGAGCAGGACGAAGTGGACGGCCGCGCGCTGGGGATCATCGAGGTGAAGCACGCCCCGCGCGGCCAGCTGGGCGAATTTCTCGGCCAGCGCGGCATGTACCGCGCGCGGGCCGGAGTCGAGCCACACGTCGAGGACCGCGCCGGGAATGTGATCGGCCTCGGCGCGGATCTGGCGGACAAGGGCGAAGTGGTGCTCGTCGCCACCGACGACAAACGCCCGGCCCAGGGCGATCAAATCGGCCTCGAGGTCCACCATCTCGCCGAGGTGGTGTTCGATCGCAGCGCATCGACTGGCGCGCGCGTGCGCCGCGCTGTCGACCATCACCGCGGTGAACAGCTGTTTCTTATCAGCGAAGTGCTTGTAGATGGTTCGCGTCGAAACCGCGGATTCGCGTGCGATGGCATCGACAGAGGCGCGGGCATAGCCGTCGCGGCAGAACACCGCGCGGGCTCCTCGCAAGATGGAAGCGCGCTTGTCCGAACGCAACCGGCGGTGCACCGCCACGTCCCGGGTCGTCACGATCGGTCGGCCGAGTCGCCCGGATGCGCTGCCGCGTCGCCCGGTTCGCGTCGTGGGATCGGTACTTCGGGGAGGACCATCCGGCATTCCTCCTGCATGTGTGCGGTGCCGCGAAGCGGCGACCAGGCTGCCACGAGAAGAGTACAACGATCACTTTACCCGGTGAGCCGACGCGCCGCCAGGCCGCTGACCGGCGAGAAGCTTTGCGCGACAATTACTCCCGATTCCGTGAGCAGCGAGTTCGCGATGCGCACCGACTTGCCGGGGTGTACGCGGCGGTCAGGTTCCCACCGGGGTCGGGGTATGCCCGCCGGTGATGCCGTGGGCGCCGCGGCAGTGTGTGGGGCAGCGGATCGCCCGGGCGGAATCGCCAATCGTCGGCCGGGCGCTGGTGCGGCGAATTCCCGTCCTGCGCTTGGCGATTCCTTCGAAGAAGTGCAGCTCGAGCACGACCGGGTGGCCTACGGGTTGTACGAGCTGCCGGCGAGCTGGTAGGTCGGCGCGCTGAGCGAAAATCTGACACCAACTGGATTCATAGGCGTAGTAATCGTGTTACTCTACGGTGGGCCTGCGGTTGTGACATGTCTCATGTCCAGCGGCTATCGCGGCTGAGGTCACTCCGGCGACGGTGCCGGGTGGAATTCACGGAGAGTTGATCGATGTATCGACAGCATGGGCGTTCTCGGGCGGCGTTGCGGCGCTGGGCCGCTCCGGTGGCGGTGGCGGTGGCCGCGGTGTGCGTCGCCGTGGTGACCGGGGTGGGGATGGACACGCGCGAGGCCGCGGCCGCCCCGGTGGGCGATTTCTACGTCCCGCCCGCGCAGATCCCGCCGGAACCGGGCGCGATCATCAAGACCGCGCCGATGGCGCTGTTCGCGACGCTGCCCACGGACAAGGGATGGCCGGGCAAGGCGCAGCACGTCATGTACACCTCGCGGCTGCAGGACGGGTCGCCGGTCGCGGTGTCCGGAACTTTCATCGACGCCACCGGTCCCTGGCAGGGGCCGGGGCCGCGCCCGACGGTGGTCATCGGCCCGGGCACCTCCGGCCAGGGCGACCGCTGCGCGATGTCGGTGGCCTTCTCCACTGGGGTCACGGTGTTCACCGACCCCTCGCCGGGCCTGTCGGCCAATCAGGAACTGCCCGCCTCGGTGGTGTGGAGCGGTCTGGGCGCACGGGTGCTGGTGACCGATTACATCGGTCTGGGCACACCGGGAATCCACACCTACGCCAACCGGATCGAGTCGGCGCATGCCGTCCTCGACGGCGCCCGCGCGGCCAACAACCTCGCTGGAGTCGGTCCCGAGACACCGCTGGTGTTGTGGGGTTATTCCCAAGGCGGCGGGGCCACCGCGGCCGCGGCGGAGCTGCAACCGGAGTACGCGCCCGAACTCGCCCTGAAAGGGACCTGGGCCGGCGGGCCGGTCGCGGACCTGGCCGCGATCCTCGAGCGCATCGACGGCTCGCTCATCAGTGGCGCCATCGGATTCGCGATCAACGGTCTGCTCGCCCGCTATCCCGAACTGCAGAAGGCCGTCGACCGGGTGACCAGCCCCGCTGGGCGCGCGATGCTGGAGACGCTCAGCGACGAATGCATCGGCGACATCATCACCCGGCACGCCTTCATGAGGACCGGCGCGATGACCAACGACGGCCGTTCGCTGACCGAGCATCTGGCCGCGATTCCCGAAGCCGCTCCCGTTCTGGCCGAGATGCGCGTCGGCAACCGCACTCCGGTGACGCCGGTGCTGATCACCAGTGGCCTGAACGACGACACCGTCCCCTACGGCCAGGCGCGCCGGCTCGCCGAGGATTGGTGCGCGAAGGGCGCTACGGTCACCTTCCGCACCAACGACCTGCCGCCGATCCTGCCGGGCGCCACCGTTCCGAACCATTTCGGACCCGAGATGATCGACGGATTCGGTCCCGACAACGCGATCACCTATCTGCTGGATCGCCTCGCCGGAAAGCCTGTCTCCGGCTGCACCATCGACTGAATATCGTTCTGCCCACGCCCAGCGGAGCCGTCATTCGACAGCTGTCGAATGACGGCGGGTTCACCTCCTGAACCGGCTGCACGCGTCCGCCCGGCCGCAGCGCGACCGTGACCGCAGGGAACCTGATGTTGCATGCCGAGCCCGCGCCCGTGACGAGCCGGTCGCGGGCTCGCCCGAAGGGGCAAGGGCACTGTGATCGCGGCCGGTCACCAGCGCGGCCGTCGGCCGTGAAAGGCGGACGAATAAGCGGGCTTTCACATGGCGTGGCCCCGAAGGACGCTCAGCCGTTTCCGGACGGTGACGACGATCCGGCGCCGCGCGGAGCCGGATGTGGATGCCGCGTAGGCGCAGGCGAGGATCAGGGCGCAGCCGAGCAGCTGCGGCATCGTGGGGTGTTCGCCGAGGACGACAGCGGCCAGGCCGATCGCGCCGACGGGGGTCAGCAGCAGCATGGCCGCGCTCGCCGTGCTGCTCAGCTGCGAGGTGGCCAGGGCGATCAAGAGCCAGCCACCGATCTGCCCGCACACCGCGGTCAGGGCCAGCCAACCCAGCGGCCCCCAGCCAGGCGTGTAGGTGACGCCCGGCCACACTGCCCCGACGACGGCCGCGGAGGCGAGCACGACCCGGTAGGACTGCGCCACCTGTCCGCCGTGCCCACCGCGCCGCAGGAGGAAGAGGAACGCCGAATAGCACAAGGCGGCGAGGAGGGCGTGGGCCGTGCCCCAGGCTGGGGCGCTGCCGGTGGCTCCGGTCTCGAAGAGGCCACCGGTGAGCAGAATGCCCGCCGCCATGAACGGCAGCACGACGAGGAACGCGCGCGGGACCGGCTCGCGGTCGATGAGTAAGGCCAGCACGGGAACGATGACGACCTGCGCGTTCACCAGCACCGCGGTCAACCCGGCGCCGACCTCGGCGATCGCTTGCGTCCACAGCAGCGCGTCGGCGGCGAACAGTACCCCGGCGACCGCCGCGATCGCACCGCGCCGCCAGGGCAGCGCCCCTTCTGTGGCACGTTCCGCGCGGGCGAGCGGCCACAGCAACGGCAGCGCGAGCAGACATCGGAACAACGTGGCGGTGGCCGGCGAGGCGCCGGACAAGCCGATGAAGATCCCTGATGTGGCGACGCCGAGCGCACCGACGGCCATCGCCGACCGAGGCCGAGCCCGAGCCGCGCGCGACACCGCGCCGAGCACTTGTCGCCGTTCGGCGATATCGACCATCGCTCGACGCTACAACCGGAGAATCGAAGGGAACATCCGAATATTTCGCGCCGGGGGAGTGCCGAGCCGAGGACCGGTTCGGGGAGCGCTGCTTCGAGCCCGGCGCGGTGTGCTGAGATTCGGTGTGAATCCTTTGACGACGTCCGGTCCTCTCATAGTTGTGCCGGCAACCGGGCCGGCACGGATCGAGGAGGTTGTCGTGATCGTTGCCGCCATCGCCGTCGCCGTTCTGCTGGTCGGCTGGTGTAGCGTCACCCTGTTCCGCCGCTGGAGCCGTTCCCGTGACTGACCGCGTCTGGCCTGACGAGCAATTGGTCACCGCCGCCCGAGAGGGCGACGTCGCGGCCATCACCGCACTGGTGTCGGGTTCCTACCCGCATGTTCGCCGGTTCGCCCACACCCTGTGCGCGTCCGCCGAAGACGCGGAGGACGCCGCGCAGGAGGCGCTGATCATCCTCTACCGCAAGATCGGGACGTTGCGGGCCTCCGGCGCGCTGGCGTCGTGGATGTTCCGCATCGTCCGCAACGAGTGCCTGCGGCAGTGGCGCATGGTGACCCGGAACTTCCAACCGATCCCGGATTCCGCCGTGGCGTCCGCCGAGGAGGAGGCCGTGCGGCGGCTCGAAGCGCGCCGGGTGGCGGCGGTGATCGCCGCCCTGCCCGCCGACCAGCGGCAGGTGCTGATCATGCGCGACGTCCAGGGATACAGCGGCCGGATGGTCGCGCACATGCTCGGCTCGAGCGTCGCGGCGATGAAATCACGTCTGCACCGCGCCCGAGCGGCGGTCCAGCACGAGCTGCGGAATACACCGCAGCCGACTCCGGAAAGGAGCGAGGTACATGACTGACGAGCGAAGTTTCGCCAGCGCCTCGGTGCCACGGCACCTGGCCCGCGGCGTCATCGGATTCGGCGCGCTGATCGGCGCCATCGCGTTGATGCCGGTCGTCGGGGCGTTCAGCTTGCTGCTCGCACCGGTCGGATTCCTCGCCTTGCGCGGATGCCCGACCTGCTGGCTGATCGGACTGATGCAGACCGTCTCGCGGGGCCGCCTGCAGCGGTCGTGCGCCGACGGTCAGTGCCGATTGACCACAGCTGGACACGGCGGGGCCGAGCACGGGAGAGACGATCGGGCGCCTGCCGCGTTCGGCTCTCTGTCCTCCGATCATGTGGCAGAGTTCGCCTCGCGGCGCTTCTCGCGGCAGGACTGACGCAGCCGTCGCCCTCCGAGTCCGAGCGCACGTCATTTCGGGGTGCGCTCGGATTTCGCCGGCGGCCGCGTGACTGCCCGAATTGCTCCGACGACGCCACCGGCTCGAGTGCGCGGATCTTCGGTTCGCTCAGGCCGACGCGTGAACAGTTCTGTAGCCGCGCACAGAGCATCCTGAGCGACGCTTCGCGAATACGGTCGGCCCCGCCGCAGTTCCGTGCGCCGCATCGCAGTCACCGCCGAGGCGGCACCTCGTCTTCGAATTGCGGAAGCGCCTGCGCGGCCGGATATCTCGTAGCAAACGCCGCGTCGTAAACGGTGCTTGGCTAAGTGATCCTTCCCGGGGCACACTCTAAGTAACGACGTCCGGCGCAGCCGGTCGAACGCGGGGGCGAGGTCCGACAGCACATGAGGATTCGGCCGAGGCAGCAGCTGCTCGAGCTGTGGCGAGCGGTGCTCGCCTGTTCCTACCCGGACGGAAAGTGGGTCTGGGGCGGACGCGACGGCGCCAATTCCATCAGTGACGCCGAACAACTGCTGTGCTTGCTGTATCCGGCGACCGAGATCGAAGCGTTCGCGCTGGACCAACCGAACGACATGAGTTCCGACGTCAAGGCCGCGCTCGCCCCGTTCGGCGAGGAGACCCGCATCGGCGGTGTGCTGGTCGATCTGGTGGAGGACTACCTGCGCCGCTACACCGGACCCGACGGCGAACCGATCTTCGCCAGCGGCTCCTATCTCCGCTGCGGCGACGGCAGCCCGCTCAGCGCGGCGCAATCGGCGGTGGAGGTGGTCGACTCCTACTCGATGTCGCTGAGCCTGTGCATCGCGGCGCTGCGGTTCCTGCGCGGATTCCTGCGATTCGTCAGCGGCGAGGTCCGCCGGGAGGCCCGGCAACTGCGCGAGCGGATTCCGGTGGTGATCGAGCAGATCAGCGCGCGGCTCACCGCCGCCATGGCGGGCTTGGTCCGCAGTTTCGTCATCCACACCCCGGAGCCGCACACCGAGTTCGGGCAGTCGATCGTCTACATGCTCAACCAGACCCGTACGTCGCCGGACGAGATCATCGAACGGCTGTCCACGCAGCTGGAACGCCTGCGGGTGCAGGCGGCCAACGAGGTCAGGCTCAGCCAGACCACCGAGATCGATATCGCCGACGACGGACGGCTGTTCGAATGCGGATGGAGCTGGGGCATCGTGCGCAGCGCCGAACCCATCGACCTGGTGCCCGGGAGAACCAGCAGCGTGGCCGGGCACGCCGAATCCCGTCCCTACCTGTACTTCACCGCCGTCGCCCTGGACGGCATCCTCGACCTGTCCTCGCAGCGTATCCGGGAACTCGATCTGCTCACCGACGAGCAGCGCGTCCTCGCCGACGCGCTGCAACTGCGTTTGGAGCTGACGCGCAACTACTGGTCGAGGGTCGCCCGCTTCGGCAGTGGCCGCTGGCCGCTGGAGGACATCCCGTGGCGCACCGCGGACGGCGAGGAATCGGAGTACTTCAGTCTCGTGATCACCGCGATGCTCATCCAGGACCTGGTCTACCGGGACAGCACCGAGGATCTGGCGCGCACGGTTGCCGTGCTCGACCAGCTCGGCCGCCGCGGGCGCATCACCAGCCGGTTCACCGTCGATGATCCGGCCGCGCCGCTGCACTATCCGGGCGTGCGGCTGGGCTTGACGGGCAGCGAGGAGGTCGCCGAAGGAGTGCAACTGGTCTGGTACGTCCCGGATTTCGCGACTCTGCTGCTCAAACGCTGCCTGCAAGCCGCACGCCTGCGCACCGACGTGGACACCCGTGACCAGCTGATGGCGCTGGCCGAAGCCGCGATGGACCACCTCGACCAGCGCGTGCTGCGAGACGGGCCGGTGGTGGGGCTGTGGGACGACATCGGCCGGGTGGTCGGCACGGCGGACGATTTGCCGGAAGGGCCGTCCTGGTTTGTCACCGAGCGCGTGATGGAGTGCCTGGTCATCGCGTACAGCACGTTCGAGCAACCCCCGCTGGCGCCCCAGGCGATGGTCGCCCGCGCGGTGGATCTGCTCAGCGAGGCCGAGCATCTGCTCAATCAGGAGGAACTGGAGGTCGAAGGCCAGGATCTGTCGCCGAAACAGGCCGCGGTGAACCGGATCCGGCAATCGCTGGACCGGGCCCGGCGCGTGCTGCGCGATCGCCCCGGCACCGCGTACAGCCTGGCCACACAGGCGTTGGTCCAGCTCGACGAACTGGCGTACGCCCGCCGGGACGCGACACGGTAGGGGCGGCATGGTGCTGGTGTTCTCCACCTCCGACAAGGGCGGCACCGGGCGGTCGGTGACCAGTTGCAACATCGCCTACCGGCTGTGCCGCTCCGGTCTCAACGTCGCCTACGCCGACTTCGACCTCGGCTCGCCCACCGCCGGTGCGCTGTTCGAGATCAGCTCGACCGAACGCGGCGTGCCGCGCGGCGGCGTGCATTCCTACCTGCTCGGAGAGAGCGGAACCGTGGCCCGCGTCGACGTGGGCGCGGCCACCGATCGGCCGGAACTGCGGCGCATCGGCCCGAATTCGGGCCGGCTGGTGCTGCTGCCCGGAGACGAGGGCGGCGCCGAGTTCCTCACCGACGACGACGCGGTGGTGCAGCGGTGCGCCGAACTGCTGGTGGCGCTGGATCAGGAATTCCGCGTCGTGATCGTGGATCTCAGCGCGGGACGCTCCGCGGCGCTGCAGATCGCGCTGCAGGCCACCGCCCTGCCGCAGTTGCGCGAGCGCACCGCGCGCTGGCTGATCTTCCACCGCTGGACTCGCCAGCACATCCTGGCCGCCGCCGGCCTGGTGTACGGCTCGCACGGATTGCTGAAGGCCGGCGCCGAATGCGGACACGACCCGGAGGAGTTGCTCGGCTCGGTGCGTTACGTGCGTACCGCGGTGCCCGACGCCAACTGGGACGGAGTCGCCCAGCGCCCGGCGCAGGCGGCGTGGCTGCAAGAACAGGACACCGCGTTGCGGCGGCTGGCGACCGCCAAACGGCTCGGCACCACGGCGGTCCTGGGCTCGACCCCGATCGAGCCGGTGTTGCAGCGGCGCGAGCAGCTCATCCTCGACGCCGACGTCAACGCACAGATCGCCAACGAGGGCACCGCCCTGGCCTATGCCGAACTGGCTCGCCGGCTGATCGACATCGCCACGTGGGAGAGGCTGTAGATGCGGGATACACAGGGCTACAGCGAGGCGACCGAGGAGCCCCGAATCGCTTCCATCCCGTTGTCGCACTTGTCGATCGAGGTCGGGCATTTCTATCCCAACGACATCACCTCCGATATCGAGCGGGTCGGCGCGGAGTTCCGCCGCATCGTCCCGCTGGTCGCGGCCTTCGTCGAGTCGGCCAAGGTGCAGTACGGTCCGAACGCCAGGGTGAGCACCTGCTACCTGATCGACGACTACTTCCAGCCCGACACCGACCCCTCCGCCATCCTCGCCAAACTGCTGGCCGCCGCGGAGGAGTCCGGGCTGGTCATCGACTATCTGGCGCGCGAGTCCGGTTGCTGGCGCGCCGCCAGGTTCGTCGACGGTGTGGCGTTCGGTGAGCCGATCCCGGTGGCGGAGCTGGTGGCCGCGCGCATCGTCGCCGAGCCCGCGCCGCCGAGCACCGGCCGCAGGCCGCCGACCGCGGAATCGGGGTGGTTGTGCAACGGCCGCCGGTCGTCGGAGGACGAACGCGGCCAAGCCATGCGCCAGCGCAGTTATCAGCCGCCGGAGGAGTTCGGCCGCCGGGAGCACTCGATCTTTCTCGACGTGGAATTGTGGAGCAAGCACGTCGTCGACGGGGTGACCGTGACGAGGTGGTCGTGCCCCTTCCTGGCCGCCGTCTGGCATCTGCTGCGACTCGGCATGCTGCGCTATCACGGTGAGGCCGTGGTGGATCCGCAACCATGGCACCGCGAAGACCGCACGCCGCGCCGCTGGCACGACATCCCGCCGGTGGTGCAGCTCAACCCGGCCGCGGCGCCCTTCGCCGCCTACAAGACCCTGTCGATGCTGCCCAAGCGATACATCGGTATCGAGCACGCCGTGCGGCTGGTGCTCGACCACCTCGATCTCGACGACGACGTGCTCGAGCAGATCATCGGCCGCGGCGCCGAGGAGGTTCCGCCGGTGCCGGTGCCGCGCCAGGTCAGCGAACGGCTCTCCCACCTGCTGCTCGACGGGACCTGATATGGCCGCGACCACGCCTCTGGCCGTCCTCGGTGAGGTGCGCACCTGCCTGCTGCCGTCGGCGACCGCGCTGACCGGCGCGGAGGCCTGCGATTTGCTGGCGCTGATGCCCGGCTGCACGGTGCGGTGGCGGGAGCGGCCGGGCACGCTGGCGGTGTCGCCGACCACCGCGGTGGGCGTCGACTGCGACCTGTCGTTGGGCGAGCGGACCGCGCACATCGTCGGCACGGTGGCGACCAGTGCCGTCCTCTGCGGTGGACGCGTGCTGCAGTCCACCGCGCGTACTCAGGTGATCCGTGCGGGCAGTCGGCGCAGACAGACCTGGTCGCACTACCTCAGCCGGAAGGGCGTGACGGAGGTGATCAGCCGCATTCCCGAAAGGGCCACCGCCGCCGAGGCTTTGGCCGAGGGGTATCTCACCGGGCCGGTCGGCGACGACACGCTGGACCTGGCCTCCATCAGTGAACGCCTGCTGGCTCGACTGCGCGCCGACACCAGGCTGGACCAGAAGCCGCCGGTGCGAGCCGGGACCACCCGGCTGCGCTGGACCGCGCGGATCGGGGGAAGCGCCGGTCCCGCCGCCGCGCTGTACCTCGACGACGCCGCTCTCCGCACGGTCCGGATGATCGTCCGCGACGAAGCGGATCTGGATGCGGCGCAACGGTTCTGCGAGGACTTGGCCGCGCACGATTGGTTGCTGACCGTGGTCGCCGACGCGCTGGCCGAGGCCGACCGCTTCCCGTCGCACAGCCGGGAACGCACCGACCTGCTGGCTCCGGTGCTGGAAGACCTCACCGGGCTGTGGATGCCGGGAGCCCACACTCCGGCATCGATGCGCGCGTTGTGGCGGGATCTGCAGGTCGATCCCGGGTTGTCCCGCCAGTGGAGCGCCCTGGTCGCACGGCTGCGGGATCGCATCGCGGTCGCGACCCTGCACGCGTTGCAGCACAAAGCTTTCGACACCGAGTGGTAGCGGCCGAGGCTACATCCGGAACCATTTGCGCACCAGCAGCGCGAAGAACACCGACATCGACACGGTGCCCATCCACGCTTCCGCCGCGAACAGCGGCCGGGCGGCCGGGCGCAGACTCTCGGTGTCACCGGGCCCCAGCGGATTGATGAAGGCGGTCACGCAGGTGTAGACGGTGGCGGCCGGGGAGGGATCGCCGCTCCAGATCAAAGCGGCGGTCGTGAACAGCAGCAACTGCACGCCCACCCAGCCGAGCAGCCACGACGGCCGGTAACCGTGGCCGCACAGCACGTAGGACAGTTGTCCCGTCCAGCGCCGCGGGCCGGACGGCAGCGCGAGAGTGCGGGCACGGGCCAAGCGCAGACCGCAGCGGTCCTGAGCCTCGTCGTCCTCGTTCATCCGATACAGCGCGGCGCCTCTCCGGTAGGCCAGCGCCGCGTGCGCGGGCAACCCCGCCGCCCAGAGCTGCGCGCCCAACTGCTCGTATTCCTCGGCCAGCATGGTGTTCTGCCTGCTGCTCAGCCGCAGCGGACCACGGAATTCGATCTCGGCCGCCAGCAGTGCCGCCGGGATCGCGCTCGGCACCCGCCAGCCCGCTTCGTCGGGCGCCGGTTGCCGTGCGGCGGTGTAGAGGTGCCGGAAGACCAGGGAGTCGGAGTGCCGCCGGGTACTGGGTGGGTCGTAGTCGGCCAGGATGGCCTCGACATGGGCGGTGAACTGCTCGAGTTCTTCTTGCTCGGAACGGCCGCCCCGATCGATCTCGGCGGTGTATTCGTCTGCGCGCCTGGTGATCCGGGTCGAGACGGATGCGACGAAGGGTGAGAGCTCCCCCATGTCACGAGTCTAGCGGGCGGCTCCTCAGCCGGTATTCGAAAACGTCCCGCGGCTCCCCAGGGCCGAAGTACCTGTCGTCGTGCTCGACGAATTCGAATCCCGCTCGTTTGAACAGGTTGCTCGCGTGCTGATTGTCCGGCCGCACGGTCAGGTACACCACTTCGGCTCCCACCTCCCGGCAGGTCTGCAACGTGCGGCTCAGCAGGCCGCGCCCATATCCTCCGCCCTGGTACCGCTTGGCCACCGCGAAGGTGAACAGCAGTGCCCGGCCCTTCTTCTCCAAGGTGAGCGCGTACCCGATCACCGTCCCGCCCAGCTCCGCGACCAGCCATTCGGATCCGTGCAGGTCGAACAGCTGGCGCAGCATCAGATACAGGTACGGCTCGGCGAACACCTCGGCCTCGATGGCCGCGATGTCGTCGAGATCGGCGAAGCAGGCCTGCCGGTATTCCGGCTGAGGCGCTTTGGCGATGTTCATCCGCTCCCTATTGCCAGGGCATAAGCCGTCCGATTCCAGCTTAAACGTCATTCACCGAGCGGGGTCAGTGTAGAACCAGCGGAATCGATCCCCGGCGCAGTGGGTCGTCACGTGTCGCGTCCGGGCCGGACGAACCGGGCAGCGATGGCGCGAGGCGGGCGGCCGGTCGGGTTCGCTCGCCGCGACGCCGGTTACTACGGCGGGAAGCGCAATGCGCCGTTGTCGCTGTCAGCTGCGGGCGAAACCACGTGCGCAGAAATTCCATACTTCGGACCCGGTGATCGGATGCTGCGGCTCCTCGTCGAACGCTCCCGCGGACTGCGCGGTGCACATGACGGTCTGGATGACCATGGCCGCCGTCCGGCGCGAGTCGACCTCGGGGCGCAGTTGGCCTGCCTCCCCGGCCGCGTCCATGAGCTCGGTAAACAGTGCCAGCATCGGCGCGTGCGCGACCCTCACATCGTCGGGATGCGAGATCAGCAGCTGCGATGTGAAATCGGTGAACAACGGCCGCTGCGCGGAAGGGTCCGGCCGGCACAGCTCGAACAGCAGCTCGACGGCCACCTGGAGCTTGTCCAGCGGGTCGGTCCGCCCGTCGGCGGCGGCGCGCAGCTGTTCGGACGTGCGGCTCAGGGCGTCCTCGAAAAGGGCGAGCAGCAGCTCGTGCTTGCCGTCGAACTGCAAGTAGAAGCTGCGCAGCGATTGTCGTGAGCGGTCCACGACCTCCTGCACCGTGAAGTCCGTACTGCCCTTCTCGGTGATGATCGCCTGGGCGGCGTCCAGGAACCGCTGCACACGCTCCTCGGCGCGCAGCTTTGCGGTGCGTAGCGAGCGCTCGACGGCGCGCTGCTTCCATGCCGGATTCTCGCCCAGGCTGGTCACGGGCGCCTCGGTCCTCGGTCATATGAAGAGAACATGAATGCACTGTACCGGAGAACGGCGTGCTCCCCCCGGGTGCTCGAGGAGCTTGTTCGCGCCAAGCGGAACTCTCCTTTCCGATGCCAAGAACAATCCCCTCGGCGTCCGTAAGAGGCCGCGCCGGTAGATCACCTGCCGTTGTGTTGCCGATCTACGGAGACGGTCGTTCATCGCCACAGTCGCTGACAAGGCATGGGCTGCAACGCTTCCCGCATAGGTGTAGACGCCGCCGGAGCCCACCGTGCCGCGCAGGTCGGCGATGACATGGGCGTAACCGCGCGGCGCCCGGAAGTCGCTGGCGCAGGCCTCGATGACGGCCGCGGGGGCGCCCAGGTCCTGGAGTTGGCGGGGTGAGCGGTCGGCGAGGTGCCGTGATTGGAGCCGCCGCCGATCAGGCGTTCGCCGGGAGATCCTCGCCCAGGGCGCCGGTGAGGTAGTGCTGCAGAGTCGGCGCGATCAGGCGGACGACCTGCTCCGAGGGGATGTCGGCACCGAAGGCTTCCGGCGGCTCCAGCGCCGCCTTCAGCAGTCCCGACTTGTTGGTGAAGTAGTAATTCACCAGGGTGGGATCCACATCGGCGGCTTATGCGACGGACCGCAACGAAGTCCCGTTGTGGAGGGGCGGCATCGCACTACTGGGGACAGTCGGCGAGCTGGGCCACAATACGTCGCGTGAACGCAACACGCCCCGGTCCTGACCGAAGCCGATCCCGCGACCAGGCGCCTGCGCCGCGGGCCGCTGTTCCGGACGAGGCGGGGGAGAACCGCCTCGCCCTGGCCGCGACGACCGACGCCTTGATAGCGCTGGTCATCGGATTCGCCTTGTCGCAACGCGTCTTTCACGCTTTCGACGGTGTCGCGGAATTCCTGGGCGCGTTCGTTCCGTGCGTGCTCGCGGTGTCGTTCGCCAACCACGTACTCGGCACACTGCTGCTGCGTGGCAGTTTCGCGAAACTGCTGTTCGGAATGCGGGTAGTGCGATGGAAGGACGGCCGGCGTCCACGTTTATGGCAGACGGTCGCACGATGGTTGTTCGGGTTCGTGGTGATCGGGCTGCAGTACCTGCTCGAAGGCGCGAGCGTAGGCCAAGCCTGCGGATTGCGCACGGTGCGCCGACGCGACCAGCGCCACCCGGCGTAGGAATCAGCGCCGCGCCATCGAGGTCGCTGCGCCGCATGCGATCGTCGGCACCCAGAGCTACGATCGTGCGCCGCGCTCCAGCACTCGGAGCGGTCCCACTCGACACGGTGCGAGATCAAATTTTCGCGCTTGCCCGCACCATGGATGCCCCCGACGACGGCGACGATCGCGTCGTTTTCCCGCCGGACTCTTGGGCGCGGTGCTCCTAGCGTCGGTGCGATGGAAACTGATCCGACGCCAGACGCACAGGGCGCCGCGCTGCGGACACCCGTCGTTTGGTTCATGGCGCTGGCGGCCGCGCTCGGCACCGCCACAATCTATCCGCTGCAACCGGCCATCGCGGAAGTCGCCGGTTCGCTGCACGCCTCACTCACGGTGGTCGGCACGGCCCTGGCGTGCGGGTCGCTCGGCTATCTGGTGGGACTGGCGCTACTGGTACCGCTGGTCGACCGGTTCCCGCCGCGGAGGGTGTTGTCGGCACAGTTCGGTACCCTTGCCATCGCTCTGGCGGCGGGCGCGATGGTCGGTTCGGCCTGGCTGCTCGGCTTGGTAGTCGGCCTGATCGGAGCGGGATCATCGGTCGGTGCGCAATTGAGCTCGATCGCCGGACGTCTCGCGCAACCACGGCGGCGGGCCTCGGTTCTGGGAGTCGTGACGGCGGGCATTTCGGCGGGGATCCTCGCGGGCCGGATCGTCGGCGGGTGGATGACGGATGCGATCAGCTGGCGCGGAACGCTTTTCGCGTTCGCAGTGGCATGCGCGGTTGTCGCGGTCACCGCCTGGTTCACGCTGCCCGCCGTAGCGGGCAATGCGACCGGGGGTTATCTGGCGACGGTGCGCGGACTTCCCGGGTTACACGGCCGATATCCGACGCTGCGCCTGGCGGCCGGTCGCGGTGCCCTCTGGTTCTTCGCCTTCTGCACGATCTGGGCCGGACTCCCGGTCGCGCTGTCCCAGCCGCCGTTCTCGTACTCACCCGAACGGATCGGCCTGTACGCCTTCGCCGGACTGCTCGGTGTCGCCGCCACTCGCATCTCGGGGGCGTGGACCGATCGCATCGGCGCGCGGCGAGTGATCGTTATCGGGCTCGTGCTCGCCATCGCCGCCTCGGCAGCGCTGGGCGCTTTTCTGTCGAATACCGTCGTAACCCTCGTTTGCCTCGGTCTTTTCGACGCCGGACTATTCGCGGCCCAGGTAGCCAACCAGAGCACGGTCCTCGCCATCGACCCGGGCGCCCCAGCGCGCTTCAACAGCGCCTACATGATCGTCTACTTCATCGGCGGCAGCTTCGGCGCCGCGTCCGGCGCAGCCGCCGTCGGCTGGTTCGGTTGGCCCGCCACCGCCGCCCTCGCCGCCGCGGCCATCGCAGCCGCCATGGCGGTCACCCTGACCACTCCCCGCACCGGATCCGCTCTCCGGGCACCTACGTCCTCGGATGCCGAATCGGCTGGTTCCACCGAGGTTGCCCCATCGGCACCGGTCGAAGTCCCTGGCCGGACTCGGCGTTCGGCAAGCGCGGTGCTCGTAGCGATTCGATACCACTCCGCGGCGCACGCTATTGCCTATGGCTGTAGGCGTCGGAATGGCCGCTGCTGCCGGTTCGGCCATGGATGAAGCACCATCGCGGTCACTCGGAGCGCTCTGTGTTGCAGCCGAACGCGCCTGGCCCTGCGACCGCGCGTCGCTGCAACGGATGGCTACCGGGCAGCAGCGACTCCGATCGTCGGTCAGTAGAACAACAACCCCCAGAACTTGCCATTCTGTGCGGCGGTTACGAATTCTCCCGCTTGCGAGATCGGATCACTGTTTGCAAGAGTAACCAGAGGGCCCAAGTCGTTATAGGGTCCCAATACGTGCCAAGTCTTGGCGAGCCTCAGTGCCACTGTGCGCTTCTTCTCTTCAACCGCGTCTTGCACGGAAGAATGCTTGCTTTCTTCAGGTGCGTAAACGTCGCTCATCGCAGTGCTCCTTTTCCACAGGGATCCGCTGCCCAGCATGCGGACCGTGATTTCACAGTGCTGGACATCGGCCAGCACCTTTTCGACCATCTGGCGAAGCGCCATGCATCCTGAGGGTGCCCTCTCCGATCGAGATATCAGACATCGCAGTCTCTCCGCCAGTGGTGCGTCCACATGGATAGCCGGACCATGATCCGCGTCGACTATCATCTTCCTCTGCGCCCAGCGCGGGTGCCAGCCTGCTTGCTACCCTATTTGCCAGAACGTTGCTTACTGACAAAATGAGTAGTCTGATACTCAGGTGAAATTTCGGCACTTCACTGACTGGCCGTCTCGGCTTCTTGCTCGATGTGCGGATCCGTGTGCTGGCGAGCGGTGACTGCGCAAGCACCAAGATTGCGACCGCAGCCCGGCAGCAGAGCCCCGCCACCGCGGTGGATGATACGTACGTCGACGTCGAGCCGTTGTAGTGCGGCCGAGCCGCGCCGGTCGTCGACGAACGAGGTGGGGTTCGGTAGGCAATCGCGAATTCGAGTAGGCGACTTCTCGATGCCTCGTGCATCAGCGGACTCATACTGTTGCTGATTAGTAGCCGGTAGGGCTGCAATTTAGGAGCAGTGGGGCCTCATGATGAAACACGCGATCGATGCACTGGCCGCCTGCTGCCGCAAGCCGGGTACGGTCGACTTGTTTGTAGGCGACGAGCAGGGCGTGATCTGGTACCGCCCTGGGCGTGTCGAGGCAGCTACCTCTCAACCGATCTGGAGTAGTTGGGTGCAGCTCGGTCGGCCGCCGATGCCGGGCACGGCGGCACCCGGAGCCGACTGGCTCAGCGTCACTTCCTCGGGCACGGATCGCATCGAGCTGTTCGCCCGTTCCGGGGCGAAGGTGTACCACCGGCGATTCGCCGGCGGCGCCTGGACCCCGAACTGGACATCCCGGACTCTCCCAGACAACAACGTTACGTCCGGATTCGCGACGGCAGCGACGGATCCCGACGACCTTCACATCATCTACACCGTCGGTGCGGAGGTCGTGCATTGGCGACTCGAGAACAATTCGCGTATCCGGATGCAAGGTGGACCGTCGCGGCGGCTGCGCACGATACCCATTTCGGGCGGATTCGAGCTGTATGTGACGAATCCGGCCAATCCGCCCGGAAGTCGTTACCGTCGTAGGCGGTACACGGGGTCTTGGGGGACGCCGTCGGATCTGGACGCTCCTCCCCTGTTGGATCGCCCGTTCTCGGACACCTTCGCGGCGTCGGCGAATCAACTGATGCTGGCCCCAGGCCGAGACCAGCGCCTGTGGGTTCGAACGGTTGCGACCGCTCTGTGGCGGGACATGGGCGGCATCATCACCTCCGACGGCGATCGGTACGACATCCTCGCCGCCGCGGCCACCAGTAGTACACGCACCGACATCTTCGCCTTGTGGGCCCCGGCGGGTCTGGTGCATCGCCGCTACGATTCCGCGCTCGGGGATCTGCATGATTCGCGTGCCTGGTCGCCGTGGCAGCTGGTGGATACCTGGGCAGGCCCACTCGCCGGGTACACGCTGCTGCGGCCCGACGACCTGCTGCATGTCCGCGTGGAAGACAGTGGTTTCCGACGCGGCGTGAACGGGCACGGCGCGCCGGAGCTGATCGCAGAGGAAAACGCCCGTCTGGATGTCGATTTCCCTCCGCAGCACATGGCCGAAGAGGCCAGCGAGGCCAGTCAAGCGCGCTCAGCCGGCCCGTCACGGCTGCGGTTCAAAATTGCTCCAGGCACAGTCGTACCCCTGTCTGTGCAAGGCGTGCTCGACACGATGACCGCCCGCGAACTCTCGCCCCCAGAGGGTCAACCGGACTCTGGTTCGGTGCTGGAACTGCCGTGGCGGTTGCTGATGACGCTGCCCTCGGGAGGTAGGTGCGCCCCGGCACCGCTGCCGGTGAAAAGCGCAGGCGGTGTTACCGGGTTGTGGCACTGCCAGATCCTCAATCGAGCCGGAGGTCCGGTGGTGTCCCTGCGCCCGTTCCGGGCCCTGCACCGCCAGAACACCTTTCAGAAAACGCCGTTGGATGCGGGTAACGAGACGGTGGACAGGATCGTGGAGAGGGCAGCCCAACTGCCGGTCACTGCGAACCGGCTGATCCTCAGTAGTCTGGGCGCCTGGTTCTCGCTGACCGCAGAGTTCGGCGGCGCTCCGGAACTCAAATGGAGCCACCGCGCGGCGATGGGCCGCGACTACTACGTCCGCGTCGTCAAAAGCGGGCGACTGTTCCCATTCGGGCACCGTGTCGTGCATATCGAGACATTCGAGCGTGTCTTCAGACCCGACATGCTCGGTGATCAGACCAGTCACCCCGCGGCGCTGCAGGTGAAGCATACGTTGGTCATCACCGAGCCGGTGCGCGACTTCGGCGGCGGTGCGGGCGGTAGCCACGAGCGGGCGTTCCCATTCCAGCAGGTGAGCTTCGCCGGCCAGCTGACATGGGAAGTCGACGGCCCGCCGGAGGGCAAACAGATGTTCTGGCCGCAGCAATACGGCGACCCGATCTACTTCGCACTGATCCTGCGGGCAGGGCGGGAGACCGTCGAGGCCACGTTGCCGCTGCTGTTCGTGACCGACGGGACTCCGGCAGGAGTCCAGAAATTGGACGACGAGTACAAGCAAGGACCCCCGAACGTGCCAGGACGACCGGCGGCGCGCATCGACCGCGCCATTCCGCTGCTGGTGACTTCCGGCGCCAACGGCCATGAGCCGGTGAGCGACTCCATTCAGCATGTGCTCACTGCCGAGTTCGGCATCGGCCAGGCACCCAACGGCACCCATCCGAAGGTCTCCCAGCTGAAGGTGGCACTGCCGGCTCTGCAGAAGCTGATCGGCGCCAAGGCGCCGGGAGAAATCCGCGCGACGTTGAGCGCACAGGTATTGAGCGACCCCAATGCGACCGTCCTGCTCGACCTTGTGGACACCCCGAAGATCGACTTCGCCGATGCCGGCGCGGCGACCGGTGCGGTGGCCACACCAACCATGCCCGCCGTGAACGGCGTCGCCCGCGACCGCGGACCGATTGTCAAGCCTCCGTCCGGTAAACCTTATCCGAGCCCTGCCGCGTTGTTCAGCGACGACGCCACCCTGTTCGGTGTCATCAAATTGAACAAGCTGATCCAGGCGGTCACCGATCAACCCGCCATCAGCTGGCGCAACGGGGCGCCCCGGCTGCACTGGTCCCAACAGCTGTACGGCGCGGCGGCCAAACCGGTCGACCCGTTCGTACCGGGCCCTACCTCGACGTTGAGCCTTGACGCGGGCCCGGATGAGACCAAGGGCCGTGTGACGGACTTCTCGCTGAACATTCCCGATCGCGCACGACAGGTCGTGGTCATCGAGCTGAACGAAGTAGCCTTCACAAGCCGGTCGGCTGGTCCGACCGCACGACCCACCGTCACCGTCGACGTGCGTAGAGTCAGCCTCGACGGCGCTTTGCGCTTCGTTCGGACGCTGCAATCGTTCATGTTGAAATCCGGTGCTGGACCACAAGTTTCGGTTCTGCCGACAGCGGTCGCGGTGCGCTATGTGGCGGCCGTGCCTGCCGTCTCGGTCGGGGTCTTCAACTTGACGAATCTGGCGATCGAGGCCGGTGTCACGCTGTCTTTGGTCAACAAGCCGCTCACCATCGATTTCAAGTTCGCTACCCGGCAGCGGCCGTTCCTGGTCACGGTGTCGGGTCTCGGGGGCGGCGGTTACCTCGAGCTGGCAGTGGCTGCCGGTGGTCAACCAGATGGATTGACCAAGTTGGTAGGAGGCATCGAGTTCGGCGCCAGTGTCGCGGTGGACTTCGCCATAGTGGCAGCCGAAGTCCACGTCTTCGGTGGGATCGTGTTCGTCTACGACGGTCGCGTCAGCATCACCGGATACCTGCGCATCGGCGGCAGCATCGACCTGCTCGGGCTGGCCAGGGTGGCCGTGGAACTCACCCTCAGCCTCACCTACACCCCGAACAGGCTGGAAGGATCCGCCAAACTCGTTGTCGTCATCGACCTGACACTGTGGTCGGCAAGCTTCGAACTCACCTGCCGCAAGAGCTTCGCGGGCCCCGACATGCTGGCGCCGGAGCGAGTCGCCATTGCTGCGTCACCGGCGTCGTCAGTGGCGGCCACGCTGGGTCCGGTGGGAAATTCCTATCCCTGGCGGACATACTGCCGGGCGTTCGCAGGAGAATGACATGGAGCCTGCCGTCGTACTGAGTCGACAGTTCGTCTGGACCGCAATTCCTGCGGGCCGCATCATTCCACGCCTGGGCCGACAGGTGGGGGTGGTGTCAGTGCTGCTCACCCCGCGCTTGTCCGGGCCGAGTGGCGCACCGTTGACATTGAAAAGCTTCGGGCTGGACACATGGCCGAAGTGGCTCGACAACACCGGCTTTGCGTTCACCTGCGGCGGTGCTGAGGTGGAGCCCGGGAAGGTGCAACGCATTCCGCACGGCTTCACCCTCCAGCAACAGCTGTCGGCGTGGACCGCGGTGTTCGGCGCGAGTATGACCGTGAGACCGTATCGGGCCGCGTCCTATGCCGGGAGGCCGATCCGTGTTTTCCCGGCGGCGGCTGCGGTGACGGAAGTTCGGAATGCCTACCGCGCCACGGGCAGAGCCTATGCCCGGTATTCGGCGCCCGGCAGCGAAGAGCAGCTGAACCGCGCGCTGGCCGAAGCGACGGCGGAATGGCAGGGCAGCCTGGCCGCCGACGAGACCGAGGACGGCGGGAGAGTGCGGTCCTCGGCGCTCGATCAGGCATTCGCCTTCTACCAGCGTGATCGCGACGTAACGCCGTTGGAGCCGCGCCTGGACACGGTCGACGACCAGCGCGAATTCCACACCACAGTGGCGCAATTAGCTGACCATCCAGTTCTGCTGCGGGCGCTGGGTCTGCTACTGGACTTCGGCATCGACGCGACCGTGCTAAACGGGCAGAAGGTTCTCAGCGTCCGCCCGATGTGGTCGACCGCCGAACCTCCGGGGTGGACGAATACCGGCCTTGCGGACGATCCCACACGGCCGGACCTCTCACCGTCCACCGCATACGTCGTGACCGGTACGCGCTTCGTCCCCGACCCCACCGGCAGCCCGATCGCCAACGGAGTGTTGGCGATCGGAAGCGCCGGACTCGCCGAGGAGGCCGGAGCCCGCTTCGCATCACTGGCGTTCGACATCGACGGTGCCGCGCTGCGCATGGTCGGTGCGGGCCGCGCCGATCGCCGCGACGCCCGCGCTGTGGCAGGAAATCTGCCGGCCCTGCGATCGGCAGGTGTGGCGCTGGTCGACCGGGGCCGTGCGAGCGCCATGCGCGAACGAATGAGTCGCAGCGCGGCAACATCGGCGGATCTGCTTGCGCAGCCCCTGCTGGCCGGAGACCTGGTGGGCGGGTACCGCATCGACATCCAGGACGCCGCCACGTGGTTGTCCACCTGTCAGCGGCGCGTGAGCTACACCGTCGGCGGGCAACCCCTGGGCTCAGCGGTACTGGAGGAAGGCTACATCCGCCCTGACGCGCTGACCACCGGTGGCGGTCCACACGACGCGTTGTACGTCCATGAACTGGTGGCGCGATGGGACGGATACAGCACTGCCGTGCAGCGGCCCGGCCGCGCGGTACCTACCGGCGACTCGATGCCGCCCACGCCGGCTGATCCGCCCTTCCGAGTCAGCGACAAGGTCGAGCCGGGCAGCCTGCCGCGACTGCGGTTCGGCCGCAGGTACCACATGCGCGTGCGCATCGCCGACCTCGCCGGCGGAGGTCTCGGGCCGAACGAGCTGCTGCCCGCGGACAACGTACAGTCACTGGAATTCCCACACCAGCGATTCGAACCCATCCCACCGCCGGAGATCCTTCCCGGTGCCGGCCTGGCCGCTGGAGAGGCGCTGGACAGGATGGTCGTCGACGTCACTCGTACCACCGCACGCCGTCACCTGGTCTGCCCGTCCGCGTCGCTGGAATTGGCGCTGCAGCATTCCGTCTTCGATGCGGCGCTGGGTCCGCAGGCCACCGACCAGCAAATCGACGAATTCTTCGCGATCGCCACGCGCGCGGATAAGACGGCGACAGATATCCCGGGCGCTCGTCTGGAGGGAACCGGAGATGCTCGTTACGTCGTGGTCCCCAGCGACACGATGAACGCTCCATGGCTGCCCGATCCGGGCGCCCAGCGCGTGGTCATCGCGGTGAAACGCCGTCCGCCGGATCCGGACGGCGATCCGCTGCCTGTCATTCACGGCATCCCCACCCGGCCGGTGTGGGCTTCGTGGCCCGATCGGCCGGCCATTCGGTTGGATCTCGTGGCCGTCGAATCCGGCTGCAAGGCAACAACCTCAGCGGACCACAGGGTTGTCAGAGTGGAGCTGGGCCGCGCAGAGCAGCTCACATTGAACATTCTCTCGACGATGAACCCGGACGACGTCGGCAAGTTCGGCATCGCGAGCTGGATCAGCGCCGGGCTTGCCGAGGACGACGTGGCGCGCGGCATCGCAGACAACGGGAACGCGTTGGTGACCCCGCCCCGCGAACTCACTGTGGTGCACGCGGTACAGAAGCCGCTCGCCGCACCGACCGGGAACTTGGACGCACGGCGCACCACGGCGGGCACCGACGCCGTGCTGGTTACCTCGGGCCTCAACGTGCATATCCCGAGTACCGGGCGCCTGGAGATCAGCGCCGCCTGGACGGACCCCGACCAGACCCCCGGCCAAGGCCCCGGCGGCACGACTCGCACCGTCGCGCTGGGTAGCTTCACCGTCGGGCAAACACTGCGGGACAAGGCTTTACCGGTGATCAGGCACGAGTTCGCCGATACCCGGCGCCGCAAAATCACCTACACGGTGACCGCGGTGTCGCGTTTCGAAGACTGCTACCCCGGCGCATCCGCCGCGGCGTGCCGGGTGGTCGCACCATTCAAGGTGGATGTGCCGAGCACCGCGCGCCCTCCGGCGCCGGATGTCTCGCACTGTGTGCCTTCCTTCCACTGGTCGACCGATGTCACGGCCGACGGCAAGGTGCGTCGGCTGCGCCGCGGTGGGCGTATACGGGTATACCTGCGACCACCGTGGTATGTGACCGGCGCCGAGGAGATGCTGGCGGTCCTGATCAGCCCGTTTTCTACGACGGGCGTCGAGGTGCCCCCCGACTGTAGTTTCGTCGGCCGTGACCCGGTGTGGCTGGGAAGTGCCATCCCGACGTTATTGATGGCGCAACACCTCTCCGCGCCTGTGACTTTTACCGCCGACAGCGCCCAGAGCCCTGCCCACCCCGGTGCGGCCTACCCGGTGGAGTCCGACAGCGCGGCCCGGCGCTGGTACGCCGACGTGGACCTGTCGCCCTACCCGGGCCGAGCGTACTGCCCGTTCGTCCGATTGGCATTGGCCCGCTACCAGGCCCGCACCACGGACACGAGGAAACTGGCGCTTTCGGAGGTGACGCGAACCGAGCCGATTCAATTGCTGCCCGATCGGCAGCTGGAGATCACGCCGGACACCGCAAACCAGCAGTTGAAGCTTCGGCTTACCGGGGTGGGCCCGGTGGCGCCACGCGACCGCAGCGTCGTCACCGCCGAAGTGCAGGTCTACGACGACGATTCCGGGCAACCGCCGTCCGGGCAAGCCGCCTCGGAGGTGATCGGCAGCCCAGGGTGGATCACCGTGGTCACCGCGAGCGACAAATTGAACAACACCTTCGGCATCCACGTCCCCGACGCCGGCGGACGGCCCCGTCGCATCGTGCTCACCGAAGCCGAAAGCTATCCGCCCCCACCGGATTCCGGATCCCCCGTAGACGGGCCGGCGCGGCTGATCTACGCCGACATCATCGCCATCGGCCCCAGCGGCCAACTCGACACAAGGAACATCAGCCATGTCGACTGAGTTCTACCCGGCCGGCTGGACCACACCACACCAGTTGGCAAGCCAGCATTCGGCTCGGTTCACCTTCACCGTCTCAGCCGAAGAGGGATCCCATTTCGTCCGGGTCGCGATGCGCCCTGACCGGGGCGACGTCCTCACATTCCGCTTACAGGCCGGATCGGGGGAACCGGTGGAACTGGGCGAAGGGCAGTGGGTCGACGTGTTCGAGGAAGGATACCCGGAACCAGCGGGGGAGGCTTCGGTCACCGCCGAGGACAACGGACTGCACCTCATCGAGATCCAACCCAACAGCACCGGACTCGACTGGACCCTGACGATCGATAACACCGACCAAAACGTGGTTTCGGTCAGTGCGGTCGCAGGCGATTCCGAGCACGCGACGTCGGTGCCTTGGCTCCACCTGGTAGGCGAACGCGGATTCATCAACCCCAATCTGCCACCCGCTACGGTCATCAATTCGGGTACCGCCACTCTGTGGATCGATGAGCCCATCGGAGCGCCTCTCGGCATGCCGGACTCTCCGTATGTGCTACGCGATCGGCCCTCCGAGTTGAAGCCGGGCGCTGTGGGCAGCCTCGAGGTGGAATGCGTTATCGGCTTCCCGACAATCGCATACCCCCACGGACCACCGGTGATCACTCACCAGTTGCAGTGCAACGACACCGATCCGGAGCACACACTACTCACGATCTTGCTGGTAGAACCAGAGCTGCCGCACAACAAATGCCACGCTCCAGGGTGTGACTGCCGCGAGTATGAACCAGGTGGCGTCTGGGGGGATCCCACAAGGTGCCGGAACTGTGGGCATGACCCACACACTCATTTCGGTGAATAGGAGGAGGCACCGAACACCTGTGAAAGCTCCGACGAAACAGACGGATTGTCCGAAACCCGCTCAGAGCTGCCGCATCGAATCGTGACCGCGAAGACTTGATGATCCCCCGAGACATGGGAGGCCAGCGATGGATATCTTGTTCATCTTATTCCCCGACGACTGGCAGAGCAGTCCCAAGGAATTACCTGCCGGAGACAGTGTTTCAGTCGTTTTCCCCGCAAGAGCACCGATGGGAGTAATCCACATCCGGATCGGGGTGCGTGACGTCGATCCCGAGCTGATGACGCTTTCCCTACAGGCCGGCGTGGGCGCACTGTTCGAGTTGAGTGCGGGAGCCACCGTCGACGTGCTCGACGAGAACGAAGATCCGGATCAGCCGGCGGGCACGGCCTCCGTGGTCGATGAGGGGCACGGGGTCTACCACATCGAGATCATCTTCAACGTCCAAGACCAGCAGTGGACGCTGTTCGTAGAAAACTCTGCCGACACCAGCGCGAGCATCAATGTCGCGGCTGCCGGCACCGACGATCCCGATAGTGACACCCTACGGCCATGGATCGATCTGCCCAAAGGGAAGATAATCCTGAAATCGCACGGATTTCAGGCTGCGCCGGAGAGTGCGGAGATTCGGTTCCGCAACTGCGGAACCGCCACGCTCAAGATTACCCAGAGTCCAGGTCAGCCACTACCGGGCGACATATTCGAGCTCGAATCCGTCGAGCCCGATGTTGTCGAGCCCGGAGAGGAAGGGAAGCTCGTCTTCCGAGTGCTGGACGGCAAAGTGGGACTGCTCGACCACAAAATCGAATGTAATGACAAAGACGACGGTCACAGACGAATCCAAATCGAGCGAGAGGAACCGAAAGCACCTCCGCAGCCGTGGGGCCCGTGTAATACGTGCATTTCACGCCCCCCAGGGCAACCGAAGTGCAGCACGTTCCTCGGCGATCCCATCAGCTTGAATAGCCTTTGCGAGAGGGAGTATTGCCGCCACAAACTGATCGCTCATTCTTGACCGTGGTTCGCCGGCCCCGCCTGTGGGAGTCGGCGCTGCACCGCGATCCCGAAGACCCAAAGCTGCGGTGAGACCGCCGTCATTCGACCGGCGGTGCGGCAACGTAGGAGATCTGTCATGGCTGTCGAACTATTTCCAGAAGGCTGGAACGCCCCGTGGAGCATACCGGCGAGAGGCACCGCCGAGTTCGCGTTCACCGCGCGGGGGTGCGACACATTACATGTGCGGGTGGCGGTGCGGCCGGCGGGCTCGTCGGCGCTGACGATGTCGGTTCGGGCCGACGGCGGCCGATTGGTCGAGCTATCCGACGCTCCTGTCGAACTGTTCGACGGCGCAGATACAAAGAATCCAGCCGGGACCGCGTTCGTTGAAGACGAGAGTCATGGTGTCCACCGCATTTTCATAGAACTCAACCGCGCCGGCCGGCAGTGGATATTTTCGGTCGACAACACCGGCGACGCCCCAGTCAGTATGAACGCGGTAGCCGCGGGCACCGATGATGAAGCGATGCGGCCTTGGATCGCAGTGTCGCAGGAGTTTCGGATCGCAGAGAGTTGCGAGCGGTCGATTCCCAGCGGCGTCAGCGTCCACTTCTGCAACTGGGGCACCGGAACTCTTGTCATCGATCAGGACAATGCCCCAGGGGCCGAGGGTAAGTACATGCTCGAAAATGTCGACCCTGATCGCGTAGAGCCCGGCGGAACCGGCACGCTTACTTGGGCGATCGTTACGGAAGATGGTGCGAGCGCCCGGCAAACGATCAAATGCAACGATCCCGACACAAGTCACACGCTCATTCGACTGGCCGCGGACGCACCGTACTCACCAGATCGACGGCTCGGTCCGTGACCGCGATGTGAATCAACGAAAGGACTGTGCGATGGATCCCGCGCTACTGCCGGATGAATTGCGTGCCGATCGCAGGCTGCACGTTTCGGCGGCCGACTACCCGCTCCGGCAAGTCAATCCTGTCACCGGCTACCGTACTTCGCTGTACCGAGCAGGCCGCGACGCGGACTTTCTTGGATGGATTCATCTAGTGAATGGCAATACGACCGCAGGCTACATCTACATCCAGCGTCCCCTGTTCGGTCCCGCTCTCGGAGACAGCCGTTATGTCATCATGGATGTGCTTCCGGAACTCCTCGGCCCACTGCTGAAAATTTTACAAAGTGATGAACCACTCCAGATCAGTTTCTATCAGGGATCGGCGGATGCCGAAGCATCTTCATTCCTGGAACATAAGGCGTAGCAGCTCGTCAGGCGTTCTTCACCGCTCTATAGAGATCGAATGTGTAATTGTTGAAGACCGGCCCCCATTGCGCGTCCGGATTGCTTGCGTACCTGGCGGAATTGTTGCCCATGACGATACTGCCGACAGTCCAGGCTCCACCGCTGCTACCGCCATCCATCGGATTACCGAGCATCTGGATGACGCCGCCCGACTTCGTGCCCCTCGTGCCATCGACCCGGTGCATTACTTGCCCCATGGCGTATCCTTTGGGATAGCCCATACTCGTCCAGCCGGGCTCGCTCTCCAACGTCTTCATGCCCAACGCCCCCTCGCTGGAACCGGCTGTCCTGAGAAATGCATAGTCATACTGAAGCCTGGGCGATGTTCCACCGACCCAGAGATCCATAGTGCCCGCGTAGGTGATCGCGTACTTCGTTGCGTAGTTGCCGTTCTTGTAACCACGGTAGAAAACCAGATTACTATTCCACCCACCGGTCTTGAAGTCTCGTACATTATGGGCGGCGGTAAGCAGTATATTCAGTTCGGCGACAAACTGTGCGGTGCCGTAGCGTGTCTGACCGTCACTGTAATCCTCGAAGACGAGTATCCCGCCATATCGATATGGGGAGACCGCCAAATCGGCCTCTGTCGGCGCCGTGCGTGGACCGATGAAGGATCTACTCGAACTCTCGTTCTCGGACTGCTCCTCTGGCTCCTCTTTCGTGATCTCGGCCAGTTCTTCCTCCGACACCCGTGGCATGGGAACAGGGGTCGCTTCGCGGAACAGGCGTCTCTCATCCGACGCTTCCAGGGCTTCGGCCCAGCGGGGATCAATTTCGTGCACTTCGCTCCGGGGCTGACGCTTGGATGCCATTGTCTCCACCCTTCTGTGCTGCCGACGTCGTTCATTCGAAGGCCATCGCTGGGGCTGTTTCTCGAGGCGGCCTCAGCCCGGCCGGTTCAGCAACATGTCCGCTACGATCCATGATGCGCTCCTCGGATGCCGGGATCAAGCGACCGCCGGAACTGAAATGGCGGGCGGAATATGCTGTCGACAAAACCGCCCAGAAGACCAGTTCGCTGCCTTTGTGTCGAATATCGATCAGGCAGTTCTTTGCGGTTTTCACTATTCGGGCACCGCTGTCGGGGGTATTCGACCCCCCGAATCCGCCGTGCCCGATGTTGTGAAACGCCGTATTGTCGAAGCATGGGCGTTCTGGACGATCTCGTGATGCCTGACACGGCCGCGTCATCGGCTGCCTTGGAGGTGGTCTCCGCTTACCAGTCCGCCGCCTTGCTGAACCACTCGCGCCGCGTCTACGTCTGGGCGGCTGCCTACGGCAGCCGGCAGGGCATCCGATACGACGCCGAGTTGCTGTTCACGGCCGCGATGCTCCACGACATCGGCCTGGTGCCGGAGTTCGACAGCCACACCGTCCCCTTCGAGGAGGCCGGTGGCCATGTCGCCCGGGTGTTCGCCGCCGGCGCCGGTTGGCCGAGCGAGCGCCGCGAACGCCTCGGCGAAGTCATCGCCAGACATATGGAGCCTGACGTGGACGTGGCCGACGACCCTGAGGGTCACTTGCTGTCGCGGGCGGCTGCGGTGGACATCGTGGGAATGAACATCGATGATTTCAGCCCCGCGTTCCGTGCCGAAGTACTCCAGCGGTACCCCCGCCTCGGGCTCGCCGACGAGTTCCTTGCCTGCTTCCAGGCCCAAGCCGACCGGAAGACCGGCAGCTCCGCCGCCCGTGCGATGCAGTCCGGCCTCGCCGCCAGGATGGCGGCGAATCCCCTCGGGGCCGGTTCCGAGCCGACGTCCGAAGAAATTTAGTGGGCAGTAGCTGCGCTCCGGAGGTGATCATCCTGAGATCGTCACGATCGAGCGGAGTCGGGGTGACCCGGCCGCCGACCGCCCACGATTCGTAGCGCGAGGTCCGCGTAGTAGTCGCCGATGTCCTCCGGTGACCAGGAACCACCCTCGTGATACCAGCGCGCGATATCAATTCCCAGCGAGAGCAGAGCGGTCGCGGCCATATGGATGTTCGAGTTCTCGAACACCCCGGCGGCCGCCCCGCGCTCGATCAGGCTCCGGACCTCTCCCTCGATCGCACGCCGGGTTTCCTTGATCTCCTGTTGATGTTCCGGGCTCAGAGCGGCGAGCTCGTAGTTGATGATCCGGGCGACGGTATGGGCGCGTGCGTGATGGATCGTGAACTCCCTCATCACGGCGACCAGTTGCTCGGCGGGGTCCTGTGCCGAAGCGATGGCAGCGCGGACGCGCTCCAGGGTGTCCAGGTGACCGGCGTGCGAGATCTGGTAGAGCAGCTCTTCCTTGGAACGGTGGTACACGTAGATCGCCCCCGTGCTCACTCCGGCGATCGATGTGATGTCGCGCGTCGTCGAGCCGTGGAAGCCGCGTTCGGCGAAGGCGACCACCGCCGCCTCGAGCAGCCGCGCACGGGTCTGGTCCGCGCGCGAGCGGTCCTCTGTATCGGTCACCTGGACAGTATGGCGCTACACGGCGAGCACGAGTTTGCCGGTGTTGGCACCTGTGAACAGCATGTTCAAGGTTTCACCGAAGCGGGCGACGCCGCCGTCCACGACATGCTCCCTGCTCTTGATCCTGCCCTCGGCCAGCCAACCGGAGATCTCCCCGACCGCCTCACCGTAACGATCCGCATAGTCGAAAACGACGAAGCCCGTCATAGACGCCCGGTGAACCAGCAGCGACATATACCGCGAAGGCCCCGGAGGGAGCTTCTCCGCGTTGTAGGCCGAGATCGCACCGCAGATGACGATGCGGGCGCCACGCCGGAGGTTGGCGAGCGCGGCATCGAGGATGTCACCGCCGACGTTGTCGAAATAGAGGTCGATCCCCTGCGGAGCGACCTCCCGCAGGCGCAGCAGGACGTTCTCACTCCGATAGTCGACGGCCGCATCGAAGCCGAGTTCCTCGGTCAGCATCCGGCACTTCTCAGCCCCGCCGGCGATCCCGATCACTCTCGCACCTTTGATCTTCGCGATCTGACCGGCGATGCTGCCGACGGCACCTGCGGCCGCGGAGACCACCACCGTGTCTCCGGCTCGCAGTGCGCCGACCTCGAGCAAGCCGAAATAGGCTGTCATTCCCGGCATTCCGAGCGTACCCAGCCAGGTCGGACCGCCCGCCGAACGCAAATCGACCTTGTGCACCCCCCGGCCGTCATGGATGGCGTATTCGGTCACGCCGAAAGTTCCGCTGACGGCGTCGCCGACGGCGAAGTCCGGATGCGTCGACTCGACGACGGTCGCGATATCCAGCGCCCGCATGACCTCCCCGACACCGACCGGCGGGACATAGGAGCGCACGTCGTTCAGCCACCCGCGCATGGCCGGATCGAGCGAGATGAAGTCCACCTTGACCAGGATCTGGCCCGGGGACAGCGCGGGCAGTTCCTCGGTTGTCAGGTTCCATGTGCCCGCGTCGGGCAGCCCCGAAGGCCGTTTCGCCAGCCGCACCTGCTGGGTAGTCGTCACGTGATCTCCTCTTGTTCGCCGAACAGATTGGGGCCGAGTTCCGGATCGGCCATCACGGCACCAGCACCGCGACCGTCTCGGCCACACACGCGGGCTTGTCCGAGCCCTCGAGCTCCACCGTCACTCGGATCACCGCCTGCGACCCGATCGTGCCCGGCACGAGCGAAACCAGCTCGACACCGGCTCGGATCCGGGAGCCGGCCGGGACCGGAGCCGGGAATCGCACCTTGTCGGTGCCGTAGTTGACGCCCATCGACAAGCCCCGCACCGCATACACCTGTCCGGCCAGCATCGGCACCATCGAGAGGGTGAGAAACCCGTGTGCGACGGTGGTGCCGAACGGTCCGGCGGCGGCTTTCGCGGGATCCACATGGATCCATTGATGATCCCCGGTGGCATCGGCGAAGCGATCGATCTGTTCCTGGGTCACCGCGTGCCAATCGCTGTATCCGAGGTGGGTCCCGACTGCGGACTCCAGCTCGGACAGGCCCTGAAATACCCGCACAGCTCTCCTTCCTCGGTTCAGTTCCGCGGGCCGCCGGCCACGTAGATCACCTGGCCGGACACGAATCCGGCGCCCTCGCTCACCAGGAACGACACGGTGTGCGCGATGTCGGCGGGAGTGCCGGTACGAGCGACCGGAATCTGGGCGGCCATCGCCGTCTCGAGTTCCTCGAAGGGAATGTTCATCCGGGCGGCCGTGGCCGCGGTCATCTCCGTCTCGATGAAACCCGGGGCGACCGCGTTCGCGGTGACGCCGAACTTCCCGAGTTCGAGCGCGAGCGTCTTGGTGAATCCCTGCAGCCCGGCCTTGGCGGCCGCGTAGTTGGCCTGGCCGCGGTTGCCGAGTGCCGACGTGCTGGACAGATTCACGATGCGACCCCACTTCTGCTCGATCATGTGCGCCTGCACCGCCCGAGCCAGCAGGAACGACCCCCGCAGGTGCACGTTCAGGACGGCATCCCAGTCGTCGACACTCATCTTGAACAGCAGATTGTCGCGCAGGATCCCGGCGTTGTTGACCAGCACCGTCGGTGCGCCGAGATCGGCGGCCACCCGATCGACCGCCCGGGTGACGGCGGCCTCGTCGGAAACATCGACACCGACCGCGAGCGCGCGGCCACCGGCCGACTCGATCTCGTCGACGACCGTCGTGCAGGCGGTCTCGTCCAGGTCGAGCACGGCTACGGCCATACCGTCAGCGGCCAGCCGCCGGGCGACAGCGGCGCCGATTCCGCGGGCGGCGCCGGTGACGACCGCGGTCCGCTGGGTCGGATCGGTCATGGATACTCCTCGAAGATGTGATCGGAAATTACTGGAGTTCAGGGCGTGTAGACCACGCGGCCGACGGTCTTGCCGTCCGCGAGTCGCTGCACGGCGTCGGCGATGTCCGCCAGTCCCAGCCGGGCACTGACCAGGGGACGGATCGCACCGTCGGCGGCAAGTGCGGTCAGCGCGCGGTGGCATTCGGCGACGGCGGCCGGGTCCTGGGTGTTGTACAAACCCCAGTGCAGACCGAGGATCGAATAGTTCTTGATCAGCGCGTGATTCAATGCGGCGGTCTGAATCTCGCCGCCGGCGAATCCGACCACTACGATGCGGCCTTCGAAGGCGACGCATTTCGTGGATCGCTGGTACACCTCGCCGCCGACCGGGTCGTAGATCACGTCGGCACCACGACCGCCGGTCACGTCCTTGACGACCTCGACGAAGTCCCGCTGGTGCCGATCGATGACCACGTCGGCGCCCAACTCCTCGGCGTAGGCTGCTTTTTCGGCACCGCCGACGACCCCGATCACCCGGGCGCCGGCGGCCTTGCCGAGCTGGATAGCCGCGCTGCCCACGCCACCTGCCGCGGCATGCACCAGCAGGGTCTCGCCCGCTGACAATCCGGCGCGCCGATGCAACCCGAACCAGCCGGTCTGGTAGCCGATGAACAGCGAGGCCGCCTGCGCGTCATCCAACGACGGCGGCGCGGGGAAGGTCTGGGCGGCCTCCAGCACGGCGAATTCCGCGAAACCACCGTGGGGCAGCGCCGCGCCCCCGAGCACCCGGTCACCGACAGCGATCCCGGTCACGTCGGCACCGAGGGCCACCACTTCGCCGCACAATTCGACGCCTGGCGTGAACGGCAACGGCGGCCGCACCTGATAGCGGCCGCGGCACATCAGTACGTCGGGGAAGTTCGCCGCGGCACCGGAGACCCGCACGACAACCTGGCTCGGGCCGGGCTCCGGAACTCCCACCTCATCGAGCCGCAGCACCGCGCCCGGTTCGCCCAGCGAGTGGACTCGCCATGCCTTCATCCGCGCCATGTCAGACCCCACCGGTCAGCGTGACGCCGCCGTCCACGACCAGCAACTGCCCCGTCAACCAGCTCGCGTCGTCGGAGAGCAGGAACGCCACCACACTGCCGATGTCCTCGGGCACGCCGAGCCGCTTGAGCGGGTAGGCCGCGGCGACCTCATCCTCCCTGCCGTCGTAGAGAGCGGTGGCGAACTTCGTCTTCACCACCGCCGGGGCGACGGCGTTGACGCGCAGGTGCGGGCCGAGTTCGACCGCGAGTTCCTGGGTGATGTGCGTGAGCATCGCCTTGCTCGAACCGTAGAAGCCGATGCCCGGCGCGGGCTTGAGGCCGGCGACCGACGACACGTTCACGATCGCGCCTCCGAAGTCCTTCATCCACGCCCGGTACGTCTGCTGCACCCACGACAGCGCGGCCAGGCAGTTGACCTCGACGATCTTGCGGGCCACGTCCAGCGGCAGATCGACCATCGGCCCGAACGCAGGGTTGATCCCGGTGTTGTTGACGAGGAGATCGGCGCTGCCGAAGGTGTCGATCGCGCGCGCCACGGTCTCCGCCTGGTGATCGACGTCATCGGCACGGCCCGCGACGGCCAGCGCACGGTCCGGCCCACCGAGTGTTTTCACCGCTTCGTCCAGGGCGTCCTGTTTGCGGGCGGTGATCACGACTCTCGCCCCCTCGTCCACCAAGCGCTGTGCGATGCCGAGCCCGATGCCTCGGCTCGCGCCGGTGACAATCGCTGTCTTGCCGTCGAATCTGTTCATCAATGCGTCCCTTCGTGGAGTCAGCGGTTACGAGAGGCGCTCGAGCACCATCGCCATGCCCTGACCGCCGCCGACGCACATCGTTTCCAAACCGATCTGCTTGTCATGGAACTGCAGGGAGTTGATCAGGGTGCTGGTGATGCGGGCGCCGGTCATGCCGAACGGGTGACCGACCGCGATCGAGCCGCCGTTGATGTTGAGCTTGTCGAAGTCGACGCCCAGCTCACGCGCCGAGGGAATGACCTGGGCGGCGAACGCTTCGTTGATTTCGACCAGGTCGACGTCGTCGATGGTCATCCCGGCCCGGGCCAGCGCTTGCTTCGACGCCTCCACCGGTCCCAGGCCCATGATCTCGGGCGACAGCGCGCTGACTCCGGTCGCCACGATCCGAGCCAGCGGCGTCACGCCGAGTTCGGCGGCCTTGGTGTCGGACATGATCACGACCGCGGCCGCGCCGTCGTTGAGCGGGCAGCAGTTGGCGGCCGTCACCGTCCCGTCGGGCCGGAATACCGGCTTCAGTTCGGCGACCTTCTCCAGGGTGACTCCGGGCCGCGGGCCATCGTCCTTGGCGACGACACTGCCGTCGGGCAGGGTGACGGCGGTGATGTCGCGCTCCCAGAATCCGTTGGCGAGGGCGGCTTCGGCGAGGTTCTGGCTGCGGACACCGAAAGCGTCCTGTTCGGCACGGCTCACGCCGCACAGTTGCGCCACGTTCTCCGCGGTCTGCCCCATCGCGATATAGACGTCGGGCAGGAGACCTTCCGTGCGCGGGTCGGTCCAGATCTCGCCTCCCGCGGCGAATTTCTCGGTCCGGCGCCCCGCGTCGGCGAATACCGGGTTCTGGGTGTCGGGCACGCCGTCGGCATTGCCCTTCACGTAGCGGCTCACGGTTTCCACACCGGCGGAGAGGAACACGTCGCCCTCGCCGGCTCGGATCGCGTGCAGCGCCATCCGGGTCGTCTGCAAACTCGACGAGCAGTACCGGTTGACCGTTGTGCCGGGCACCCGATCCAGCCCGGCCAGAATCGCCACCACCCGAGCGAGATTGAAGCCCGACTCGCCGGCGGGCTGGCCACACCCGAGCATCAAATCGTCGATGCCGTTCGGGCCGAGTGCGGGCACCTTCGCCAGCGCGGCCCGGACGATCTGCGCCCCCAAGTCGTCGGGCCGGAGATCCCGCAGGGAACCCTTGCCTGCGCGACCGATCGGTGACCGGGCGACAGAGACGATGACGGCTTCGGGCATGACTGCGAACCTCTCGAGCAAGTTACTGAGCGCTTGTTAACCTCCCGACACCATGCTGGACGGACCGGCGGTGGTCAATACGTCACTGGCGATTCGAGCTGTGACACAGGGCACATTTCGTCCCGGCTGCTGCTCGGACGGCTCAGCGGGCGGTTCGAGGGCCGGTGGGATCGGCCACCGATAGAGCGACTCACGCCGGTATTTCGAGTCCGAACGTCGACCACCGGCCGCGGACATGTCGCGGCCGGTGGTGGCGGAGAACGGGTCAGCGCCGCTGGTCGCGATAGGTCTCCAGCAGGCGCAACCACACCTCGCTGATGGTGGGGAAGGGCGGGACGGCATGCCAGAGCCGGTCGATCGGGATCTCGCCGGTGATCGCGACGGTGGCCGAGTGCAGCAGTTCGGCCACGCCCGCGCCGGCGAACGTGGCGCCGACCACCACGTGCCGGTCCGGGTCCACGAGGATCCGCGCGCGGCCCCGATAGCCGGGAGTGTGCTGCACCGCCCCGGCGACGCGGCCGATGTCGTAGTCGACCACGTCGACCTTCCGCCCGGAGCGCTCCGCGTCCTCGGTGGTGAGGCCGACGGCGGCGATCTCCGGGTCGGTGAACACCACCTGCGGTACCGCCACCCGGTCGGCGGTGCCCGTGTGCCGCCCCCATGGACCTGTCTCGAGGGCGAGTCCGCGGGCCCGGTCCGCGATGACGGCGCCCGCGATCCGTGCTTGGTACTTGCCCTGGTGGGTGAGCAGCGCGCGGTGGTTGACATCGCCGACCGCATAGAGCCAGTCCCCGCCTGCCGCGGTCACGGTGAAGGTGTCGTCGGTGTCGAGCCACTGCCCAGGCGTGAGGCCGACGGTCTCGAGTCCGATGTCCTCGGTGCGAGGTGCGCGCCCCGTCGCCAGCAGCAGTTCGTCGGCGATGATCCGGCTGCCGTCGCCGAGCGTGAGGTGCACACCGTCGTCCGGTCCGCCCGCCCGTTCGGCGTGCGTGATGGTGGTGCCGAACCGCAGCTCGGCGCCCGCCGCGCGCAGCCGGTCGGCGACCAGCTCCGCGGCGAAGGGCTCGACGCGGGGGAGCAGCCGGGACTCGCGGGCGACGACCGTCACCTGCGCCCCCAGCGTCTGCCACGCCGTGGCCATCTCGGCAGCCACCACGCCCGCGCCCAGCACGACCAGCCGGCCGGGCACCGCGCGGGCGCTGGTGGCCTCCCGGCTCGTCCAGGCGCGCACCGTGTCCAGCCCTGGCAGCGGCGGCAACGCCGCGCGGGTGCCGGTGCAGACGGCCACCGCGTGCCGGGCCTCGAGGTCCAGCGTCGCGCCGCCCGAGGTCTCGACCGTCACCCGGCGCGCGCCGGTGATCCGCCCGTGCCCGCGCACCAGGGCGATGCCCGCGGAGCCGAGCCAGCCGACCTGGTCGCGGTCGTCCCAGTCGGCGGACATGCGATCGCGGTGTGCCAAGACGGCCGCGGCGTCGAGGGGCCGGGTGAGCGCCGCGGCGACGCCGGGAACCCGGCGGGCCTCCGCGTGCAGCAAGGCGGGCCGCAGCAGCGCCTTGCTGGGTTCGCAAGCCCAATAAGAGCATTCGCCGCCGACCAGCTCGGCTTCGACGATGACGGTGCGCAGTCCGGCTGCGCTGGTTCGGTCGGCCACGTTCTCGCCGACCGGGCCTGCCCCGAGGACCACGACGTCGTAGGTCCGAGAGTTCTCGTCTGTCATGGCAGTGCTTTCGTCTCGCTCGTCAGCGGCCGGGTGCCCGCTGGGTGACTTCCTGCAGGAACCAGCTGTTGCCGTCGGGGTCGTGGAAGGCTGCGAAGGAGCCGTAGCTGGCGCGTTGCGGGTGCGCCCCGGGGACACGCTGCGCGGTGCCCGCGTGGTGGAACACTCCGGTGGCATCGCGGAACGGCCCCTCGACCTCGACGCCGCGTTCGCGCAACTCCGCGATCGACCGCTCGATATCGGTGACGACCAAGTGCAGCCCGTGCAGCGTGCCGGGCGACGCGGCCGCCACGCCGGTGCCGAAGATGATCGAGGCTTCCGAACCCGGCGGCGTCACTTGGACGACCCGGTACCCCTCGTCCACCGTGAAGTCGGCGTCGAGGCGGAACCCGAGCCCGGTGTAGAAGTCCTTCGCGCGGTCGACGTCGGCGACGGGCAGCACGACGACTTCCAGTTTCATGTCCACGATTGCGGCTCTCCTGTTCTCGTGGTTATCGGCGCGCACCCTGGGCGGCCTGTTCGATGACGTCGGCGACGACGCCGGGATGGGAGACGGCCACCGAATGCGAGGCGGCCACTTCGGTGACGTGGGCGTGGGCGCGTTCGGCCATGAAGCGCTGGGCCGCGACGGGAATGTTGCGGTCCTCGGTGGTGATCACGTCCCAGGTGGGCTTGTCGGTCCAGGCCGCCGCCGTGGCGGGCTCCTCGAGCGCGGACTGCGCGATGGGGCGTTGGGTAGCTGCCATGAGGGCCGCGCGATCGGTGTCGACGTCGGCGGCGAACTGGTCGTGGAACGCGTCCTGCCGGATGTAGAGGTCCTCGCCCGGCGTACCGCCGGCCCCGGTGATCGGAATCCGGCCCAGGGCGGCGGGCAGGGTCGATCCGGGGAAGCGGCCGGTCAGGTCGAGCGCCGTCTCCCCGGGTGCGGGCAGGAATGCCGCTACGTAGACGAGCGCCGCGACCTGGGGATTGCCTGCTGCCGCCGCGCTGATCACCGAGCCGCCGTAGGAGTGGCCGACCAGGACGACGGGTCCGTCGATGGTGCCGAGCAAGGCCTCGAGCGCGGCGGCGTCGGCGGCGGGGCCGCGCAGCGGATTCGCCGCCGCCACAACGTGATACCGGTCGTGGGTGAGGCGCTCGATGACCTCGTTCCAGCTCGAACCGTCGGCGAAGGCCCCGTGTTCGAGGACGATGGTCGGTCTCGGCGCGTCCGGCGTGGGGCCGGCGTGGGTGGTGGTGCTCGCCGTGCACGCCACGGCCAGTGCGCCCCCGGCCACGACGGCCGTCAGCGCGGTCACCACGCGAGCGACCCGGTGGATACGGACGCCGCGGCGTCGGGTGTCTTTCATGATGGCCTCTCTCGGATGTGTCAGGCGGGCAGGCGCAGGCTGTGGTCGAAGAAGGCGGTGAGCTCATCGACGACCGGGCCGACGTAGCGTTCGTCGTCGTACAGGTCGACGTGGCTGGCGCCCTCCACCCAGTGGATGCGTCTCGGTCCCACCGCTGCCTGGAACGCCTCGACCGCCATCCACGCGGTGACGGCGCGGCGGCCGACGACCATCAGCAGTGGGCGCGCGCCGATGAGCGGCACCGCGGTGAAGGCGTCGAAGAACGCCATCCGGTCCACGCTGGCCCAGTCGAAGAACCGCGCTGCCCGGGGATGCTCGCCGCGCGCGGTGCGGTAGTAGTCGAAGCCCTCCGCGCCGTGCTCGCCGCCGATCGCGTACGCCTGCTCGACGGTTTCTGGGAACAGGTAGAGCGGATCAGGCCTGCCGCCTGCGGCGGCGATGGTGCGCGCCCGCGCCGCGGCGTCGAGCATGCCCTGGAAGACGGCGGGGTCCTGGGTTCCGTCGGCGCCGAGCCGGAACTGCCGGGCGATGTCCACGCCGCTGACGGTCGCGATCGCCTTGATCCGGCGATCACCACCGGCCGCGCTGAGGGCGTAGCCGCCGGAGGCGCAGATGCCGAGCACGCCGATGCGTTCGCCGTCCACCTCGGAACGGGTGGTCAAGTAGGAGACGGCGGCCTTGATGTCCTCGACGCGGTGCGCCGGATCCTCCAGGCCGCGTGGCTCACCACCGCTCTCACCCTGGTAGGCGGCGTCGAAGGCCAGCGTCAGGTAACCCCGTTCGGCGAGGCGTGCGGCATACAAGCCCGCCGATTGTTCCTTGACGGCGGTGCCCGGATGGCCGACGACGACCGCGGGCAGTGCGGTCGAGCCGGTCTCCGGGGAGTACAGGTGCCCGGCGAGAGTGATTCCGGCGCTGTCGAATTCGATGCGGGTCCGAGTCATCGGAAGCTCCGTTCAGTGCGGGCCGTGGTCATGAGGTTGCTCCTGGGCGTTGATACGAGGTCTGGACCGGCGGGACACCGAGGTCCGGTGGCCCGGTGGGGCGGGCCGTGCCGCCGGTCGACGGTGCCGGCTGCCTGTCGAGCATCGCTGCCGAGGGCACAGCACCGAATCCGTCGGATGACGCAGCGGTGACGTATCTTCCCCGGTGCCTGGGCGGTTCGCGCTGGGCGCGCGAGCGGTCGAATGACCTCGGTATCGCGGCTGCGCGAAGGCGTCGCCGCACTGGAACCGACCGGTTAGTCTTGCCGCAGGCGCGAGAGGAGCGACCCGACATGGAGTCATGTGCCGCGGCGATGGTGGGCCGCGACGACGAGCAGGCGCGACTTTCCTCGTTCGTGACAGCCCCGGGCGGTCGGTCGCTGATCCTGCGCGGCGAAACCGGTGTCGGCAAGAGCGCGCTGCTCGCCCACGCCGCCGACCTGGCCGAGCGCGCCGAGTACCAGGTCCTGCGCGTGACCGGCGTCGAAGCCGAATCCGAATTGCCGTACGCGGGGCTGCACCAGTTCCTGTATCCGCTACTGGCGCACACGCACGACCTCGACGAGGGGACTCGCGCCGCATTCGACGCCGTCTTCGGGCAGCGGGCCGGGGATCCGCCCTCGGTCATGACGCTGGGCATCGCCGTGCTCAACCTGCTCGCCGCGGCCGCGCGGGAGCGGCCGCTGCTGCTGGTCCTCGATGACGGCCAGTGGCTGGACACCGCCAGCGCCGAGGTGTGCGGTTTCGTCGGACGCAGGCTCACCGGCAGCGCGGTGAAGATGCTGATCGCGCTGCGTGCCGACATCCCCGCCCGGCTGGATACCGCCGCCTTGCCCGAGACCACGATTCCGCCGTTGTCCGAGCAGGCAGCCGCCTGCCTGCTCGATCAGCGCCACCCGGGATTGAACGCGCGTACTCGCCGCCTCACCCTCGAGCACGCGCGCGGCAACGCACTGGCTCTGCTGGAGTTGCCCGCCTACATCGCCGCCGCGGCGGACACCCCCGACGACGTCATCGACGAGCTCGCGGTTCCCCTGCCGAAGCGGTTGCAGCGCTTGTACAGCGGGCGGATCGCGGCGCTCCCCGAGACCGTGCGCGCGGAGCTGCTGAAAGGCGCGCTCGACGGGGTGGGCGCGCGCGCCACCGCGACCGCGGGGCCGGCGAGCCGCTACCGGATGCGCGACGCCGAGGAGGCGGTGCGCCTCGGGCTACTCGAAATAGACTTGCGCACAGGTGATTTCACGTTCAGGCATCCGCTGGTACGTTCGGCTGTAGTGCAGCAGGCCACACCCAACCAGCGGCGGGCCGCGCATGCCGCACTGGCGCTGGTGCACCGCGACGACGTCGAGCGCCGCGCCAAGCATCTGGCGGCGGCCACCATCGATCCTGACGAGCAGGTGGCGGCGGCGCTGGAGGCGGCGGCCGAATCGGCGACCCGCCGCGGCGGGGCGCTGGCGGCGGTGGCATGGCTTACGCGCGCGGCCCAGCTCAGCGAGAACCACGAGGACCGTTCGCGCCGCCTCGGCGACGCCGCCTTCGTCGCCGGGCACGCGGCCCGGCTGGGCCAAGCGCAGCGGATCGTGCAGTCGGATCCGGCCCCGGGCGGGAACGAGTCACCAGCCGCGGTGCTGGCCTCGGCGTACTCGGCGCTGTACGAGGACGGTGACGTACGCACCTCGCACCGGCGGGTATCGGCCGCGATCGAGGAGTTGTCCGCCCACCGCGCGCGCGAGCATCCGGAGGTGCTGGTCCGGCTGGTGAATTTGCTGCTGGCGATCAGTCAGTACGCCGGCAACGCCGCGATGTGGGCCCGGACCCGTGACCTGCTCGCCGGGTTGGGCGAGCGACTGCCGCCGCGTTCGCGGATCTACCGCGACTCGTGGAGCGATGTGGTGCGCCACGGCGCCGGCGTGGCGCAGCCGGTGCAGTCGGCCGCGGCGCGGCTGCCGGACCTGGAACCGTGGGATGTCACCCGGCTGGCGGTCTCGTCCTATCATCTGGACATCGCCGGGGAGTACCGCCCGTACCTGCAGCGGATCGTCGACCGGGAGCTGGAGACCGGTGCGGCGGCCAGCGGCATCGTCATGCTGCACCTGATCATGCTCGATCAGACGCTGACCGGTGAATGGGACGCGGCCGAGCACACCGGGCGGCGGTCGCTGCAGCGGGCCGCCGACCTGGGCTACGACCTGTTCGCCCAGCAGAGCCGCGGCTACCTGGCGCAGCTGGCGGCGCTGCGCGGGCGCCTCGACGAGGCCCGCGAACTGCAGGCGGTGGTCGATTCCTGGGCCAGGCCGCGTGGTCTCGGATTCCTCACGCAGGCCGCCGACGCCGCGGGCACCACAGCGGCGCTCACCGCGGGCGATTTCGAGGCGGCCTATCTGCACGCCATCGGCATCACACCGCCGGGCGAGTTCGCGCCGTACGCCTATCAGGCCTCGCGCAGCCTGCTGGACCTGGTCGAAGCCGCCGTGCACACCGGGCGCACGGAGGAGGCGCGCGCACATGCCGCCGCCGCGTGGGACGCCGGTCTGCCCGCGATCTCACCGCGCCTGGCGATCCTCACCTTCGGCGCCACGGCGATGACCACCGCCGACGACGCGCGCGCCGCCGACATGGTGGCTCGTGCCGAGAGCCATCCCGCGGCGGCGCGTTTCCCCTTCGAGCTGGCACGGATCCGGTCGGCGCACGGGCTGCGCCTGCGGCACGCCAACAGCAAGACGGCGGCCAGGCACTATCTGTCGGCGGCGGCGGATTCGTTCGATCGGCTCGGCGCTCCCGCGTGGGCCGAGCGCGCGCGGGCCGAACTGCGCCCGCTCGGTGTGAGCGGGGCCGGGGCAGCGGCGGAGCCCGCCACGTTGACCTGGCAGGAGCGCCGGATCGCCGATCTGGCGGCGGCCGGACTGACCAACAAGGAGATCGGCGTACAGCTGCATCTGTCGCCACGGACCGTCGGCTCACACCTGTACCGCATTTTCCCGAAACTGGGCATCACGACCCGCGCCGCACTCCGCGACGCGCTCACCCGCGTGCCGGAGGTCCGTGCGGCGGGTAGCCCGCAGGACTGAGCGCCGACCGATCAGGCCCGGATGCCGTGGTCGGTCAGCCAGCCGAGGACGTGATCGGCGATCGCGGGCCACCCGCTGTCGATCACGAGGGAATGCCCGCGATCGGCGAACTGCGCGAGGTCGCTCACCGCCACGGAGTCGCCATAGCGCTTGTACATCGCCCGCGTCATCGAGTCGGGCGCCAGGAGGTCCTCCTGCCCGGAGACCAACAACAACGGTCCGCGGGTCCGGTTGCCGGTGTCCACCGGCAGGTCCGGCTGCCCGGGTTCGCTTCGCGCGCCGATGTCACCGAGCAGCCGCCGGGGCATAGGGACGACGTGCCGGTCGAAGAGTGCGGCGGCCTCGCTCGCCTCGACCGCGTTGGCGAAAAACTCCTGGAATTCGCGCCGGGAAAGGCTGGCCGGCGTGCCTGGGGATTCCGGTACGGCGGGCCATGCGAGGACCGGCCGGGTGAGATCGCCCGGCGGGATCGGCGCCAGTGCCACGGCCGCCCGAGCCAGATTCACGCCGAGTAGATACTGGGCGATCAGACCGCCGACACAGTGGCCGATGAGCACCGGGGGAGTGTCGAACGAGCGCGCGACGCGCGCGTAATGCGCCGTCAGTGCCGCCAGTCCGAGACCTCGCCACCCGGAAGGATCGGCGCGGGTCGCGGCCACAGTGTCCGGCTCACCGGGCCACCGGGGAGCGCTCACCGCGTACCCCCGGCTCGTGAGACACCGTGACCACCCTTGCCACGACGACGCGTGCAACCACGCGCCGTGCAGCAACACCACGGGTGTTCGACGCGCGGATCTCACAAGTGGTCGGCGTCGATGATCGCCTGGGCGAAGGGCTTCGGGGCCTCCTGCGGCACGTTGTGCCCGATGCCGTCGAGCACCCGGTGCTGATAGCGACCGGTGAACCTGCCGCGGTAGGCGGCGCCGTCCTTGGCCGCGCCGTCGAAATCGCTGGCCAGGGTGATGGTCGGCACCGCGATGGCCGGAGCGGCCGCGAGTTGCTGCTCGTAGCCGTCGTACTGCGGTTCGCCCGGCGCCAGTCCCAGGCGCCAGCGGTAGTTGTGGATGACGATGTCCACGTGGTCGGGATTGTCGAACGCCGCCGCGCTGCGATCGTAGGTGGCGTCGTCGAAGTCCCACTGCGGGGAGGCGTTGCGCCAGATCAGCTTGTTGAAGTCGTGCCGGTTGCGGGCGTAGCCTTGGCGACCGCGCTCGGTGGCGAAGTAGTACTGATACCACCAGCCGAGTTCGGCTTGCGGGGGCAGCGGCTGCTGGTTGCCGGTCAGTGAGGTGACCAGGTATCCGCTCACCGAGACCAGGGCCCGGCAGCGTTGCGGCCATAGCGCGGCGACGATGTCGGCGGTGCGCGAACCCCAGTCGAATCCGCCGAGGATCGCCGCATCGATACCGAGGGCGTCCATGAGATCGACCACGTCGCGGGCGATCGCCGACTGCTGGGCGTTGCGGACGGTCCGCTCGGATCGGAACGTTGTCGGGCCGTAACCGCGCAGGTAGGGCACGATCACTCGGTAGCCCGCCGTCGCGAGCAGCGGCCCGACGTCGGCGTAGCTGAAGGGATCGTATGGCCAGCCGTGCAGCAGCAGCACCGGTGTGCCGGTGGCGGGGCCGTACTGGACGTATCCGACGTTCAGCAACCCCGCCTCGATCTGCTGGACCGGGCCGAGCGTCGTGTGGGCGCCCGCCCCGGCCCGCAGAGCAGCGCCCGCCTGCGCCGTGGCGGGCGTCGGCTCCGCTGCCGAGCAGGCGGCGAGTGAGCCGGCGGCCACCCCTGCGGCGCCCACCGCCAGGGCTCCGCCGAACAATCGTCTGTTGATGGTCATCGCAACTCCTTCGCAAGGCTCCGGCTCCTGACCGCATCCGGTCACCACCGACGACGCTAGGCAGCGCCCGTATCCCGCCGCGTCTGTCGGATGACGTAATCGGTGACTGCCGCTGCCACACGGATGACTGTCGGTCATCGCCGCGACCGGCGCCGCGGCGCATTCGGCCTGGGCGGCTCCGCCCGGTCGCGAACGACTCGGTCGAGTTTCGGCCGCTTCACGCGGCGGGCCGATGAGCCGCCATCACGTGAGGAGTTGCCGCTCGGGTGCGATGCGTCGAACGTTCCTTCGGCGAAACGACGCCGCACGGGCCCTACCGCCGGTTATCGATGTCCTCGCGGTCCCCTCATCCGCGGAAACACATCGCGAGACGAAAGCTCAGAGACACCGCCCCCCATGGTCGCCGTCGCCCGAGGCGCATCGGACCAGAACTTCCGCCGGTCCCGACGGAGGCGTTCGACGGCGCCAGATAGCGCGGAAATTTCGCGTGAGTACGACGGTGTCGTCCACTCTCACTTCTGTGAGGGTTCCATTGCCCAGATCGGACGCCGCGATCAACCGGCTCAGCACCGCGGGTGCGACCCCGGCCCGGGCCGACGCGACGATGGTCGCGGCCGAGCCCAGTTCGGCGGCGGGACGGGCAGGCTGGCATGCGGCGCCCAGGATCTCCCAGACTGTGTCGCGGGTGCCCGAACCCGGCTCGCGCCACAGCAGGGGAGTGGTGGCGAGTTCGCGCAACGTCACCGGACGGCGGCGCCGGGCCCACGGATGGCCGGGCGCGACGACCACGACCAACTCGTCCACGCCGAGCACCCGACTGCCCATGCCGGGTGGCGGATGCGGCCCCTCGACGAAACCGACGTCCGCCCGACCGCTCCGGACCGATTCCGCGACCTGCCTGGAGTTGTCCACTTCGAGGGACACCGCCACCTCGGGATACGATTCGCGCAGGACGCCGAGCCACTGCGGGATCCTATGATCCGCAAGGGTTTTCGACGCCGCGATGCGCAGGTGCGGAACCTGGGCCGCGTGCAGGGCGGCCACGCCCGCACCGAAGGCCCGCGCCGCGTCGAGCACAGCTCGTGCGTATTCCACGATCGAGCGCCCGGAGTCGGTGAGCGCCGATCCGGTCGGCCCGCGATCCAGCAGTCGTAGCCGCAGCCGCCGTTCCAAGGCGCTGATCCGCATACTCGCCGCCGGCTGACTGATGCCGTGCCTGCGCCCGGCCGCGCCCAGGCTGCCCAGCTCCGCCACGGAGACGAGCAGGTCCAGCACCTCCAGATCGGGTGTCCCCGGCGGCAACGTCATGGGCAGATTATGAGCGGTCGCGACGGCCCGGGATCCGCCGCCCCATCAGCGTGGCTTATGAGGTGCTGTCATCACGACAGCTACCGGAACGAGCGGTTTGCCGCGATCGTCTCGAAGATGACGATTGTTCGCCGGCACGGTCCCGGTCTTCTCGCGGCGGCCGGTATCGCCACCGCCGCCACCTACGCGGGCACGGTGTGGCCCGCCCTCGGCGCGCCAGTGCTCGCGTTGACCGGTGGCGCGATATTCGGGGTGTTCGCGCGCCGAGCAGGGGACGAGCGTTTTGCGCCGGGCCTGGCCTCCGCGCAGGAGCGATTGCTGGGTGCCGCCATCGTCATGATCGGGCTCGGCCTGCCCGTCGGCGCCGTCGTCAGCGTGGGCCGGAGCAGCATGCTCGTGCTGCTCGGCACACTTGCCGTCGGCGCGCTGGCAGCGGTCGTCGCCGGCAGGCTGCTCGCGCTGGACCGGGAGTCGGCCGTCCTGGTGGCGGTGGGCAGCACCATTTGCGGCGCCTCCGCCATCGCCGCCGCCACCGCCGTCCTGAAGCCCGATCGCGATCGCGTCGCCTACGCTCTCGGCACCATCTTCGTCTTCAACGTCGTCGCCGTGCTCGTCTATCCGCCACTGGGGCACCTGCTCGGCATGTCCGAAGAGGCGTTCGGCCTGTGGGCGGGCACCGCCATCAACGACACATCCTCGGTCCTGGCCGCCGGAGTGGCCTTCGGTTCCGGCGCAGCGCATTTCGCTGTCATCGTCAAGCTGGTCCGCAGCCTGGCGATCATTCCGATGTGTGTCGGGCTGTATCTCGGAGTCCGCCGCGACGGCGGCGGCGCCACTCCGCTGTGGCGCACCATTCCGCTGTTCGTCGTGCTGTTCGTCGCCGCGTCGGCCCTGGCCGCCACCGGCGTGATTCCCTCGTCCTGGACGCCGCCCCTGAGCCACCTCAGTGCCTGGTTGATCGCCGTAGTCCTGGCCGCCATCGGGACCACCCTCACGCCGCAGCGTCTACGCACCGCGGGCCACCGTCCCCTGTTCTTCGGCGGGATCCTCGCCCTCACCCTCGGCATATCCAGCCTGGCCCTGCAACTCGCCACCGGTTGGCGGTAACGGTCCGCCGAGCATGCCGTGCCCAGCGATCGCTGGAGACGGCACTTGCGCTCAGCTCAGTGTGAACGTCGCCGTACCCGAGATCTGCTCCATCTCCCGGTTGTTCGAGTCCAGCGCGACGATTCGAGCCTCCACCCGGCCGACGCCCGGCGCCGTGCCGAAACCGACGATCACGCCGTCCACCGTGTCTTGGACGACACCGTTCACGACGCGGTGCTGCTGCCCGTCCGCATACCCGGTATCGAGGTTCTTGAAGCGCACCGCAACCTTCCAGTCCGAGCAGCCTTCTCCGGCCTGGGTGACGTTCACCCGCACACCGAATGTGCCGACCTTCTCCTGCCGCACGGTGACCGCGTCGATGATCGCGGAGCAACTCGTCGGCACCAAGCGCGTCAGAGTCGGCGAGAACGGAAAGCCTGGGTCATGCGGTATGGCGGTAGAGGGCGCTGCGAACCCGACCATCCCGGTGGCGGCCACCGCTGCGACGACACCGGCACGAGCCGAAAATTGTTGCGACTGCTTGGGATTGAGAGACATGTCCGGTTTGTCGGGTCACCGGCAGCCGGTGTTACAACAGTCGTCGCGTATGTGGAATCACTGTACGTCTGGTCCCCGCAGCTGCTCGCTGGTCGGAACGTCGTCTCGAGTACGCGGGTCCGCGGCAAATCTGCCACCGTGTCATTGGCGTCCGGACGGAACCTGCGTTAACCACAGAGATCGACCTGCGGAACGGTGAGTAGATGCCTCGCTGCAATTACTGTGCCGCCCAGCACATCATCGTCGGCCTATTCGCAGGCGATGCCATCCTTATCGCGGTCCAGCTCTGATCTGTAGCCGGGTTCTCCCCGCCGTAGCGGCGCGGCGCCCGCGGCCTTGGCGGCGGCGCAGTTGGAGTAGTAGACGCTGGGAGCTGCCGGTCGAGGTGGCACCGGCACGGCCGCCGCCGGAGGTGTCGGTACCACTGCCGCGGGCGGGACAGGTGCGACCGCAGCCGGCGGCGAGGTGGAGGCTTTGGTCGTTTCCAGTGTGGTCGGCGGCAGTGGTACGTCAGTGGTTGTCGGCGGCAGGAGTGTCGTGCGACCGGCGGATACGACTGATGTGGAGACGAGTGTTGTGGTGGTTGGGGTTGATGCGGATTCGGCACCACAAGCGGCGGCTGTGAGCGTCACTGCCGCGCACGAAAGGAGGGCGGCAACATGTCGTCGTGTTGATGTCATGGTCTCTTTCCGAGGTAGGGGTGTATCTCCGAGTGCAGGCGCATGCCGCCGCGTCGACGAAAGGTGATGTGCAGCCATGACGCACCGTCATCTCATTGCACCTTGCGTTGTCGGCTTTGGTTCCGTCCCGCAGATTCTGCGTGGTGCGCAACTCGGGAACTGTCAGCCTTATCGGAGTTGGCCCGGGTTGTGTTTCGGGTATTCAACGCAGTTGGTCTCACCCCTGTGGTTCGCCTCGGCCCGATCGCCGGTGGTCCTGCCGGTTGAACCGCACCGCTCTTCGTAGTCCTTCTTTTCGACCCGGTTGATTCCGAGCCCAATTACCGGTCCGACGGCGAGACCCCGCGCATCCGTCACCTCGGAAGTCACTGCGTCGAGACGGATTCGTCGTCACATCGAGTGGAGCTGGGCACGGATGGTCAGTGTCCATCCCGTCGGTGATATCGGGGCCGAGCCAGTCGCGTGGAATCCGCATGGAACAATGAGGATTGGATCGACTACGTGTCCCAAGTAGCCGACGAGCGCTTGGTACTGCGGCACGCCCCGGTGACAGGTTCGATCACGCGGCCTGGTTGGTCGGAGGGGGTCACGATGGTCTCGTATTCGACTGGCGCCAGACGGCCGAGTGCGGTGTGCCGCCGATGGCATGGCTCCGCTGGATCCAGCTGACGACGCAATACGCAATTCCTCACGCTGCGCTACGGCCCGGCGTTTGAGTGCGTTGCGCTACTTCTCGTAGTCAGGGCGCGGACCGCCGACTATGAAACTTCCACGCGTCCCGCACGATGTCGGTGATCTCTGGTTTCTGTGGTGTCCAGCCGAGTTCGCGTTGGGCGAGTTGGGAGGAGGCGTAGAGGGTTGCGGGGTCGCCTGGTCGTCGTGGTGCTGTCTCGATGTCGAACGGGATTCCGGTGACGTCTTGGATTGCTTGGATGACTTGGTGGTTGGAGTAGCCGATGCCGTTGCCGAGGTTGTAGATCTTGTGTTCGCCGGGGTGGATGTTGTCGAGGGCGAGGAGGTGGGCGTGGGCGAGGTCGGTGATGTGGATGTAGTCGCGGATGCAGGTGCCGTCGGGGGTGGGGTAGTCGTCGCCGTAGAGGGTGAGTTTGTCGTGGTGGCCGAGGGCGGTGTCGAGGGCGAGGGGGATGAGGTGGGTTTCGGGGTTGTGGCGTTCGCCGATCATGGTGCCGTCGCCGCAGTGGTGGGCGCCTGCGACGTTGAAGTAGCGCAGGGAGATCGCGCCGAGTGTGGAGGCGCGGGTGTAGGTGGTGATGGCTTTGTCGATGGCGAGTTTGGTGTCGCCGTAGGTGTTGACTGGGTTGGTGGGTGAGGTTTCGAGCAGGGGCAGGTGGGTGGGTTCGCCGTAGACGGCGGCGGTGGAGGAGAAGACGAGTCGGCTGACGTGGGCGGTGTGTATGGCGTCGAGCAGGGCGAGGGAGGCGCGGGTGTTGTTGTCCCAGTGCCATTCGGGGTGGTGCATGGATTCGCCTGCGGCGATGAGGCCGGCGAAGTGCAGGACGGCGTCGTAGCCGGCGGTGGGGGTGAGGATTTGGGCGATGTCGTGGACGCGGAGTTTGATGAATTCGGCGTCGTGGGGGATTTGGCGGTCGTCGTTGCGGGAGAGGTCGTCGATGACGGTGACGTTGTGTCCGGCGTCGAGGAGCAGTCGTGTGACGGTGGCTCCGACGAATCCTGCACCCCCGGTGACCAGGATTTTCATCTGACCTGCACTTTCATGGCGAGTAGGTGGTGGTGGGCGCTGACCCAGTTGTCGAACACGCCGGAAACCTCTGCGCCGATTGCGCCTGCGCTGCCGGGTTCAAGCACGCGCTCACCGCCGACTTCTTCGACGATCCCACGATCCGCGCGGCGCTGGCAGACCACGACTTGCTCGGCTGATCGGACGCACCGGTCCGGCGACACGGTTCGCGACCGCAGTCGCCTACGCCACCTACAACGGCACCGCGCCGATCGAGATCGCCAGCGCCGACCGCCAGGTACATCGGCTCAGCCGTTACGGAGACCGGCAACTCGACGCCGCCCTCCACACCATCGCCATGGTCCAGGTCCGCATGCCCGCCAGCGCTGGCCGCGCCTATTACGACCGCAGGATCGCTGCCGGAGCATCCCCACGCGCGGCCATGCGCTGCCTGAAACGACACCTGTCCAACGTCATCTGGCGGATCATGATCGCCGACGACACCAACCGCCACCGAAGCCCAGCCGAGCCATGTTGTGCGACTTGACAACATAGAGAGGCACCCCCGGTTAGCTGGAGGGGCTGATGTTCGCCGCTGACGAGGCCGAGGTTGACGAGGATCGGATAAGCGAACTTCTGGCAGATGCCAAGACTCCAGGCAACCGCTAGGGGAAATTTGTTCGATTGGCCGTATGGTTTCCTGCATTCCTCAGCAGGAGCCGCGAGGCTGGACCGACAAAGTCATGGGTTCACTGAGCTCCGATTGTGACCGTGGCACTCTTGGTCCCGCAGCCGTAAGCGTCGAACGTTCCAAGGGGCGGGCATGCGATCTGGCCCTACCCCGCCGCACCACGAAACCGCCGAAGACGGCTCTTCGTGAGATGAAGCGTGTTACCGACCGGTAGGTGTGGGTAGTCGTGGGAGTGGTGCATCGTTGCGCCGACCCGATGCTGTCACACACCGGAGGGACGAGATTCGCATGAGCACACCCGATACCTCTACTTTGCTGGCGCAGTTGCGCGCGGTGCTGTCGTTGACCAATACCGAGCTCCAGGTCGCCGAGACCCGCATCGCCCAAGCCCGCACCGAAGCGGTGCGCCGGGAGCTGTCCGAAAACGCCGAGAACGCCCGCGCCCGCGCGCAGGCCATCGAGGCCGCCATCCGCGACCTGGGTGGAGTCCCGGAGTTGGTCGGCCCATTCCTGGGTCAGGCCGCCGCGGCGGTCAAGGCGATGGTCGAGCAGGCGCTGCCGTTCGATGAGGCCCTGCTCGGTGACCTGACTCTCGAACACCAACTGGTCGACCGCGCCCGCTACATCAAGGCTCTCGCGACCACCGCCCAGTTGCCCGAGGTGGTGGAGTTGGCGGAGCGGTTGATCACCGCGCATTCGGCGACGGTGGACTGGCTGACCACCGTCCTGGCCGAGGACGCCCTCGGCGGCCCGGCCGCGCTGCGCCGCACCCCTTTGCAGGCCGCGGCCGGGACCGCGGTGAAACTGTTCAACCTCCCGGTCACCTGGTCTGCTCGAGGCCTGGACCGGGCCTTGGACACCGTGCGTGCCACCCCACCCGCGCTGGGTGGATTACTGGCCCAAGGCGCGCGGGCGGGTGATGTCGCCGTCAAAACCCTCTCCGCGTCCCGTGACGCCGCGCTCGAAACCGCCGAGCAGGTCGCGCGCCGCGAAGGCGCCGACGCCGCCGCCGATGCCCTGCGGTCGATCCGCACCAGCGGGGTCCCCGAGCCCGGCGAGTTGCCGATCGATGACTACGACGAGCTGAACGTCTCCCAAGCCGTCGCCGAGGTGAAGGAACTCACCGACCCCGCCGACATCCGAGCGATCGTCGCCTACGAGGAGGCCCACAAGAACCGCCACGGCGTCGTCTCCGCCGCGCAAACCCGACTCGCCGCCATCGCTCAAGAAGTCGCCGGCCTCATCTAACGGCCTGAAATCGGATCCCGGCCATCCATCGGCCGCGGCGCCCATGGCCCCCCGCGGCTGGGCACACGGTTGCGACCATGCTCGGTTATCGGCAGCAGCGGCGGGGCCGCACTGACGGAACGTGGTCTATGGGGGCAGTGGCAGGTCGCGTGGTCTGGCGGGCGTGGTGGTGAAGAGGCCAGCAGGCGTGGCTCAGTGGTGGGCGTCGGCCACGATCACGACCTTGCCGACGACCGTGCCGGACTCGGCGAGTTCCATGGCGCGGGCGGCCTCGGTCAGGGGGATGCGGGCAGCGACCTGTGCGCTGAGCGCGCCTTTGGCGGCGAGGTCGAAGATGTTGCCCAAGTCCTCGGCGATGCGGCTGCGGAAGCGGGGGAGGTTGCGTTTGCCCGCCCACAGGTTGAAGAAGTGCGCGTTGCGGTGGTTGGGCAACATGTTCCACAGCGTCAGCTGGATGAGCAATTTCAGCACTGGAAGTCGTGAGTTGCCTTCGTCGTTCTTGGTGGCCGCGGTTCCGTAGGAGACCAGGGTGCCGTGCGGTGCCAGCAGGGCGAACGAGTCGCGGATGCCGGGGCCGCCGATGTGGTCGAAGACCGCGTCCACGCCGTGGGGAGCGAGCAGGCGAACCTGGTGCGCCACGTCGCCTCGGTAGTCGACCCAGGTCGCGCCGAGGGCTTCGATGGCGTCGGCGTTGCGCGCCGACGCGGTCCCGATGACGTGGATTCCGTGGGCGCGGGCCAGTTGGACGAGGGTGGAGCCCACGCCGCCGTTCGCGCCGTGCACGAGGATGGTCTGTCCGGTTCGCGCCTTCGCGGTCCGGAAGAGCATCTGCCATGCCGTGATGCCGTTGACGACGAAGGTTTCCGCCTCGGCGGCGTCGAGTCCGGTGGGGACCCGCACGAGGTCCGCGGCGTCGAGCAGGGCGTGGCTGACCCAGCCGCCGGTCTTGGTCAGCGCGGCGACGCGGCTGCCGACCAGGGCCGGGTCCACACCGGCTCCGACCGCGGTCACGATCCCTACCAAGTCGTAGCCGGGCACGAAAGGAAACGGTGGCTGGTCGTAGTACTTGCCGCGCCGCATCTGCTGCTCGGCGAAGGAGACGCCGCTGGCTTCCACTCGGACGAGGGCTTGGCCCGGCCCTGCTGCGGGCAGGTCGCGGTGGGTGATCAGCAGTCCCCGCGGCTCGACGCGGCCGGGAAGGACGATCTCGGTGGCGGTGATGGTGGACATCTGTTCTCCTAGTGTGTGACTGATCAATCACTGAATGGGTGAAAGAAATGCCCCCGAAGGGGCGGTGGGATCGGGTCAGTAATTGTTCGGGTGGCGAATGCCCGCTGTGAGGATGGTGGCCCACGGGCTGGTGTCGCCCTCCAGTCCGAGGGTGGTGATCAGGTGGCAGAGCTGCCCGAAGGCGATGAATCGTTGCACGAGTTCGTCGTCGGCGCCGGAGCGCCGTTTGGCCAGCTCGGTCACGCCGGCCAGGCCGCGGCGCAGCGCCTCGCCGATCTCCGGGACATCCGCCACGGACTGAGCATGAACCTGCAGCATCAGCAAACTCTTGTCGCTGATGAGTTCGGCGTAAGCCCCGCCCATCGCGTGCAGGATCTGCTCGGGACCGGCGCCGTCGTCGACGTGGGCGGCCCCGGAGGACATCGCCCGCTCGATGGAGTCGAAGCATCGTTCGAGCGCGGCGACGAACAGCGTCACCTTGCTGGGGAAGAGTTTGAAGACATACGCCGGGGAGATCTGCGCGGTCGCCGCCACGGTGCTGATCGGTGTGCCGTGGTAACCGGCCCGGGCGAACTCGGTGATCGCGGCGTCGATGACGGCGTCGCGACGCTGGTCCGATCGGGAGAGTGTGGCTCCGCTCCTGCTCATGTGAGTGACTGTACACTCACTCTACGGAGGCGTCAACATGTTCAGGCTGGTTGCGTCCCTGCCCCTTGTCGCCCCGAGTTTTAGCATCCGGCCCGGGCTGAGCTGGCCGGAGAGAAGACTCTCGCGTCTCGCGCAGTGGCCCCAGAACTGACCTTGCATGTAGGTGGTGCTGGCGCTACCTCCGCCCGGGTAGCGCGCACGACTGTGATTCGGGCGTGCGGGGTATGGGCCGCGCGCCTCCGGATTCCTACGCTCGATTTGGCCGAAAACCCGACCTGAAAAGGAGAAATGTCTTCATGAGCGCAATGCGGCGACATCGCCGAAGGATCGCGCTGGCCGGTGTCGGGCTGCTGGGCGCGCTCGCAGTCCAAGCATGCGGCACCGACACCGGCGACGGTGAACCAACCCGAAACGAGATGTACCGCCCCGTCACTCAGGCCCTCGACATGCTGGTTCGCAGTGGCTTCCCAGGCGCGCAGGTCACCATCGACGGCCCGGATGGCCACCGGGTGCTGACCACCGGCGCGGGCGACCTGGCCACCGGAGTGCCCATCGCCGACGATGCCCGGGTCCGGATCGGCAGCAATACCAAGACCTTCGTCGCCACCGTCGTGCTGCAACTGGTCGCCGACGGCAAGGTCGATCTCGAGGCGCCGATCGAACGCTTGTTACCGGGCGTCGTGCAGGGCAATGGCAATGACGGCAGTCGCATCACGGTCCGCCAACTGCTCCAGCACACCAGCGGCCTGCCGGACTACCTTGCCGGCGGCGATCCGGCTCTGACGGCTGTCGCGAGCACCCCGCAGCTGCGGGCCGATGCCGACGAAATCCGCTGGGCTCATTACGAACCCGCGGACTTGGTGCGAATCGCCCTGTCGATGCCGCCCCGATTCGAACCGGGGGCGCGTTCGGTCTATACGAACACCAATTACATTCTGCTCGGCATGCTGATCGAGAAGATCACCGGGCGCTCGGCCGAGCTCGAGATCGCCGGCCGCATCCTGGAACCACTGGGCTTGCGCGACACCTATTTCCCCGACGCGCGCGAGATCGGCATCCGGGGGCCGCATCCGCGCGGATATCACGAAACCGGCGGTCGCCGCATCGATTTCACCGATCTGGACTCCTCGTGGGCCGGCACCGCGGGCGCGATGGTCTCCACCCCCGACGACCTGAACCGCTTCTTCACCGCCTTGCTCACCGGGAAGTTACTGCGCGCAGCGCAGTTGGCCGAGATGAAACAGACCATCCCCTGGGACCGCGGAGAACCCGGTTCCGGTTACGGACTCGGCCTGATTCACCACCCGGTCTCCTGTGGCAAGGAGGTGTGGGGCCACGGCGGCAGCATTCCGGGCTTCGCAACCCGCAACGGCGTGGCGTCCGACGGCACCGCCGTCGTGGTGACCGTCAATCAGCTTCCGGTCGATACGGCCGCCTCTGACGCGGTGTCGAAGCTGTTCGATGCCGCTGTCTGCGCACGATGAGGAGATTATTCGTGTTTCGATACAAGCTGCCTCGGGCATTGAGCGTTCCGGTAGCGTTCGCCGTCACCGGGCTCGTCGGCGCGGGGGCGTTCACGACGACCGCCGTCGCCGATCGGGCGGGTGCGGCCGAGCCCTTGGACCGCTACTACCACCAGCCGCTTACCTGGAAGTCCTGCGATGCGCCAGGTCTCGATGGCATGGGCGCGCAGTGCGCGGATGTGACGGTGCCCCTGGATTACGCTGAGCCGCAAAGCTCTACGATTACCGTCGCCATCTCTCGCATCGCCGCGGCCGACCCGGCCCAGCGGCGTGGGGTCATCCTCTCCAACCCGGGCGGTCCGGGCGGTGCCGGCCTGGACTACTTCGTCGACACGAGCCAGGCCATGACCCCCGAGGTCCGCGCCCGCTTTGACCTGATCGGCATGGACCCGCGCGGTGTCGGGCGCTCCTCGCCGGTGAACTGTCATTGGCCGCACGGTTTCGGCCTGCAGTCCGCTGGTGTCGATGCCGAGGGATTCGCCGAATCCGTCGCCGACCAAGCCGATCTGGCGGCGCGCTGCGCCGACGCCGAGGGTGAGCGGCTGCCGCACTTCACCACTCGCAATACCGCTCGCGACATGGATGTCATCCGTACCGCGCTCGGCGAAAGCAAGATCAGTTATCTGGGCACCTCCTACGGTACCTACCTGGGTGCTGTGTATATGCAGATGTTCCCGGAACGTTCCGACCGCATGGTGCTGGACGGCGCTGTGGACCCGTACCGCTACGGCGCGGTCGGAATGGTGCAGGACATGGGCTCACCCAACGAGGCCGCGCTCGACGACTGGGCGGCCTGGACCGCTCAACGCGACGACGAATACCACCTCGGCACCACCGGTGGGGCCGTTCGTGGTCTGGTCGAGCGGCTCGTCGAACGCGCCGCCGCCCAGCCGATCCGGATCGGCGAGTACGACATCGACGAGCATTCCCTTCCCCTGGTGTTGTACATCGCCTTCGATTCGCCCCACGGCTACGGTCTTGCGGTGCAACAGATCCGGCAGCTCGCCGATGCCGCCGAAGGTAAGCCGATACGACCGGACGAGGACTTGGCGGCCAAGCTCGCTATTATCCTGCGCGCCCAGCCTCGCGACATGTCGCCTCAGATGGCTATCCTCTGCGGGGACATCGGCGCACCCCGAGATCTGGACTGGTACCGGCGCAATATCGAGGCATCCCGCGCCACCCAGCCGGTCTTCGGCGCCTTGGCGAACAACATCACGCCGTGCGCGTTCTGGGCACCGCCTGCCGAATCGCCCACCGCCATCGGCAATTCAGTGCCGAACCTGATCGTTCAGGCCACCGGCGACACCCGGACCAATTACGGCGGTGCCATCGCCATGCACCGGGCGCTCACCGGCTCTCGTATGGTCACGTTGCAAGACGTCGCCATTCACTCGATCTTCGGCCGCTATCCGAATGCCTGCGTCTACGACGCTGTGAACACCTACCTGGCTGACGGCACTCTGCCTGCCGCCGACCTCACCTGTCGCGACGACTGATCATCCGGCATTCAGATAGGCCAGCACGGCCAGCACCCGCCGGTGCCCCACCTCGTCGGCGAAGAGGCCCAGTTTGGCGAAGATGCTCCGAATATGTTTGAGCACAGCACCTTCGGTTACCACGAGGCGCTCGGCAATGGTCGCATTGTCGAGCCCCTCGGCCATGAGCGCCAGCACCTCGCGTTCGCGTGGGGTGAGCGCGGAGAGTGGATCGTCGGTCTTGCGCCACACCAGCAGCTGTGAGATCACTTCCGGATCCATGGCGGTCCCGCCCTCGGCGACCCGCCGCAGCGAATCCAGGAACCGATCCACCTTCCCGACCCGTTCCTTGAGCAGGTATCCGATCCCGCCAGCGCCGTCGCCGAGCAGTTCGGCGGCATAGCTGCGCTCGACCCAGGCCGAGAGCACCAGCACCGGGAGGCCGGGGTGAAGCTCGCGAGCCCGAACCGCCGCTCGCAATCCGTCATCGGTGAAGGTGGGCGGCAGACGCACATCCACGACCACGGCATCGGGCCGGTCGGCGGTCACCACCGAGAGAAAGTCCTCCGCATCGTCCACCGCGGCGACAACCTCGATCCCCGCCGTCTGCAACAGCAGCGCCAGCCCTTCCCGCAACAGCGCGTCGTCCTCGGCGATCACAACCCGCACGGCAGCTCCACCCGAACCTCAGTAGGCCCACCCGCCGGACTGCTCAGCACCATCCGCCCGTCCAGCGCCTCGGCCCGCCGCCGAATCCCGGCCAGCCCGCCACCCTCGGTCTCTCGTGCCCCGCCCATCCCGTCATCTCGCACCTCGACGGCCAGCAGCCCGGCATCGCCTCCGAGGGATACCCTAAGATTTTCGGCCGCGGAATGTTTAGTCGCATTAGTGATCGCCTCGGAGATGACGAAATAGGCGGCCGCTTCGACAGCCGCCGGCCACCGTGTCTTCGATCTGCCCGAATCCGGTGCCTCGGTCCTGCTCTGGCGCGCTGCGACGGCGCCGTCGAGATCGAGTTCGACCGGAATCGGGGAGCGCGCGGCCAACGCCGAAATCGCGCTCGTCAGCCCGCGATCCGCGAGCACCGGCGGATACACCGTTCGCACCACATCGCGGAGTTCGGCCAACGCAGCCTCGGCGGTGTCCTGCGCCTTGCGGACCAGGTCGGACGATGCGGCCGGGTCCCGTTCCCGCAATTGATCGGCCAGCCCGAGCTGCATGATGACCGCCGCGATCCGCGCCTGCGCGCCATCGTGCAGATCCCGTTCGATGCGTCGCAGTTCCGCCCCATGCGCGTCCAGTGCGGCGGCCCGGGTGGCGGTCAGCTCCGCCACCCGAACCGCGAGCGCAGCGCCCGGCGCCGGACCGAGAAGCGTCCGCGCCAGCAGCGCCTGCCAGCGGGCCACCGTGGGTAGCCGGAGAACGAGGACGGCCAAGGGAATCGCGATGAGCACGCTGAGCCCGGCCAGCGGCCAGGAATCGACCACGAAGCCGAAGCTGTCGACGGTGCCCGGCGGTACGATCTGCCAATAGACCGGAATCGCCAGCTGGTTCAGTACCCCCAATGGCAATCCGATCGAGAACAACGCCACCACCATGCCGGGCACCCCGTGCACGCACAGCCACGCGATATCCCGGCCGTTTGCCGGATCTCCGAAGGCGCTGACCAGTCGTTGCCGTAGGCCGCCGGTCATCGGCCGATACGCCACCACAATCGGCGCGCCCAGCCGCTTGCCGGCCCGCCGCCGTTCGAACTCGGTCAGCGGCCGGATCAACCGCAGGTATTCGGGAATCGCCGGAATACCCACCCCACCGAGGCTGGTGGCCGCGACCACGAACAAGCCGACCGCGGCGAACATGGCCGCCACGCCGGTAGCACCGCCGACCAGCAAATAGCCGATGCTTCCCGGCAGCGCCCGTAGCCGACCCGCGACCGACCATCGCACGGCCACGGGTCCGCGCTCCTGCATCGAGGCGTCGGCACTCATCCCACCAATCTACTGACCGCGGGAGCGGCCCCGCCGTGCAGATCCGCTCGGCGGTCAGCGCTGCTCGCCGCCGCAGCGTGGGTCGTTCGACGAAGCCGACCGCACCCCTCGATCTGAAGTAGCCCGCGCCGGCTCCGCCGACAGCTGCCGATCTCTGCGACGCCGCAGTGATCTCCCGCCGCCAAGCAGGCCTCGGTCAGGCCGATCTCCGGAGCCACCTGGCCGTGACGCTTTTCTTGTCCGCAGGCGATCACGACGGCAGTGGCGGCTGTCCGGGTGAGGTGTGGACACTGCGACATGGAGGTGTCCGCGCAGTCCGGGCCCGCTTTGGCGGCTGATCAACGCCGCCGGGATCGACCACAACCCCGCCGGGCACCAGCAACTTACCCACCGCCGATGGCCGATCCCGTTGCCCAGCAGGCAGCCGTCGTAGGCGCGGTGTCGCCGCGTTCCGGATGACACGCTCGCCGCGGAAGTCCGAGTGGAAGCGGAGCGGTGGCCGCGCGTTGACTACGCTGGCGCGGTGTCCCAATCCGTGCCACTGACGAGACTTCTCGATGACGCGGGCTTGTTGTCGCTCGAGCACCGGCTGCACCTCGAAGACGTGCTCGGCGCACACGTGTGGGAGGTCGACCTGGAAGGACGCCGGCTCGAATTCCTCGGCGACGAGCGCTCCTTCGTGTGCACCGACGTCCACCTGCTCGGCACGGCCGACGCCGAGACGTGGCTGTGGGGATGGGTCAATCCCTGGGATTACCCGCCGTCGTTGCTGCGTGCCGCCGAGACGGTGCGCCAGTTCGGTCTGCGGTACCGCGTGGCCGAATTGTGTTCGGCGGAACTGCCGGTGGTACACGGGGGCGCGGCGCCGGAGCCCTACCAGGTCGCCGGGCTGATGGCGGATGCCGCGAAGATCGTGTGCGGGCGCTGGAATTCCTACTGCGGGATCATCGATGGCGCGTGCGTCGCGTTCCTCGTCGAGCATCCGGCGTTCGAGCTGCCCGCGCCCACGGCGTCCGGCCTCGCTCGCGTGCTCGCCTATGGTTTCGGGGCGCTGCCGCTGACCGATCACCGGCGTGCCGTGCACAGCTACCTGACGCGGCGGGGCCTGGTCACCGAATTCCTCGACGACTACCGGTGGCTGGAATTCGGTGGCCACGGCCTCGCGGGAGAGGCCGAGTTCGACGCCTCCGGCCAGATCGCGCACCTCGACATCCGGATCGCCGTGGCGAAGAGCAACTCTCCCCTCGCGGCGAAAACCGAGTCGGCCGCCTCGCACTGAGCACGGGAGGGCCCGCCGGTCAGCTCGGCGGGAACTGCTGCTGGAACCAGCCGAGGATCTCGGGCAGCGCGGCCCGCGCGGTTCCGCCGTGGTCGAGGTCGCCCAAGTCGCTCAGCGTGGCGTTGCCGCTGCCGAGAGCTCGCAGGCAATGCTCGGCATTGGGATAGGGAACGGCGCGGTCGCCACGGGAAGCGTAGAGGTGGACGGGCACCCGCGGCGTCCAGTCGCAGGTGCCGTCGCTCTCGGCCACGGCCTTCGCGGCGGCGCCGCTCGGCTCGGTCGTCAACTGGAGGAACTGCGGGGTCAGTAGTTGCGCGGGGGTGGTGGCCAGCGAGGTCACGATGGTGATCTCGCTGTGGAAGCCGTCGAAGAGTCCTTCGACCTTGTCGGCATAGGGCAGCTGGAAGGCTTCCGCCGGATCGTCGTAGAGGTGGTGGATCCGGTTCATCGAGGTGATCCAGTAGGCGAGGAACAGTACCGCGGCGCCCGGAACCACCCGCCCGTCGAGCGCGGCGGGCGCCTGGACGTGCTGGAGGTCGTAAGGCCCGCTGATCGGGGCCAGGGCGGCGACCCCGAAGCCCGGGATCGTTCCGGCGTGCAGCGCCTTGCCGAGGGCCATCGCCGCGTGGCCGCCCTGGGAGAAGCCGGTCACCAGCACGTCCGGGTCCAGCTCCCGGCCCTGTTGGGCCGCCAGCGCGCCGGCCGCGCGCAAGAGGTCGGCCGACGCGCTGACCTCCGAGGGCGCGTGAGTGTAGGGATGCGGCCCCGGACCGTTGCCGAGACCCAGGTAGTCCGGTGCGGTCGCCGCGTAGCCCGCGGCCGCGAAGGCGACCGTCCGCAGCCGTTCGGGGAGGTTGCGGGTGTCGACCGACGGGGCGTCGCTCTTGAGCGTCATGGTCCCGTGCTCGTAGCTGACCACGCGCAGCCGCCGGGAGTCGGTGCGCGGGAGAACCACCAGGCCACTGGCGGTGGTCGGTTCGCCCTGCGGGGTGATTGTCCGGTATTCGATGCGGAATGCGTCGACACCGTTGCGGACGGGGGTGCGAATTCCGCCGTTGCCCAGAAGCGTCGCGGCCTCCTCGGCCGCCAGCCCCATCAGGGGCGTGGTCGAGACGACTTCCCCCCGAGTAGGCGGCGATTCGTGTTCGGAGTCAGCGCACCCCGCGGCGCCCAGCAGGACGACCACCGCGATTAGGCAGCGCGTCAGACGGTACATCCGTCGGTCCTCTCGATGGTGATCGGCTTCGCTCCATCATCGCGCTTGCGCGGAGAGGTCATGGAAGAGACCGGCGGGCTGCCGGATCGGCGGTCGCGTCAGGTGTCCCCGAAGACGCGCGACCGCGGCCGGAGGGAGCGACTCGCCGCGGCCGTCCGCCGCAAGCGGTGCCAGGAAGGATCCGGTGCCTGCTCGTAGCTGACGTGTCCAACTTCGATCCAACTGAGCCATAAGTAAATGACCGTTTCAATACAGCTCATCTGTCTACCTGTGGATTGAAGAGATATGTTATGGGCTATTATGATCAAGCGTTGTAGTACGGGCTGATTGCTGTCCGGAGCGGCGCAAGTCTGTCGACGCCATCCGGCCGAAGCTGTCCGGTCGGCGCGGGCAGGCGACGGCGGCTGATCGAGGGTCACCTACCCGAGGAGTGGGCATGGGCACGCTACCGGCGAGCGCGACAACCGGGATCTACTTCCGCGCGGCGGCCGCGACCCTGGTCGAGGCCGCGACGGTCCTGGCGGATTTCGGGTGCTCCCCGGTCGACGTGCCCGGGATTCTCGATCGGCTGCGCCGGGTCGAGGACGCGCTCGGCGTGGTCATCGGCAACCTGTCCACCGCTCTGGCGTCCGAGCCCGTGGTCGCCGATCGCGCGCCACTGGCCGAACTCGGACGTGCCCTCGGCCGCGTCGTCGAGCGGACGCGGGCGGCTGCCGCGGACGCCTACGTCGTCACGGCGGTGCCGGACGAGGTGCTCGAGATCGTGGTGACGATCGGCCGCTGCGCGCACCTCACCGCCGCGGCGCTGAGTGCCTGCGACCAGCCGCTGCTCGGGTCGTATCGCGCCGAACTGCTGCGTCTTGCGGTGCACGCCGAGCGGACGTTCACCCGGTGGTCGCTGTCGCGGCCGCGCGGTGGCGAGGACCCGACGGCCCGGCTCGGCGGTGCGCTCGTCTCGGTCGTCCACGCGTTCCTGGCGGTCGGGCACGCGGCGGCTGTTGTCATTCCGGCATGAACGCGCCGGGGCCGCTGGCGCTGGCGAGTCGTCATCGGGTCAGCGCTATGTGGCCCCACATTCTTTCACCAAAGCCGCCGTCAACTGGCGAAACATGTCTTTAGTTAGTGGTTGTTCATCCCTTGTGATACAACTCACTGGCGACACGAAGGGGACTGCTCCACATGGAACCAACAGCCAAGCAACGCGCGGCGATGACCAGCATCTGCGACACCTTCAACCCGGGCGACGGGTTGACGCTACCGTCGGCGAGCGCGCTCGGGGCCGTCGACACCGTCTTCGAGCTGCTGGGCCGCAACCCCCGCGAGGCCGAGCAGAAGCAACTGGCCACGCTGCTGAATCTGTGGGATTCCCGGCTGACCGGCTTGCTCACCGGCAGCGGTCCCCGGCGCTTCTCCCGCCTGTCGCAGGAGGAACGGGAACGGGCGTTGCTGCGGCTGGCCGATTCCCGCTTCGAGTCGGTGCGGGTGATCTTCCAGGCGCTCAAGCAGGCGTCGCTGTTGTCCTACAACATCACCCCCGGCCCGTCGGGCACCAACCCGCTGTGGAAGGAGATCGGGTATCCGGCGCCGTCCGGCCCGCTGCAAACGGCGCCCGCACCCGCCCTGACTCCGCTGCGCTACAGCGAGAGCGCCGAACTCCAGTGTGATGTCGTGGTCGTCGGTTCCGGCGCCGGAGGCGGTGTCGCCGCCGCGGTCCTGGCCGAAGCAGGTCTCGACGTCGTCGTCCTGGAACGCGGGAATTACTACGACGACCGCGATTTCGGCACCGGCGAACTCGGCGGGCTGCGGCACCTGTACGCGCCGGGCCCGCCCGGCTCCAGCGAAGGTCAGATCACCCTCGTCGCGGGCACCTGCCTGGGCGGCGGGACGGTCGTGAACTGGAGCACGTCGTTGCCGACGCCGCCCGACGTGCGCGCGGAGTGGGCCGGGCTGGGCGCCGCCCAGTTCGCCGAGACGGAGTTCGACGATGCCCTCGAGGTGGTGCAGCGGCGGCTCGGCGTCACCGATCGGCGGTCGGTGTTGTCGGCTCGCGACGGCGTGCTGGAGCGCGGCGCCAAAGCGCTGGGCTGGGAAGTGGACACGCTGCCGCGCAACGTCACCGACGCCTGCGACGCCGGTGTGGAGTGCGGTCGATGCGGCTACGGTTGCCGGCTGGGCGCCAAACAGTCGGTGACCAAGACCTGGCTCGCCGACGCGGCCGAGCGGGGCGCGCGACTGGTCGTGGACGCCGACGTACGGCGGATCACCGTGCAAGGCGGACGCGCGCAGGGAGTGTCAGCGGTCACCTCCGACGGCGTGGAGATCGAGGTGCGTGCTCGCGCGGTGGTGGTGGCGGCCGGAGCGATCCAGACTCCGGCGTTGCTGCGGCGCTCGGGATTGCGCAACGACAACATCGGCCGCCATCTGCGCCTGCACCCGGCGGCCGCGGTGTTCGGTGTGTTCGAGGAGGAGATCCGGCCGTGGGAGGGCGGATTGCAGACCCGGATCTGCCGGAAGCACAGCGATCTGGACGGCAACGGCTACGGCGTGATCTACGAGACCGGCCCGATTCATCCCGGGCTCGCCACCGGATTCATGAGCTGGCGCGGCGCCGCGAATCACCGCACCACCATGCTCGATTTCGGGCGGTCCAACGCGATCGGCATCATCACGCGCGACCGTGATTCGGGGACGGTGTCGGTCGACCGCAGCGGTGAGCCGGTCGTCGACTACCGGTTGTCCGACTACGACGCCGCCCATCTGCACACCGGGTTCGAAGGAGCGGCGAGCATTCTGGAGGCCGCGGGCGCTCACCGCATCTTCTCCGGGCACCAGGCCGGCGTCTCCTACGAGCCTGGCCGGCGCGGCTCGCACGCCGAGTTCGCCGCCGCGTGCCGCGCCGCCGGATACGGCCCGGGACAATGCTCCCTCGGCGCGCTGCACATCATGGGTTCGGCCCGGATGGGCGGTTCCCCGGACACCTCGGCCACCAACCCGGACGGCGCCACCTGGGAAGCGGCGAACATCGTCGTCGCCGACGCCTCCTGCTTCCCCACCTCCTCGGGCGTCAACCCGATGGTCTCGATCGAGGCGATCGCCTACATGAACGCGAAACGGCTTGCCGCGCAGCTGGTCTGAGCGGTAGCGGGACGGTCAGAGCGCGCGGATGCCGTCGAGCACCGCGCGCAGCAGGCCCAGATCCGATTCGGGGCCGGTCGGGGGCTGCGCCGACCGGACGATGAGCCTGCCGTCGTCGAGCAGGTCGCCGATGAGGACTTTCGTCATCGTCAGCGGCAGGCGCAGTCGCGCGGACACTTCGGCCACCGACTGCGGAGTGCGGCACAACTCGATGATGGCCGCGTATTCCGGTTCGGTGCGCCGCAGCGCGGTCCCGGGCGCTCCGTCGACCACCAGGGTGACCAGGTTCAGTTCCCGGCGCACCGCACGACCCCGGCCGCGGGTGATGGCGAAGAGCCGGACCAACGGTCCGGCGTCCTCCTCGTACCAGGAATCGTGCTGATCACTCATGGCTGTGTCGAAGGCTGCGGGCGCGTGTCGACCGACAGGTGTGTTCCGACTCGTTGCACCGTCTGGTTCATCTCGTAGGCCACCATACCCATATCGGCGGTCTCCGACGCCAGCAGCGCCAAGCACGCGTTGGCGCCCGCCGTGGTGACGAACAGTACCGCGCGGTCGAGTTCCACCACCGTCTGGCAGACCCCGCCCGCGTCGAAATGGTGGCCCACGCTGCGGGACAGACTGTGCAGAGCCGATGCCATCGCGCAGAACCGCTCGGCATCGGCCTTGTCCAATCGAGCCGAATGGCCGATCATCAGCCCGTCCGAGGACAGCAGCACCGCGGACTGGGCTCCGACCAGTCCGGTGACCAGCTCGTCGAGCAGCCAACCGATGCCGGTTCCCTGGGAGGTAGTCATCGTCGCCTTCCGAAGGTGGGTGGAATTGCGGACTAGTCGAGGTCGGGACGCTTCCGGCGCCCCTGGCGGGTCCCGTTCTCGATGGCACTCATCAGATTGCGTGCTTCGTCGGCGGACCGCTGCCGAACCGGAGCCGCGGCGGGCTGCGCCGTCTCCGGCTGCTCCTCGGCAGATTGGCGGCGGCGGCGGGGCAACGGCGGCCGGGTATCGGAAGCGGGGTCGGGATGCGGTGCGGAGCCCGTGTCGAATCCGTGGGTGTCGCTGTGCGGAATCGGTGCCGGGGACTGATCGGAGGGGGAAGTGAACCACGCCGACCGTCCCGTCGCCGGCCGAGGCGGTGTGCTGTCGGGCGCCGGCGCCTGTGCGGGCTCGACACGGTCGCCGTCGTTCTGGTCGCGCGAGGGCGTCTCCGATTGCAGCAGGGCGCTCGGAACAAGCACCACCGCCCGGACCCCGCCGTAGACCGATTCCCCCAAACGCACCGAGACGCCATGGCGGTGAGCCAGTTTCGCGACCACGAACAACCCGAGCCTGGTGTCGCTGGACAAGGTCACGACACTGAAATCCGGCGGGTTGGAGAGCACTTCGTTCCGCGCGGCGAAGTCGGCCTCCGACATGCCGAGACCCTGGTCGATGATTTCGATCGCCACACCGCGCCCGACCACGACGCCGGTCACCTCGACCCGCGCCTGCGGGGGCGAGAAAGCTGTCGCGTTGTCCATCAGCTCGGCCAGCAAGTGGATCACATCGGCTACCGCGTTGCTCGACACCTGGGCTTCCGGCAGCCGGCCGGTCTGGATCCTGGTGTAGTCGAGACTTTCCGCGACGGCGGCGCGGACCAAGTCCAGCAGCGGAACCGGCTTGCGCCAGCGCCGGCCCGGCTTCTCGCCACCGAGGATGATGAGGTTCTCGGCGTTGCGCCGGGCCCGGGTGGCCAGATGATCGAGCTGGAACAGCAGCTCGAGCTGGTCGGCGTTCTCCTCCTGGCGTTCGGCCTGGTCCAGCAGGGCGAGCTGGCGGTGCACCACCACCTGGCTGCGATGCGCGATGTTGAGGAACACCGCGTTGACGCCCGCGCGGGTCTTCGCCTCCGCGACCGCGGCCGACACAGCCGCGACATGCGCGCGGTTGAAGGCGTCGGCCACCTGGCCCAGTTCGTCGGTACCGAAATCGAGCCGCGCCACTTCCGCCTCGGATTCGAGGCTCTCGCCGCGCCCGAGTTTCTGCATGAGCTCGGGCAGCTGTTGGTCGGCCAGTTCCAGTGTGTCGCGCCGCAAGCGCCGCATGCGCGCGATGAAGCGATTGGCCAGCACCAGCGCCGCGACGAACGCGAGCGTCGCGACCAGCAGCACCGCCGCGCCGCCGAGCATGGACTGCCGCGCGGTCTCGTCGCCGCGCTCGCGGGCGATGGCGTGCGCGTCGTGGCTCTGGTCGTCCCACAACTTCAGCAGGGCCGAACCGACCTGGCCGGAAGCTTCCTGCCAAGCCGCGACGTTCATGGGCAACGGTGTGGTTCGCGAGGTCGAGCGGCCGCTCTGGGTCCTGCCGGACTCGTCGGAGTCGCCGCCCGCCTCCACCGGCCCCCGCAGCAGCACCGCGTCCTGCATCGCGATCACCTTCTGGTAGGCCGGTCCGCCGGTGATCTCTTGGAGCTGGGCGAGGCGGGTGCCCTTCAACACTTGGGCGGAGTAGGCGACCTGACTGCGGAATTCCCCGACCAAGCGGCTGAATTCGGTCAGTTGCGCGGGCGTGTGCTCCTCCACGGTCAGCGCCACCGCGCCCAACGTGTCCGCCATCGACAATGCTTCCGCCGCGCGCAGTGGCTCCACGCCGTAGCTCAGTTCCATGGCGATGTCGGCTTCCGGCGCCACCCGGGCGGCGAGTGTCGACGCGGCGATGATCGTGCCGATGATCTGGCTGAAGGCGCCGAACACCTCGCTCGGCACGGCCTGTCGCGAGTCGACCCCGCCGCGCAGCGTCGGCACCAGCGCGAACAGCTTGTTGTAGCCCTCGATCTCGGAGGCGGACCCGCCGGGGTTCAGCTTGCGAGCGGCATCGCCTTTGGCGATCACAGCCGCGAGCGCCGCATCCGAGCGTTGGCGCGCGGCGGCGAGCCCGCGGGCGACTTCGGTGTCGCCGGCCAGATACAACAGCGACAGGCGGCGCTCCTCTTCGAACGACTGGACCATGAGGATGGCCGGTACCGTCGTGCTGCTGGCCAGCTCCGCCCATTCCTTCGCCGCCCGCGCGGATCGCACCAGGTAACCTGCGGCGCCCACACCGATCGTGAGCAGCGTGACGCTCGATATCAACACGATCGCCAGCAGGCGCACCCGGACGCTCACTCGGCCACGGACGTCACGCCGGCTCGAGCGAACCACTCCCACAGCGGATTCGCGTAGCTCAGACCACTTGCTCACGGCTAGAAAATGCCTACCTCTGACACGGCCCCGCCCGACCCGGGCGGCACCTCACCTGTACCCGTCCGAAGAATAACGAAAGTGTAGCGGTTCGATCGCGAATCACACGGATTGGTGACCCACAACAAGTGAACCGAAATTATTCCTGAGTTACATAGCACATCCTGGAGTGCGGCCGAAACGGCGTGACGGGCAATTCCCGGCGTACCGCCCGCACAGCACTGGTGATATGCGAGGTGTTCGGCTCGCGACTCTCTGAGTCAGAGCGATCCACTATTGCTAACTTACCGCCTGTTCTGCTGGTTTTTCGAAGTGGCTCGATGTCATGAGTTGCGGGCTCGCGCTGCGCGGTGACCGGCTCATGACGCACGGGTCGCCTGGATGCCGACGCAGCGGAAGGGCACCTGTGCGAGCGGGATCCGGGTGATGATATAGCGCTGATTTCGAAATCGATTTCCCGCTGTTGGCGACATTCTGTCGTCCGGTGGCTTCCCGGCATCGGGCGTCGTTGCTCTTCACCCGGGCGGTCGGTGCCGAACTGTTTTTTCGCCGCGGCGCTTCCGCGCTCGTGGTGGCGAGACCCGGATCTGTGGCCGCAGTCGCAGAGCCCGGTCACAATCGAGATCGGATCAACGGGGTAGACCGCTCAGACGACCCGCTGCTCGAGCGCGGCGACGACACAGTGCAGTGTCTGTACGGGATCCAGTCCGGGGGAGCGGCGAATCCGGCGATCCGTGCACTGTTTGCCCGCATCCCTTTCGGTCCATGGCTCGACGACGTCGGCTTCGCATTCGAGATGCAGGCCGCCGGGAGCGGTTCCGGTGGCCCGGCATGTTCGGAAGAACGCGCGGATTCCGTCGATGACGTCGTCGATGCGGAAGGGCGGGTGACCGAGCCGTATTCCGGGGGTCGTGGGCATCGGATCGCACACCCAGCAGACCGGGGTTCCACACGCGGCGGCCGCGGCGAACAACGCGGGAAGCCTGTCCAGGGTGCCCGCGACGCCCAGCCTCGGGACGAGAGTGAGCTTGCCCGGCTGCTTGCGCGGATTCAGCGCTCGGCACAGCAGTTCGACGTCGTACGGTGTGGCCGCCGGACCGAGTGCCACCGCGACCGGGTTGCCGACACGCGCGGCCAACCGCATCCGGTCGCGCGCACGGTTGCCGGTGTGGTCGCCGATCCACAGCATGTGCGCCGAACGGTCCCACCATTCCCCGTGCGGTTCCTGACGGGTCGGCGCGGCCTCATACGGTGCGGACGGTTCGCGCGAGATACGCGGCGGCACCAGCGAAGTGTGCAGTTCGTGTGCCCCTGGTGGCGTGATCGCGGCGACGGGCAAGAGTCCGCCGACCGCGCGGAGCAGATCACGACGCATCGGGTCAGGGCACCGATCCGCGGCTTGGCGGAGCATGGTCACGCACAGCGTGATCGGCAGGCGGTCGCCGGGCCACTCGTCGAGCGTCGCGGCGGCGCGCGCGGATCCGCGGTGTCGCTTGGGCGCTCGTTCGATGGTGACGGTCGCTTCTCCCAGTCCGTGCGCCAGGACCGCGGCGGTGGCATATATCAGCGCCCGGCGGTTGGCGAGTGTCCGGGTTTCGCCACCGCAGGAGGTGTCGTCGCGGCCACCGAGGTGCAGCACGAAACCCTCTCCGCGCGCTGCCTTCGCCAACCCCGCTGTGAGCGCGACGCATTCGGCCGGATGGATCGGTGCGGGCAAGAGCCTCGAACGCTGGGCACGGTCGAGCAGTGGTGCGGATACTCCGCCAATCTGGTCGTCGCCCCTGGGCTCGTGCGCCGCGAAGACCTCTCCCGGCACATCGAATGATTCCGCCCGTGTGTGTTCCGGTTCGTCCGACCACGTCGGATCGTCATCGGGCGCAGCGGCGTACTCGGGCGGGATGACGTCAGGGTTGAACGATTCCCGGATGTAGCAGACCGGTCGATCGCCGAGCAGCATGACGTAGGACCGCGTGGCGCACAGGCGACCGTCCGGCCATCTGATCACCCCGGTCCGCAGCAGCCGCCGCCGTTGGGACACCCCGCGGGAGATCAGGCCCGATCCGATCGGTACCCGCACATCGTCCACGCCGGAAGCGGCCGCGCCCGCGCGCACGGCGACGACGTAGTTGACGGATGCGGTGACCAAGTCGGCGTTGACCAGGCACGAGCGTCGGATGATGAGGCGATCGGTACCGGACACGCGCAAGACGTCGGTGACGGTGTCCGGCAGCCGGGCCGCGGCGATTTCGTCTTGGCGCAGAACCCGCACCGTCAAGTCGGTGCCGAGAACGGCCGCGAGCGCGGGCGTGGTGAATCCGTCGCTCGCCAGCAGCGCCCTGGTCAGCGGGTGGCCGAACCGGCCGATTTCGTCGTGATTCGGGAAACCCGAGCCACCGGGCGAGCAATCACCCGGTGGCTCGGGGCCGGTGTGCGTGATCGTCACGACCGGCTCCGAGCGGTGGCTGTCACGGGAAACCCGTTGGGATACCGGTGCTAGGAGGTGGTGGCGCCGGCAGCCGTCGGGGGAAGAACGGGGCGAGCCACGGCTGCGACCTCCGCGTCCGTCCGAGGCCGGCCGGTCAGCCCGAGGACCGGGTCGGTCGTGATCCGCAGCTGCTCGGTCGTGGTGTCCGCCAGCGGATCACGCCAGTGGTCCCACACGACCGACATGTCCAGGTGACCCATGTATTCGAGATTCGCCGACTCCGCATGCAGGCGTTCGGCCGCGGACATGATGGTCTCGGTCGCGGTGCGCTCTTGCACTCCCGATGACTCGTCCATGTCGGTGAGACCTGCCATGATCTCGGTGAACTGAGCCTGCTTGGTGTCGCCGCTGTGCCCGGTCGTCAGGGTGCCCGCGTGCGCGAAGTATTCCTCCGAGCCGACGTACTGCTCGTACATGCGCGAAACCAGGACCAGGAATCGCGTGTAGGCCCGGCGATACGCGTGCTCATAGAAGCCGAGGGCGTCGGACTCGCTCAGTTCGCCGCGCAGGATCGTCGCGATCGCCGCCGCGGCGACCAGGCCCGAGTACGTCGCCAGATGCACGCCGCTGGACAACAGCGGATCGAGGAAACACGCCGCGTCGCCGACGACGACCCAGCCGGGGCCGCAGAACCGGTCGGAGCTGTAGGAGTAGTCCTGCTCCGCCTTGACCTCCGCGACCCGTCGCGCACCGGCGAGCAGCTTGCCCATCGCCGCGCTGTCGCCGATGGTCTCCAGGTAGTACGCCTCTCGACCTTGTTCCCGAAGCTTCGGAGCGGCTTTGCGCGCGGAGACGACGTAGCCGACGCTGTGGCGGCCGTCCGAGAGCGGAATGTTCCAGAACCAGCCGCCCTCGGGCGTGGACACCACGTTGATGGCGCCTTCCGGACTGTCCGGATGTAGTTGTGCGCCTTCCCAATACGACCAGACGGCCACGTTGCGGAAAGCCGGATGCTGCTGGCGATCGATGACCTGGTGTTTGGCGAGTACGCCGGCCCGCCCCGAGGCGTCGACGAGGAAATCGAACTCGGTGGTGTGGGTCCGGTCGTCACCGTCGACGGTCCATTCGACGGCGGTGGGCCGGTCGTCCTCGAAAAGGACGTTGGTGACCGTGGCCTGCTCGATCACCTGCGCGCCCTGCTCGGCGGCGTTGCGCAGCAGCAATTCGTCGAAGACGTCGCGTTGCACCTGCCAGGACCAGGCTTCCGCGTCCACCAGCTTGGACCAGTCCAGCAGCCAGTCGTCGTTCTGCCACTGGAAGTGGCCGCCCCGTTTGATCTGGAAGCCGTGCGCGGCCACCGCGTCGTAGGCGCCGGAGAGGCGCAGGGTGGAGAGGACGGACGCCAAGAGGCTCTCGCCGATGTGGTAGCGCGGGAACTTATCTCGTTCCAGGAGGGTCACCCGGACCCCCGATTTGGCGAGCAGGGCTGCGGTGGTCGACCCGGCTGGGCCGCCGCCGATGACCAGAACGTGTGGATTGTCCATAGCGAACTCCCTGGAACTGCCGACAAGGATCGTGCGCCCGCTTCAGCGACGGAAGAACCCCCGGGGCGAGCCGCGGTCTTCGGCGCGCCCGGAAAAATATTGCCGCTGATTAGCTAGGCTAACGGTGCACGGTCCGATTGTAGCAATTCATAGCGAAAGCTCAATAGTCACAGGCTATTTGGCAACCGTACGACTTCGGGCAGCTGCGTTGCTGAAGGGTTGCCAAATTCCCCGCATGACACGACTTCGGCTGACCGCAGGCGCGCGGCGCGAACGGCGGGCGTCGGAGGGTGCCGACATCGCGCCATTCGTGGGAACCGTTGCGGGGGAGTAAATTTCGCCAGCTCATCGAAGCCGAGGCTGGGAAGGTGGAAGGTCTGAGGTAGGCGGGGATGGGCTTTGTCGTCCGGTCATCACCCCTCTTTCCCTACGGATTCAGGATACGGGGGCCCTTCGCGCCCCACGAGCCGTTTACCCAGAGTTATCCTGCCGGTGGGCTGGTCTCCACCCCGGCCAACTCCGGGCGACGGTTCTGAGTGGCGGATCATGTTGCTGCGCGGTCGATTTGCCCACCTCCGTGACCTGCGCGGAATGGAATTTCGCAGTGTCGGTGGATGTGACACCACGGGGTGATCGCGCGGCCTGTGTGGTGGGCTTCGAGTCGGTACCTTATGTCGAGAAGTGCGCTTGGTCCTCGTCCGGAAGGTCGCCAACGGCGACAGGCGGTGAACGAATTGGTTCCGACGGCCGCGCGGACGAGATCCCGCCGTGCGGTACGCACGCCTCGGGCGTAGGGGCGGTCACCCCAAGGTGGAACGGTGCTGTCCGGGGTGACCGGATCTGGTGCGATCCGCCGCACTCCGGGTCCGGACGGCCCGGTTTGCGAGAGCGATCACATCGAAGCGAAACGGCGCGGGCTCAGCCGGTTTCCGGCGCTTCGTAGGCGCGCAGGAAGGTATCGACCGCCGCTGTGGCCACCGCGTGCATCTCGGCGGTGGAGACCTTGCGGGTGCCCAGCCGCGAACGGCCTTCCATCGGGCCGGTAATCAGCACGAGGAACTGTTCCGCGGCGGTCGCCGGGTCGCACGCGCGCAGGCGGCCGGACAGCGACAGGCGCGCCAGCCGGTCGGCGAGTGCTTCGGCCAGTTGGTCGGACGTGCGGCCGACAACGATGTCGATCAAATCGGGGAACTGCGCGACCTGACCGTAGGTCAGCCATCGCAGCGATCGGGATCGCTCGGCGCAGCACGCCCGGATCAGCCGGTACGCCACGTCTGCCAAGGTGGCGCGTAAGTCGGAGCCCGGATTGCGCAACCGGTCCACCACCGACAGATTCTCGGCCAGCACCGCGTCGCCGGCGGCCGTCAGCGCGTGCCGGAACAACGTCTCCTTGTCGTTGAGGTGGTTGTAGATCGTCGGCTTGGCGACGCCGGCCTCCTCGGCGATCTCCTGGACGCACGCCTGCGCGTAACCCCGGCGCGCGAATACCACGAACGCCGCGTCGAGTATCGCCTGCCGCTTGTCGATCCGCCCGCGCGAAGCCCTCTGCGCGGCCGGCGATGTCACCTCTGCCACTTTCGCAGTGTAGCGCACCCGGCGCAGCGTCTTTCCTGGCTGGTTCAGTTTCATGAACTGATCTGCGATAGACTAGCACGCACATTAGATTGAACTTGCCGGTTCGGCATCGCGATGGTCGCGCTCCTGATGGAGACGAGTGTCGGCGCCCAGCCGGGCTTCCGGCACGCGTACCGATGGATCGCGGGCGCCGCGCTGATCTTGATCGTGGCGCCGCCGTTCATTCCGGCTACCTCACCCGGCCCGCACCGGATATGGATCCCGCGCAGTTGCGCACGGAGCTGAACTGGCCGGTGCTGCCGCGATGAAACGACATCCGCGCGCTCGGTGGTGAGCACCGGCCGCAGCGGTCGGCGGTGCTCATGGACGAGCGGCGGCGCAGCGCCTGAACGGTATGGGTCGCACCGGAAAGGTAGGCGACGCCGGGCGCGGCCCGCAGCGCGAGGCGCGGACGGCGTCGAGCGGCCGATCCGAGGGGCCTCGCGACGTTCCCAGTAGTGGCGAACTCCTGGCTATCGATCGGCCTATCCTGCTTGGGAGCCGTCGGATTCGGGCTTCGAGCGGGTGAACGGCTGATCCGTTCGGGAGAACTACGTGTTGGACAGGCGATGACGCGACTGGTGCACTTCGTGGGCAGCTTGCCCGCGGCATTGACGACCGACGACAGTGACGTCCTGGAATGGTTCGTTCGGCGCAGCCGAGGCCACCGGCTCACCGGTGTACCGCGGGATCTGGATCCCAGCTGGGTCGTGGACTACCTGCGGGCGCGGGAGGAACACGACGACGTTTTCGAAGTGGTGCGCAGTGGTGACTTCGCCGACTACGCCGACATGCGCGTCTACGGCCTACGCCGGGGCGCCATCCTCGAACCTCGCCACGTGGCGATGGACCGCGTCGACCGCATCGGCCCGGTCGTGGCGGCCTTTCGCGCGCTGCGGGATCGGCACCCGGAACTCGCCGACACGAGATTGCAGATCAGTCAACCGAATCCGCTCGACCTGGCGCTGTTCGTGTTCGGCGGCGCCGCGGTGGCCGACGGACTTCCGCTCGGCCGCGCGCTGCGCCACTTCCCGACGGTGCTTCCCGCGCTGCGCAACCTGCCGGTTTTCGTCGAGGCCGTGCTGGCCGAGATGGCCCAGGTCGTCGCGGATCACGGCGACGTGATCACCTGGCAGGTCGAGTCGCCGATCGCTCAGCTCGCACTCGTGAAGGCGGCGCGGTTCGGGGTGCGGGCTCCGGTCGGTCGGCTGGTCGCGCGGCAGTTGGCCGACTTCCTCGCGCGGGCGCACGGCATCGGCGCACAGACCACTCTGCACCTCTGCTACGGCGACTACCAGCACAAAGAGTTGCTCGCGCCGCGTAACCTCGCGCCTGCGGTCGAGCTGTTGAACGCCGTCGCACGAATCCTGCGCGCTCGCGCGGTGCCGCTGCCACCGGCGCACATTCCGTGCGCTTACGGTGCTCATCCGGCCCCGCTGGACCCGGCCTTCTACCGGCCGTTGCGCCGGCTGGACCCGGACTGGCGCGTGATCGCCGGGGTCGTGTCGCCGACGGGAGCGCAAGACAGTATCCGCGGCCTTGCCTTGTTCGAAGCAGCCACGGGGCGGGCCGCGTACGGTGTGGCGACGGCCTGCGGGCTCGGCCGGTGCACCGTCGAGGAGGCCGAGCGGGCTGCCGTGGCCACCGTGGCGACCGCCGAGGGCGCGCCGAGCGAAGTGGTGGGAGCCTGACCCGCCCGAAGCCGCCTGGGGGAGATACGCAGCCGCCTGCCCGTGGCGAGCGGCTGCGTATCTCGCCGGTTCAGATGATCGGCCCGGGCGCGGTGACTTCGCGGAGCCCGTCTTCGGACAATCGCAGCCAGCGCTGCACCCCGACCTCGGTGAGGAAGCGTTCATCGTGGCTGACGACCACGAAGGCGCCCCGGTAGGCGTTCAGCGCACTCTCCAGCTGGCCGACACCGGTCAAGTCGAGATTGTTGGTCGGTTCGTCGAGCAGCAACAGTTGCGGAGCAGGCTCGGCGAACAAGATACAGGCGAGCGTGGCCCGCAGGCGCTCGCCACCGGAGAGCGCGCCTACCGGCAGATGGACGCGCGAGCCACGAAACAGGAAGCGGGCCAGCAGATTCATCCGCTGGGCCTCGGGCATGGTCTTCGCGAACGCGGCCAAGTTCTCCGCGACTGTCCGCTCGGGGTCGAGCAGGTCCAACCGTTGCGAGAGATAGGCTACTCGGCCCTCGGCGCGGGTGATCACACCACCGTCGGCCGCCAGGTCACCGTGAACGATCCGCAACAGCGTCGATTTCCCCACGCCGTTCGGGCCGGTCACCGCGATTCTCTCGGGCCCTCGGATCACCAGGTCGACGCCGGTGAAGACCGTCCGCTGCTCGTAGCGGAACTGGATGCGCTCACCGGCGAAGACCGTGCGTCCGGCCGGAACGTCGGTGCCGGGCAGTTCCAGCACGATTCTCTGTTCCTCGCGCATCGCGCGTTCGGCCTGGTCCAGCCTACTTTTCGCCGCTCCCACGCGGGCGGTGTGCGTCTCGTTCGCCTTTCCGGCCGACTGTTGGGCGTTGCGTTTCATCGTTCCCGCGAAGATCTTCGGCAAGCCCGCGTTGCCCAGGTTGCGTGCGGCGTTGCTCGCACGGCGCGCCGCGCGTTCGCGCGCCCGTTGCAGCTCTCGCTTCTCGCGCTCGAGCTCCTGCTCGGCGTTGCGGACATTCTTCTCGGCGACCTCGCGCGCGGCACGAACGGCGGCTTCGTAGTCGGTGAAATTGCCGCCGTAGAACCGCACTTCGCCACGGTCGAGTTCGGCGATGCGGTCCATGCGTTCGAGCAGGGCGCGATCATGGCTGACCAGGAGCAGGCAGCCGTTCCAGTCCGCCAGCAGGTCGTAGAGCCGGTGGCGGGCGTCGAGGTCGAGGTTGTTGGTCGGTTCGTCGAGTACCAGCACCTCCGGCCTGCGCAGTAGTTGCGCCGCGAGGCCCAGTGCGACGACCTGCCCGCCACTGAGCGTGTGCAGACGCCTGGTGGGGGACAGGTGGCCGAGGCCGAGTCGTTCCAGCTGGGCGCGGGTGCGCTCCTCGATGTCCCACTCGGAGCCGATGGTGGCGAAATGCTCCTCGCTGGTGTCCCCGGCCTCGATGGCGTTCAGCGCCGCGAGCACGGGGGCGATGCCGAGCACCTCGGCGACGGTCAGATCGCCGGTCAGCGGCAGGTTCTGGGGGAGGTATCCGAGTACCCCCTCGACCGACACGCTGCCGCCGCGGGGCCGTAGCTCACCGGCGATCAGGCGCAGCAGGGTGCTCTTTCCGGCGCCGTTGGGAGCCACCAACCCGGTCCGGCCGCCGGGCACGCTGAAGGACAGTTCGTCGAAGACCGGGGTGTCGTCCGGCCAGGAGAACGACAGGTTCGAGCAAACGATGTAGGCATCGGACATGGCTGTTACCTCGAAGGTCGTGCGGGCGCGCGAAACCGGCGCCGCGCGAGGAAGGATGGTGAAACGACGAAATGGCCACGACGGCGGCGCTCGGATAGCGCCTACCGGTGGCCGTCAGACCCGGGAGTTATCCCGAGATGTCGAGTTCACCCGCCATGTTCGAACTTCCTCGCTCCGATTACTGTCCGTCGACCATAACAGCCGCGCGCTCGACGCCGTCCACGGTGACCCCGCTTCGGTAGGGTCGCACCGGGACCCGCCATCGGGACCGAGCCGGAGAAGGAGTGCGCACCATGCCGCTGTTCGGGCGGGAAGCCGAGCTGAAGGACCTGCGTGCACTCGTCGACGGACCCGAGGATCGCAGTGGGATTCTCATTCAGGGTGAGGCCGGGATCGGGAAGTCCGCACTGGTGAACGAGGCGGTCGCGGCAGCCGCCATCGCGGGAACCCGAGTCCTGCGCACCGCGGGCGCGGAGGCCGAACAGCACTATGCCTACGCGGGGCTGCATCGGCTGCTGTACCCGGTGCGGAAAGGGCTCGACGAGTTGCCGCCCCAGCAGCGCGACGCGCTGGCAGCCGCCTTCGGCACCTCGGACTCCGGCGATGAACCCGCCATCTATCTGGTCGGGCTCGCGGCGCTGACGCTGCTCGCCGATACGGCGAGCCCGCGACCGCTCCTGATCGTCGCTGAGGACGTGCACGCACTCGATGCCGCCAGCGCGCAGGTCCTGGCGTTCATCGCCCGCCGCGTGGACACCGAGCCGATCGCGCTGATCGTCACCCTCCGCGACGGGATCGGCTCGCCGCTCGCGGACGCGGGACTGAGCCTCCTGCGTCTGGAACCCCTGTCCGACGACGATGCCGCCGCGCTGCTGGACCTGACCGCGCCCGGCCTGCCCGCACCGGTCCGTCGTCGGCTGCTGGCCGATGCCCACGGCAACCCGCTGGCGCTGACCGAACTGCCGACCGCGGTGGGCGAACTCGAAGACCTTCCCGCGACGCTGCCGCTGACCGAACGGCTCGAACGCGTTTTCGCCGAGCGCGGTACGACGCTGCCCGCCCCCACCCGTGCCGCGCTGCTCGTCGCCGCACTCGGCGACAGCGACTCGATCACCGAAATACTCGCCGCCGCGAGCCTTCTCCTGGGAACGCGGGCCGAACCCGACATCTTCACGCCCGCGGTGGAGGCCCGGCTGCTCGTCCTCGGTCCCGGCACCGTCACCTTCCGGCACCCCCTGATGCGATCGGCCCTGACCACGACGGCGACGGCCGGTGAACGCGCCCGCGCCCACGGGGCGCTCGCCGACGTCCTCACCGACCCGGATCGGCGGGCGTGGCAGCGGGCCGCCGCCACCGCGGGCCCCGACGAGCAGGTGGCGCGCGAACTGGAGGCTGTCGCCGAACGGGCGCGGCACCGCGGCGCCGCGATCGCGGCATGGGAACGAGCCGCCGACCTCAGCGACCATCCGGAACGGCGCGCGGACCGGCTGCTGCGGGCGGCCGAACTCGCCGTCGATTCCGGCCGCCGTGATATCGCCGAACGACTCGTCGTGGCCGCGCGCGCACTCCCCAGCACACCCCGCCACCGCGCCACGGCGGCCTGGCTGCTCAGTGGATTCGACGACGGTGTGCGCGAGAACCCCTCGCGCATAGCCGAGTTGGCCACGCTCGCGGCGTCTGTCGCCGCCGACAGGCACCCCGACGCGGCGACGCGCATCCTGTGGGGTGCGGCGATGCGCTGCTTCTGGTCCGAACCCGGGCTCGGGGTGCGCCAGGCGCTGCTCGCCGTGGCCGACGACCTTCCCATTCCCGACGACGATCCGCGCCTGGTCGCCGTCTCCGCGTACGTGGCCCCGTTCGAACGGGGCGAACGGGTCCTCGGCCACTTGCGCGCCCTTGCCTCGGACACCGGTCGTGACCCCGAAGTCGACCGATTCCTGGGCAGCGCGGCCCTGCAAGTGGGCGCTTTCGACCTCGCCGCCCACTTCTCCGGCGCGGCCGCGCCTGGATTTCGCGTCGAGGGGCAGCTCGGACTGCTGCCGCGCGCGCTCACCGTCCAGGCGTGGAGCCTGACCCGGCTCGGCGATCTCGCCGCCGCGGCGCCGGTCGCGGCCGAAGCCGCGGCCTTCGCCGGCGAAACCGGTCAGCCCTTCATGCACGGGCTGGCCACCGCCGTCCAAGCCGAAATCGCCGCGCTGCGCGGGGATTATCCGCGCGCCGCCGCACTCGTGGCCGAGGCCGAACGGATCGGACTCGCCTCCGGCGCACGTCCCGTGCTGGCGACGGTCCAGCTCGCACGCGGGCTCGCGGCTCTGGGCGAGGGGCGCTACGACGACGCGTTCGCCGATCTGCGCCGCATGCACGATTCGCGGGACCCGTCGCACTCGCCGGCGCTGCGCGCCTACTTCCTGGCCGAACTCGCCGACGCGGCGATCCGTGCCGGACAGCCCGATGCGCTGCGGGAACTGCTACGCGGCCTGGAGCAGGCCGCGGCTGCCACGCCCTCGCCCGCTCTGCACATCGGATGGCGATACGCGCACGCGCTCCTGTCGACCGACGCCGCCGAAACACACTTCACCGGCGCGCTCGGCGCGGACCTGACCGCCTGGCCGGCCGAGCGCGGCCGGCTGCACCTGTCCTACGGCGAATGGCTGCGGCGACAGCGCCGGGTCGTCGAGTCCCGCACCCATCTGCGCACCGCCCGGGAGATCTTCGACGCCCTGGGGTTCACCGCGTGGAGCGAACGAGCCCGGCTGGAGTTGCGCGGTGCCGGGGAGTCCAGCCCGAACCGTGACCCCGACGCCCGCGATCGGCTCACCCCGCACGAGCTGAGCATCGCCCGGCTGGCGGCGCGGGGACTGACCAACCGGGAAATCGGGCAGCGGCTGTACCTGTCGCATCGGACGGTCAGCACCCACCTGCATCGCATCTTCCCCAAACTCGGCGTCAGCTCGCGCACCGATCTGGCGGCGTTGCTACCGGCCGACGAGGACGCGACCGGCTGATGCGGACCGGCCCGCGGACCGGAATGCGGATCAGCCCTCCCGCCGCGCACGACCGACGGACTACGTCATCCGACGCTCGGCAGGAGTTCGGACGAGATCGACGCAGTCTCGACGCCGGGTCCCGGAGCAAGGGATGGAGCGGGGCCTGAGTCGCGGGGGCCGATGGTGTAGTCCCGGACGGTGCGACCGATTACGTCAACGCAGCGTCGTCTGACGGATTCGCCGGGATACCCGCAGCGGCGATGCTCGATGAGCGTCCGGAACCGGAGAACACGGCACCGGAACCGCGGACACATCTCGCATCGCCGAATCCCGAGGAGCATTTCCATGACGACGGTCCGTTTCCACCTGCTGTCCACCTTGTCCCCGGCCGAGGTAGTACAGGCGCTCACCGATTTCGGACCCACCCGCACCCAGGTGTGGCCGACCATCGACGCCGAGCACTTCGTCGTTCACGAACGCGGCGACACCTGGGCGGAGGTCACCGAGGGCACCGCGGCCGCGTGGGAACGCGCTCGCTACCAGTGGGATCCGGCGGGCGACACCGTCACCATCACGACGCTGGACTCCAAACTCTTCGGCGCCGGCGGCGGCTGGGTCTTCCGGGCCACCCCCGGCCAGGGCGGCACCCGGGTGGACGTCGAGCTGACCCGCACCCCGCGGACGGTCAAAGGCAAGATCCTCGCGGCGCTGCTGCCCCTGGTCGGGCCGTCCTCGCTGCGTAAGTCTTTCGCGGGCCCGCTGAAGGCCGCGTGATGATCAGCGGCCGGAGAACGCACCGATCCGCCGATCCGCAGACTGATCGGCGGACACGCGCCGCCACGGCGGCGGAGATCTGGGCGGGCCCGGTGTCGCTATGGCTGTGGGCCGAATCCGCGGTGCTGCACGGCCACGGGCCGGCGAGGGGGGACTTCACCGGCTGACCGCTCGGAACCACCCGCATGCGACGGCTCGGCGCCCGGTGCGGCTCGGCGAGAAACTCCAGTGGCTTACGTCACGGCAATAAGCCGTGACCGACGACCGGCGATCACTATTCTCCGGACCGGTGGGGAGAATAGTCTGTCCGGTATGGGTGTACGTGTCGGTGACAGAGTGCGGCTGGTCCCCGGCGGTCAGCAGGCTTTCCGGGTACTCGAGATCGTCGGCGCGTTCGCGCTCATCACGACCGAACCCGACCTGAACGGCGGCCGGCAGTTCGGGGTGCTGACCGCGAGCCTGGTCCCGAGCGGCGAACAGGCGTGAACCCTCCGTGGTAGACGGTCACCGCCGCGTCTCGCGATGTCGCCGCGCAATCGGCGACCTCCTGATCCCGTGCTTCGGCGCGGGCACGGTTCGGCACACGTCCGCGCGCCGAAGGAATGCCGTTCAATCGGCGTCGAGCACTTTGCGGGCCCGGTTGTAGGTCTCATTGCGCTCCGAGCTGCCGTTCGAACCGCCGTTGATCGTTCTGGTGATAGCGTCGAAGTCCGATTCGTCGGCCTGCTCGTTCAAATTCTTGGCGTCCCAGAACCAGCCCGCCGTGGCGAAGGCGTACTTCGGGTCGGCGGCCAGTCCGGGGTTGCCGACGAGATCGACTTCGAGGGCCTCGCCCGCGTCCCGGTAGTTGTTGCGGCCGGTCAGCTGCATGCCGCCCCGTCCGTGAAAGCGGGCGCCATCGCCGGGATGTTTGTTGCCGAGGCTCGGGCCGACGCTGGACCCGGGCCCGTAGTTACGGTTGAAGTACGACGAGTCACCGTATTCGGTAAGCGTTTTCAGGTCGTCTGTTTCCACTCCGAGCTGGGCGAGGAACGCGGCTTCGCGTTTCGGGGTGTCTATCCCGTAGTCGCGCATTGCCTGGTTGAGGTAGGGAAGATATTTCCGCAAGGTCGCGCGCGGTGTGCCGGGGAATATGCGCTCCAGCTGCTCCAGAGTCATCGGGCCCATGGTCCCCGCCCGGTCGGCGTTGTGCCCGGCCACCGCGGCGAACTTCGTCTCCACCCGCACGAGCGCGGCGACGACTTCGGTCAGCAGCGCCTTCTCCTCGGTCGGCGTCAATTTCTCCGATCGAGCCGAGACCAGCACCGCGGCAGCTTGCAGGACCGGTGCGAGACGTGCCGCTTCGTCCCTGATCGTTCCGACGAACTCGATGTTGTCTTCGGCCGCGTCTCCCACCTTGCCGGAGATTTCCCTTTCCCGCGCCTTCAGACCGGTGGCGAGCCGCGCCAGCTTCGCGGACTTCTCGTTGTAGTGCGTGGTCACGATGGCTTCGTTCGCGACGTCGTACAGGTCGGCCTCGTCGAGCAGAGCGATCATGTCCGGTATGTCTCGGGTGTGCCCGGTGCCGAGTTGATCGACCATGAGGCCGAATGCGGCGCGGGTGACCTCGATGACCCCGCGCACCGTGGCGGATGCTTGCGGTGGGGCGATCAAAGTCGCGATCTGTTCCCTGGCATCGGCGATCGCCGAGGAAGCCGCCGTGGTGGATTCCGGCACCGGTGCCTGGCCCGGGACCTTGGCCGGTAGCGCGAGCAGACCGTATCGAGCCCGCCCCCAAGGATCCGCCTCCAACGGATCGAAGTGGGAGCCCATCTCGCGATTCTCACATGACCTGGCACCGACGTCCGCCGTGATCCTCCCCAGTTGTGACAGGGCGATGGGAGCGGCCGCGAGGCCCGGTGCAAGCGGCATGCAATGAGCTGCAAGGGCGGCGCAATACGTCCCTCGCACAGTGACTTTCATGAACGAGACATGTGAAGTGGTGGTCGTGGGAGCCGGGCCGGTCGGGCTGATGCTGGCCTGTGAGCTAGGGCTGGCGGGGGTGGATGTGCTGGTGGTGGAGCGCCGCACGGACCCGGACCGCACCATCAAGGCCGGGGCGATCAATGTGCCGACCGCTCAGGCCCTGTATCGCCGCGGGCTGCTTCCGCAACTGCGCGCCGAGCAGGACGCCGCGCTTGCCCGGTTCGCGGAGTTCCGGCGCAACAGCGGTGTGCCGCCGATCGGCGCCGGACGGCGGCCCGCGGTGGGGCATTTCGCGGGCATCATGCTGGACGTGGACGCCGTCGACTTCGACGACCCCGATTTCGCCGATGCGGGTCCGGCCGCCGAGGTCTTCCTGGTGGCCCAGCAGTCCATCGAGGCGATACTCGCCCGGCGCGCCGCCGAGCTCGGCGTGGAGGTCCGGCGCGGGACGCAGGTGACCGGATTCCGCGACGACGGTGCGGGCGTCACCGTCGATTGCGGTGACCACACCGTGCGCGCCGGCTGGCTGGTCGGTTGCGACGGCGGGCGCAGCGGCGTTCGTAAGATCGCCGGATTCGAGTTCCCTGGCTTGGGCCCGGAGATCACCGGCCGTCAGGCGATCGTGGACATGACCGGCGCCGAGGATCTCCGGATGGGCTGGAACACCACCGCTTCCGGCCTCTATGCCTACGGTCCGATGCCCGGCCGTGTTCTCACCGTCGAACCGGACGGTCCGCCCGCCGACCGCGAAACCCCCGTGACAGCCGCCGAACTGCAGCACAGCATCCGTGCCGTGAGCGGTGTCCCGGTGGTCGTCACCGCGGTGCATTCGGCTACCCGCTTCACCGACAACACCCGTCAGGTCCCCGATTACCGCAAGGGCCGGGTGCTGCTGGCCGGTGACGCCGCGCACGTGCACTCACCTTTCGGAGGACAGGGTCTGAACCTCGGTATCGGCGACGCTGTCGATCTGGGCTGGAAGCTGGCCGCCGTCGTGCGCGGCTGGGCACCGGAAGGTCTGCTCGCCACCTATACCGCGGAACGCCATCCGATCGGCGCATGGGTGCTGGAATGGACGCGGGCGCAGGTCGCGCTGATGCGCACCGATGCCCGCAGCCGCGCCCTGCGCGCCGTCGCCGCCGAACTGCTTGCCTCCCGGGACGGTGCTACCAGCGTGTTCAAGAGCATCTCCGGTGTCCGGCATCGTTACGATCTCGGCGGTGGACACCCGCTGGTCGGATCGGCCACTCCCGACATCGAGTTGGCCGACGGCACCCGCCTCGGCGAGTATTTCACCGGGCCCGAGGCCGTCCTGCTCGACCTCACCGATTCGGCCGACCTGCGCTCCCGCGCCGCGGGGTGGTCCGCGCGAGTGCGGGTCGTCACCGCGAAACCGGCTCAGCCGCGCGAACTCTCGGCCCTCCTGATCCGTCCCGACGGCTGCGTTGCCTGGGCTGCCGAAGGCGGCGACCTGGACGGACTGGAGGAATCGCTGGCCCGTTGGTTCGGCGCTCGCACCCACGCCTGACGCTCGTTTCGGACCGTGCCGCCGTCAGGTCGGCACCTACCGGGCAGTGCGCGGCGGCTGCGGTCCCGCTCCGGAACGACCGCCGTAGCCGTCGCGTACCGCCCGAAGGCTTTGTGAGGTGGCATCGCCGGTGCGGTCAGCTCAGCAGCCGCTGCTCCAGTTGCGCGAGAACGGCTCGGTTGCGCTGCGCGTCCAAGGCCAGCGCCGCGGCCCAGACGTGCGCGGAGATGACTCCGGTCTGGACGCGGTCGATCCAATCGTGAATGGTGCTGCGCCGGTCCAGGGTGTCGCTGTCGAAGGTGATGGGCTCGAGCTCGGGCAGGTGCACATAGCGCAGCTGCGTGATTTCTCTTCCGCGGGCGTCGAAAATGCTGGCGGCCCAGACTTCCTCGGTGGTGGCAGGTTCCTCGGGTCCGTCCGGAGAAGTGGTCGTCATATCGGGCTGGTTGTCGATCCCGTGCACGATGGTGTCCGCGGCCGCCTGGTGCGCCAGCCCGAATCCCCACAGCCGGCCGTGCATACCCGCCATCATCCGACCGGCGATGTCCAGGATGGGAGAACCCGCGACCGTGGGGGTGTCATTGGGTGAGAATTCCGCGAAACCTGCCGCGCTCGCCGAGTCGTCCTCGCCGGTGCCGGTGAAACCCCAGATGTGCACGAGCCCGGTGTCGAGGCTCGGCGCGCCGCTGCGGCGCCTGATCATCGCGGGCAGCAGCATGTCGAGGACGGAGCGGGCCGGATACCGGATGGCCGGTACGGTGTCCGGTCGACGTATGCTGCTGTTGCGCTTCTGATTTCGTCGGCCGGACATAAGCTTCTCCGTCGAAGTGTGGTTTCGGACAAGGCATCGACCCGGTGGTAGTCAGCGCTGTCAGTGTAGATAGCGCGACCGGTGGCGTTGTCGACAACCGCGCATACTCGTGCGGTCCGCAGTCCGAATGTCCGGTGGGGGTTGCTGGGTGTGATGACCGTCTGGCCGCGTGCCGCGGCTTGTTCGTCCAGGTCTACCCAGCAGTCGGCGATGCGGTGAACCGGTTGTGCGGCATGGCTGCTCGGACCTTCCCTGTGGCGTCGGCATCAGGGCGTGTTGACAACCGGGAATGCCCGGGATGCGACCACCCCGGCGGCGTCGAACGCTCAGCCGGAAAGCCGGTCGTCGGGCATCAGACGGGTGATCGAGAGATCTCGTTTGGTCGTCGTGATCAGCTTGACTCGAGGGCCGTGCGCAAGGCGCGTCCGCCCATGTCGCCGGGGCCCCAGATGATGAGCCGATGAGGACGTGACGCCACCGTCTCCTTGCCGATCGCGAATTTCTCGGACTGACCGCCGGTCCGGCCGGGAGGTCAGGCGGTGCGTTCCAGCGGCGGCGCGGACTGGCCGATGGTGGCGCTGGTTTCGCCGATCAGGCGTCGCAGGAAGGCTTCTTGCTGCCGCCGGCCCTGAACGGCGGCGCGGTCGAGCCCGCCGGGGGTCAGGTGGGTGTAGGCGGTGCGGACGAGATTGACGGGAATGCGCAAGGCGGGGTACCACGGCGGGACGTAGGCGGGCAGCCCGAGCGTCCGCATCGCTTTCGGCCCGAGGAAGGCACTGCTGACGGACAGATGCCGGGCGCGGGCCAGGCGGCCCCGCAGCGCGGGCAGATTGGGGTAGGACCAGTTCAGCGGATCGTCGGCCATGGGCCGGGCGAGCTGGCGGCTGGTCTCGTCGGGATTGGTGATGGCGGTCAGGCAGTGGTCGAGGATGGCGATGCCGTCGCGGAAGCCGGTGGGCAGCCATTGTTCCTCGACACCGATGAGCCAGCCCACGTATCGGGTTAGGTGCGCGGCGGCCGTCAGTTCGCGGGGGGACAGGATGACACCGAGCGCCATGCCGCCGACGACGGGCGCGAGCAGCGCGCCGACCAAGGTGGCGGCCATGTCGGTCTGGTTGATCGGCAGGCCCCAATCCTCGGTGCGCCAGTCGGGCATGGCGCCGACGTGCCGCCGGACCAGGGAGTGGATGAGCCGCACGTGCAAAGTGGAGCGGTAGCCGACGCCGTACCGGTCCATGCCGTTCTCGGTGGACACGTCCATCGCCCATTGCAGGGTTTCGGCGAACCGGCGGGCAGGGCCCTTCTCCAGGGCGCCGGTGCGCAGCAGCGTCTTGTTGAATCCGGAGGCCAGATAGCCGCCGATGAACGAGACGTCGCGAGCGAAATACAGCCCGTCGTTGCCCCCGGAACGGAACACCCGCTCGCCCTCGCGCAACAGGGCCGGGTCGACCCAGGCCGGGGTGTCCTCGACGACGCCGAAGAATGCGCGCAGCGGCGCGGGAGCGTCGGGGATGCTGTCGATGCCCGACCGGAGCGCTCGCTCGAACAATGGCCGCGTGACGGCCATGCCTTCGGCGTACATCCACTCGACCAGACGGTCCATCGGCTCGTCGCCGACCAGCAGGGATTCGCCGAGCAGCTGCCAGCGCCGCGGAGACGGTTTCCCGATGCCCAGCAGCGCGGAGAAGGGACCCAGGCCGGGCGCCTTACGGGGCCGGGCGGGGTGCCGTGCCGGGACGGTCGCGGACGTGGTCATGGGTGAGCTCCTCGTCGGGGCGGGTGATGCCGTGTTTTATCAGCGGCACGATGGTGGTGCGGACGAAGGCGCGGGCGCGCTCGTCGTCGGTGAAGTCGACGCTGCCTCCGCCTGGAGTGAGCAGCAGCGAATGGGCGAGGCGGGCAACGAGTTCGGCGACCGGGTGCGGGTCGTACGCCGCGATGAGGCCCGCGGACCGGGCATGGGTGAGGATGCCGACGATGTACTCGATGCCGATGGACACCAAGCGTTCGCCCTGCACGGTGGAGAAGCGCAGCGCTTCGTCGGGCGCGACCCGCAGCAATTGGGTGACCAGCCGGTGGATGCGGGTCTGCAAGAGGACGTACAGCATCGTGTCCTCGATCTGGGCGTCCACGCTGTCGGCGGTGGCGGCGATCGCGGTGACCTCGGCGAGCATGCGGCGGGTCTCCCGGGCGAGTACCGCCTCGATCAGGTTGTCCTTGCCCGCGAACCGGCGGTGGATGGTGATCCGGCTGAGCCCGGCCATGCGGGCGATGTCCTCGAGGCTGGCCCGGCGGATCCCGAACTGCAGGATCCGGTCCAGCGCGGCGTCCATGATCCGCTCGTCGACGCCGTCGGCCCGCTCCGTCATGAAACAAGACTAGAAAGATTGTTTCATTGAGTCAATGTTGCGGCGGTGCTCGCCGCCACATCCCGTCGGCCGCGTCCGTTGGCACGCGGGGGTTACGCGCCGCGATCCCGGACTTGCGGCGAATAGGATTGCGCGCGAAGCGAGCTCGCACCCGTGCGGCCGCCGGAGCGTGGGAGGCGCCGATGACCGTTTTGCGATGGCCGCGCGGCGCGCTGCGCTGGTCTGCCGTGCTCGCGGTGGCGGCTTCGACCGGGGGATGCGCGACCCTCCTAGGTGAACCGGCCCCGCCGCCTTCGGCCGAGGAGATCGCCGCCGCAGCAGCCGAATTGGCTGGCTTGCCGTCTTCTGAGGCGGCCGAGCGGGACGTGGAGTCGGTGGTCGAGCGGATCACCGCCGCCGCGTCGGCGATCGAACCGGGATTGCGGTGGAGCCGGAGCGAGGACCGTGCGCTGGGTTCCTGCTACGGCCCATACGAGCACACCGGCGGCAGGCGTGTCGTCCTACCGCGCCACCGGGCCGAGGGTTCGCTGCCGCCGGATGCATGGCCCGGTTTCCAGGAAACGGCCCGCGTTCTGGCCTGGTCCGTCGGCGCGACGGACATGCTGCCCGCCGCCGGCTCGTCACCGGACCGGCACGTCACCTTCGAGGGGTCGGATGCGGCGAAATGGGACAGCAACACCCAGCTGTCGGTGTTCGCCGACGCCCGGTCGATGACCGTCACCGCTACCGTGGGCTGCCGCCTGCCCGAGCGGCCGGGTGGCTGAGCATCCGGCGACCTGCTCGCCACCGGGCAGATCACCCCGCCCGAGCACCGGCGGATCTACGATTTGGGTAAACGGTATGGCGGATCGAGCCGGGTCGCTTCCGCGCCGTCCGTCATAGAACGGGGATCACGCGGGGGCGGGACGAGGCCGAGGTCGAGAATTCGGTGAGCGGCCGGTGGTCGGCGTTCGAGGCGACGGCACGGTTCCGGTCTCGGAAGGCGGCCCGCTCGGGAGGACATCGACGCGGCAGCCGGAGCCGGGATCACGAGCCCCGGAACGCGCGCCGGTAGGCGCCCGGCGTCGTGCCCACCTGGGCGCGGAAGCGGCGGCGCAGGTTGACCGCCGAAGTCAGGCCGACGCGCGCCGCGATCGTCTCCACCGGCAGGTCGGTCTCCTCCAGGAGGGTGCGGGCCTCGGCCACCCGCCGCGACAGCAGCCACGCACCCGGGCTCGTGCCGAGCTGATCGGCGAAGCGCCGGGTGAGCGTGCGAGGCGAGACGCTGAGATACGCGGCCAGATCGCGCACCGACAGCGGTGCCCCGAGGCGCGCGCCGGCCCACTCGAGCAGCCCGTCCAGCGCGTCCGCGGGCGGCGGAGGTGGCGCGTACTGTGCCTGGCCGCCCTCGCGGTGCGGTGGCATCACCATGTGGCGCGCGATCAGCGCGGCGTGCGCCGCCCCGTGATCCCGCCGGACCAGGTGCAGGCACAGGTCGATGCCCGCGCCCGCTCCGGCGCTCGTGGCGACGTCACCGTGGTCCACGTAGAGTACGTCCGGCTCCACGCGCACCTGGGGGAACTCTCGCTCCAGCTGTGCGGCGCGCGCCCAGTGCGTCGTCGCCGAGCGTCCGTCCAGCAGGCCCGTACGGGCCAGTGCGAAGACCCCGGAGCAGATGGTGACCAGCCGCGCCCCGCGCGCGTGTGCCCGCAGCAGCGCGCGGCGCACCCGGGTGGACAGCGGCGCCTCCACCGGCGCCCAGCCCGGGATCAGCACGGTGTCCGCGGAAGCGAGGGCGGACAGTCCCCGCGACACCGACAGTGCGTACCCGGACGTCGTCGGCACCGGGCCGGGCGTCTCCGTGCACACCTCGAATTCGTAGTACTGCGGCACCCCGGCCCGCCGCGTGCCGAACACCTCGGCCGCGCAACCGAGTTCGAATGTCGACTGCACCGGCCGCACCAGGGCCACCACACGATGCATGGCACAAAAGTACCCTTCGATGTCCGACCGGACACTTTCTCCTCCTCCCCGCGCGCGGCACCGTAGGAGGCATGCATCCCGAGATCCTCACCCAAGAGGGCTACACCGCCGTCTCCGTCACCGAATCCCCCGTCCGTGAACTCTTTCCCGGAATCCGGCTGCGTCCACTCTGGAGCGGGCCGTCCGGGGCGCAGGCCAACGTGCTGGAGATGGACCCGGGTACGTCGTGGCCGCGCCGCGACGTCCACGAGCCCGGCCCGGAGGAGGTCTACGTGGTCGCGGGCACGTTCAACGACGGCGCGCGCGACTACCCGGCCGGGACGTTCCTGCACGCCCCGGCGGGGTCGTGGCACGTGCCCGCCACCACGACCGGCTGCACGCTGTTCGTCTTCTATCCGGAAGGGTAGGAAGCCGTGAATCTTCGCCGGGCGGTCATCTCGCCGGTGTCGCACAGCCGCTAGCCGCATTGCGGTCGCGGGCAGTTCGAGTCGCTCAGAGGTGTGTGCGGACCTCCGTCGATGACGAGTGGCAGTCGTTGGTCCCGACCGCCTCTTCCGGCCGATCGACCGTCGGCCGTGCAAGCCGCCGGGGGAGCTGTTCGTCGCATCCGCTCGCGAGTTTCGCCCGGGCGGGTGCCTCGATTTCGGTGAGTCCGGTCAGGACCTGCGGCAGCGGGCCCTGGTGCAGGACGCCGAGGCGTTGGGTGGCGCGGGTGAGCGCGACGTAGAGCTCGGCCGCGCCGCGTGGTCCGCCCGCGAGGATCCGTTCCGGCGCCACGACCAGGACGGCGTCGTACTCCAGGCCCTTCGTCTCCGACGCCGCCACCGTGCCCGGCACCTCCGGCGGACCGATCACGACGCTGGTGCCTTCGCGACCGGCTTCGTCGCGGACGAATTCTTCGATCGCGGTGGACAGCTCGTGCTCGGCGACCCGCCTCGACCATGGCTGGACACCGCATGCGCGCACCGATTCCGGTGGCTGCGCGCCCGGCGCGAACTCGGCCAGCAGCGCGGCGGCGACGGTCATGATCTCCGCCGGGGTGCGGTAGTTCACCGACAGCGACCGGTAGACCCACCGGCCGGGCACGTACGGCTCGAGCATCGCGTCCCACGACGTCGCTCCGGCGACCGACCGGCGTTGCGCGAGATCGCCGACGACCGTGAACGATCGCCCGGGGCAGCGGCGCATCAGCACGCGCCAATCCATCTCGGACAATTCCTGCGCCTCGTCGACCACCACGTGCCGGTAGGTCCAATCCCGGTCCGCCGCGGCACGTTCGGCGAGTTCACGGGTGTCGCGCTCCAGGAAGCGATCCGCCAGATCCTCCGCGTAGAGCAGGTCGTAGGCGAACAGGTGGTCCTCGTCGTCCATCATGTCCTCGCGGCTGACCAGGATGTCCAGCACGCCCGCCGCGTACTCGGCCTGGGCCGTCTGTTCCCGCACGGCGGCGCCGTCGTCCGGCTTCTCGCGGCCGAGCAGGTCGACCAATTCGTCGAGCAGCGGCACGTCCGACACCGTCCAGGCATCACCGACGGCGCGCCACAGCGCCCGGTCGGCGCCTGCCGCCGCCAACCGCTCCGGGGACACGTAGAGCTCCGCCAGGAGTTCTTCCGGTGTCAGGATCGGCCACAGTTCGTCGAGCGCCGCGGTGAACTGGTCGTTGTCCGCGAGTTCCGCGATCAGGTCCGACCGCACGTTCTCCCACGCCCCGCGGTCCTCCCGGGTCAGCCAGCCCCGGCCGATCCGGGCGATCGCCCGTTCGGTGAGCACCCACGTGACGATCTCAGCGAACACCGCGCGGGCTTCGTTGTGCGGCAGGCCGCTCGCGCGCGCCTCGTCCCTGGCCCATTCGGCGGTCTCCGCGTCGATGCGGACCGTGACGTCCGTCAGCTCGATCGGCAGCGGGTGCTCGGGCAGCCGCTGCCGATCGGCGACCGCTGCCGCGAGCACGTCCAGGATCTTCCGAGAACCCTTGAGCCGGGCGGCGTCCGGGTTGTCCTCCGCGGTGACGTGCAGACCGGGCACCAGGTCGCCGGTGGTCATGAACACGACGTTCGTCTCACCCAGCGACGGGAGAACACGGCCGATGTGGTCGAGGAACGCCGGATTGGGGCCGATCACGAGCACACCGTTGCGTTCCATTTGCTCCCGCTGCGTGTAGAGCAGGTACGCGACGCGGTGCAGTGCCACCACGGTCTTCCCGGTACCCGGTCCGCCCTCGATCACCACCACTCCGGGGTGCTCGAGCCGGATGATCTCGTCCTGTTCGGCCTGGATCGTGGCCACGATGTCGCGCATCCCCGCGCCGCGCGGGGCGTCGACCGCCGCGAGCAGCGCCGCGTCGCCGCGCTCGCCTCCGCCGGGACGGCCGAGGACCTCGTCGGTGAAATCGACGATGTGCCGTCCGCGGGTGTGGAACTGGCGGCGCCTGCGCATGTTCTCCGGACTGGCGGCGGTGGCGACGTAGAACGCGCGCGCCGCGGGCGCACGCCAATCGAGCAACAGCGGTTCGTACTCGTCGTCCTCGTCGAAGATGCCGATCCGGCCGATGTAGGAATGCTCGCCCGTAAGGGTGTCCAACCGGCCGAAGCACAGTCCGCTGTCCGCCACGTCCAGCCGCTTCGCCTCCTTGGCCAGTGCGCGCACCTCGGCATCCCGTTCCATCGGCGACCCGCCGTTCCCGCGCAACGCCGCGGCGTAGCGGGCCCGCACCCGCGTGCGCTCGGCGTCGAGCCGCGTGTAGAGCCCGGTCACGTGACTCCGCTCGGACCGCAATTCGTCCTCGTACCCCTGAGTGGACACAGCCCCTCCTTCTCCCGGCTCGACGGTCCCGCGTGGGTCACGCGAATACTGTTTGTCGCCTGAGCGCGTCGAGCAGCAACGCCGCAGCCAGCGATTCTGCGGTATCACCCGGGTCTTGCCGCAAGCCCGGGGGTGCGCTATAGATTGAGAGTGGAAAGAGGCGTGCGCCTCCACGCGGCCGTTCGGGCGGTCGCCCTCTCGGCCTCCGATCCGGCCTATTCGATCAGGTTCTGACCCTTCAGCCAGTCATAGGCGACGTCTGCGGGATCCTCGCCGTCGATGTCGACGCGACCGTTGAGGTCCTGCATCAACTCGTCGGTGAGGCGCTCGGAGATCGTGCCGAGCAGGGTACGCAACTGCGGGTAGCGATCCAGGACAGTCGCTCGCACGACCGCCGTGCCGCTGTAGGGCAGGAAGAACTTCTCGTCGTCGTCGAGGACGACCAGGTCGAGGTTCTTGACCCGGCCGTCGGTGGTGTAGATCATGCCGAAATTGCACGGGGCGCTCTTGGCCGTGGCCGTGTAGACGACTCCGGCGTCCATCCGCGTGACGTTGCCGGACGGAACGCCGTTCGGATCGTTGTAGGGAATCCCGTACTTCTGCAGCATCGGAATGAAACCGTCCGAGCGGCTGAAGAATTCGTCGTCGACGCAGAAGGTCCGGTCGGGAACCGGGAGCGCCGCGACGTCCGACAGCGACCGAACTCCCAGGCGTTCGGCGGTCGGTGTGGACGCGCCGAACGCGTAGGTGTCGTTGAAGTTGGCCGGCGGCAGCCATTCCAAGTCGTGGTCGCGCTTCTCGATGTCGTGGACGCGCTGCCAGAGTTCGTGCGGGTCGGAGATGGTCTCGGTCTGGTTGTGATAGTTGACCCAGCCGGTGCCGGTGTACTCCCAGAGCACATCGGCGTCGCCGTTGAGCTGAGCTTGCCGCGACGACGCCGACCCCGGCGCCCCGGTCAGGTCGGTGATGTTCGCGCCTGCCGCGGCCAGGTAGGTCGCGGTGATCTTGCCCAGTAGTACGCCCTCGGTGAAGCTCTTCGAGGTGACGGTCAGCTTCGCGCCGTCCAGCGGCCGCGCCCGATCCGGCAGGCGCGCGTCGTGGAAGGTTCCGGACGAGCTCACCAGACCGCAACCGGCGAGCATCGCCGCGGCGAGGACGAGGGCGGAAACCAGCGTGGCCGAGCGGGCTCGGGGCGATCTCATGAGAGACCTCGCGGGGTCGCGGCCAGTTCGACCAGTCTGCCGAGCCAGTCGATGAGCAACGCCAGGAGGCCGACCAGGATCGCGCCGGAGACGAGCAGTTTGGGGAGGAAGAGGGTGACGCCGGTCGTGATCAGGGTGCCGAGGCTGGTCGCCCCGATGAACGTGCTCAGCGTCGCGGTGCCGACCAGGATCACCAGCGCGGTGCGCACACCGTTGAGGATCACCGGCACCGCGAGCGGCAGTTCGACCTGCGCCAGCGTCCGCGCGGCCGAATAGCCGATGCCGCGCGACGCCTCGATGGTGCGCTGATCGACCTGCCGCAGCCCGACGATCGTGTTCTGCAGGATCGGCAGCACCGCGTACACGACGAGACCGACGATCGCCGTACGGAATCCGGTTCCCAGCCAGAAGGTGAACAAGACGAGCAGGCCGACCGCGGGCGCGGCCTGGCCGACATTGGCGATGTTGACGGCGATCGGTTCGAGTCGTCGCAACGCCGGGCGGGTCAGGGCGATGCCCAGCGGTATCGCCACGACGACCACGATCACGGTGGCCACCACGGTGAGCTCGATGTGCCGGAGGATCGTGGTCTGCAGGTTGTCCCATCCGAGGGACGCCTTCTCCGTGGCCGTGAACGTCGTCGACCGGTACCAGAGGACGTATCCGGCGCCGATGACGAGGATGATGATCGGCTCGAACCACACGTCGAGCGGAACGCGGCGCAGGCGGCTCATGACGGCTCGGCCGATCCGGGTTCCTCGTCGGCGGCGACCACCGGGGTCGGCGCCGGGTCGCTGCCCTCGACATAGGTCGTGTAGGAGAGCTCCGCTTCGTCGGCGCGCCCCTCGGCGAGCTTGTTCCGGATGACGTCGGTGACCGTGCCGATGCTCAGCGAGCCGAGCACCGCGCCGCGGCCGTCGGTGACGAGCGCCGCGCCCTGGCTGGTGGCGAGCATGGCGTCGAGCGCGTCGTTGAGGGTCGAGGAGCGCGCCACGACGGGCAACCGGCGATCGAGGTAGTCGGAGACCTCCGGTTTGGTCGCCACCTCGGTCAGCGAGGGCCACGACCGCGGCCGTCCGGCCTGGTCGACGACGACGACCCAGGTGTGCCCGGCGGCCTTCGCACGGTCGATCACCTCCCGCGCCGGCTCACCGACCCGGGCGGTGATCACCTCGTCGTAGGCGACGTCACGTACCCGCGACACGGTCAGATACGCCAGCTTCGCGCCGGACCCGACGAACTCCTCCACGAACGGCGTGGCGGGGTCGGTGAGGATTTCCTCCGGGCTCGCGTACTGCTCGACGTGACCTCCTTCGGACAGGATGAGCACCTTGTCGCCGAGCTTGGTGGCCTCCTCGAAGTCGTGTGTGACGATCACGATGGTCTTGCCGAGTTCCTGCTGGATCGCGATCAGGCTGTCCTGCAGGCGGACCCGGGTGATCGGGTCGACCGCGCCGAACGGCTCGTCCATGAGCAGGACCGGCGGGTCCGCCGCGAGCGCCCGCGCCACGCCGACGCGCTGCTGCTGGCCGCCGGACATGTCCTTCGGCAGCCGGTCGGCGAAGGTGCCCGGGTCGAGCCCGACGAGATCGAGCAGGTACTCGGTGCGTTCGGCGATCCGCTTCTTGTCCCACCCGAGCACCCGCGGGATGGCGCCGACGTTCTTGGCGACCGTCCAATGCGGGAACAGACCGCCGGACTGGATGACGTACCCGATCGACTGCCGCAGCTTGTCGGGGTCCTCCCTGGTGACGTCGCGACCTCCGATGAAGATCCGGCCCTCGGTCGGCTCGATCAGGCGGTTGATCATCTTCAGTGTGGTCGTCTTGCCGCACCCGGACGGGCCGACGAACGCGACGATGTCGCCCGCCTCGATCTCGAGGTCGAGGCGTCGCACCGCCGGTCTGTCCTGGCCCTTGTAGCGCTTGACGACCGAATCCAGCCTGATGGAGGCGCCGGTGACGTTGCGCTCCGCCGGCGCGGAAGCGGGCTGACTGCTCACATCATCGGTCATGACAGTCCCTTTGCGATCGTGAGGCGTCCGAGCAGGACGAGCAGCGCGTCGAACACCAGCGCGATGATGACGATGAGGATGGTGCCGGTCAGAGCCATCTCCAAGGCGTTCGCTCCACCCAGACGGGAAAGCCCGTTGAAGATCAGCGACCCCAATCCCGGCCCGAGGACATAGGCGACGATGGCGGCGACGCCCACGATCATCTGGGTGGACACCCGGATGCCGGTGAGGATCACCGGCCAGGCGATCGGCAATTCGACGGTCAGCAGAATGCGCCATCGCGAAAAGCCGATGCCGCGCGCGGATTCGACCACCGCGGCGGGCACCGACCGCAAACCGACAATCGCGTTACCGATCACCGGCAGCGCCGCGAAAAACGCCAGCATCACGAACGACGGGGTCACGCCGAGGCCGAACGGGACCAGCAGGATCGCCAGCAGTGCCAGCGAAGGAATCGTCAGCGCGACGCGGCTGGAGGTCAGGGAGAGCGCCGACACCAGGGGCAGCCGATAAACCGCCACCGCGATGAGCACGGCGACGACGGTCCCGACCAGAACTGTCTGGAATGCCAGCGAGGCATGCTGATAGGTGAGAAACGCCAGAATCTCTCCCCGCCCGCGGACGTAGCTCCATAAATTCACGGGATTCCCCTCGTCAGCCGAAGACCTGTCGGTGCCTGTCCGCGCATAGTCGCCCGGGCGTGCGAGCCGTCAAAGAGTAATCGAAGCCGCGCGTTCGTTCCCCGATGGCGCGCGGAGGACAAATCCTCGGAGCGGCCGGGTGATCGGCGAACATACCAGGGCCCTTCGCTCGAACCTGACGATCGGCTCGAAGGAAACCACGCCCGCACCGGCACGCCCAGTATTACGGTCAGCCAGATCGAAATGCGCGATCGGCCGGATCTTCTCGGCCGCCTGCTCGCGGATGCCGAGCGGAACTCAGGGGCGGGGTCGCAATCCGTCCACGAACAGGTCGAGCAGGCGGCCGGCCTGGCCCCGGCGTTCCGGGCTCTCGGTGGCGAGCGAGATTCCGCTGAGACCGACGAGTACGTCGTCGGGTGCGACGTCCGACCGCAGCGTGCCTGCCTCGGCTCCCGCTCGGAGCAGCGTGGTGACGGCGGTGGTCAGACGATCGCGACTTTCGGAGAACGGGTTGCCGCCGGAGGCGATCAGTGCGCGCAGGGCGTCGCCCATGCCGCGTTTGGTGGTCGTGTAGTCGACGAAACGGTCCATCCACGTGCGCAACGCGCGATCCGGCGGCTGGACGGCCAGGAGGTCGTCGGCGGAGTCGCACAGCCGGGTGAGTTCGCTGCGGTAGGCGGCGTCGATGAGCGCCTCGCGGGTGGGGAAGTGGCGGTAGAGCGTCCCGATGCCGACGCCCGCTTCCTTGGCGATGGCATCGAGTGTGACGTCCGATCCGTCCTGCGAGAACGCGCGCACAGCGACCTCGAGCAGCCGGTCTCGGTTGCGGCGGGCATCGGCGCGCAGCGGGCGTGCGTTGGTCATCGAATCCTCCCGGGAACAAAGCGGAGGGTCCTCCGGTTATCACTGGTACCGGAGCATCCTCCGGTTCTAGTCTACCGAGAAGGGGACATGTCATGTCCGATCGCATCACCACCCCGTTCACCGCGGAGTCGACCGCGGCGGAGGTGCTGGCCGGCATCGATCTCACCGGACGGCGTGCCGTCGTCACGGGCGGAGCTTCCGGCATCGGCGTCGAGACCGCCCGGGCACTGGCCGCCGCCGGGGCCGAAGTGACCCTCGCCGTTCGCGACCTCGCGGCCGGGGAACGCACCGCGGCGGACATCATCACGACGACCGGGAACGAGAGGGTGCGGGTCGCCGCGCTCGATCTCGCCGACCGAGCGTCCGTCGCGGCGTTCGCCGGAGATTGGGACGGGCCGCTGCACATGCTGATCAACAACGCGGGCGTGATGGCATCGCCGCTGACGCGCACCCCGCAGGGCTGGGAGATGCAGTTCGCCACCAACCATCTCGGCCACTTCGCGCTGACCACCGGCTTGCGCGAGGCGCTGGCCGCGGCCGGTGGGGCGCGCGTCGTATCGGTCAGTTCCAGTGCGCATCACCGGTCACCGGTCGTCTTCGACGACATCCACTTCGAGCGCAGGCCCTACGATCCGTGGTCGGCGTACGGCCAGTCCAAGACGGCCAACGTATTGTTCGCGGTCGAGGCGACCCGGCGCTGGGCCGGCGACGGCGTCACCGTCAACGCGGTGATGCCCGGCGGTATCCGCACCAATCTGCAGCGGCACGTGTCCGACGAGGAACTCGAGCGGCTCCGCGCGGCCGCGGGCGGGACCGGCATGGTGTGGAAGACGCCGCAGCAGGGTGCGGCGACCTCGGTGCTGGTCGCGGCGTCGCCGTTGCTCGACGGCGTCGGCGGTCGCTACTTCGAGGACTGCGGCGAAGCCGAGGTCGGCGTGCTCAGCGCCCGGAACGGAGTCGCCGAATACGCGCTCGACCCCGAAGCCGCCGCCCGGCTGTGGCAGGTGTCGAGCGAGATGCTGGCGGTATGACGGCCACGCCTTCGCTCTCAGCGAGTAGCCGTCCCCGACCGGGGACGGACGTCTCCGGTCAGGGCCGGGCGGTCCGGTCGAGGGCGAAGCGCGCCAGATTGGTGGAGACGATCTCCGGCCGCCCGCCGGGTTGTCTCGCCGCGGCGGTGAGCACGTCGATGTGGTGATAGCCAGGGGCGGTCACAGTCTCGCCGTGGCCGCGCCACCTGGTGGCGACGACGACTCCGGCGCCGCCGATGAGGTTGATGGTCGGATTGGCGAGGATGCCGCCGGGGTGGGTGCGGTGCCGCGCGAGTTCGGGCGCTTGGGACTGGAAGACGTCGAACGCGAGCCGCATCGGGAAGTACCATTCGGTGAAGTCCAGCGGTTGCGCGGCCAGGCTGCGCGCGAGATCCGCGATATCGGTGACCTCGTGGACGGCGTCGGTGAACGGCGCGCCGTTGCGATCGGCTGGGGCCGTCGCGGCCGGATCGTCGTAGTTGCGCCAGGTGTAGAGCGGGCCGTTCGGCTGATCCGGGATCGCTTTGCGGTCGGGACCGAACAACATGCCGGTGAGTCCGCGCAGCGCCGGTACAGCGGCGACATCGCCGGGAAGCGGGAAGTCCTTGCCCGTCACGGTCCCCCCGTCGAAGAAGCCGAATCCGGCTTGCAGCAACGCCAGCGGCTGGGAGTTGGCGTCGAGGAACGCTCCGAGCGCGGCGGCATTGGTGATCCGGAAATCACGGACCGACGGCGAGCCGGTCGCGGCGGCCGCCGCATCGCGCGACAGCAGGACGCGGTAGGTGGTTTCCTGGTTGAGGCTGCCGGGCACGTACCGCGCCAGATCGGACTCGGCGTCGGGCGCCAGATAGGCTGCCAGCCCGGCTATTCCGAGCAGATTCATCGTCTCCGGGTTGATGACCGCGGGCAGAGCCAGCACCCGGGGGAGCGCGCCTCCGTCGAGCGCGGCCTCGACCGCGGTGGCGCCGATGCCGCCGAGGGAGAGGTCGATGATGTCGGGGATGCCGTTGAGCGCGGACAGCGAGGTGTCGATGGAGGAGTCCAGGGCGAAATAGCCGGCGCACTGGTCGGCGCCCGCGGCGCCGCCGAAATCCCATTCGGCGAAGAACGCGGTGAGGACTCCACCCAGGGAATGGCCGCCGCACAGCGTCTTCCGCTTCCGCAGCGCCGGATCCGGCAGCTCGGCGGCCAGCAGATCGAATTGGTCCTGCACCGTTTGCGCGACACCGAGATGACCGAGCCACCCGAGCTGGTCGTTCGGCACCACGCCGCCGAAGCGCCTGCCGTCGACATCCGCGCCGCGGTAGTAGTAGTCGACGGCGAGGTGCACGTCGTTCGCGGTCAACCCGGCCCGCCTGCCGAGATGATCCTCCAAGCAGTTGGAGCGGCGATCCAAGGCCCAGAACTCGACATGGCGGCCGAGTTGCGCCGCCGCGGCGACCGTATTGCGCGCGACGCTGTCGAACGCGCCGGCGCCTTCGAAGATCCCCGGCTGCGCCACCAGAACCGCGTCGGCGTCCGCCGAGCGCGCGGGGCCCGCGCCATCCCGGTAACGCAGGTACGACAGCCGATCACAAGCGGCCGGATGCGGCCCGGCGGACTCCGGCAGCGGAATGCGCAGGCTCACCACGGATTCCGCCACCGAAGAGATCGGCGACGAGGAAACCACCGCGATCTCGGTGCGTTCCATGTCGATCGGCTGCGCGGTAGCGCTCGGTGCGGCGGCCGCGACGACCAGGGCGGTGGTCACAAGGGCGGATCTCAGGAAACGGGGGACATCGTGACGATGTCTCAGGAACCGACCGTGGCCCCCCAACGATTGTGTCGACATCGACGACCTCTCGGCACGACAGCGGAGCAAGCTGCATCGCCGACACTTCCACGTCGGCGCGATGAAACTTATGGTGGGCCCTATCGGCTGTCAACGTCCGCGAAACGGCTTACGAGAGTTCCCAAAACCGGAACGCTCTGCCCTGTGGCACAACCCAGATGTCGGGCACGCCGAGACTGTCGTTCGCGCACGATCGGCCCCGGCGACCAGATCGTCAGCCCGTGGCCGGGCGCCGGGACGTGGTCGGCGAGCGCACGCCTCGGCGTCGGGTGCCACCGGCCGGGCGCGGCGGCCGAGTGGTCCGCCGTGCACTTCGCATACTCACCCGCTCACCGAGCGACGTGACACCCGGCGGCTGGTCGGGCTGGGTGCCGCCTAGCGGCGCGCACCGGTGCCTGACGGCCGGCGCGCGGTATCGAACGGGCGGACCGTGCGGAAGTCCTGATCAGTCTGGCGTGAGCGCTCCCGTATCGGGTAATCGGCGGGCATGTCCGACGACCGTAGGAGGTGGGATGAATGACTGGACCGACTCGCATCGCCGCGTGCGTGGCGCTGGCCGGGGCGGCGGCGGTTATGGCGGCCGGACCGGCGGCGGCAGCGCCGGCCAGTGTCTCGATCAACGGCAATATGCAGGTGATGGGCCTCAGCGTGCTGCACGTCGAGGCGCAGGCGCAGGGCGACGGTCCCGCGACCGGCACTTATGCCGCTACCGGGCAGTTCGGCAACGCCCCGCTACCGCTGAAGGTCACCGGCCCCGTCACCTGCCTGCGGGTCGTCGGCGACACGGTGTCCCTGGTCTACCCGATCACGACCTCGCAGCCGGTCATGCTGTTCGCGCCGGATGAGATGGCGATCCAGGTCACCGTCACGAAGGGCCGGAACGGTGCGCCGAACATGATCGGCTACGGCGCGCCCATGCCGACGAACACGTTCCGGGACTGCCAGCCGGGCCCGACCCCGGCGGTGTTCGACGGCACGATCGACATCAACTGAGGACGGCTCTCACAACCCCAGTCGGTCCATGCGGGCCGTGATACGAGGGTCGGTGGTCACCACCGGCGACTCCTTGTCGACCCAGGTGTCCCCGCCGAAGTAGGCGCTGAAGATCTTCTCGGCGGTCCGAGTGGCGAGCGCCTGGCACGACAAGGTCGGATTGGGGCCGCCGAGGGAATTGGGCAGCGCGGAGTTGTCGGCGACGAACAGCCGCTTGACCCAGCGCGCCTGCCCGTCGGGGTCGAGCACGGAGTCGGTCGGGGAAGCGCCCATCCGCATCGAGGAGTGCACGTGGAGCAGCAGCGGCGCCCAGTCCATCCGATACACCTTCCTGGCGCCGGCCGCGCGCATGATCTCGGCCGCCCGCGCGGCCATGAACTCCCGGTTCGCGATGGTCTGCGGCTTGCGCTGCCGCCGTGCCACGTCGATCTTGGCGGGCGCGCCGTTCTCGTCGGCGGGAAACAGCGACAGGGTGATCCGGTTGCGTGGCTCGACGTGGTCATCGGTGAGCACGAGGAAGTTGAGCAGATGGTCGATGCCGTCGGTCAGCAATTCGATCAGTTCCTCGCCGACGATGCGGCCCGCGGGCCCGTCCCAGGGGCCGGACGGACCGCGGCCGTTGTCGTACACACCTCTGATCCCGCTGTCGGACAGGCACATCGTGAACGCCTGGATCGCGGGGGTCAGGCCGACGTTCTCGATGCCGCCGCGCCCGGGAAAGTCGATGCGGGCCGAGGAGTTGGCTCCCTTGGAGTTGCCGGTGTAGTCGTCGAAACTGCCGATGACCCAGTCGAGGAAGTGGTCGGTGTGCCCGCGTCCCACCCAGTCGTTGGGGTTGGGCAGCCCGCTGTTGAGCCACAGCCGCGGGCTCTGGGTCGTTCCGCCTGCCAGCACCACCACGTGCGCGTCCTCGGTGAATTCCGCGCCGGTGCCGTTCTCGCGCCAGCTGACGCCGGTCGCCACCACCTCGCCGCCGCGCTCCTCCCAGTTGATCGACCGCACGAACGAGTCGGCGCGTAATTCGACCGGCCTGCCGCCGGGCCGGACCGCATCGGCGGCCAACCCCAGCGGCACATAGCTGTTGTCGGTCGAGCGTTTGGCGAACAGGTTGCGCGGGGCGTGGACGGGCTCGTAGCAGCCTTGGAAGCAGTGCCCGCAGAAGGTGCAGCCGGTGGCGGCCGGGTAGGTCAGCAACTCGGTGCGGTCGCTGCGCCCGGCGTATCCGCCCGGTTGCAGAATGGCGTTCTGCTGCGGCCGGAAGGATGCCTCGGTGGTCGTGCGCGAGGTCTGCACCGGAAGGCCGACGTTCTCGCAACCACGGAACGTGATGCTCTCCTTGGTTCCCATCGCCGCCGTCTGCACGGGCAGCGTTGCCTCCACCCACTCCAAGTACGGCACGAACTCCGCGAAGCTGAAAGGGAATTCGTGCTGACGATCGTAGGCGGCGGCGTCGGGGCCCGAATATCCCTGGAACACGCCGGGGAAAGGTCGCGGACAATTGCCGAAATAGTGCGCGGTGGTGCCCCCGACGCCGGACAGTTCCCACACGAAGATATTGTTCGCCCACTCCCGGAACCAGGCCGGTTTGCGGCGATCCTGTGGTCCGAACCGCAGAAAGCCGTCGTTGGGATTGTTCGCGTCGTTCTCCGCGTGCGACCACTCCTCCCGCGGTGCCGCGTGCCGCGGCCCTGCCTCCAGCATCAGCACGTCCAGCCCGCGCCCGGCCAGCTCCGCGGCGACGACGGGACCACCTCCGCCGGCGCCGATCACGATGACATCACGCATACGCGGGCACCTCCGTGCGGCCCTGGTAGTAGCCGATCAGCTCCGGATGACCTTCGACCAATCCGCCCGGGCGGTATCCGGTGAGCTCCCACGACGGCGGTCGCCGCGCGACGGTGCGCGTCACCGGGTCGAACATCGACAACTCCGAGTGGACGCCGAAAGCCGTGCCCTCCAGCAGGATGCCGCCCGCGAAACGGAGGAATCCGGTACCCGAGCCACGCAACGGTCCCGGCAAGCCGCCGTCGATGAGCGAGACCAACTCCGGCAGCGGCCGTTCGATCAGTTCGATCACCCGGCACTTGTCGCGCAGGGTCAATCGCGCGAACGGAGAGCCGAGCGGCCCGATCACGGTTCCGGGCGCGATGAGCAGCGCACCGAAGGTCAGGACGAGCGCGACCAGCACCGACAACGGCAGGACCCGGTCGGAATAGGCGTACCCGAGCGCCTGGTCGAGGGTTCGGCCCTGTTCTGCGGACACGCCCAGCAGCAGCGGCGCGGGAATACCCAGATCGTTCATTCCCGCCGCGAGCGCCGAGGCCAGCGGCCTGGTCAGCTGGTCGCCCGCGGCCAGATAGCGATCGAACAGTTCCACCATGAACTCGCCGCCGCCTGCCTCGATCGGTCCCGGCCCCGGCCGCGGTGTGCCCTGCACGCGTGACCACTCGTCGGGGCCAGGGAACACCATCACGCACACCGCGCGGATGGTGTCCAGCACGAATACGTCGATCGGACCGGTGGGCTGGGCCACCGCGACAGCGGGGCGCAGCGCCGAACCCATACCCGCGCCTGCCGCGAAACCCACCGCGTATTTGAGGAAGTCGCGACGATCGTATGCCGTCAGGGCGAATTCTGCGTCCGACATCGTGGCCCCCTGCCGCCCGAAGTCCGAAAGATGATCGGTG